>NZ_JBVHXR010000012.1:0-60668 GCF_055569295.1 Streptomyces sp. NPDC029292
AAACACCCCCCCCCCCCCCCCCTCCTCCTCCCCCCCCCCCCCCCCCCCCCCCCCCCCCCCCCCCCCCCCCCCCCCCCCCCCCCCCCCCCCCCCCCGCTGCCCAGGTGCGTACGACCGGTGACTGGTCTCAGTCCGTGCCGGACTCCATCGCGGCGCGGTCCAGCATCGTCTCCTCGGCCGCCTCCTCGGCCGTGGCTTCGCCGCGCGAGGCGATCGCCTCGGCGCCGCCCTCGTGCATGGCGCCGATCAGACCGGTCGAGGCCGCCTGCGCGGCGCCGATCAGCGTCGGGTGGGCGGTGCCGACCATGCCCAGGCCCGCGTACTGCTCGAGCCGCGCACGGGAGTCGGCGATGTCCAGGTTCCGCATGGTGAGCTGGCCGATCCGGTCCACCGGGCCGAACGCCGAGTCCTCGGTCCGCTCCATGGAGAGCTTGTCCGGGTGGTAACTGAGCGCCGGGCCCCGGGTGTCGAGGACCGAGTAGTCCTCGCCGCGCCGCAGCCGCAGGGTCACCTCGCCGGTGATCGCCGCGCCGACCCAGCGCTGCAGTGACTCGCGCACCATCAGCGCCTGCGGGTCCAGCCAGCGGCCTTCGTAGAGCAGCCGGCCGAGCCGCCGGCCCTCGTTGTGGTACGCGGCCACGGTGTCCTCGTTGTGGATCGCGTTGACCAGACGCTCGTAGACGATGTGCAGCAGGGCCATCCCGGGTGCCTCGTAGATGCCGCGGCTCTTGGCCTCGATCACCCGGTTCTCGATCTGGTCGGACATGCCCAGACCGTGCCGGCCACCGATCGCGTTGGCCTCCATGACGAGGTCGACCGGGGAGGCGAACTCCTTGCCGTTGATGGTGACCGGGCGACCCTGGTCGAAGCCGACCGTCACGTCCTCCGTGGCGATCTCCACCGACGGGTCCCAGAAACGCACGCCCATGATCGGGTCGACCGTCTCGATGCCGGTGTCGAGGTGCTCCAGGGTCTTGGCCTCGTGCGTGGCGCCCCAGATGTTGGCGTCCGTGGAGTACGCCTTCTCCGTCGAGTCCCGGTACGGCAGCCCGTGCTCGAGCAGCCACTCCGACATCTCCTTGCGGCCGCCGAGCTCCGTGACGAAGTCCGCGTCCAGCCAGGGCTTGTAGATCCGCAGGTGCGGATTGGCGAGCAGCCCGTACCGGTAGAACCGCTCGATGTCGTTGCCCTTGAACGTGGAGCCGTCGCCCCAGATCTGCACCCTGTCCTCGAGCATGGCCCGCACCAGCAGCGTGCCGGTCACGGCACGTCCCAGCGGCGTGGTGTTGAAGTACGGGCGGCCGCCCGACCTGATGTGGAACGCGCCGCACGCGAGCGCCGCCAGCCCTTCCTCGACCAGCGCGGCACGGCAGTCGACGAGCCGGGTGATCTCGGCGCCGTACGCGGAGGCGCGACCGGGCACGGACGCGATGTCGGGCTCGTCGTACTGACCGATGTCGGCGGTGTACGTGCACGGGATGGCGCCCTTGTCGCGCATCCAGGCGACGGCGACCGAGGTGTCGAGCCCGCCGGAGAAGGCAATGCCGACGCGCTCGCCGGTCGGGAGGGAGGTGAGGACCTTGGACATGGCAAGACTATGCAACATTCTGCATGATCATGCAACGTGCCGCCGCCGACGGCCGAAACCTGTGCGAGAAGCCGCAGGCGCGCCAAGGCCCCGTCAAGCCCGAGTCAAGTGGGCGCTCCCCCGGTTTTGCAGACGTATGCGGGCATGGCACCGTAGTGCGGTTGCGTAAGTGAAGGCTGTTGGCTGGACGGGGAGTTGGCGCGGTGAGTAAGCGGCAGGTACGGAAGATGTTCCAGTTGATGGCGAGTGGGGAGCCGGTTCAGCTCACCAGCCCCATAGCCTCCGTGAAGAAGCTGGCCCGGCTCGCCTTCATCGCCCAGCAGTTCGGGTACGAGTACGCGGACGTACGGCAGGGCGGTGGGCGGAACAACGCGCTCGTGATGCTCATCGTGCCCGATCCCAGTCCGCAGGCCCAGGCGCGGGCCGCGCAGAACTGGGCGCAGTTTCCGCAGGCCGGGGACGGGGAGCCCAAGTCCCTCCCGCCCGTCATCCCCGACGCGCATGAACTGCTCAAGGCGCGGATCAACTTCGACCTGACCGGGAAGAACGCCGAGAAGCGGATGTTGTATGGGGCCCTCGGCGTCACCGTCGGGTGTGTCGTGCTGGGGGTCCGGGCCGGTGGGGACTCCACCGCCTTCACCGTGGCGGGCATTCTGTGGGCGGTGCTCATGGCTGCCATCGCCATCGGCCTCCCCGTCACGCGCAAGCGCAACGCCAAGTTCGCGGCCCGATTGCAGGCCGCCGGGTTCGCGCCGGTGACGGAGGAGGGCGGCCGGGTGCGGTATCTGCCGCCGACGGCGTACGCACAGCAGATCGCGGGCCCGCACGGCCAGCAGCCCCCTGGCCCGTACGCCCCCGGCCGGCAGCCCCCTGCCCCGTACGCCCCCGGCCAGCAGGCCCCAGGCCCGTATGCCCCCGGCCAGTACGCTCCGCCCGCCCCCGGCCTGTACGGGCAACAGGCCCCCGCTCCGTCCCCCTACGGCCAGCAGGCGGCCCCTGGCCCCTATGCCCAGCCCGGCGCCGTACCCCAGCAGCCCCAGCAGCCGCAGCCGCAGCAACCCCAACAGCCGTACGGACAACCGCAGTCGCAGCCCGCCCCGTACGGTCAGCCGCACCCCAACCCCTACGGCCAGCCCCCGCAGCAGTAGGCACCAGAACATCGCGGACGACCTGCACTCCCGCGTCGCCGACCAGATCCGGGACAGTTGCGCCCAGCTGTTCGACCTGGTGCCCGCGCACTTCCACCTCCTGTACTGGCCCGATCTGCGCAAGCCGCCCGTGCCCGTCTTCGTGGGCTTCTGGCAGCCGGAGCACGACGACGTGGCGGCCGCCTAGTACTACTCCGGATCCCTCGAGTACGAGGAGGCGACCGGGAGGATGCCGGTCAGGGAGGACTTCGCCACCGACCACCTCGGCGACGGGATGCGCGTCCTCCGCTTCGTGCCGCTGAATCCCCACGACCCGCAGGACCCCGACGACCCGCAGGACCCCGATGCCGTCCTGGGAGTCCTGGCCTACCACTGGCGTACGGGGGAGCCCGCCGTCGACGTCCAGCTGCTCGCCTTCACCAACGAACTGGGACAGCTCTACGCCGCTCTCCCCGGCCTCGACGCCTTCGCGCGTGGTCTCGTCCTCACCGACCCATCCCCGCCCGAGTGAGAGCAAAGTTCCTTTCCGGTCACCCACAGGCACAGGCCGGAAACGCGCCCTCCCTACCTTCGGTTGTCATCCCCAAGTACGACACGCGCACCGCACCGGAGAACCGTGGAGGCGTCATGACAGCCCCTAGTACAGCCCCCGCACGGAGCAGGGGAGGCCGCTGGATCGAGGAATGGGATCCGGAGAACGAGGCCTTCTGGAACGAGACCGGCGAGAAGGTCGCACGCCGGAATCTGTTGTTCTCCGTGCTGTCCGAGCACATCGGGTTCTCGATCTGGACCCTGTGGTCCGTGCTCGTGCTCTTCATGGGGCCCGAGTACGGGCTCACCCCGGCCGACAAGTTCATGCTGACGTCCATGGTGACGCTGGTCGGGGCGGTCGTGCGGGTGCCTTACACCTTCGCGGTCGCGATCTTCGGCGGGCGGAACTGGACGATCGTGTCGGCCAGCCTGCTGCTGATCCCGACGATCGCCGCGTTCGTGGTCATGAAGCCGGGGACTTCCTTCTCCACCTTCCTCGTCATCGGTCTGCTCGCCGGGATCGGGGGCGGGAACTTCGCCTCCTCCATGACCAACATCAACGCCTTCTTCCCGCTGAAGAAGAAGGGGTGGGCGCTCGGGCTCAACGCCGGCGGCGGCAACATCGGCGTGCCGGTCATCCAGCTCGTGGCGCTCGCCATCATCGGGGCGAGCGGCGGGCCGAGGGTCCTGCTGGGGATCTACATCCCGCTCATCCTCGTCGCCGCCGCCCTCGCCGCGCTCTACATGGACAACATCTCGTCCGTGAAGAACGACACCGGAGCCGCCAAGGACGCCGCGAAGGACGCGCACACCTGGATCATGGCCTTCCTGTACATCGGCACGTTCGGGTCGTTCATCGGCTACGCGTTCGCCTTCGGACAGGTGCTCCAGGTCCAGTTCGGGCGTACGCCCCTGCAGGCGGCGTACCTCACCTTCATCGGTCCGCTGCTCGGCTCGCTGATCCGGCCCGTCGGCGGCTGGCTCGCCGACCGGTACGGCGGCGCGAAGATCACCCTCTACAACTTCATCGGCATGGCCGCGGCGACCGCCATCCTCGTCTTCGCCTCCATGCAGAAGTCGCTGCCGCTGTTCGTCGCCGTCTTCGTGGTCCTGTTCGTGCTCAGCGGGCTCGGCAACGGGTCGACGTACAAGATGATCCCCGGCATCTTCCAGGCCAAGGCGCTCGCCAAGGGACTCGAAGGGGAGGAAGCCGCCCTGTACGGGCGTCGGCTCTCCGGCGCCTCCATGGGGCTCATCGGCGCGGTGGGCGCGCTCGGCGGCGTCGGCATCAACCTCGCCTTCCGGCAGTCCTTCCTCTCCTACGGCTCCGGCACCGGCGCCTTCGTCACCTTCCTCGCCTTCTACGCGGTCTGCTTCGCGGTCACCTGGGCTGTATACCTTCGCCGCCCGGCCGCCGCCGGAGCCCCGGCCGCGGCGGCCAAGGAGGCGAAGGCGCAGCTCAGCTACGCCAAGGTGTGACGTAACACCAGCGACATCAAGCTGATCCGAGCCTGTCACGGGGCGTTGACAGGCTCGGTCAGCCGCACCTTCACGAGCGCACAACCCGGGTGCACGACCGCACCACCCAGACGTACGAGCGCACTGCCTGGGCGCACGACCGCACCACCGCACCACCCCATGCACGACGACTCGACGAGCGCGAGACGAGAGCCGAGCCATGTACGACGAACAGCAGCGACCGGCCCGACCAGATCACGGCCCCCTCTCGGGGTTCACCGTGGGCGTGACGGCCGCGCGCCGGGCCGACGAGCTCGGGGCGCTGCTCCAGCGCCGCGGCGCCTCCGTCGTACACGCGCCCGCCCTGCGCATCGTGCCGCTCGCCGACGACGGCGAACTGCTCGCCGCCACCAAGGAGCTGATCGACGAGGCACCGGATGTCGTGGTGGCCACCACCGCCATCGGCTTCCGGGGCTGGGTCGAGGCCGCCGACGGGTGGGGGCTCGGCGAGGATCTGCTCGCGCGGCTGCGCGGTGTCGAGCTGCTCGCCCGCGGCCCCAAGGTCAAGGGCGCCATAAGGGCCCAGGGGCTGACCGAGGAGTGGTCCCCCTCCTCCGAGTCCATGGCCGAGGTGCTCGACAAGCTCCTGGAGGAGGGCGTCGAAGGCCGCCGCGTCGCCATCCAGCTGCACGGCGAGCCGGTACCCGGGTTCGTGGAGTCGCTGCGGGCCGCGGGAGCCGAGGTCGTCGGCGTCCCCGTGTACCGGTGGATGCCGCCGGAGGACATAGGCCCCGTCGACCGGCTGCTCGACGCGACGGTCACCCGCGGCCTGGACGCGCTCAGCTTCACCAGCGCGCCCGCCGCCGCCTCCCTGCTGTCCAGGGCGGAGGACCGCGGCCTGCTGCCCGAGCTGCTCGCCGCCCTCCACCACGACGTGCTCCCCGCCTGCGTCGGCCCGGTCACCGCCCTGCCGCTGCAAGCGCACGGCATCGACACGGTCCAGCCCGAACGCTTCCGGCTCGGCCCCCTCGTACAGCTGCTGTGCCAGGAACTGCCGGGGCGGGCACGGACGTTGCCCATCGCCGGGCACCGGGTGGAGATCCGCGGGCACGCGGTGATGGTGGACGGGGCGCTGCGGCCCGTACCGCCCGCCGGGATGTCGCTGCTGCGGGCCCTGTCGCGGCGGCCGGGATGGGTGGTGGCCCGGTCCGAGCTGCTGCGCGCGCTGCCGGGAGCCGGGCGGGACGAGCATGCCGTGGAGACGGCGATGGCCCGGCTGCGTACGGCACTTGGCGCGCCCAAGCTCATCCAGACCGTCGTCAAGCGCGGCTACCGGCTCGCACTCGACCCGGCCGCGGACTCCAAGTACGCCGACGTGTAGAGCCTGCGCCGGACCGGGGATCGGAGACAGGTTCTACGGTCGCCGGTACAGCAGCAGCGCACGGGCCAGGCACGCCAGCGCCAGCGTCGACAGCAGCGCCCGTACGACGTTCCACGCCACCCACGTGTCCTCGAACTTCTCGCGTACGGCGGCCGGATCGGCGATCTTCGCCGGGTCGCCCGCGTCCGCGAGGTCGTTGTTGAGCGGGATGTTCACGACGACGGTGAAGAGGAAGGCGAGCGCGTACGCGGCGAGGGCGGCGAACACCCACCACCGGTACGGCGAGCCGCGCAGCTGCCAGGCCGAGATCGCCGTCAGAACCAGCGCGCCCATGAAGCTCAGGAAGAACACCGGGTTCTGGATCACGTCGTTGATGTTCTGCATGACCTCGATGAAGACCCGGTCGTCGCTGCGGGCCAGTGACGGCATGACGTCGCAGGCGAAAATGTAGAAGACCCCGGCGATCAGGCCCATCGCGACCGTGGCCGCACCCAGTACACCTCCGGCGGTCGTACGCCGCCCCGTGCTGTTGTCTGTCATGTCCTTCAGTCAACCGACGCCGTGGCACGGGTGACATGGCTCAGGCGCGCGGCCGCATAAGCACGCGTCCAGGACATGAGCGGTACTGAGTCTTCCGGCCGCGCGTGCGGGCATGCACTGTAGGGGGTACGACCCCCGCAGGCACCTTTCGCTGACACCTCACCGACCCCTCACGGCGGTAACCCCAAGGCGGTGACAGGCACATGGCATCGGGCATGGCCACGGCCTCGTACGAGCTGCGGTTCGACTCCGGGCGGATCTGCCTGGACCTGACGGCGACCACCCATCCCGAGGAACGGCTCGACTCGGCCGTCCGGCTGCGCGCCTGGATCGCCGCGTCCGGCCTGGTGCCCCCGGGCACGCCGCTGGAGGCGGACACCTCCTGGCTCCTGAGATTTTGTGAACTGCGCGGACACATCGCGCAGTTGGTGCGCGGCGAACTGGACGCGCGGCCCGCCGGCACGGCGCTCGCCCGCGTCAACGCGGTCGCGCTGGCCACCCCGCCCGCGCCCTGGGCCGTCCGCGCGGACGACGGTTCGCTGCACCGCCGGCTGCGCACCCCGCCCGGCTGCGATGAACTGCTCTCCGTCGTCGCCCGGGACGCCCTCGATCTGCTCACCGATCCGGTGGCGCGGGCGAGCCTCAGGCAGTGCGAGGGGGACAACTGTCCGATCGTCTATCTCGACACCTCGCGGGGCCGGCGCCGACGATGGTGCTCCAGTGAGGTGTGCGGCAACCGGGAGCGCGTGGCCCGGCACCGGCGCCGGGCGGCCCTCGCCCGCGCGTGAACCCATCCGGGACTGCCCGGAACCTATCCGGGACCTGCCCGGGACCCACCCGGAACCCATCCGGGACCCGCCCGGAACCCATCCGGGACCGCCCCGGACCCCACCCCCAACCCATCCGAATGTGACGCCCCGACCGCACGGAGTGATCAAGAAACCCTCTTCACACCCCGACCAAGAAATATGTGCGACCTCTTTGAACACACGCCCGCCTACGCACGTACCCGGAGATGAGCGACCGACTGGGGGAACCCCCGGACACCGGAGGTAGGCGTGCGCAAGGATTCCGCCGTGGCTGATGAACGAAGGCCAAGGGCCCGACATCGCATGTCCCAGCCCTCGTCGACCGAACCCGACGAGGAGCTGATGCGTGCGCTGTACCGGGAACACGCGGGACCCCTCCTCGCCTATGTCCTGCGGCTGGTCGCCGGAGACCGGCAGCGCGCCGAGGACGTCGTGCAGGAGACGCTCATCCGTGCCTGGAAGAACGCCGGTCAGCTCAATCGTGCGACCGGTTCGGTACGCCCCTGGCTTGTGACGGTTGCCCGGCGCATCGTCATCGACGGCCACCGCAGCCGGCAGGCCCGGCCGCAGGAGGTGGACCCGTCGCCGCTGGAGGTCATCCCCGCGGAGGACGAGATCGACAAGGCGTTGTGGCTGATGACACTGTCGGACGCGCTGGACGACCTGACCCCTGCTCACAGGGAAGTCTTGGTCGAAACGTACTTCAAAGGGCGTACGGTCAATGAGGCGGCCGAGACGCTCGGCATCCCCAGCGGCACCGTGCGCTCGCGGGTGTTCTACGCCCTGCGGTCGATGAAGCTGGCGCTGGAGGAGCGGGGGGTGACGGCATGAACAACGCATACGGGGGATACGGAACGGGTGGTCCAGGAGCCATGCAGGGTCCACGGGGACAGCAGAACCCCGGTGACATTCATGAGGCCGTCGGCGCCTACGCCCTCGGGATTCTCGACGACGCCGAAGCAACCGCTTTCGAGGCTCACCTCGCGACCTGCGAATGGTGCGCTCAGCAGCTCGACGAGCTCGCCGGGATGGAGCCGATGCTCGCCGCGCTCGCGGATCTGCCCGCCTCCCAGGGCACCCCGGCCATCGGCGAGTCCCTGGCCGCCCGCCCGAGCCCGCGGCTCGCGGAACGGCTGGTCGACGAGGTGTCCGAGCGGCGCGCCCTCAAGCGCCGGCGCGGGATGTACCTGGTGGCGGCCGCGGCCGCGCTGATCATCGGCGGTCCGCTGACGGTGATGGCGGTCAACAGCGGCAACGACACCGGCAGCAACCAGGCCATGCCCATGGAGACCAGCCCCGCCAAGGCCGCCTTCCAGGTCATGACCGACAAGACGGAAGCCACCGACCCGAGCACCAAGGTCAACGCCGTCGTCGCCGTCGAGAAGAAGGACTGGGGCACCCACGCCGTCCTCCAGCTCAAGAACGTCAAGGGCCCGCTCAAGTGCTCCCTGATCGCCGTGGGCAAGAACGGCGAGCGCGAGACGGTGACCTCCTGGGCGGTCCCGAAATGGGGCTACGGCATCCCGAACGCCAAGACGGAAGAGGCGAAATCCCCGCTCTACGTGCACGGCGGCGCCGCCTTCAAGCCGAACGAGATCGACCACTTCGAGGTCATGACGTTCGACGGGAAGCGGCTCGTGGAGGTGAACGCGTGAGCGAACCCGGAGCGCGCGCGTAGCCTCCGGGCCCCCCTTCGCGTACGGTTGACGGCTGCCCAGCACGTCAGAAGGGGGCCCGGTGGCCGCTCAGGCTCAGCAGGAAACCGCGCTCGGCTCGGTCCATGAATCCGTAGGCGACGTCTCCGTCAAGGACGACTCCGTACGGGATCGGGAGATCAGCGTCGAACAGGAACATCTGGACCGGGTCTACCGGCGCCTCGAGGAGAAGATCCACGAGGCTGAGTTCCTCATGAACGACGCCGCCAAGCGCGGTCAGGTCGGGACGCCGGGGGCGCTCGCGGAGCGGGACGCCCAGGTGTTCCGGGCGGGAATTCACCTCAACCGCCTCAACAACGAGTTCGAGGACTTTCTCTTCGGACGGATCGACCTGCTCCTCGGGAAGGACGGCAAGAAGGGGCCGGACGGCGCGTACACGGCCGTCGAACCGGCCGAGGGCGCGGTCCGTGCGGACAACACCGCCGAGATCGCGGAGACGCTGCACATCGGCCGTATCGGCGTCCTCGACGTGGACTACACGCCGCTGGTGATCGACTGGCGGGCGCCCGCCGCCGCGCCGTTCTACCGTTCGACGCCGGTCGATCCGGGTCGGGTCGTACGTCGTCGGGTCGTCCGGTCCAAGGGGCGCAAGGTCCTCGGTGTCGAGGACGACCTGATGCGTCCGGAGCTGAAAGCCACCCTCGACGGCCGGGAACTCCCGGTGATCGGCGACGGTGCGCTGATGGCGGCCCTCGGCCAGGCCCGCAGCCACACCATGCGCGACATCGTGGCGTCGATCCAGGCGGAGCAGGACCTGGTGATCCGCGCCCCCGCCGCCTCGGTGACGTACGTCGAGGGCGGACCGGGCACGGGCAAGACGGCGGTGGCCCTGCACCGGGCGGCGTACCTCCTCTACCAGGACCGCCGCCGCTACGCGGGCGGCATCCTCATCGTCTCCCCGACCCCTCTGCTGGTCGCCTACACCGAGGGCGTCCTCCCGTCCCTCGGCGAGGAGGGCCAGGTCGCCATCCGGGCGATCGGCTCGCTCGTCGACGGCGCGGAGGCCACCCTGTACGACTCCCCGGCCGTGGCCCGCGCCAAGGGCTCGTACCGGATGCTGAAGGTGCTGCGGAAGGCGGCGCGGGGCGCCCTCGAACCGGCGCCGGACGCCGGGCCCTCGCGCTCCCCCCGGAACGGGGGCGCCGGGCAGGCATCCGTGGGCGCGGAGCACGCCGCGGGCGGCTCCGAGCAGCTCGCCTTCGGCGAGGAGGAAACCGAGCCGCAGGGCCCCGCGACGGTGCCCACCCGCCTCCGCGTCGTCGCCTTCGGGCGTCGCCTGGAACTGGAGGCCGCCGAGCTGGACCGCATCAAGCACAACGTGCTCAGCGGGACCGCGCCCGTCAACCTGCTGCGTCCGCGCGCCCGCAAGCTGCTGCTCGACGCGCTGTGGGCGCGGTCGGGGGCCGGGACGCGGCACACGGACCCGGAGCTGGCGGCCGAGCTGCGGTCGTCGTTCGACGAGGACATCACGTCCGAGGACAGTTTCATCGCGTTCCTGGACGCGTGGTGGCCGGAGCTGACCCCGCGCGGCGTGCTGGCCGCCATGGCCGACGAGCGGCGGCTCGGGCGCTGGGCGCGGCGCATCCTCAACCCCGGTGAGGCGCGGCGGGTGGCGCGCTCGCTCAAGCGGGACGGGCTCTCCGTGCACGACGTGGCGATGCTCGACGAGCTGAACGCCATCCTCGGCACCCCCGCCCGGCCCAAGAAGCGGCGTGACCTCGACCCGCTCGACCAGCTCACAGGCCTCGAAGAGCTCATGCCCGAACGCGAGGAGTCGCAGCGCGAGCGCGCCGAGCGGCTCGCGCAGGAGCGGACCGAGTACGCGCACGTCATCGTCGACGAGGCGCAGGACCTCACGCCCATGCAGTGGCGGATGGTCGGGCGGCGGGGACGCCATGCCACCTGGACCGTCGTGGGGGATCCGGCCCAGTCGTCCTGGTCCGACCCCGACGAGGCCGCGGAGGCGCGGGACGAGGCCCTGGGGACCCGCCCCCGGCGACGCTTCAACCTCACCGTCAACTACCGCAACCCCGCCGAGATCGCCGAGCTGGCCGCCAAGGTCCTCGCCCTCGCCATGCCGGGATCGCAGTCCCCGTCCGCCGTACGGTCCACGGGTGTCGAGCCGCGTTTTGTGGCGACGGACAAGGGACACGGCACCGGCCCACGGGACTCCCTCGCGCAGACCGTACGGGCCGAGGCCGCCCATCTCCTCGACCGCGTCGACGGCACCGTGGGCGTCGTCGTCGCCATGAACCGGCGCGAGGAGGCCGCCCGCTGGCTTGCCGGGCTCGGCGACCGTGTGGTGGCGCTCGGCAGCCTGGAGGCCAAGGGACTGGAGTACGACGCGACGATCGTCGTATCTCCCGCGGAGATCGCCGACGAGTCACCCGCGGGGCTGCGTGTGCTGTACGTCGCGCTCACCCGGGCCACTCAGCAGCTGACCGTCGTGTCGTGCGAACGGGACGAGCCCGATGGGAGCGGGGTGCCGGATCTGCTCCGGGACTGAGGCGGGCCGCGCTCTCCCGCCCTCCCGGCCGCCCCGCCCCGCTCACATGAACTCTCCATTGAACTCTCGGGGCGGGAATTGCCTTACGGGGATCGTTTGTTACCGTTGACGTGACACCGGCCCGATCCAAGCCCCCGGGCCCAACCTTCGTCGCTACGAGCGACCACTTGCCGCGAGGCGAGCATGGCGGGTCGGTGTCATTGAACTAGGAGAGGCCCACGTCACCCCGTGACGTGGGCCTCTTTTGCTGCGCCCAGACTTCTCGTATGGTGGAAGTAGTTTTCCGAAAGTGCCCGTTTACGCGCGAACAAAACGTTCGCAATCCGGGGCGGCTACCGCGTACTCGACGGTAGGTGCGACGATCGGACGGCATACCAGCGCTCCAGCAGTACGAGCGCAGTACACGCGGTACACGGTGAAAGCAGAGGAAGTCGGCCATGGCAACGGCGCCCAGCGTCTCCTACTCGATGACGGTCCGGCTGGAGGTGCCCGCGAGCGGAACCGCGGTCTCCCAGCTCACCACGGCCGTCGAGTCCCACGGAGGCTCGGTGACCGGCCTCGACGTGACCGCCTCCGGCCACGAGAAGCTCCAGATCGACGTCACCATCGCGGCGACCTCCACGGCGCACGCCGAAGAGATCGTCGAGCAGCTGCGCGGCATCGAGGGCGTGACGCTGGGCAAGGTCTCGGACCGTACGTTCCTGATGCACCTCGGCGGCAAGATCGAGATGCAGTCCAAGCACCCGATCCGCAACCGTGACGACCTCTCCATGATCTACACGCCGGGTGTGGCCCGCGTGTGCATGGCGATCGCCGAGAACCCCGAGGACGCCCGCCGCCTCACCATCAAGCGCAACTCCGTTGCGGTCGTGACGGACGGCTCGGCCGTGCTGGGCCTGGGCAACATCGGCCCGATGGCCGCCCTCCCGGTCATGGAGGGCAAGGCGGCCCTCTTCAAGCGCTTCGCCGGCATCGACGCCTGGCCGATCTGCCTGGACACCCAGGACACCGACGCGATCGTGGAGATCGTGAAGGCGATCGCCCCCGGCTTCGCGGGCATCAACCTGGAGGACATCTCCGCGCCCCGCTGCTTCGAGATCGAGGCCCGGCTGCGCGAGGCCCTCGACATCCCCGTCTTCCACGACGACCAGCACGGCACCGCGATCGTCGTCCTCGCCGCCCTCACGAACGCCCTGCGTGTCGCGGGCAAGGCCATCGGCGACATCCGTGTCGTCATGTCCGGCGCGGGCGCGGCCGGTACGGCCATCCTCAAGCTGCTCATCGCCGCGGGCGTGAAGAACGCCGTCGTCGCCGACATCCACGGCGTCGTGCACGCGGACCGCGCGGACCTGGTGGACGCGGCCTCCGATTCGCCGCTGCGCTGGATCGCCGACAACACCAACCTCGAGGGCCTCACGGGCACGTTGAAGGAGGCCGTGCGCGGCGCCGACGTGTTCATCGGTGTCTCCGCCCCGAACGTCATCGACGGCGACGACGTGGCCGCCATGGCCGAGGGTGCCATCGTGTTCGCGCTCGCGAACCCCGACCCCGAGGTCGACCCGGCAATCGCCCGTCTGACGGCGGCAGTTGTCGCCACCGGCCGCTCGGACTTCCCCAACCAGATCAACAACGTCCTGGTCTTCCCGGGCGTCTTCCGTGGCCTCCTGGACGCCCAGTCGCGTACGGTCAACACGGAGATGATGCTGGCCGCCGCGGCCGCCCTGGCGGACGTGGTGACCGAGGACGAACTCAACCCGAACTACATCATCCCGAGCGTCTTCAACGACAAGGTCGCGGGCGCGGTCGCCGGAGCGGTGCGCAACGCCGCGAAGGCGGCAGGGGTGACGGAGGCGGGCAACAACACCGCGTGAGTGCTGATGTTCACGCCGCTGTGACGGGCGCCACGACCGCCTGAGACCCCGGCGCGTCGTGGACGCGGCGCCTGTGGCCGCCTTTATCGTGGCGGCCAGGCTCAGGCCTTCCAGGCCTTTTCGTGTGACTCCCAAGGGTGTTCGTGTGACTCCCGGGGGTGCCGGATTGGCTTTCCCGCCGCAGGTGGGGGCAGGATGCGTCTTCGGGCGCGAGGGTCTGGCGACGGACCCGGGTCCGGGGACCTACCGAGGACCCTGGCAGCATCGGCTTCACTGTGCCCGATATGCGGCTCCGCCGCGTGGCACGCCTCAACAGCAAGAAGAACACGGGAGTAACAACATGAACCGCAGTGAGCTGGTGGCCGCGCTGGCCGACCGCGCCGAGGTGACCCGCAAGGACGCCGACGCCGTTCTGGCCGCGTTCGCCGAGACCGTCGGCGAGATCGTCGCCAAGGGCGACGAGAAGGTCACCATCCCCGGCTTCCTGACCTTCGAGCGCACCCACCGTGCCGCTCGCACCGCGCGCAACCCGCAGACCGGCGACCCGATCCAGATCCCGGCCGGCTACAGCGTGAAGGTCTCCGCGGGCAGCAAGCTCAAGGAAGCCGCCAAGGGCAAGTAAGGCCTACGCCGCCCGCGTCACGGGACGGCGCACGGCAGAGCAGTACGCCAATGGGGCGGCCCCCTTCACCGGGGGCCGCCCCATCGTCGTACGCGCTGATCCGCTTATCCGAGAGCCTTGCCCGGCAGCTCCACCTTCGCGCCGAGCTCCACCAGCTTCTCCATGAAGTTCTCGTAGCCGCGGTTGATGAGGTCGATGCCGTGCACCCGCGAAGTCCCCTGGGCCGCCAGGGCCGCGATGAGGTACGAGAAGCCGCCGCGCAGGTCGGGGATGACCAGGTCGGCGCCCTGGAGCTTGGTGGGGCCCGAAACGACCGCCGAGTGGAGGAAGTTGCGCTGGCCGAAGCGGCAGTTCGAGCCGCCGAGGCACTCGCGGTAGAGCTGGATGTGCGCGCCCATCTGGTTGAGCGCGGAGGTGAAGCCGAGGCGGGACTCGTACACCGTCTCGTGGATGATCGAGAGGCCGGTCGCCTGCGTCAGGGCGACGACCAGGGGCTGCTGCCAGTCGGTCTGGAAGCCGGGGTGGACGTCCGTCTCCAGGGCGATCGACTTGAGCTGGCCGCCCGGGTGCCAGAAGCGGATGCCCTCGTCGTCGATCTCGAAGGCGCCGCCGACCTTGCGGTAGGTGTTCAGGAACGTCATCATCGAGCGCTGCTGGGCGCCGCGGACGTAGATGTTGCCTTCGGTCGCCAGCGCCGCGGAAGCCCAGGAGGCGGCCTCCAGGCGGTCCGGGAGGGCCGCGTGGGTGTAGCCGCCGAGCGAGTCGACACCGGTGATGCGGATGGTCCGGTCGGTGTCCATGGCGATGATCGCGCCCATCTTCTGCAGTACGCAGATGAGGTCCTCGATCTCGGGCTCCACGGCCGCGTTGGACAGCTCGGTGACGCCCTCCGCCAGAACGGCGGTCAGCAGCACCTGCTCGGTCGCGCCGACGGACGGGTACGGCAGCTGGATCTTCGTACCGCGAAGCCGCTGCGGAGCCTCCAGGTACTGGCCGTCCGCCCGCTTCTCGATCTTCGCGCCGAACTGCCGCAGCACCTCGAAGTGGAAGTCGATGGGACGGCCGCCGATGTCACAGCCGCCCAGACCCGGGATGAACGCGTGCCCCAGGCGGTGCAGCAGCGGACCGCAGAAAAGAATCGGGATGCGCGACGAGCCCGCGTGGGCATCGATGTCGGCGACGTTCGCGCTCTCCACGTGCGACGGGTCGAGCACCAGCTCGCCCGGCTCCTCTCCCGGACGGACCGTCACCCCGTGCAGCTGCAGCAGCCCGCGTACGACACGCACGTCCCGGATGTCGGGGACATTGCGCAGCCGGCTCGGAGCGCTGCCCAGCAGGGCGGCGACCATGGCCTTGGGTACGAGGTTCTTCGCACCACGGACACGGATCTCGCCCTCAAGCGGAGTTCCGCCGTGGACAAGCAGGACATCGTCGTTGACGGTCATGTATCTCGCGTTCCGATGAGTTGGGCAGGGGTGTGTCGTCGGCGTGCCCGTCGTACAGGAGCCGAAGGGCAAGGGTAATGGCCGCCTACCCCCCTTCAGTAAGCCCATGTGCCACCCGGCTGCGTCATAGCTTTGCCACAACACGAACCGTTCCGAATCGGACACATGGGGTAACCGAAACCGGTGTGCGCTCCAGTCGCACCCGTGCGCCCTTCCGTCTCCCACCACCACCCTCGAACGAGGCCCCACCAGGCCACTCCTTTTGTTCATGGCTGCGCTCACATCGGTACCGGTATTGCCTCCCCCCGCACCGGGAAGATGCGGGATCATGTCTGGCATGACCGAGGTGTCCTCGCTCACAGGGCGGCTGCTCGTGGCCACGCCCGCCCTGGCGGACCCGAACTTCGACCGCGCGGTCGTGCTGCTCCTCGACCACGACGAGGAGGGCTCGCTCGGTGTCGTCCTCAACCGGCCGACCCCGGTGGACGTCGGCGACATCCTGGAGGCCTGGGCGGACCTGGCCGGCGAACCCGGCGTCGTCTTCCAGGGCGGTCCGGTGTCGTTGGACTCGGCGCTGGGCGTCGCGGTGATCCCGGGCGGTGGCGCGTCCGGCGAGCGGGCGCCCCTCGGCTGGCGGCGCGTGCACGGCGCGATCGGCCTCGTCGATCTGGAGGCCCCGCCGGAGCTGCTCGCCGCGGCCCTCGGCTCCCTGAGAATCTTCGCCGGATACGCGGGCTGGGGCCCCGGACAGCTGGAGGACGAACTCGTCGAGGGTGCCTGGTACGTCGTCGAATCCGAACCGGGAGACGTCTCCTCCCCGTCCCCGGAACGCCTCTGGCGCGAGGTCCTGCGCCGCCAGCGCAACGAACTCGCGATGGTGGCCACGTATCCGGACGACCCTTCGCTCAACTGATGCGTGCGGGCTTCAGTACCCTTGGCTGTTATGAGCACTCTTGAGCCTGAGACCCAGCCCCAGCGAGGTACTGGGACGGGGACCCTCGTAGAGCCGACGCCGCAGGTGTCGCACGGTGACGGCGACCACGAGCGCTTCGCCCACTACGTCCAGAAGGACAAGATCATGGCGAGCGCCCTCGACGGCACGCCCGTCGTGGCCCTCTGCGGCAAGGTATGGGTCCCGGGCCGTGACCCGAAGAAGTACCCCGTGTGCCCCATGTGCAAGGAGATCTACGAGTCCATGGGCGCCGGCGGCGACAAGGGCAAGGGTGACGACAAGAAGTAGCGTGCCCGCGCCCTGAGGGGCGGCCCGTCGCGTGGACGGAGCAGGACCGCGGCATCCCGGTGCGGGGTGCCGCGGTTTTGTCGTGCCCGGGCGTTGCACGGAGTGCTTCCCGTGGTCACAGAGTGGTTGAGACCTCTTGTGGGCATGTTCATGCACTCCCTAACCTCCGGTGTGTTGTGCAGAGCGAAACCGCCATTGCGTATGTTGCAACACACTCCCATCGGAGGATGCTCGATGAAGTTCTCGACGAAGCTCCCTGTCCGAACGGCCGCCGCCCTCGCGGCCCTTGTCGTCGCCACCGCCTGCGCCCCCCAGACCTCCGACAACTCCTCCTCCGGCAAGGACGAGAAGACCGGCACCCTGCGTGTCTGGCTCTTCCAGGAGGTCAACAACACGCCGAAGGAAAAGGTCGTCAACGCGGCCGTCGACACCTTCAAGAAGGCCCACAAGGGCACCAAGGTCACCATCGAGTACATCCCCGTCGAGACCCGCGCCCAGCGCATCAAGGCCGCCTTCAACGACCCGAAGAGCGCTCCGGACGTCATCGAGTACGGCAACACGGACACGGCCGGTTATGTGAAGGACGGCGGACTCGCGGACGTCACCAAGGACTTCACCGGCTGGAGCGAGGCCAAGGACACCGACCCGACGGCCAGGGAGTCGGTGACGGTGGACGGGAAGATCTACGGCGCCCCGTACTTCGTCGGCGTACGTGCCCTCTACTACCGCACCGACGTCCTCAAGGAACTGGGCCTCGAAGTCCCGAAGACACAGGCAGAGTTGGCGGACACCGCGCGGAAGATCCATGCGGCGAAGCCCGACCTGTACGGCCTCGCGGTCGGCGGCGCCTACACGTACGGCGCGATGCCGTTCATCTGGTCCAACGGCGGTGAACTCGCCCAGGGCAAGGGCGGCTCGTACGCCTCCGCCATCGACAGCGCGGACGCCCAGAAGGGCATCAAGGCCTACACGTCGCTCTTCGGCGACGACAACTGTCCGGCCGCCAAGTGCGCGGGCATGGGCGGCAACGACACGGTGACGGCCTTCGCCTCGGGCAAGGCGGGCATGGCCATCGGCGGCGACTTCAGCCACGCGGCGATCGAGGCCGGGAAGGTCAAGGGCAAGTACGCCGTCGTACCGCTGCCGGGTCTGAAGGCGGGCGAGATCGCCCCGGCGTTCGCGGGCGGCAACAACATCGGCGTCCTGAAGAGCACCTCGCACCGCACGCTCGCCGTCGACCTGATGAAGCAGCTGGCGTCGAAGAAGACCCAGGGCGAGCTCTTCGACGCGATGGGCTTCCTGCCGACGTACACCGATGTGCGGGACGAGGTCGCGGCCAAGGAGCCGTTCGTCGCCCCCTTCGTCAAGACCCTCGCCGCGGGCGCCAAATTCGTGCCCGCCTCGCCAGCCTGGGCCCAGATCGACGCGTCGCTCGTTCTGCCGACGATGTTCCAGGAGGTCGTCAGCGGCAAGAAGGACGTGGCGGCCGCCTCCAAGGACGCGGCGAAGAAGATGAACGACGCGTTCAGCTCCGCGGGTTGAGCGGATGGCGACGCAAGACACGCTTGCCGAGCGGGGCACGGTCACCAAGGCGGATGCCCGCGGGCCCGGACGCCGAGGTCGCGGAGCCGTGACCGGCAAGTCTCCGCGCGGGAAGGGCGGCTGGACCCCCTGGCTCTATCTCGCCCCCGCCCTCCTCGTCATCGGCGGGCTGCTCGTCTACCCCGTCTACCAGCTCGGCCTGATCTCGTTCCTGGAGTACACCCAGGCGCAGGTCAGCGGCGGCGAGCCGACCACCTTCCAGGGCTTCGGCAACTACGCGACGCTCTTCGCCGACGACCAGTTCTGGCAGGTGCTGCTCGCGACCGTCGTGTTCGCGGCGGCCTGCGTGGTCTCCACGCTGGCCGCCGGCTGCGCGCTCGCCGTGCTCCTCACCCGCGTACGGGCCGTGCCCCGGCTGGCGCTGATGCTGGCCGGGCTCGGTGCCTGGGCGACCCCGGCCATCACCGGCTCCACGGTCTGGCTGTTCCTCTTCGACCCCGACTTCGGCCCCGTCAACCGGGTCCTTGGGATCGGTGACCACTCATGGACGTACGGGCGCTACAGCGCCTTCGCACTCGTCCTGCTCGAAGTGGTGTGGTGCTCCTTCCCGTTCGTGATGGTGACGGTGTACGCGGGGATCCGCGCCGTACCGGGTGAGGTGCTGGAGGCGGCGGCCCTGGACGGCGCCTCGCAGTGGCGGATCTGGCGCTCGGTGCTCGCGCCGATGCTCCGGCCGATCCTGGTGGTCGTCACCATCCAGTCGGTCATCTGGGACTTCAAGGTCTTCACGCAGATCTATGTGATGACCAACGGCGGCGGCATCGCCGGACAGAACCTCGTGCTGAACGTGTACGCGTACCAGAAGGCGTTCGCCTCCTCGCAGTACAGCCTCGGCTCGGCGATCGGCGTGGTGATGCTGGTGATTCTGCTGGCGGTCACGCTGGTCTATCTGCGGCTGCTGCGCAGGCAGGGGGAGGAACTGTGAGTCTCGTACGTGGTTTCGTACGGCGTCCGTGGCGTCCGCGGCGTCCTTGGCGGCTCGCCGCCGAGGTGTCCGCGCTGCTGATCGCGGCCGTCGTCGCCTTCCCGCTCTACTGGATGGTGCTGAGCGCCTTCAAACCGGCGGGAGAGATCGAGTCCACCGAACCCCGGCCCTGGACTCTGTCCCCGTCCCTGGATTCCTTCCGGCGCGTCTTCGGGCAGCAGGAATTCGGCCGTTACTTCCTCAACAGTCTTGTCGTCGCCTGCTCCGTGGTCGTCGTCTCCGCGCTGATCGCGTTTCTCGCGGCGACGGCGGTCACCCGATTCCGCTTCCGTTTCCGGACCACCCTGCTGATCATGTTCCTGGTCGCGCAGATGGTGCCCGTGGAGGCCCTGACGATCCCCCTCTTCTTCCTGATGCGGGACGTCGGTCAGCTGAACACCCTGGGCTCGCTGATCCTGCCGCACATCGCCTTCTCGCTGCCCTTCGCGATCTGGATGCTGCGAGGATTTGTGAAGGCCGTTCCGGACGCGCTGGAGGAGGCCGCGTACCTCGACGGGGCGAGCCGCGCGCGATTCCTCTGGCAGATCCTTTTTCCGCTCGTCTTCCCGGGGCTGGTGGCCACGAGTGTCTTTTCCTTCATCTCGGCCTGGAACGACTTCCTGTTCGCCAAGTCCTTCATCATCAGCGACACCTCCCAGTCGACCCTGCCGATGGCCCTCCTTGTCTTCTACAAGCCGGACGAGCCGGACTGGGGCGGCGTGATGGCGGCCTCTACGGTGATGACGATTCCGGTGCTGATCTTCTTCGTACTCGTACAGCGACGACTGGTCTCCGGCCTCGGCGGAGCGGTAAAGGACTGATGGCATGACGGACGGCACGGAACTGATTCCGGCACCGCGGGATCTTTACTGGTCACTGCCCAGCCCCGGATACGAGAGTCTGGACGCGGAGACGACGATCGAGGCGCGGCCCGGCACCGAGGGAGTGGCCCGCTGGCTGCGCTCCACGCTGGGCGCGGCCACCGGGTATCCGCTGGCCGACGGCCACGACACCGAGAACCGCATCGTCCTCGGCATCGATCCGGAACTCGCCCCCGAGGGATATCGCGTTGTCATCGACGGATACGCCCGCCGCATCGAGGGGGGCAGCGCCGCCGGGGTTTTCTGGGGCGCCCAGACCTTCCGGCAGCTGTTCGGCCCCGACGCCTACCGACGGGCTCCGGTGCGGCCGGACCGGGACTGGGATCTCCCCCAGGTGACGATCGAGGACAGCCCCCGATTCCGCTGGCGCGGCCTCATGCTCGACGTCTCCCGGCACTTCATGCCCAAGGACGGAGTCCTCCGCCATCTCGACCTGCTGGCCGCGCACAAACTCAACGTCTTCCACTTCCACCTCACCGACGATCAGGGATGGCGTGTCCAGATCAAGCGGTACCCGAAGCTGACGGAGGTCGGGTCCTGGCGGGCGCGCACGAAATTCGGCCATCGTGCCTCGCCGCTGTGGGAGGAGAAGCCGCACGGGGGCTTCTACACGCAGGACGACATCCGCGAGATCGTCGCGTACGCGGCCGAGCGGCATATCTCCGTCGTCCCCGAAATCGACATCCCGGGCCACTCGCAGGCCGCCATCGCCGCGTATCCGGAACTGGGCAACATCGACGTCATCGACACGACCTCCTTGACCGTCTGGGACGACTGGGGCGTCTCCAAAAACGTACTCGCCCCCACTGACACCGCCCTGCGCTTCTACGAGGGGGTCTTCGAGGAAGTCCTGGAGCTGTTCCCCGCGGACGCTGCCGAGTTCTCGGCGTTCCTCCACATCGGCGGCGACGAGTGCGCCAAGGACCAGTGGCGGCAGTCGCCGACGGCGCAGGCGCGCATCAAGGAACTGGGGCTCGCGGACGAGGACGCGTTGCAGTCCTGGTTCGTCCGGCACTTCGACAACTGGCTCTCCGCGCACGGGCGTCGGCTGATCGGCTGGGACGAGATCCTGGAGGGCGGGCTGGCCGCGGGGGCCGCCGTGTCCTCGTGGCGCGGCTACGAGGGCGGCATCACGGCCGCGCGCGCGGGCCACGACGTCGTCATGTGCCCCGAGCAGCATGTGTACTTGGACCACCGTCAGGACGGCGGCGAGGACGAGCCGGTGCCCATCGGCTACGTCCGCACCCTGGAGGACGTCTACCGCTTCGAGCCCGTTCCGCCGCAGCTCACCGAGGCCGAGGCGCGGCATGTGCTGGGCACTCAGGCCAACGTGTGGACCGAGGCGATGGAGGACCACGCGCGCGTGGACTACCAGACGTTCCCGCGGCTCGCGGCCTTCGCCGAGGTCGCCTGGAGCAGCCTGCCCGCCCCCGCCGAACGGGACTTCGCCGACTTCGAGCGGCGGTTGACCGCCCACTACGGGCGACTTGACGCCCTCGGAGTGGCCTACCGGCCTCCTACGGGCCCCCTTCCGTGGCAGCGGCGACCCGGTGTGCTCGGACGCCCGATCGAGGGTGCGCCCCCGAACGTGTGAGATGACTCCCGAGCGGCGTGTCCCGGGGTGTTCTCCCCGTGACCATGACCCCCACAAGGAAAAAGGCACCCAAGGGTCACCGAAGAGCGTCAATCGGCGCTCACCGGTGATGCCATATGAAAACGGGCCATCTCCCTGGTGAGAGGGGCGAATGCCTCCTAGCGGACCCCCGCGTCGAGGGCCGGGGAAGATGTGCCAGAGTTGCCACGTCCGCCCTGTCAGCACGTACCGTACGGCAGCACAGGTGGGACCAGGTGGGGCAGCGGGAAGGGGCAGCCGGTTTGACCACGCACGCACCGCAGGCGGCGCAGGCCGTGACGCTGCCCGGCTCGTTGGACGAGGCAGTCGCGGCTCTGGCCGCCATGCCCGCCGCCGTTCCCGTGGCGGGCGGCACCGACCTCATGGCCGCGGTCAACTCCGGACAGCTGCGGCCCGCCGCGCTCGTCGGCCTCGGCCGGATCAGCGAGATCCGCGGCTGGCAGTACCAGGACGGCCACGCGCTGCTCGGCGCGGGCCTCACGCACGCCCGTATGGGGCGCCCCGACTTCGCGGCCCTCATCCCGGCGCTCGCCGCCGCCGCGCGCGCGGCCGGACCGCCGCAGATCCGCAACGCGGGCACCCTGGGCGGCAACATCGCGTCGGCCGCCCCTACCGGGGACGCGCTGCCCGTACTGGCCGCCCTGGAAGCCACGTTGATCATCGCGGGCCCGGGCGGAGCCCGCCGTGAGATCCCCGTCTCGCACCTGCTCGCGGGCGTGGAGATGCTCCGCGGCGGAGAACTCATCGGCTTCGTGCGCGTGCCGCTGCTGCACGCGCCGCAGGTCTTCCTGAAGGCGACCGGACGCACCGGACCCGGGCGCGCCATCGCGTCCGTGGCGGTCGTCCTCGACCCCGCGCGGCGCGGAGTGCGGTGCGCCGTCGGGGCCATAGCGCCGATGCCGCTGCGGCCCCTGGACGCCGAGGCGTGGGTCGCCCAGCTGATCGACTGGGACAACAACCGCGCAATCGTGCCCGAGGCGCTCACCGCCTTCGGGGAGTACGTCGCCGCGGCCTGCATCCCCGACCCCGTCCCCGCCGAGGACGGCTCCGTGCAACAGCTTCCGCCCGCCGTACTGCACCTGCGGCGCACCGTCGCCGCGCTGGCCCGACGAGCACTGGGGAGGGCACTTTCGTGACCGACGACCAGCACGGAGAGGGCACCCCGCAGAGCGGCGGCCGATGGGATCCGCTGCCCCAGGGAGACTACGACGACGGCGCCACCGCCTTCGTCAAGCTCCCCGAAGGCGGCATCGAGGCCCTGCTCGCCGACCGGGACAGCCCGCTCGCGGCACCCGGCCACGGCTATGTGCCCCCGCAGATCACCGTGGCCCCCACGACACCCGCGGCGACGGACCCCGCGGCCGCGGGGACGTGGGCCGTGCCGGCCGAGGCCGTCCAGTGGCCGGACCCGAACGCCGCGCACCAGGGAGCCGCACCCCAGGAAGCCGCGCACGACGGGTTCGCGTACCACTCGGGAGCCACCGGGCAGTGGGACTTCGGCGAGGCCGCCGCCGTACCGGAGAGCGCCGCCGGTGTGCACCCCGGTCACGACGTGACCGGACAGTGGTCGATTCCGGTGGCCGGTGGTGACCTTCCGGACGAATCGGGCGAGTTCACCACCTCGGCGCTCGTCGAGCAGTGGGGTGGCACGCCGCCCGCCACGCTCCCCGGCGGCGCGGCCGCGCCCTGGGCGACGGAGGCCATTGGACAGGCGTGGTCCGCCGAGCCGGGTCAAACGGCCGCTGAGACGTTCGCGGAGCCGTTGGCGCAGCCGCATGCGGAATCCCCCGCGCAGGCCGTCCAGCAGGCCGCCGAGCCCGCTCACGAGGCTCCTGAGTCGGTCGCCGGGCACGCGCCCGCCGCCGCTGAGGCTTCCGACGCGCCCGAACCGGACCCGGCGTACGAGGACCAGTCGCACGAGGACCCGGAAGCCGAGTCCGACGCGGACGCCGCCGCCGAAGCGGCGCAGGACGCGGAGACCTCCGCCCCGGCCCCGAACGACGAACACCCCCTCGCCTCCTACGTCCTGCGCGTCAACGGCGCCGACCGCCCCGTGTCCGACGCCTGGATCGGCGAATCGCTGCTCTACGTGCTGCGCGAGCGGCTCGGCCTGGCGGGCGCCAAGGACGGCTGCTCGCAGGGCGAGTGCGGGGCCTGCAACGTGCAGGTCGACGGGCGGCTCGTGGCGTCCTGCCTGGTGCCCGCCGTCACCGCCGCGGGCAGCGAGGTACGCACCGTCGAGGGCCTGGCCGCCGACGGACAGCCCTCGGACGTGCAGCGGGCGCTGGCCAAGTGCGGCGCCGTGCAGTGCGGTTTCTGCGTACCGGGCATGGCGATGACCGTGCACGACCTCCTGGAGGGCAACCCCGCGCCGACCGAGCTGGAGACCCGCCAGGCGCTGTGCGGCAACCTGTGCCGCTGCTCGGGCTACCGAGGGGTCCTGGACGCCGTACGCGAGGTCGTCTCCGAACGCGAGGCGCACGCCGCGTCCGCCGCCGAATCGGCGTCGTCGCACGACCCGGACGAGGCGCGCATCCCGCACCAGGCGGGCCCGGGCGCGGGCGGGGTCAACCCGTCGGCCTTCGAGAACACTTCTCCGTACGACCCCCAAGCGCCGCATGAGCAGCCGTACGGCCAGGACGGAGGCCAGGCGTGAGCAACGAAGCCGCCACCGCGACACCCGCGGTACCCGAGACCGGCCCCGAACCCCTGCCGCACGGGCTCGGCGTCTCGCTGCCCGCCACGGACGCCCGCGCCAAGACGGAGGGCACCTTTCCGTACGCGGCCGACCTGTGGGCCGAGGGCCTGCTGTGGGCGGCCGTGCTCAGGTCGCCCCACCCGCACGCGCGCATCGTGTCCATCGACACCAGCCACGCGCGCGAGATGCCCGGCGTACGGGCGGTCATCACCCACGAGGACGTGCCAGGCAGCGCGCTGCACGGCCGCGGCAGGGCCGATCGCCCGGTGTTCGCCTCCGAGGTCGTACGCCACCACGGGGAGCCCATCGCGGCCGTCGCCGCCGACCACCCGGACACCGCGCGGATGGCCGCCGCGGCCGTCATCGTCGAGTACGAAGTACTCGACGCGGTGACCGACCCGGAGCAGGCCTTCGAGGCCGAACCCCTGCACCCCGACGGCAACCTGATCCGGCACATCCCGCTGCGCCACGGCGACCCGGAGGCGGCCGGCGAGATCGTCGTCGAGGGCCAGTACCGCATCGGCCGCCAGGACCCGGCCCCCATCGGCGCGGAGGCCGGTCTCGCCGTGCCCCGCCCCGACGGCGGAGTCGAGCTCTACGTGGCCTCCACCGACCCGCACACCGACCGCGACACGGCCGCCGCCTGCTACGGCCTCGAACCCGAGCGCGTGAAGGTCGTCGTCACCGGCGTCCCCGGCGCCACCGCCGACCGCGAGGACCAGGGCTTCCAGCTCCCGCTCGGCCTGCTCGCCCTGAAGACCGGCTGTCCGGTGAAGCTCACCGCGACGCGCGAAGAGTCCTTCCTGGGCCACGCCCACCGGCACCCCACGCTTCTGCGCTACCGCCACCACGCGGACGCCGAGGGCAAGTTGGTGAAGGTCGAGGCGCAGATCCTGCTCGACGCGGGCGCCTACGCCGACACGTCCGCCGAGTCCCTGGCCGCCGCCGTCTCCTTCGCCTGCGGCCCGTACGTCGTCCCGAACGCCTTCATCGAGGGCTGGGTCGTGCGCACCAACAACCCGCCTTCGGGGCACGTACGCGGCGAGGGCGCCCTGCAGGTCTGCGCCGCCTACGAGGCCCAGATGGACAAGCTGGCGAAGAAGCTCGGCATCGACCCCGCCGAGCTGCGCCTGCGCAACGCGATGGCCACGGGGGATGTGCTGCCTACCGGGCAGACGGTGACATGCCCCGCTCCGGTCGCCGAACTGCTCCAAGCCGTACGGGACTTCCCGCTCCCCGCCCTCCCCAAGGACACCCCCGAGGACGAGTGGCTGCTCCCGGGCGGCCCCGAAGGCGCGGGCGAACCCGGCGCCGTGCGCCGCGGTGTCGGCTACGCCCTCGGCATGGTCCACATGCTCGGCGCCGAGGGCGCGGACGAGGTCTCGACGGCCACGGTCAAGGTCCACGACGGCGTCGCCACGGTGCTCTGCGCGGCCGTCGAGACCGGCCAGGGCTTCACCACGCTGGCCCGGCAGATCGTCCAGGAGACCCTCGGTATCGACGAGGTGCACGTGGCACCGGTCGACACCGACCAGCCGCCCGCGGGCCCGAGTTGCCGCGGCCGCCACACGTGGGTGTCGGGCGGAGCGGTCGAACGCGCCGCGAAAATGGTCCGTACGCAGCTGTTGCAGCCCCTGGCGCACAAGTTCGGCATGTCCACGGAGCTGCTCCAGATCACCGACGGCAAGATCACGTCGTACGACGGTGTCCTGTCGACCACCGTCACCGAGGCGATGGACGGCAAGGAGCTGTGGGCCACCGCGCAGTGCCGCCCGCATCCGACGGAACCACTGGACGGCGCGGGCCAGGGCGACGCCTTCGTGGGCCTCGCCTTCTGCGCGATCCGCGCGGTCGTGGACGTCGATATCGAGCTGGGCTCGGTCCGCGTCGTGGAACTGGCACTCGCCCAGGACGTCGGCCGGATCCTCAACCCGGCGCAGCTGACGGCCCGTATCGAGGCGGGCGTCACGCAGGGCATCGGCGCCGCGCTCACCGAAAACCTCCGTACGGCACGGGGCCTGGTCCGCCACCCCGACCTCACCGGGTACGCCCTCCCCACCGCTCTGGACGCCCCCGACATCCGCATCGTCAAACTCGTCGAGGAGCGCGACGTCGTCGCCCCCTTCGGCGCGAAGGCGGTCAGCGCGGTGCCGGTCGTGACCTCCCCGGCGGCGGTCGCGTCCGCCGTACGGGCGGCGACGGGACGGCCGGTCAACCGGCTGCCGATCCGGCCGCAGGCCGCGGTGGTGACGGGGTCGTGAGCGCGCCGGACGAGCCGATGAGCCACGAACCCGAGCAGCCGCGCTACGAACCGCCGCCGAGCGTCGGGAAGTTGCTGATCTGGGTGCTGCTGTTCCTGCTGGCGGCCGTGGTGGTCGTCGTCGGCGGCATCTACTTCAGCTGAGGTGCGCTGATGGACGGCGTGGTGGTGATCACCGGCATCATGGCGGCCGGGAAGTCGACCGTGGCGCAGGCGCTGGCGATGAGGTTGCCGCGGGCGGCGCATGTACGGGGCGATGTGTTCCGGCGGATGATCGTGTCGGGGCGCCAGGAGTACGAGCCCGGCGCCGAAGACGAGGCCGAGGCCCAACTCCGGTTGCGGTACGGGCTGTCGGCGGCCACGGCGGACGCGTACGCGGGGGCCGGATTCACGGCCGTCGTGCAGGACGTCGTCCTCGGCGAGCAACTGACGGCGTACGTCGGCCTGTTCCGCACCCGGCCGCTGCACGTCGTCGTCCTCACCCCCCGTCCCGAGGCCGTCGCGGCGCGCGAGGCGGGGCGGGCGAAGACCGGATACGGGGCGTGGACGGTCGACGAACTCGACCGGGGGCTGCGCTCGCAGACCCCGCGGATCGGGCTGTGGCTGGACAGCTCCGAGCTGACCGTGGCGGAGACGGTGGACGCGATCGTGGCGGGGCGGGAGCGGGCCCGGGTGGCCTGACCCCGGGTGCTTCCGGGCTGTGCCGGGCGCCTGTGCGGCGCTTGCACCGCGCCTGTTTCCCGGGTGTGGGCGGCCTGTTCCTGCGTGTTTCTGGCGTTGTCAGTGGTGCGGCGTATGGTTCTCGGTCAGTGGGGAACTGCCGTGGGACGCCGCGGTGTTCCCGCCTGGGGGAAGCACGAAGCGTTCACATGCGCGGGGGGACCATGAGCACGACTGACACCGACGTCGTCGGCGCGATCACACTGACCGACGACGAGCTGGATCCGTACGTCACGCACGCGGGGACGCGGCGCCGGCTGACGGGGCCCGGACTGCCGTCCGACGGCACGCTGCTGGGCTTCGGCGCACTGCGCGAGCACGGGCTGCGCAGGATCGCGGACCTGGCGGGCGACGCGGACAGACTCGCCGGGGAGCTGCGGGACCAGCTGGTCATAGGAGCGCTGCGGACCCTCGACAGGGACCTGGAGTCGATCGTGCTGGACGGGGCGATGGGGGAGGTCCGCACGACGTACTTGTCGCGGAACCCCGCCCTGATGGACCTGTCGCCCCTGGCCCCCTCGCTGCAGGCGCTGCTGCGCTTCGCGGCGGCCACGGAGGAACTGACGGATCCCCGCGGGCAGTTCGCGTCGTACGAGGGCCGCTTCGGCACGAAGGCGGTCACGGAGGCGTCGGACCGGCTGGCCGCCGTCTTCGAGGAGGACGCGGGCGACGAGGTCCCGCCGTACTGGCGGATGGCCGCGCTGATCCGTCCGCTCGCCCGGATCGCGGGCCCCGGCGAGGGACTCGTCCTCGACCTCCCGAAGCGGCTGCTGGACGAGGAGTTCGGCGCCGGCGAGATCATGCGCTTCGAGGACGTCGACTTCCCGCCCGCGCTCGCGCACGAGCCGACGCGCCGCTTCCTGCGCGAGACCGGCCTGCCCGAGGACGGTCTCCTCTTCCAGCTGGACACGGAGGTGCCGCTCCCGGCGCTCAGCGAGTACTACGCGGACGAGCGCCCCGGCGTCTTCTCCGCCGACGAACTCCCCGCCGCCGCGGACCGCCTGATCCGCCTGGGCTACCTGCTGGAGGACACGAGCCTCGTGGTGGACGGCACCACGGGCGCGGTCCTCGCCTGGAGCGAGCCGGACATCACCCTGCGCCCGCTCAACGCCGACATCTCCACGCTCGCCTTCACCCTCTGGCTGCTGCACCGCGAGAAGACGATCGACGCGGCCCACGACCTCACCGACTCCTACGAACAGCTCGCCGCGACGATGACCGAAACCCTGGCCACGGTCGATCCCGTCGCCTGCGACACGACCCCGGCCCCGGCCCTGCCCGGCGACGACGGCTGGCGGTACTGGCCGGAGATATTCGAGGACCAGGCGGGCGGGACGCTGTACGCGTAAAACGCGGATCGGCCGCCCCCTGGGACGAGGACGGCCGATACCGTTCCGGAGGCCGTGGCGGGAATTGAACCCACGTACCTCGCTTTGCAGGCGAGTCCCTAAGCCACTCGGGCACACGGCCAATCTCAGGTGCGGCACGGCTCACTCGTTCCGAACCTGATGGGTTGACCGTAGGCGGGGGCATGGGCGGGGCTCAAGGGGTGCGCGGGCGCTGCAATGGGACTGCCATACGCCGTTCATGAACCGCCGGGCGGTCGGAGGGGCGGTGCTGGGCGTACGACCAAAGGCGTAGTTGATCACCGACTTCGGACAGGAGTCGGCGCGAGTTGTGCCTCTTACGCTGGCCGCCATGACACCCCTGGAAGCACGTGATGCCACGACGGTTCCCGCCGAAGGTGGGGAGGGTGGTGTGCTGAGCCGTCCCTACCGGGCGCTCAGCATCGGGATTGTGTTCGTGGAGCTGCTGATCGCCTTCGAGGCGACGGCCGTGGGGACGGCGATGCCCGTGGCGGCTCGGGAGCTCGACGGGGTGTCGTTGTACGCGTTCGCGTTCTCGGCGTACTTCACGACGAGTCTGTTCGGGATGGTGCTCGCCGGGCAGTGGGCCGACCGGGACGGGCCGCTGGCGTCGCTCACCACGGGGATCGGGGCCTTCGCGGCAGGGCTGCTGCTGTCCGGGACCGCCGGAGCCATGTGGGTGTTCATCCTCGGGCGGGCGGTGCAGGGGCTCGGCGGCGGGCTGGTCGTCGTCGCGTTGTACGTCGTCGTGGCGCGGGCCTACCCGGAGCGGCTGCGCCCGGCGATCATGGCGGCGTTCGCGGCGGGCTGGGTGATTCCGTCCGTGGTCGGACCGCTCATCGCGGGCACGGTCACCGAACACCTCGGCTGGCGCTGGGTGTTCATCGGGATACCGGTGCTGGTCGTCTTTCCACTGGCGCTCGCGCTGCCGCAGATCCGGCGGCTGACATCAGGCCCGGGCGGTCCCGAGGAGCGTGCGCCCCTCGACCGGCGGCGCATCCGGCTCGCGCTCGGGATCTCGCTGGGCGCCGGGCTCCTCCAGTACGCCGCCCAGGATCTGCGATGGCTCTCGCTCCTCCCCGCCGCCGCGGGCGCCGCGCTACTCGGGCCGGCCGTCCTCGGGCTGCTGCCGCGCGGCACGTACCGGGCGGCGCGCGGGCTGCCGTCGGTGGTGCTGTTGCGCGGGGTCGCGGCCGGTGCCTTCATCGCCGCAGAGTCCTTCGTGCCGCTCATGCTGGTCACCCAGCGGGGGCTGTCACCGACCCTCGCCGGGTTCTCGCTCGCGGCGGCCGGCGGGACCTGGGCACTGGGATCGTATGTGCAGTCGCGGCCCCGGATGGAGCCGTACCGGGCCCGGCTGATGTTCCTCGGCATGGTGCTGCTCGCGGCCGCCATCGCTACCGTGCCCAGCGTGCTGATCCACGCCGTGCCGGTGTGGATCGTCGCCCTGGCCTGGGGCTTCGGCTGCTTCGGCATGGGGCTGGTGACGGCCTCGACCAGCGTGCTGCTGCTGCGCCTCTCGGCGCCGGAGGAGACCGGGGCCAACTCCGCCGCCCTCCAGATTTCCGACGGCCTCTCCAACGCGTTGCTGCTGGCGGCGGGCGGTGCGGCCTTCGCGGCGCTGGGCGGCGGCACGGTGGCCCACACCGTCACCGCGTCGGCCGACGGCTCCCATGCCGCCGCCTTCGCCGTCGTGTTCCTGCCGATGGCGGGGGTGGCGCTGGTGGGGGCGTGGGTGACTACGCGAGTGAGAGCAAGGTGAGCTGGTACTACTTTGGCCCCACTAGTGGTACCGTCGTGGTATGGCTATGAATCTCCGTTTGCGCGACGACCAGCAGGAGGCGCTCAAGCTGCGTGCCGAGGAGGAGGGGCGCAGCATGCACGCCATAGTGCTCCAGGCGATCGACCGGTATCTGGAGCAGGAGGCGGATCGGGCCACGGTCCGTCGTCTGGGGGCGAAGTACGCGGCGGGTCAGGCTGACCTGCTGCGGAGGCTGGGGGAGTAGATGAAGTACCTCACGGTCCAGGAGGTCCTGGACCTGGCGGAGCTGGCGTGTGGGGAGCAGACGCAGGTTGCCGTGCGTGACCTGGGTCTGCTCAGCTCGGCCGTCCACCGTCCCCAGTCGCAGATGTTCGGCGTCGAGGCGTACACGGACCTCTTCGAGAAGGCTGCCGCACTGCTTCATTCGCTTGCCGTGAACCATCCTCTGGTGGACGGAAATAAGCGTATGGCGTGGATGTGCACGGTCGTCTTCCTCGACTTCAACGGCACTGAGATGCTCGACGTCGACCAGGACGGGGCGTACAAGCTCGTCATTGAGGTGGCAGCGGGCAGCCTGGAGGACGTGGGGCTGGTCGCCCTGCGGTTGAGGGCCCTGCACGAGGCGATGTGACCTCAGTCCCATCCACGGGTGACCCGGTGTCGTCCGCGCGTTGACACATCCGGGTCGCCGGTAGGGTGGCCCGGTTGTCATACGTAGCCGAGCCGCTCGACCCCATACACGGAGACCGTGACTACCACCGCCGCCACAAACTCCTCCTCGCATCACCTCTCACCCGCCTTCCCCGGCCGCGCCCCCTGGGGCACCGCGGGCAAACTGCGTGCCTGGCAGCAGGGGGCGATGGAGAAGTACATCCAGGAACAGCCGCGCGACTTCCTGGCCGTCGCCACGCCCGGCGCCGGCAAGACGACGTTCGCGCTGACGCTCGCGTCCTGGCTGCTGCACCACCATGTCGTGCAGCAGGTGACCGTGGTCGCGCCCACCGAGCATCTGAAGAAGCAGTGGGCGGAGGCGGCCGCGCGGATTGGGATCAAGCTGGATCCCGAGTACAGCGCGGGACCGCTCAGCAAGGAGTACCAGGGCGTCGCCGTGACGTACGCCGGTGTCGGTGTGCGGCCCATGCTGCACCGCAATCGCGTCGAGCAGCGCAAGACCCTCGTCATTCTTGATGAGATCCACCACGCCGGTGACAGCAAGTCGTGGGGTGAGGCCTGCCTCGAAGCCTTCGAGCCCGCCACTCGTCGGCTCGCGCTCACCGGTACGCCCTTCCGGTCCGACACCAACCCCATTCCCTTCGTGACGTATGAAGAAGGGAATGACGGGATTCGGCGGTCCTCCGCCGATTACACGTACGGATACGGGTCCGCCCTCGGCGACGGGGTCGTGCGGCCTGTCATTTTCTTGAGCTACAGCGGCAACATGCGGTGGCGTACCAAGGCGGGCGACGAAATCGCCGCGCGGCTCGGTGAGCCCATGACCAAGGACGCCATCTCGCAGGCCTGGCGCACCGCGCTCGACCCGCGCGGCGAGTGGATGCCGAGTGTGCTGCGCGCCGCCGACCAGCGGCTGACCGAGGTCAGGAAGGGCATTCCCGACGCGGGTGCCCTGGTCATCGCGTCCGACCAGGACTCGGCCCGCGCCTACGCCAAGCTGATCCGCGAGATCACCGGCACGAAGGCGACCCTCGTCCTGTCCGACGACACCGGCGCCTCGAACCGCATCGACGAGTTCAGCCACAGCGACCACCGGTGGATGGTCGCGGTGCGGATGGTGTCCGAGGGCGTCGACGTGCCGCGGCTCGCCGTCGGCGTGTACGCCACCACCATCTCCACCCCTCTCTTCTTCGCCCAGGCCGTCGGACGCTTCGTACGCTCCCGGCGGCGCGGCGAGACCGCGTCCGTCTTCCTCCCGACCGTCCCCGACCTCCTCGGCTTCGCCAACGAGATGGAGGTCGAGCGCGACCACGTCCTCGACAAGCCCAAGAAGGAGGGCGAGGAGGACCCGTACGCCGAGTCCGAGCAGGAGATGGACGAGGCGAACCGGGAGCAGGACGAGGACACCGGGGAGCAGGAGCAGTTCTCCTTCGAGGCCCTGGAGTCCGAGGCCGTCTTCGACCGGGTGCTGTACGACGGCGCCGAGTTCGGGATGCAGGCCCACCCGGGGAGCGAGGAGGAGCAGGACTACCTGGGAATTCCGGGGCTGTTGGAGCCCGACCAGGTCCAGCTCCTGCTCCAGAAGCGGCAGGCCCGGCAGATCGCGCACAGCCGCAAGAAGCCGGATGAGGAAGCGGATCTTCTCGAACTGCCCGCCGAGCGGCGCCCGGTGGTCTCCCACAAGGAGATGCTGGAGCTCAGGAAACAGCTCAACACCATGGTGGGCGCGTACGTCCATCAGAGCGGCAAGCCGCACGGTGTGATCCACACCGAGCTGCGGCGCGTGTGTGGCGGACCGCCGAGCGCGGAGGCCACGGCGGGGCAGTTGCGGCAGCGGATCGCCAAGGTGCAGGAGTGGGCCACCCGGATGCGGTGACGCTGTGCCTGTGCCTGTGCCTGTGCGGGGCTGTATCTGACGCGAGTGTGTCGAGAGGGGGCGGTGTACCTCTCGGTACAGGGGGTTGTACCGAGGAGTGCGGGCGCTGTACCTCTCGGTACAGCCACGGCTCGCGGCGTGTGCGCTGTGTGCAGGGGTGGTGCACGCCGAGTGTCGTGCGCCGTACGTATGGGGGCAAACGAAGTCGGTCCGGACCAGGCACTGCCCGGATTCTGGACGGAGGCTTCCGCTGAGCGAACCGGCTCGCTACTGTCCCGCTACGCACACGCCCCGTGGCAGCGCCGCCGCGGAGCGCAGCCGTGAAGCGACTGAGCCCGGGAGAACCCGGGCCGCCAGCCGATCGGCGGCCTCTGAAGCGCGTCGCCGACGGGACTCGGTGACGCAACCGCCGCGAGGGGGCCGTCGACCTCACCACTAAGGAGTGGGCGTCGTGACCGCGGAGACCTCTCAGACGCTCGATCGAGGACTGCGCGTCCTCAAGCTGCTCGCCGACACCGATCACGGGCTGACCGTCACCGAGCTCTCGAACAAACTGGGAGTCAACCGGACCGTTGTGTACCGGTTGCTCGCCACGTTGGAGCAGCACGCACTCGTACGCCGTGATCTGGGTGGCCGCGCCCGGGTCGGGCTCGGCGTGCTGCGGCTCGGCCGCCAGGTGCATCCGCTGGTACGGGAGGCCGCGCTGCCGGCGTTGCGTGCGCTCGCGGAGGACATCGGGGCGACTGCTCATCTCACGCTTGTCGACGGGACCGAGGCGCTTGCCGTGGCCGTCGTCGAGCCGACGTGGACGGATTACCACGTCGCCTATCGCGCCGGGTTCCGGCATCCGCTGGACCGGGGGGCCGCGGGGCGCGCGATTCTTGCCGCCCGGCAGGCGCCGGTGGGTGAGCCCGGGTACACGCTCACGCATGGGGAGTTGGAGGCGGGGGCCAGTGGGGCCGCGGCTCCTCTCATCGGTGTGACGGGTGTCGAGGGCAGCGTGGGTGTGGTCATGCTCGCGGACTCCGTGCCGGAGCGGGTGGGGCCGCGGGTCATGGACGCCGCCCGCGAGGTTGCTGACGCGTTGCGCTGAGGTGCCTTCGGGAGGTTGCCCGGCGTCGGCGTCGGCGCTGAGCTCGGGGCGGGTGCGCTCACCTGCGCTTGCAGGGTGCCGCTCTCTTTGGGACGGGCGTCGCCCCGGCGGCACGGTGGCCCACAGCCAAGGCGGCTGCGGCCCATGTTTCCACTCACCCCCCGGCTTTGGCCGACCCGCCAAATCCCCCCGTCCATCTCTGGCCGATGTTCCCACCGCCTGTTGCCCCGTCCTCCGCATCATCAGGGCACTGATGGCGGAATGGCGGAGGGAGCACGGCGTGGACACGGAGACAGAGGCGGTCCGTACGCGGCCGGATGGTGGTCGTGCGGGCGGGCGGGCGGCGCGGCTCACCCGACGGCAAGGGGTGGGCTCGCTGGTGGCCGAGGCCGCCGGGAGTCCGCTCAAGCGGACCATGGGGGTCGGGCAGCTCACGCTGCTCAGCGTGGGGGCGACGCTCGGTACCGGCATCTTCGTGGTGCTCGGGGAGGCCGTTCCCGAGGCGGGGCCCGCGATCATCGTGTCGTTCGTGCTCGCCGGGGTGACCGCGCTCTTCTCCGCGCTGTCGTACGCCGAGCTGGCGGGCATGATCCCGGGCTCGGGCTCCTCGTACAGCTACGCGTACGCGACCCTCGGCGAGCTGGTCGCCTGGGTCTGCGGCTGGTGTCTGATCCTGGAGTACGGGGTGTCCGTCGCCGCCGTGGCCGTGGGCTGGGGGCAGTACGTCAATGAGCTGCTGGACCTGACCGTCGGGGTCACCCTGCCCGACTCCTTCAGCGCGCCGCCCGGTGCCGGCGGTGTCCTCAACATCCCCGCCGCCGCCATCGTCGTCCTCTCGATGGTCGTACTGCTGCGGGGTGCGAAGGAGAGCGCCGTCGCGAACACCATCATGGTCGCCGTGAAGATCGCCGCCCTCGTGATGTTCTGCGCGGTCGCCTTCACCGCCTTCCGTGCCGGGAACTTCACCCCGCTCTTCCCGCTCGGCACCGCCGGGATGAGTGCGGGCGCCGCCTCGCTCTTCTTCTCCTACATCGGCTTCGACGCCGCCTCGACGGCGGGGGAGGAAGCCAAGAATCCGCAGCGCGACCTGCCGCGCGCGATCATCCTCTCCCTCGTCCTGGTCACCGCGCTGTACGTCGTCGTCGCGGTCGCCGCGCTCGGTGCCATGCCGTGGCAGAAGTTCGCGGGCACGGAGGCCACGCTCAGCGAGGTGCTCGTGCAGGCGGTGGGCGGGGGCAGTCTCTGGCCGATCCTGCTCTCCATCGGCGCGGTCGTCGCCACGACGAGCGTCGTGCTCACCGTGCAGTACGGACAGATCCGCATCCTCTTCGCGATGTCCCGGGACGGGCTGGTGCCGCCGCTGTTCTCCAAGGTGCACCCCACCACCGGGGTGCCGCGCGCCAACACCGTCATCGTCTCCGGCTTCATCGCCGTGCTCGCCGCGCTCGTCCCGCTGGGCAGCCTCGCCGACGCCACCAGCATCGGCACGCTCTTCGCCTTCATGCTGGTCAACCTGGCCGTGGTCCTGCTGCGCCGCCGCAGCCCCGGGGCGTCCCGCTCCTTCCGGGTGCCCTTCTCGCCGGTGACGCCGCTGCTGGGTGTGGGCTTCTGCGTGTACATGCTGTTCAGCCTGGGGACGGACACCTGGGTCGCGTTCGGCGGCTGGATGGCGGTCGGCCTGGTGATCTACTGGCTGTACGGGATCAAGCACTCCAGGCTCAACCAGCAGCCCGGACTCCAGCCCGAACACCAGCCCGACATCCAGGAAACCGCATGACCTCCCCCGACCGTGACGCGGCTCTCGACCTCGCCACCGACATCGTCGCCCTCACCCGCGCCGTCGTCGACATCCCCTCCGAGAGCGGCGAGGAGGCCCGGCTCGCGGACGCCGTCGAGGCGGCGCTCGGCTCCCTCCCGCACCTCACCGTCGACCGTATCGGCCACTCGGTGGTCGCGCGCACGGACCTCGGCCGCCCCGAACGGGTGGTGATCGCGGGCCACTTGGACACGGTTCCGGCCGCCGGGAACCTGCCGGCGCGGCTGGACGGCGACCTCCTGCACGGCCTCGGCGCCTGCGACATGAAGGGCGGGGTCGCCGTGGCCCTGCGCCTCGCGGCCACCGTCCCCGCTCCGACGCGCGACATCACGTACGTCTTCTACGAGTGCGAGGAGGTCGAGGGCGACCGCAACGGGCTCGGCACGATCGCCGCCGTACGCCCGGACCTGCTGAAGGCCGACCTCGCGATCCTCATGGAGCCGTCCGACGCGGGCGTCGAGGCGGGCTGCCAGGGCGTGCTGATGGCGGACATCACGGTGCGCGGGGAGCGGGCGCACACCGCGCGGGCGTGGCGGGGCGTGAACGCTGCGCACCGGGCCGGGGCGGTCCTCCAGCGCCTCGCCGAGCACACGCCCGAGCGGGTGGTGATCGACGGGCTCGAGTACCGGGAAGGACTGAACGCCGTCGCCGTGCGGTCCGGGGTCGCGGGCAACGTCGTACCCGACACGTGCGTGATCACCGTCAACTCTCGCTTCGCGCCGAGCCGTTCGGCAGAGGAAGCGGAGGCGTACGTGCGGGACCTCTTTCCGGAGTACGAGGTCGAGGTCACCGAGGTCGTCCCCGGCGCCCAGCCCGGGCTCGCCCAGGAGGCCGTCGCCTCGCTCGTCGGCGTGCTGGGCGCGGAACCCCGCCCGAAGCTCGGCTGGACCGATGTCGCACGGTTCGCCGCGCTCGGCGTACCGGCGCTCAACTACGGCCCCGGAGACCCGGTGTTGGCGCACACGGCGGGGGAGTACGTGCCGGTGGCGCAGCTGCGCGAGTGCGAGGAGCGGCTCAGGAGCTGGCTGCTGACGCCGTGAGCCCCGCCAGCGTCCTCAACTGCAGCCACAGCACCAGCCGTTCGTCGGGATCGTCGAGGTCGATCCCAAGCTGCTGCTGTGCCTGCTTGAGGCGGTAGCGGCAGGTGTTGGGGTGCACGGCGAGCAGCCGTGCCGCGCCCGCCATGTCGCAGCCCGCGTCCAGCCAGGAGACGAGGGTGCGGCCGTAGTCGGTGCCGTGCTCGGTGTCGTACGCGAGGACTTCCCGCCATGCTCCGGCGCTCAACTCCCGCCGCTCGCCGAGTACTTCGGTCAGCCGGAGGAGGGTGACCCGGGGCCGTACCTCCGCCACGGACGCCACCGGCAGCTGCGGCCCGAGGACGCGCAGCACCAGGTCCGCGTCGTCGCGCGACGCGGTCACCTCGGCGAGTCCGGGCACGACATCGCCCAACCCCGCCCGTACGGGCACCCGCAGCGCCTGCCCGGCCCGCCCCACGATGTCCTCCGCGAGCTGCTTGTGGCTGTGTTTTTTTGTTCGCCTCCGGGGCGCTCCAGCCGGTGTCGAGCGACCGACCGTGCTCAGCCCTTCGGGCCTCCGCGCTCCCCCACGCTCGGCTTCGCTCGCGCGGGGGGACCCCCATGCCCTCTCGACACCGGCGCGTCCCTGCGGCTCACGGGCCCCGCCGCGCTCGCCGAGCGCGGGCAGCAGCGCGTACACCACACCGTCGACGAGGACGCAGGCGTGCCGCCCGTAGCGCGCCTCGCACTGCAGACGTACGAGGTCCAGGAGTCGTAGCGCGGTCTGCTCGACGTCCGCCGCCGAGACCGCCGAGTCGAGCACGAAGGCGGCCACGCGCACCGGCGCCGGGCCGCCGTCCGGGCCGAGGCCCATGCCCAGGCGGTGGGCCGCGCCGGCCGGGTCGGCGGTGCCGTCGAGCAGCCGGCGCAACAGGTCCCCGTTCTGGTGCCGGGCCAGCTCCTGCGCGGCCCGCGCCCGCAACAGCAGCAGCGCCGCCGTGGACGCCCCCTGCGCCAGCGCCTCCTCCGCATCCGGCGCGAGATTCCCGTCGTCCACCACCCAGAGCGACCCGAGGGTCTCACCTCCGGCGCGAACGGCGATGGCGAGACGGGGGAGGTTGGCGCGGTGGGCGGGGTGGCCGGGGTGGGCCCCGCTCGTGGCGCCGCCGCCCGGGCCAGCGCCCGGACCGCCCCCCAGAGCCGGCAACCGCACCGGCCGCTCCGCCGCGAACAGCACCCGGTACTGCTCCGAGTTCTCCGGGCTCGTCGGTACCTGGAGGCCGAGGATGCCCTGTCTGCGGTCCTCGTCGACGGGCTGGCCCGGCACGGTGGAGTACGCCAGGATCCGCTGGCGCGGGTCCTCGATGGCGGTGGCGCCGCCGACGGCCGCGGCGACGGCGTCGGCCAGGGCGAAGAGGTCCCCGAGCCCGCTTCCGGGGGCCGAGGGGCGGGCGCCGATCGCCGAGGCGAGCAGCAGGTGTACGTGGTGCCAGGCGGCGTCCTCGTCCACGGACAGCAGGGCCACGCCCGCGGACTCCGCCTCCGCGAGCGGTCCGTCGGGGCCGCGGACGACGAGCCCGCTCATCCCCGCCTCCGCCGCGGCCCGCGCCAGCGGCCCCGCCGCGGACGCCCGCACGCCGACCGCGAGCAGCAGCGCGCCGGGCGCACGGGGAAGCGGCGCGTGGGCGTCGTACAGCAGCGCCTCCGTGACGGGCACGGTGAGCCCGGCGGGCGCGGTGTGCAGGCGTACGGAGGGGCCGCCGATGACGTCCAGCAGGTCGCCGAGAGTGCAGGCGTCCACGGTTTCTCCTCGGGTGGTGGGTGATCGGGTTGGCCGATCTCATCAGGAACGTACGCGTGTGTTGTCCTGATGCACAACGTGAGCGCCGCCACGAGCTTCGAGACTCGACCCATGACAGGCATGACAGGCAGGGCAGGAGCCACCGGCGTACGTGATCTCGCGGCGGACGCCGCCCGCGCGGCCGGCGTCACCCTCCGTACCGTCCACGACGTCACCGGCATCGCCGCCGTGACCGACTTCTTCAGCGACGTCTGGCAGACCCCGCGCAGCACCCCGCCGTACCCGGCCGAGGTGCTGCACAGCCTGGTCCACGCGGGCGGCGCGGTGCACGCCGCCTACGACGGGACCCGGCTGGCCGGAGCCTCCGTGGCCGTCTTCGGGCCGCCCGCCGGGGCGGACGTGTACTCCTTCGTGGCCGCGGCCGCCGCCTCCGACCGCGGGGTCGGACACGCCGTGAAGGAGGCCCAGCGCGCCTGGGCCCTGGAGCGCGGCGCCCGCACCATGCGCTGGACCTTCGACCCGCTGGTCGGCCGCAACGCCCGCTTCAACCTGGTCAAGCTGGGCGCCACCGGCACGGAGTACCTCGTCGACTTCTACGGGCCCATGGCCGACGGCGTGAACGACGGCGACGAGAGCGACCGGCTGACGGTGACCTGGGATCTCGCCGCGCCCCGGACCGCCGTACCGGAGGAGGACCGCGACGGCGCGCCCGCCACCCACAGGGCTCCCGACGGCGCCCCCCTCGCCCGCCGCGACCTCGACGAACGCCGCGTCTGGTGCCGCGTCCCGGACGACATCGTCAAGCTGCGCGCCGCCGATCCGCTGCTCGCGCTGCGCTGGCGGCACGCAGTCCGGGAAGTCTTCACGGAGGCCTTCGCCGAAGGGTTCACCGCCACGGCGATGTCCCGGGACGGCTGGTACACCCTGACCCGCGCCACGGGACTGACCGGCGCCACAGGACTGACCGGAGCCACGGGGCTGACCCGCGCCACAGAGGAGAACACCCCCGCATGAAGCTCGAACGCGTCGAAGTCGTCCACATCGCCCTCCCTCTCGTCACCCCCTTCCGTACGTCCTTCGGGACCATGACGACGAAGGACACCTTCCTCCTCCACGTCGTCACGGACGTGGCCGAGGGCTGGTCGGAGTTCGCCGCCGACCCCGAGCCGCTGTACTGCTCGGAGTTCGTGGCCGGTGCCGAGATCGTGCTCCGTGACTTTCTGCTGCCGCGCGTGGCCGCCCTTCCCGACCTCACCGCCGCCGCGCTCGCCCCCGCGATGGCCAAGATCAAGGGGCATGAGCTGGCCAAGGCGGCACTGGAGACGGCCGTGCTCGACGCCGAGCTGCGCGCCCACGGCATGCCGCTCGCGACCTACCTCGGTGCCGTCCACGACCGCGTACCCGCCGGAGTCTCCGTCGGCATCAAGGACTCCGTCCCGGCGCTCCTTGACGACGTCGAGCGCTACCTCGCCGAGGGCTACGTCCGCATCAAGCTGAAGATCGAACCCGGCTGGGACCTGGAACCCGTACGGGCCGTGCGCGAGCGCTTCGGGGACGCGCTGCCGCTCCAGGTCGACGCCAATACGGCGTACTCGCTGGCGGACGCCGAACACTTGCGGAAACTCGACGCGTTCGGGCTGCTGCTCATCGAGGAGCCGCTGGAGGAGAACAACCTCCACGCGCACGCCCAGCTCCAGAAGCGCATCGCCACCCCCGTCTGTCTCGACGAGTCGCTGCACAGCGCCCGCGACACCGCGTCCGCGATCGCGATGGACGCGTGCCGGGTCGTCAATGTGAAGCCCGCCCGGGTCGGCGGCTATCTGGAGGCCCGCCGCATCCATGACGTCGCGCACGCGCACGGGGTGCCGGTGTGGTGCGGCGGCATGCTGGAGACGGGCATCGGCCGCGCCCCCAACCTCGCCCTCGCCGCCCTCCCCGGCTGCACCCTCCCCGGCGACACCTCCGCCTCGAGCCGTTACTTCGCGGAGGACATCACCGAGCCCTTCGTCCTGGCGGACGGCCATCTGCCGGTGCCGCGCACGCCGGGCATCGGTGTCGAGCCGTTGCCGGATGCCCTGCGGCGCTTCACGACGGCGAGGCGAGACGTGTACGGAGGGAGCGTGCGCTGACCGGCCCCCGGCCGAAACGCGCCCTCGCGTTAGATTGATCCCGTGCTCTCTCGCCTCACGCGCCCCAAGGCCGTCGCCGTCTGCGCCCTCCCCGTCGTGGCTCTGCTCGCCACGGCGGTGTTCGCGCCGCTGCCCTTCTCCTTGACGCAGCCCGGCATGACGGCGAACGTCCTCGGCGAGAACAAGGGCGACCCGGTGATCACCATCGCCGGGGCGCCCACGCGGGACACCAAGGGACAGCTGCGGATGACGACGATCGAGGCGACGGGCCCCGACGCGCACGTCGGCCTCGGCGACGTGCTCGACAGCTGGTTCCGCACCGACCGTGCGGTGATGCCGCGCGACTCGGTCTACCCCAGTGGTGACAGCGTCAAGGAGATCGAGCAGCACAACGCGGACGAGATGAAGAAGTCCCAGGACACGGCCACCGAGGCGGCGCTCTCGTACCTTCACGAGAAGAACGACGTCAAGGTCACGCTCAAGCTTGCCGACGTCGGCGGGCCCAGTGCCGGTCTGCTCTTCACGCTCGGCATCATCGACAAGCTGGACGGCGACGGCAGTGGCGGCGACCTCACGGGCGGCCGCACCGTCGCGGGTACGGGGACGATCGACGCCGACGGCACGGTCGGCGCGGTGGGGGGCGTCGCCCTCAAGACCCAGGCCGCCCGGCGCGACGGCGCGACGGTCTTCCTGGTCCCGAAGGCGGAGTGCTCGGACGCGAAGTCGGAGCTGCCGAAGGGGCTGCGGCTGGTTCCGGTGACCACTCTGAAGGGTGCGGTGGACTCCCTGGTGGCCCTGGAGAAGGGGAAGGGCTCGGTTCCGAGCTGTTAGTGGGCGACCGCCATCCTGGGCGCGGCGGCGAGACGCAGGCCCACCTCTACGAGGGTCCAGCCGAGGCGGGTGCGGAGTTCGCGCGGGGGCTTGGCCTCGGTGGCGAGGCGGTGGGCGTCGGCCTGGGCGCGGAGGTCGGCGGTGTGGTGCTGGGCCAGCAGGGTCTCGTTGTACATGGTGGAGCCTCTCAATCCTTGTTGATGGGGAAGAGGTGCGTGTGGATGCGTACCTGCTCGGCCTCGGGAGTGTCCTTGTCGGGGACGAGGTCCCGGTAGCCGTCGATCAGCTCGTGCATCTTGTGGATGAGCTCGCCGGCCAGCTCCGGCGTCAGCCGTAGCGTCGCGTCGCTCATGTCGGAAGAGCGGGACCATGCCTCGGCCCAGTCGCCCCGGGTGCCGAGCCAGGTGGACAGCTCGCGGGCGTGGGTGCCGGCGACCTCGTGCAGGAACACTTCGGCCAGTCCCCGCACCTCCGGGCCGGCGTCCTTGAACTCGGCGCTGTCGAAGACCAGCGCCTGGTCCACCGCCTGCCACCAGCGCTCCCGCCCCTTGCCGTGCTCCGGGGCGTCCTCGACGAAGCCGTGGGCGGCGAGCTGGCGCAGGTGGTAGCTGGTCGCGCCGCTGGACTCGCCGAGCCGCGCCGCCAGTTGGGAGGCGGTGGCCGGGCCGTGGTGCCGCAGCGCGTCCAGCAACTGCATCCGCAGCGGGTGCGCGAGGCCGCGCAGCGAGCGGGCGTCCAGCCGCCGTTGGTTCCGTTCTTCGTGCTCCGTCATGAGTACAAAGGTAGCGTTGCAAAGAAATCCTTGCAAGGACTTCTTTGCAACGTCTTCTTTGGGAGCCGGCTGGTCCCCTCCGCCTCGCCGCGGGGGGCCCTCAACCCTCCTTGACGAACCCCTCCTGCTTCATCCAGTCCAACGCCACCTGATGCGGATCCTCCCCGTCCACGTCCACCTTCGCGTTCAACTCCTGCGCCACCGCGTTGTTCAGCTTCTTGGTGACCGGGTCGAGGACCTCCGCGATCGCCGGATACTTCTTCAGGGCCTTGGAGTTGATCGCGGGAGCGGCGTTGTAGTTGGGGAAGAACTTCTTGTCGTCCTGCATCACCACGAGGTTCATCGACTTGATGCGCCCGTCGGTGGTGAACACCTCTCCGTACGTGCAACTCCCCTTCGCCACCTGGGTGTAGATGATCCCGGTGTCCATCTGCGTGATGTTCTTCGCGGGCACGTCCATCCCGTACGCCTTCTCCATGCCGGGCAGCCCGTCGGCCCGGTTGGCGAACTCGCTCTCCACGCAGAGCGTGACCGCGCCCGGGTTCGACTTGGACAGCGCGGCCACGTCCGACAGCGTCTTCGTGCCGTACTTCTTGAAGTTGGCCTGGTTCATGGCGAGCGCGTAGGTGTTGTTCAAAGTTGAGGGCGGCAGCCAGGTCACGCCGTTCTTCAGGTCGGAGTCCCGCACCGCCTCCCACTGCTTCAGCGGGTCGGCGATGGGCGTGCTGTTGCCGAGGTAGGTGATCCAGGCGGTGCCCGTGTACTCGTACATGCCGTCCGCGTCGCCGCTCCTCACGGCCTCGCGGGCGCCGATCGACCCCTGGATGCCGGTGCGGTCGAGGACGTCCGCGCCGGCCGCCTGGAAGGCGATGCCCATGATCGCGCCGAGGATCAGTTGCTCGGTGAACTCCTTGGAGGTGACGGTCAGGTGGGCGCCCTTGAGCGGTTCGCCCTGCCCGATCGAGCCGGGCTTGACGTTGTCGACCATGGGGGAGCCGCTGGTCAGCCCGCAGCCGGGGGCCAGCAGCAGCCCACCGGCGACCACGCATGTCACGAAGCGCCTCATGAGCCCGCCTCCAGCCCGCGCGGCCTGAGCAGCAGTTCCGCCAGCGAGGCCAGCCAGTCGACGAGCAGCGCGAGCGCGATCGTGAGGATCGCGCCGAGCACCAGCACCGGCATGCGCTGGGTGGTGATTCCGGTGGTGATGAGGACGCCGAGACCGCCTCCGCCGCCGAAGGTGGCGAGGGTCGCCGTGCCCACGTTCAGGACGAGGGCCGTCCGCACCCCGGCGAGGATCAGCGGTACGGCCAGCGGGAGTTCGATCCGGGACAGGACGCCGAGCGACGACATGCCGATGCCGCGCGCGGCCTCCAGGAGCGTCGGGTCGTTGGCCTTCAGCCCGGCGATCGTGTTGGAGAGGACCGGCAGGATGGCGTAGATGGTGATGCCGATCAGGGCCGCTTTCTGGCCGGTGCCGAGCCAGATGACCAGCAGCGCCAGCAGGCCGATCGCCGGGGTGGCCTGCCCCATGTTGGCGAAGGTCATCGCGATCGGGGTGGCCTTCCGGAACGCCTTGCGGGTGAGCAGGATGCCCAGCGGGATCGCGATGATCAGCACGAAGAACGTGGAGATCACGGTGAGTTGGATCTGCTGCCACAGGGCTTTCGACACCTGGCCGTTGGACAGGGCGTTCTCGGAGATCGTGTCGAGGTGCGCCTGCTGGAACCAGATCCAGGTGGCGAGCAGCAGGGCCGCGATGACCACCGGCAGGATGGTCAGCTTCTGCCAGGTGATCCGGGGCTTGAGCGTGACGACCGGCGGCGGGGCCTCCTGCTCGGCCTCGCCCTCGTCGCGGAACGCGAGCCCCTTGACGTCGTGCTCGCCCTCGGGGCGCGAACTGTCCGCGTCGAGCGGTGCCTTGGGACCGTTCACGCCTTCACCTCCCCGCCGTCGACACCCTCCTGCTCGACGTGGGTCTGCTGGGCGCGCGCCTCCTCCAGCTCGTGCTGGTGCTCCATCGCATCGAGCCGGTCGGCCTCCAGCAGCTCGTGCACGGAGTTCATCAGCGTCTCCATGTCGACGACGCCGATGTACTCGCCGCGCCGCCCGGTGACCGCCACCCGGCCCGTGTTGTCCGTGAGCACGGCCTCCAGGGCGTCCCGCAGCGTGGCGTCCCGGGTCACCGTGTCGTGCACCAGCGTGCCCGCCCGCGCCAGTGAGCCCTTGGCGCGCATCAGGTCGCCGCGCCGCAGCCACTTGTAGGGGCGGCCCCGCTTGTCGAGCAGCAGGATCTCGTTCGTACCGCTGGAGCGGAGCTTGTTGAAGATCTCCTGGAGCGGGTCGTCGACGGTCACCGTCGGATAGTCGGTGACCTCCACATCCCGTACGCGGGTGAGATTGAGCCGCTTCAGCGCCGCCCCCGCGCCGACGAACCCGGACACGAAGTCGTCGGCCGGGTTGGTGAGGATCGCCTCCGGGGTGTCGAACTGCGCGATGTGCGAGCGCTCGCGCAGGACCGCGATCCGGTCGCCCAGCTTGATGGCCTCGTCGAAGTCGTGCGTCACGAAGACGATCGTCTTGTGCAGCTCGCGCTGGAGCCGGATCAGCTCGTCCTGGAGGTGGTCGCGCGTGATGGGGTCCACCGCCCCGAAGGGTTCGTCCATCAGCAGCACGGGCGGGTCCGCGGCGAGCGCCCGTGCCACGCCCACGCGTTGCTGCTGACCGCCGGAGAGCTGGCGCGGATAGCGTCCGTGGAACTCGGCGGGATCGAGCCCGACCAGGTCAAGCATCTCCTCGACCCGCGACTTGATCCTCGACGTCGGCCAGCCGACCATCTTCGGTACCAGTGCGATGTTCTGGGCGACCGTCATGTGCGGGAAGAGCCCGGAGGACTGGATCGCGTAGCCGATCTTGCGGCGCAGCTTCACCGGGTCCATGTCGGTGACGTCCTCGCCGTTGATGCGGATGCGGCCGCTCGTCGGCTCGATGAGCCGGTTGATCATCTTCAGGGTGGTGGACTTCCCGCACCCGGACGGGCCCACGAAGATGACCAGTTCGCCCGCGCCGATCTCCATGTTGACGCTGTCCACGGCGGGATCGCGGCTGCCCGGATACCGCTTGGTGAGGTTCTCCAGCTCGATCGTGGCGCCAGTGGTGGACGCGGACTCAGGCACGGATCCCCCTCGGGATGGTCAGCCGTCCGATGAGGACGTACGCGGCGTCGAACAGCAGCGCCAGGATGATGATCCCGAGCGTGCCCGCGAGCACCTGGTTGAGCGCGTTCCTGCTGCCCAGGGAGCCGATGCCGCGGAAGATCTCGTTACCGAGGCCGGGTCCGGAGGCGTACGCCGCGATCGCCGCGATGCCCATCAGCATCTGTGTGGAGATCCGGATGCCGGTGAGGATCGGCGGCCAGGCGAGCGGCAGCTCGACCCTCACGAGACGGGCGAGCCGCGACATCCCGATGCCCGTCGCCGCGTCCACGAGCGAGGGATCGACCCCGCGCAGGCCCACGATCGCGTTGCGCACGATCGGCAGCAGCCCGTACAGGGTCAGCGCGATGACGGTCGGCGGGACACCCAGGCCCACGATCGGGATGAGCAGACCGATCATGGCGAGCGACGGGATGGTCAGCAGGGTGGACGTGGTGGTCGTGGCGAGGTTCCCCGCCCACTCGCTGTGGTAGGTGGCGACGCCGATCACTACGCCGATGGCCGTCGCGACGACCATGCACTGGAAGACCACGCTGGCGTGTTGGTACGCGTCCGTGAGCAGCTGCTGATGGCGGCTGCTCAGGAACTCCCAGAAGTTCACTGAAATTCACCTCGCAAAGCCGCTCCGGACGACCTGCCTTTCGGCCGGAGGTCCGGGGGTTGTCCCTCGGGAAGACACAGCACCGGACCTCACCCTCGACGGCCCGGGATCACCCGAGCGTCAGGAATCTCCCGACGCCTGCTCCACCAGCGGGATGATCCGCAGCGGAACGGGGTTCTCCATGACGATCGCCGTGGAGGCCCGGACGATGCCATCAAAACCGACAACCCGGTCGATCACACGTTGAAGATCGGCGTTCGAGCGGGCCACCAGACGGCACAGCATGTCCCCGCTGCCGGTCGTCGTGTGCAGCTCCAGGACCTCCGGGACGGTCGCCAAGTGCGCCCGTACGTCCGCACCTTGCCCCTGCCGGATCTGGAGGGTCGCGAACGCCGTGACGGGGTACCCGAGCGCGGCCGGGTCCACTTGCGGCCCGAATCCCCGGATGACTCCGTTCGACTGAAGCCGGTCGAGCCGCGCCTGCACGGTGCCGCGCGCCACCCCGAGCCGCCGGGACATCTCCAGCACGCCGATGCGCGGCTCCTCGGCGAGCAGCACGATGAGCCGGGCATCCAAATGATCGATCGCCATACGGGTCTCCGAGATGGTCATCCTGTACAGAAAGCCCGGAGGGACGGGCCTCACGCTGAGCACATTGCCCAGCTGATTTCCAAACTATTGCGCACCTTGCGGAACGGAGGGAGCCTGCCGCCATGACTCAGACCACCCACCACACTCCCGACACCGCCCGGCAGGCAGACCCCTTCCCGGTCAAGGGAATGGACGCGGTCGTCTTCGCCGTCGGCAACGCCAAGCAGGCCGCGCACTACTACTCCACCGCCTTCGGCATGCGGCTGGTCGCCTACTCCGGACCGGAGAACGGCAGCCGCGAGACCGCGTCGTACGTCCTCGAGAACGGCTCGGCGCGCTTCGTCTTCACCTCCGTCATCAAGGCCGCCACCGCCTGGGGCCACTTCCTTGCCGAGCACGTGGCCGAGCACGGCGACGGCGTCGTCGACCTCGCCATCGAGGTCCCGGACGCGCGCGCCGCGTACGCGTACGCCGTCGAGCACGGCGCCCGCTCGCTCGCCGAGCCGTACGAGCTGAAGGACGAGCACGGCACGGTCGTCCTCGCGGCGATCGCCACGTACGGCAGGACCCGCCACACCCTGGTCGAGCGGACCGGCTACGACGGCCCCTACCTCCCCGGCTTCGTGCCCGCCCAGCCGATCGTCGAGCCGCCCGCCCACCGCACCTTCCAGGCCATCGACCACTGCGTCGGCAACGTCGAGCTCGGCCGCATGAACGAATGGGTCGCCTTCTACAACAAGGTCATGGGCTTCACGAACATGAAGGAGTTCGTGGGCGACGACATCGCGACCGAGTACAGCGCGCTGATGTCGAAGGTCGTCGCCGACGGGACCCTGAAGGTCAAGTTCCCGATCAACGAGCCCGCCATCGCCAAGAAGAAGTCCCAGATCGACGAGTACCTGGAGTTCTACGGCGGCGCGGGCGTCCAGCACATCGCGCTGAACACGAACGACATCGTCGAGACCGTACGCACCATGCGCGCGGCCGGGGTGAAGTTCCTGGACACGCCCGACTCGTACTACGACACCCTGGGGGAGTGGGTCGGCGACACCCGGGTCCCCGTCGAAACGCTCCGCGGGCTGAAGATCCTCGCCGACCGCGACGAGGACGGCTACCTGCTCCAGATCTTCACCAAGCCGGTCCAGGACCGTCCCACCGTCTTCTTCGAGATCATCGAACGGCACGGCTCGATGGGCTTCGGCAAGGGCAACTTCAAGGCGCTGTTCGAGGCGATCGAGCGGGAGCAGGAGAAGCGGGGCAACCTGTAGGTCAGCTGTGGATCAGCGCGCTTCGGCGCGCTGAACTTGCAACCGTAGAAGGCCGGTTGGGACTCTCAGGTCCTGTGGACGCCGTCCGGGCGCCCACAGGACATGGGAGGACAGGGCCTCATGGGGGAGACACCGGCCGGCACCACCACCGCCGAGGGGCACATAGACCTCGCCACACCGGCCGTCCGCCGGCTGTGGAAGAAGGCCACGCTCCAGGAGGGGACGGTTCTGCAGTCCTTCGCCTTCGACGAGGTGAACAAGCGGCTGTACGTCCTTCAGGTCGCGCCGGGCGGCAGGGAACAGGGCAACCTGTGCCTGACCAGGCTCGACTACGAGGGCAACCGGCTCGGCCACATGTACCTGCCGCGCTTCGGGCACGGCGTGAGCATCGGCGTCCAGAACGCCTCCGACGGCACGGTCTGGATCTGGACCGAGGCGCGGGCGGTGAACGGATACGGCAAGGGCGTCACCCGCTTCCGCTTCGTCGACGGCGTCACCCGCACCCTCGACAAGGTCAAGGTGCGCCTCCCGATCCCGGGCTCCATCAACAACCAGCCGTCCGTCTGCATGGCGAGCAACCGCATCGCCGTCCGCCACCGCCTCAAGGGCAAGGCGCGCTACCGCGTCTACGACCTCGACACCTTCGTCGCGGGCGACTACTCGACCCACCTCGCCGACTTCCCGCAGACCGGCGCCCACCCGGACTCCAAGGTCCCCTTCCAGGGCTACGCCCTGCACGGCGACCACCTCTACCAGCTCGCGGGCACGGCGTACGACGACGCCACCAACCCGCGGTCGGGCCACGGCAACGCCTACCTCTCCTGTCTCGACATCCGCACCGGCAAGCTGCTCCAGCAGGAGCGGACCGAGGCCGGGTACTCGCTCGACTACCGCGAACCCGAGGGCCTCGCGGTCCGGCGCCAGGGCGGCCCCCGGCTGTACCTGGGGCTCGCCTCGGGCGACGCGGGAGCCCGCAGGTTCTCGCTCTACTACAAGCCGCGGACGCCCCCGGAGTCATAGTCTGGCCGCATGGCCAGGATCAACGACGTGGGCGGCATGCAGGGCTTTGGCGCCGTCGACACCACCGACGACACCGAGCCCTTCCACGCCGACTGGGAGGCCCGGGTCGTCGGCCTCTTCAACGCCCTGCGCGCGCAAGGGCTGTTCAACACGAACGAGTTCCGGGACGCCATCGAGTCGATGCCGCCCGCGGAGTACCTCGCGGCGTCGTACTACGAGCGATGGTTCCGCGCGATCTGCGCGCTGCTGGAACGCAAGGGGGTCATCGCGCCCGGTGAACTCGACCTCGTGGCGGGCGAATCCGATGACTGACCGCTTCGCGCCGGGCGCGCGCGTGCGGACGTACCGCCACGACCCGCCGCACCACACACGTCTCCCGCGCTACGCGCGCGGCAAGCGCGGTGTCGTGGTCGAACCGGAGGGCCGGGCCCCGCTCGCGGACGTCAGCTCGGCCGGCCGCGGCGACGCGCCCGTCGAGCAGGTGTACGCGGTCCGGTTCGCGGCGCGCGAGCTGTGGGGCGAGGGCGAGCACGACGTCGTACTGGACCTGTGGGAAAGCTATTTGGAAGAGGACCGGGCGGATGAGCGGTGACCACCACGACGACGCGCTGATCTCCCGGAGGGTGCGACGCCTGGAGACCCTCCTGGAGGAGAAGGGGGTGATCTCGGGCGGGGCGCTGGACGAGGTGATCGACGCGTTCCTTGCGGGCTCGTCCCCGGCGAACGGGGCGCGCGTCGTGGCCCGCGCCTGGGTGGACCCGGCCTTCAAGTCCCGCCTCCTGGCCGACGGCACGGCCGCGGTCCGCGAACTCGGCTTCATGGAGGGCTCGTTCCAGCGGCTGCGCGTCGTGGAGAACACGGAGTCGCTCCACAACGTCGTCGTCTGCACTCTCTGCTCCTGCTACCCCCTCCGTCTCCTCGGCCCGTCCCCGAGCTGGTACAGATCCGAGTCCTACCGCTCCCGAGTCGTCCGCGAACCCCGCACCGTCCTCGCCGAGTTCGGCCTCACCCTCCCGGCCACCACCGACATCTCGGTCTGGGACTCCAGCGCCGAGACCCGCTACATGGTCCTCCCGCGCCGCCCCGCGGACACGGAGTCCCTGACCGAGCCGGAACTCGCGGAACTGATCACCCGCAACGCACTGATCGGAACGGCGGCGGTCTGAACGTGGGCCGCGCCCCCGCGCTCAACGGGACCCCGAGGGCCTCGGCGCGGGGGCCGGCGCGCGCTGTGGCTGTGGCTGCGGCTGCTCCGGCGTGGCCTGCTCCGAGGAGTCGTCCGGCTCCTCACCCGGCGCTACCGCCGGAGGATCGCCCAGTGCCGTCAGCGCCTGCTTGGCCAAGGGAGCAAGAAGCGGGGAGAAGTACGGGTTGATCCGGAGGGCCTCGGCGAGGTGGCGGCGAGCCGAGCTGGTGCGCTCCAGGTCGCGTTCGATCTGGCCCCGGTGATAGGCGTACAGGGCGCTGCGGACGCCGCCCCCGTGCTCCGTGTCCATCGCCTTCGTGGCGAACTTGATCGCCTCCTCGTTGTCCCCGGCCCGGTGCAGCGCCCAGCCCAGCGCGTCCGCGACGGGAATGCCGGGGTGCTGCTCCCACTCGGCGCGCAGCCGCTGCACCGCCACCATCGGGTCGCCGTGGTCCGCCTCGAAGAGCCCGAGGATCAGCTCGTCGTCCACACCGCCGGCGCTCTCCTGCCGCACCCGCTCCAGCAGCAGGTCGTACTGCGCGCGCGCGTCCTTGACGCGCCCCAGCTTCTGGTACAGCTCACCCAGCTCCAGCGCGTACCGCGGCTCGGGCCGCCCGGCGAGCGCCGACCGGTACGCGCGCAGCGCCTGCGCCGTTCGCCCGAGCGCCACCAGCGCGCGCCCCTTCCCGGCGAGGGCCCCGTGCTCGTCGGGGGCGGTGCGCAGCGCGGCCTCGTAGTAGTGCAGCGACTGCTCCGCATCCCCGCGCTCCCACGCCAGCGCACCGGCCTGCTGCAGAAGGGCCGCCTGCTCGGACGGCGTCCGCGCACTCGCCGCCGCGTCGGTGAGCGCGGCCGCCGCGTCCTCACGCCAGCCGCGGTCCCGGTAGACCTGAGAGGCCCGCGCCATCACCGTCGGCCCCTTGTTCAGCTCCAGCAGGTCGTCGAGGGTCTCGCGGGTGGCCTTGTAATCCCCGAGGCCGGTGTACGCGTCGAGCAGCAGCGGATACGTCGTCCACCGCTTCGGCGCCAGTTCCAGGGCCTCCTCGCCCCAATCCTTGGCCGCCTGGAAGTCCCCGCGCGCGTCGGCGAGCGCCGCGAGGCCCTCCATCGCCTCCACGTTCCCCTCCGGCCGGGCGTCCAGCGACGTACGCAGCGCCTGCTCGGCCTTCGGGTAGTACGTGGGCGTCGCGGTCCGCTGCGCCTGCTGCACGTACGCCGTACCGAGCACCGCCCACGCCTGCCCGTCACGCGGATGGGCCCGCAGATGGGCCTCATGGTCCTTGATGAGCGCCGCCAGATCGGGCAGCGCGACGGGCACCATGGCGCTCACCGCCGTCTTCGTCTGGGCGAGCGGGCCCAGCGCGGGCGGCGCGGGCGGCGCGGGCGGCGCCGCGGTCTCCGGCACCGAGGGCAGCAGCACCAGCACACCACCGAGTACGACACAGCCCGCGACCACGCCGATCAGCGCGCGCTTCAGGACGCGGGAGCGGCGCGGCCCGGAAGGCTCCTGGGGATGCAGCCCGCTGAGAACCGGCTGTCGCTCTTCGATCTCCATGCCGCTCACTGTGCGTCAATACGACGACCACATCCCGGCACGCGAAGGGTTCCGCGGACGGGGTTCACACCGATGGCCCCGGGTGCGACGCTGTGATCATGAGTCGTATCGAAGCCCCGCGCGACGAAGCCACCGGAAACCTCGTGGACCGCCTGCTGAGCGGCCTGCCGGCCGAAGCCGTCCTCACCGACCCGGACATCACGGCCTCGTACGCGAACGACATGGCGAGCTTCTGCGAGGCGGGCACCCCGGCCGTCGTCGTCCTTCCGCGCACCGTCGAACAGGTCCAGCACGTCATGCGCACCGCCACCGAGCTGCGCGTCCCCGTCGTCCCGCAGGGCGCCCGCACCGGCCTGTCCGGCGCCGCCAACGCCTCCGACGACTGCATCGTGCTGTCCCTGGTGAAGATGGACCGGATCCTTGAGATCAGTCCCGTCGACCGCATCGCCGTCGTCGAGCCCGGCGTCATCAACGCCACGCTCTCCCGCGCCGTGAACGAACACGGCCTGTACTACCCGCCGGACCCCTCCAGCTGGGAGATGTGCACGATCGGCGGCAACATCGGCACGGCCTCGGGTGGCCTGTGCTGCGTCAAGTACGGGGTGACGGCCGAGTACGTCCTCGGTCTGGATGTGGTGCTGGCCGACGGGCGGCTCATGTCCACCGGCCGCCGTACGGCGAAGGGCGTCGCCGGGTACGACCTCACGCGCCTGTTCGTGGGATCGGAGGGCTCGCTCGGCATCGTCGTACGGGCGATCCTGGCCCTCAAGCCGCAGCCGCCCCAGCAGCTGGTGCTGGCCGCCGAGTTCGGGTCGGCGCGGGCCGCCTGCGACGCCGTCTGCCGGATCATGGAGGGCGGCCACGTCCCCTCCCTCCTCGAACTCATGGACCGTACGACGGTCAAGGCCGTCAACGACCTGGCCCACATGGGCCTCCCGGAGACCACCGAGGCCCTCCTCCTCGCCGCCTTCGACACCCACGACCCGGCGGCCGACCTCGCCGCGGTCGGCGCCCTGTGCGAGGCCGCGGGCGCCACGCAGGTGGTCCCGGCGGAGGATGCGGCCGAGTCCGAACTCCTCCTCCAGGCACGGCGGTTGTCGCTTACCGCGCTCGAAGCGGTCAAGGGCACGACGATGATCGACGACGTGTGCGTGCCGCGCTCCCGGCTCGGCGACATGCTCGAAGGCATCGAGCGCGTCGCCGACAAGTACTCCCTGACCATCGGGGTCTGCGCGCACGCCGGCGACGGCAACACCCACCCCACGGTCTGCTTCGACGCGTTGGACCCCGACGAGTCCCGGCGCGCCCGCGAGTCCTTCGACGAGATCATGGCCCTCGGCCTGGAACTCGGCGGCACGATCACCGGCGAGCACGGCGTGGGCGTCCTGAAGAAGGAGTGGCTGGCGCGCGAGATCGGCCCGGTGGGCGTGGAGATGCAGCGGGCGATCAAGACGGCGTTCGACCCGCTGGGGCTCCTGAACCCGGGCAAGATCTTCTGACACCCGAGGACCGACCCAGGCCTACTCCCCGTCCTTGGACTCGTCCGACGGCCACGGATCGAGCAGCCACAGACCGTCGGCCGGAGTCGGCGCGAGCAGCTCGGCGAGGCCGTCGTCTATGCCGAGCTGCTCGGCCTCGGAGCCCGGGGGGACCGCCCGCACGGTGCGCTCCAGCCAGGCCGACACCTGCGCGGCGGGCGCCTCGAGCAGCGCGTCGCCGGCGGGCGAGCTCAGCGCCATCAGCACGACGCTGCGGCCCGCGACCTTCGTCGGCCACACCCGCACATCACCGTGCCCGCACGGCCGGAACACCCCCTCCACCAGCAGTTCGCGGGCGAAGGTCCAGCTGACGGGATGGTCGGAGCCGATGTGGAAGGTGATGTGGACGGCGTACGGGTCGTCGGTGCGGTAGCTGAGCCGCGCCGGGACGGGGATGCTGCGTTCGGGCGACAGGACGAGTTTGAACTTGAGCTCGCGTTCCACCACGGTGTGCATGTCGGTGCGCTTCCTTTCCGGTACGGGGCCCTGTGGGCGGGCCCGTGCAAGTGGAGAGCGCGTTGCTCCGGAACCATTACGCGGGTTCGGAGAATATTTTTCGAAGCGGGTTCCGCCCCTTCTCGGACAGCCCCGCAACTGGGCCCGCAAGAGGTGGCGGAACCTTGCTCGAAAGGGGTGGGTACGGCGGGAGCGGCAGTGACCGGTGCGCCGGTCTGATAGATGTGGAGGCTCAACACGACCCCCGAGCAGATACGGGACGACGGACATGAGCGCCCCAACCCCGGCACCCGGTGACGACAGGCCCCGCGAAGGGTATTACCCGGATCCCTCCATTCCTGGATATGTCCGGTACTGGAACGGTGCCGCCTGGGTACCGGGTACGAGCCGGCCGGCGCCGTCCGACGGCGAACCGCTCGCGCCGCCGCCCGGCGTGCGCACCGCACACGTGCCCGCTCCGGCGCCCGCTCCGGCGGAGGAGACGGGCCCCCACTTCTTCGACGAGGACCCCCAGCCCCGGGTGAACCCCGCCGAGGCCCAGCACGGCAGCAGGCCCGAGCCCGCGACCGCGTGGGGCGCCGACCGCTCCCAGCAGTCCGGCTTCGGCGGCGAACAGGACCGCCACGTGTCCTGGGGCGCGCCCCAGGGCGCCGACCCGCGCATCCCGCGCGCGGCGCAACCGGTCGACGACGTCGTCCAGCCCGACGGCGAGTCCTCCCGCACGGACGGCACCGCGACGATCCCGCCCACGGACTCCGGCAACGGCCCGCAGCCGCCCGCGTCCGGCGGCACCGTGGTGTTCCGCCGCCCCACGGGCCCGGTGCGGCCGGCAGGACCGGAGAGCGCGGACGGCACAGCGAACACGGGGTCCGCCGGGGCCACGGGCGCGCCCGGAACCGGGGGCGTCGGGCACTCCGCCGTCGCGGGCGGCCCCACCGGCAGGGGCTCGTCCGCGGGCACCGGTCCCGCCGGAGCCGCGGGACCGGGCGGCGCGCCCGGAACCGGAGCTGCCGCGGGTGCGGGGCACCCCGCCGCCACCGGCCGCCCCACGGGCACGGGCCCGGCCGCGGGCGCCGGTCACCCCACCCGCACCCCCGGCGCCCAGGACCCCCTCGCCTCCGAGGGCACCATGGCCTTCCGTGCGCTCTCCCCGCGCACGGCGCAGCAGCGCGGGGCGCAGGGCGGGAGCACGGGCCCGGCCGCCGCATCCGGCGCACCGGCTGCGGGCGGCTTCGGCGCCGGGCAGGCTGCCCAAGCCGCAGCGGCCCAGGCAGCCGCCGCTCAGGCCCCCTCCGTGCCCTCCACCCCCGCAGTCCCCCAACAGGGCGGCGGCTCCACCCCCATGACCACCGGCCCCGGCGGCGGACAGCCCTCCTGGGCCCAGCAGGTGCACCGGCTCGCGGGTGCCCCGGCCGACGAGGGGCAGCCCGTCACGCCGTGGAAGCCGCCGGTCGACGATGTGTTCCAGGCGGCCGCGCGCAGGCAGTCCGCGGCGCGTCCCGCGGGCCTCGGCAAGCGGCTGGCGGCCCGGCTCGTGGACACCGTCGTCATCGCCGGTGTCACCGCCGCGGCCGCCGTGCCGCTGGGCACCAAGGCGCTCGACCACATCAACGACAAGATCGACGCGGCGAAGCTCTCCGGCGAGACCGTCACGGTGTGGCTGCTCGACGGCACGACGGCGGGCTACCTCGGGATCGTCCTCGCCGTCCTGCTCCTGTTCGGCGTCCTGTACGACGCGCTGCCCACCGCCAAGTGGGGCCGCACCCTCGGCAAGAAGCTGTGCGGCATCGAGGTGCGCGACATCGAGGGCCACGAACCCCCGTCCTTCGGCCTGGCCCTGCGCCGCTGGCTGGTCTACAGCGTCCCGGGCGTCCTCGGGGTCGGTGTCATCGGCGTCCTGTGGTGCCTGTTCGACAAGCCGTGGCGCCAGTGCTGGCACGACAAGGCGGCCCACACCTTCGTAGCGGCGTCGACGTAGGAATTCCGGTCCCCCGGACGGCCGCTCGCCGGATGCGGAGCCGGAGGGTTCGCGGTCGACTCGGGCCATGAGTAGCGAACCGCCGCCCCCCGGTTCCGGTCAGCCGCCGGACGAAGACCCGTTCAAGAAGCAGCCTCCGTCCAGCGAGGGCGGCGGTTCCCCGTACGACAGCGCCCCGCCGCCTCCGGGCGGCGGCTCCCCGTACGACACCCCGCCGCCCCACGGGGGCCAGTACGGCGGCCCCTACGGCGGTGGCGGCCCGTACGGCGGTGGCGGTCCCTACGGCGGCGAGGATCCGCTCGCCGGGATGCCCCCGCTCGCCGACAGCGGCAAACGGGTGCTGGCGAGGATCCTCGACATGATCCTCGTGGGCATCGTGGTGTGGCTGCTGTCCTGGGCGTTCGGATTTCACCAGTACACGATGGACACGGACAAGATCAGGTTCGGCGACTCCTTCGGGAAGGAAGTGATCGCCGCCATCCTCTACGTCGCGTACGACACCGTCATGATGAGCAAGTCGGGGCAGACCCTGGGCAAGAAGCTGCTCAACCTGCGCCTGGCCAACCTCGACAACGGGGCCACGCCCTCCGTGCAGACCACACTGATCCGCTCGCTGGTCCTGTGGCTGCCGTTCGCGTTCTGCTGCGCGTGCATCTGGACCGCGATCGCGGGCGGCTGGAGCTTCTTCGACAAGCCCTACAAGCAGGGCCTGCACGACAAGGCGGCCAAGACGGTGGTGGTCAGCACCAGTTGACCGTCAGGGCGACGGCAGTGCGGTGACGACAGGCGGGTCTGTGCTTCACGGGCCCGCCGGTTCGCGTACGGGCTCGGCGGCCAGGGAGGCCGAGGCGGACACGGACGCGGTCTCGCGCTGTGCCGGGATCCGCTCGGGCACGGGAGGCGCCGCGGCGACGGGGACGCCTCCCTGTTCCCGCGAAGCCGGGAACGTGGGGGAGGGCGCGGGCTTCGGCAGCGGAACCGTCACGGCGACGAGCAGTCCGAGAGCGAGCGCCGAGAGGGCGATCACCGAGATCCCCAGGCCCGAACTCGTCTGAGACAGCAGCAGCATGGCGAGGGTCGAGAAGATCACGGTGCAGGAACCGTAGGCGAGCTGTGCGGCGGTCGGACGAGGCATGGCAATCGAGTCCTCGGTCGGGGGGCTCCCCCCGGTGCCTCTCGCGATGGGGGAGGGTGCGGATAAGTACGGGGGTGGGGCTGCGAATCGGGGGGCGACAACGGTGTCGACTTGGCAATCCGTCGACATTCCGACGCTCCGCCAAGCGACTCTATTCGCCTGCATGCCCGAGTGGAACGACCGGTAAGCGTGACCTTACCCACGGTGCCGGTGCACAGGGGGCGCACGGAGTCACCGCGTCCATCAAGTGGGCCTTCGAACGCGCCCGTTGGGAGTCATGGGGGTCGTCCGGATAGCGGACCACCGCTTCGTATAGTGCACTTGCCAGGTACAAGTCAAGATCTGTCTTTTCTTTGGCAACTCCGGTCCAATGTCGTCACTTGACACGCGTATACGCGCGCGGATCCCGTTGACCAGGACCTCTCTTCCGCGCGAACGGACGCGGGGGAGGACATCAAGTGACCAGCAGACCATGGACGTTCAGAGCAGCCGCGGTGGGCGTGGCCCTCGCGGCGGCCACCGCCACGTTCTCGACGTTCGCCGTGGCGGAGGCCGATACGACGGCCAACTCCGCCGCCGTGGACCGGCATGACCCGCAGCCGGCCAAGAGCAAGGAACAGGACGACCTCAACGGTCCCCTGAGCAAGACCCAGGACGCCCAGCGCCAAGAGGCCCTGAACCAGGTCATATCCGGCGACGCCAAGGTCCGGGACCGCAACGGCTCGCAGGTCGTCCAGCTGAAGAGCAAGAAGGGCGACAGCAAGTACGTCGAGCTCGGCCGCGAGAAGACCGACAACATCTTCACGATCCTGGTCGAGTTCGGGGACCAGGTCGACAGCAAGTACGGCGGCACGGCCGGCCCGCTGCACAACCAGATAGCCCAGCCCGACCGGGCCAAGGACAACAGCACGGCCTGGCAGGCGGACTACAACCAGAAGCACTTCCAGGACCTCTACTTCGGCACCGGCAAGAACGACGAGTCGATGAAGAAGTACTACGAGAAGCAGTCCTCGGGCCGCTACTCGGTCGACGGCGAGGTCGCCGACTGGGTCAAGGTCCCCTACAACGAGGCCCGTTACGGCAACAACGCCTGCGGCAGCAAGAACTGCCCGAGCGTGTGGAACGTCGTCAGCGACGGTGTCACCGCGTGGGTCGCCCAGCAGAAGGCGGCCGGCAAGTCCGACGCCGCCATCAAGGCGGACCTGGCGGGCTTCGACCAGTGGGACCGCTACGACTTCGACGGCGACGGCAACTTCAACGAGCCCGACGGCTACATCGACCACTTCCAGATCGTGCACGCCGGCGAGGACGAGTCGGCCGGCGGCGGTGTGCAGGGCGAGGACGCGATCTGGGCCCACCGCTGGTACGCGTTCGGCACCGACGCGGGCGCCACGGGTCCGTCCGGCAACAAGCTCGGCGGCGCCCAGATCGGCGACTCCGGCATCTGGGTCGGCGACTACACCATCCAGCCGGAGAACGGCGGACTCGGCGTCTTCGCCCACGAGTACGGCCACGACCTCGGTCTGCCGGACGAGTACGACACCAACGGCGGCGAGAACTCCACCGGGTTCTGGACGCTGATGTCCTCCGGCTCCTGGCTCGGCACCGGCAAGGAGTCCATAGGCGACCTGCCCGGCGACATGAACGCCTGGGACAAGCTCCAGCTGGGCTGGCTCAACTACGACACGGCCAAGGCCGGTATCAAGTCCTGGCACAAGCTGGGCCTCGCCGAGTACAACACCAAGTACCGGCAGGCACTGCTCGTCAACCTGCCCGACAAGGCGGTCAAGACCGAGATCGTCACCCCTGCGCAGGGCTCGACCCAGTGGTGGAGCGGCAGCGGCGACAACCTCAAGAACACGCTGACCCGTTCCGTCGACCTCACCGGCAAGGCCTCGGCCGCGCTGACGCTGGACGGCTGGTACGACATCGAGGCGGGCTACGACTACCTCTACACCGAGGTGTCGACCGACGGCGGCGCCAACTGGACCGCGCTCGACGGCACGGTGGACGGCCAGGCCATCCCGCGTGACGGCAGCGACAAGCCCGCCCTGACCGGCACGCTCGACGCCTACAAGAAGCTGTCGTACTCGCTCGACGCCTACGCGGGCAAGAAGATCGACGTCCGCTTCCGCTACCAGACCGACGGCGGCGTGGCGCAGAAGGGCTTCGCGGCCGACGAGATCGCGGTGACCGCGGACGGTTCGGCGCTGTTCTCCGACAACGCGGAGAGCGCGGACGCGGCCTGGACCGCGAGCGGCTTCTCCCGCATCGGCGCGTCCTTCACCAAGGACTACAAGCAGTACTACATCGCCGAGAACCGCGAGTACGCGTCGTACGACAAGACGCTGAAGGCCGGCCCGTACAACTTCGGCTTCCTCAACACCCGTTCGGGCTGGGTGGAGCACTACCCGTACCAGAACGGCCTGTTGATCTGGAAGTGGGACACCTCCCAGGCGGACAACAACACCGGTGACCATGCCGGCACCGGTCTGATCCTGCCGATCGACGCGCACCCGGCCCCGCTGAAGTGGTCCGACGGCACGCTGATGCGCAACCGCATCCAGGCCTACGACTCTCCCTTCAGCCTGGAGCGCACCGACGGCATCACGCTGCACACGGCGGGCGTGGCGACCAAGATCAAGTCGCAGAAGGGGGTGTCGGTCTTCAACGACCACACCAGCACCTACTACGACGCGTCGAACCCGGCCGCCGGTGTCCAGATCACTGACACCAACACCAAGATCAAGATCAGCAAGCAGGCCAAGGACGGCTCGACGATCGAGCTGGAAGTCGGCCCCGCGGTGAAGTAGCCGCTGTTTCAGCAGGTCAGAAGCGTATCGGCGGCGACCCCCTGGCGGGTCGCCGCCGATCGTGTTTAGGTGCGTCCTGTGGCTCTCTTATTGACACCGACCGAAACGGGGATGTGACCGCATGGCCGCAGGAGGTTTCTGCAAGCTGCCGAACGGCACGGTGGTGGTGGCGTTGAACCTGCCCAGCCCCGCCGCCGACGGCTCGCCCCTCGTGCGCGTACTCGTCCACGCCCAGAACCGGGCCCGCGCCCTGACGCGGCTGCGCAACCTCGGCATGCGTGCGGTCTACCTGCGGGGCAACGCGGCCCCGCCGACCCCGGACGAGATCACCGCGGTGCTGCACCACCCCGACGGCCTGATATGGCGCACGGCGCCCGACAACGGTGTCATCGTGACGGAGCTGTGGCGCCCGATCAGGGTCCTGCTGAGACGGCCGACGGCCCAGGCATAGCCGGGTGGGGGGGGGGGGGGGGGGGGGGGGGGGGGGGGGGGGGGGGGGGGGGGGGGGGGGGGGTTGTTTTTTTTTCTGTGGTGGTGTGTGTGTTTGGGGTTCGTGAGGAGACCCCTC
>NZ_JBVHXR010000012.1:60678-96003 GCF_055569295.1 Streptomyces sp. NPDC029292
GCCCGCGCCGTACGACGGCGCGGGCCACCCGGGGAGCGGGACCGCCGGTTACTTCTTCTTGCTCGACCGGGCGTGCTGCTTGGCGGCGGCCACCAGGGCCGCCTTCTTCAGCCCGGCGACGGTCGTCGTGAACTTGCGGCCACCCGTCGTGGTGCCCGGGCTCCGGCGCACCTTCTTGGCGTCTGCGGCGGTGAGCCCCACGATGTTGGCCGAGGCCGGCTGGACGCTGCCCTTGCCGAGGGTGAAGATGCCCTGGTTGCCGCCGACGGGGATCCAGAACGTGGGCACCGAGGTGATGCCCGGGTGGTCGCCCGCGGCCAGCTGGGTCAGATAGAGGGCGTACTGCTTGCCGACGGCGATCGGGGTGGTGCCCTCCATCGACACGGCGTCCGTGTCGATGTTGCCGATGATGATCTCGTCGCCGTCGCTGACGCCGAAGCCGCGCTTCATCATCCCGGACACCCGGACCTTGAGGAACACCATCGGCATGCACTCGGCACCGCCGGGGCCGTCGCCGGCGACGCCGGACGGCGTCGACGTCGGGGCGGGCGAGGAGCTGGCCGAGGGGTCGGGGTTGGTGTCGACGGCGTCCGACGCCGTCGGGTCGATCGCGGGCTCGGACGCGGACTCGCCGCCGTCGTCGCACTCCCGCGTCTCGATGCTCAGCACCGCGGCGGTGATGGCGATGTCCGCGACGGTGGTGACCTCCTCGGCGCTGGCATACGTGGCGTAGTCCGCCTCCACCTGCGTCCTGCCGTCACCGCCGGACGCCGTGGAGCCGGGGCCGGAGCAGGCGGTCAGACAGGCGAGCGCCAGGCCGACGACTGCGGGAACGCGCATGGTCTTGTTCACAGCTCTCCTCCGTTGCCTCAGTAGTTGGCCTTGACGCCCTGCACGTCGTCGTACCAGGGTCCGTCGCCGCCGCAGCCGAACTTGCCCTCGCCCTGGCGCATGACCGCCGGGCCGGGGTTGGAGCAGGTCAGCGAGACATGGTTGAGGCCGTAGGCGTGGCCCAGCTCGTGCTCGGCCACGATCTTCTTCTCGCGCGCGGTCAGGCCCGACATCGTGCGGGTGTTGAAGGCCATGTAGACCTCGTCGTAGCTCCAGTAGCCGAAGGTGCAGCCCTGCCACGAGGTGCGCGCCCAGTCGCTCCAGGCGTAGGAGGTGTCGCGCACCTCGATCTCGGGGTCGCTGTTGCTCTTCTCGTACCGGAAGAAGCCGGTGGCGCTGGTGTCGTCCCAGCGGCCCTGGGCGCTGTTGAAGGCGTTGTAGTAGGTGGTGCTGACCGAGTAGTAGCGGTACGAGATCGGGTCGTTGCCGTCCACGCCGTAGAAACTTCCGCACAGGTGTGTGTACGCCTGCGCGGGGGCGGCGGTGCTCAAGTGGACGGAGACGAAGGCGGCGCATATCGCGAAGATCTGCAACAGGCGTATCAAGGCCGTGGATCTGCGTCTGCGCAGCGGTGCTGACATCGAAGTGACTCCTAAGGCGACAGTCCCCGAAGAGAATCCGTAGATTGCACTTGCGAATGCTCGAGGAGTGGCGCCCGTTTCCGGGCACGCCTGTAGAAGCCTTTTACCTGCGTGGTCGATGATCTTCCCCCGCCCCCCGACGGCTTGGAGATTACACAGATCATTCCCAGGATGGCCATAGGAATGATCAAGGTGGGGAGATGTGGGGGAGGTGCAATACCGCGTCAAAGCGGGGCAAAGAATCTCTAAAGATCTTCAGCGCGCGCGAACTCCGGGTGGCGTTCGCAAAACCCGGACCGACTAGACGACGGGCTTGCCCGAAAGCTCCACCCCGGCCGCCCGCAGCTCCTCCAGCGCCCGCTCGGTCGTCTCCTCGGCCACCCCGGCCGTGAGGTCGAGCAGGACCTGCGTACGGAACCCCTCGCGGGCCGAGTCGAGCGCGGTCGCGCGCACGCAGTGGTCCGTGGCGATGCCCACGACGTCGACCTCGTCGATCTCGCGGGCCCGCAGCCAGTCGCCCAGCGAGACGCCGTTCTCGTCGACGCCCTCGAAGCCGCTGTACGCCGCCGCGTAGGCGCCCTTGTCGAAGACGGCGTCGATCGCGCCGGAGGCGACGGCCGGGGCGAAGTTCGGATGGAAGCCCACACCCTCCGTGCCGGCCACGCAGTGCGCGGGCCAGGAGTGGACGAAGTCGGGGTTGTCGGCGAAGTGGCCGCCGGGGGCGATGTGGAGGTCGCGGGTGGCGACGACATGGCGGTAGCCGGCGGGCGCCTGCCCGATCAGCTCCGTGACGGCGGCGGCCACATCGGCACCCCCGGCCACCGCGAGGCTGCCACCCTCGCAGAAGTCGTTCTGCACGTCTACGACGATCAAGGCGCGGCGCATGGTCGGTGTCCTTCGACTATGGGGTCGGCGATACGAGTGCGGGCCCGGCCGTTGAACTACCGAGCCTAGAGACTTCAAGCGCGGTGCGGGAGGGGGCATTTGGCTACGGCGGGCTGCTCGGGCACGCTGCCGTTGCATTCCCGCTCACCGGGTGTTCATGCGTGGCCGCGCGGGAAGGGCCGGACGGGCCTGGTGGGGCCCCTGGGGCGCCGCTCGCGCGACACCCCCGGCTCACCCCCGCCCACGTCTCAGATGTACTCCGTCGGAATCACCGGCTCCCCGCGCGAGAGCTGCGTCGCCGACAGCGGCAGGTTGGCGCGGGCCGCCGCGTGCCGGTCGCGTGCGACGTCGAGGGCCTCGCGGGCGACGACCTGACCGCCCTTGATCAGCTCGACCAGGAGCTGCCGGTCGGCCAGCTCAACGGGGACCGGCCCGGTGCCGATCACCTCGGCCTCGGCGACCCCGTGCTCGTCGAGGCGCCGCGCGGCCCACTTGCGGCCGCCGATGGACGTCTTGCCGCCGGAGGACTTCTTGGCCACGGCCTCCAGCGGAGCCTTCTGGTCGGCCGACTCGGCGCGGGCGACCAGCTTGTAGACCATGGAGCAGGTGGGATGGCCGGATCCCGTCACCAACTGGGTGCCGACGCCGTACGCGTCCACGGGCGCCGCCGCCAGCGAGGCGATCGCGTACTCGTCCAGGTCGGAGGTCACGATGATCTTCGTCTTGGTCGCGCCCAGCTCGTCCAGCTGCTGCCGCACCCGGTGCGCGACGAGCAGCAGGTCACCGGAGTCGATCCGCACGGCACCGAGGTCGGTCCCGGCGACGTCGACGGCCATCCGGACCGCCTCGGCGACGTCGTAGGTGTCCACGAGCAGCGTCGTGCCCCGGCCGAGCGAGTTCACCTGGGCCTGGAAGGCGTCCCGCTCGCGGTCGTGCAGCAGCGTGAAGGCGTGCGCGGAGGTGCCGACGGTCGGAATCCCGTAGCGGAAACCGGCGGCCAGGTCGGAGGTGGTCGCGAACCCGCCGACGTACGCAGCCCGCGCCGCGGCCACCGCGGCCAGCTCATGGGTGCGCCGGGCGCCCATCTCGATCAGCGGCCGGTCACCCGCGGCGGAGGCCATCCGGGAGGCGGCGGCCGCGATCGCCGAGTCGTGGTTGAGGATGGAGAGAATCACCGTCTCCAGCAGCACGCACTCCGCGAAGGAGCCCTCGACCCGCAGGATCGGCGAGCCGGGGAAGTACACCTCGCCCTCGGGGTAGCCCCAGATGTCCCCGCTGAAGCGGTACGAGGCGAGCCACTCGACAGTCGGCTCGTCCACGATGTTCCGCTCGCGCAGATAGCCCAGGACGTCCGCGTCGAAGCGGAAGTTCTCGACGGCGTCGAGGACGCGCCCGGTGCCCGCCACGACCCCGTACCGCCGCCCGTCGGGCAGCCGCCGGGTGAAGACCTCGAAGACCGAGCGCCGCTCGGCGGTCCCCCCGGCCAGCGCGGCCTGCAGCATCGTCAGCTCGTACTGGTCCGTGAAGAGCGCCGTCGACGGAACATCCACCGGCAGCCCAAGGTCCGCTGTGTTCATAGGACGGGATCGTACTCCCATCTCGTCACTCTGACGATTTCTGGGGGCGGCTCGGATTTCGGGGGTCCATTTGTGCGGGTGCCCCCCTCTGGTGGCAGCATGGGCGGTGTGACGGCTCCCGCACCCCTAGAGATCGAAAAGACCGAGTCGGCGGAGGAGGTCTTCGCCGTACCTGAGCCGGACGTCCCCTGGGTCACGATCGTCCACAACGACCCGGTCAACCTCATGAGCTACGTGACCTATGTCTTCCAGTCGTACTTCGGCTACACCAAGGACAAGGCCACCAAGCTCATGCTCGACGTCCACAACAAGGGCCGGGCGATCGTCTCCAGCGGCACGCGCGAGGAGATGGAGCGCGACGTACAGGCCATGCACGGCTACGGTCTGTGGGCCACCCTTCAGCAGGACCGGAAGTAGCCGCACACAGCCCGCACCTTCAGCGCAGGACCGGAAGCAGCCCGCACAGCCCGCACATTTGGCGCAGGACCGGAAGTAGCGAACTCACTCCATGCCAGGACACTTCGAACCGATCCCCGGCGGCGGCGCGGCCGTCGCGCTCGACGAGGTCGAGATCTCGATCATCCGCTCCCTCGCCGTGCAGCTCCTGGAGCTCGTCGGTCCCGGCCCCGCCGAGAACGCCCCCGACGACCCGCTCGCCGAGCTGTTCGCCGAGGGCCCCAGCGAGCCGCCCTCCGACCCCGTGCTGCAACGCCTCTTCCCGGACGCCTACAGCGGCCCCGACGTCGAGGCCGCCTCGCCCGAGCAGGCCGAGGAGCAGCGCGCGCACTCCGCCGAGTTCCGCCGCTTCACCGAGAACGACCTGCGCGCGGGCAAGCGGGAGAACGCCCTCGCGGTGATCCGCTCCCTCGACGCGCTCGCCACGGGGGGTGACGGCGGCGCGGTTCTCAAGCTGTCCGCCGAGGAGTCCGAGCAGTGGCTGCGCGCCCTCAACGACCTGCGGCTGGCGATCGGCGCCCGGCTCGACGTCGTCGACGAGGAGGACACCGACCTCCTCTACCGGCTCCCGGACGAGGACCCGCGCAAGCCGATGGTGATGGCGTACCTCTGGCTGGGCGGGCTCCAGGAGACGCTCGTCGAGACACTGATGCCGTAGCCCGCGCTCTCGCGCGTCGTAGTCCGTGCCCTCCGCGCGTCGTAGTCCGCGGCTCCCCGCGCGTTCGCTCAGCGGACGCTCAAATCCGGATAACGATCGTGTCACCGCTGTGGCCTGTTCCGTGGCCCTAGGTAGTCGTTTGTCCGCTTTTCCCTGTGGCGTGCCTTACATCACTCCCGGCCGATCAATGTTGTGGCCGTGATAAATCTTCACGACCGCCCGACAGGACACCACCCATGTCCCTGCCGGGTGCGCCACCGAGCCGGCGGACCGCCGGCCAGGCACAGCTCCACGTATCCGGGGGGATCGGAACCCGATCCGAAGCCAAGGGACTGGCTCGGACCGGCATGGAGAAAGGCGCACCACACATGACCTCATCGCAGGTCGACAAGGCTTACGACGGCAGTGAGGCCGTGGGCGGCGACGCCCCCGAAGAGGGGTACGAGCGCGGGCTCGGCAGCCGTCAGGTCCAGATGATCGCGATCGGCGGCGCCATCGGCGTCGGCCTGTTCCTGGGTGCCGGGGCGAACATCGCCAAGGCCGGACCCAGCCTCATCTTCATGTACGCCCTCGCGGGCGTGATCATCTTCTTCATCATGCGGGCGCTCGGCGAGCTGCTCCTGTACCGCCCGGTCTCGGGCTCCTTCGCGGAGTACTCCCGCGAATTCCTCGGCCCGTTCTTCGGCTACTTCACCGGCTGGACGTACTGGCTGATGTGGGTGGTCACCGGCATGGCGGAGTTGACCGCCGCCGCGATCTACGTCAACTACTGGTTCCCGTCCATCCCGCAATGGGTGACGGCCCTGGTCTTCCTGATCGTTCTCTTCGTGGCCAACCTGATCTCGGTGAAGCTCTTCGGCGAGATCGAATTCTGGTTCTCGATGGTCAAGGTCACCGCCCTGATCGGCATGATCGTGATCGGCCTCGGCGTGCTCACCTTCGGCTTCAGCTCCGCGGGCGACACGGCCGCCGTGTCCAACCTCTGGGCCTTCGACGGCTTCTTCCCCAAGGGCATCGGCTCGTCCCTGATGACCCTGCAGGGCGTCATGTTCGCCTACCTCGCCGTCGAGCTGGTCGGTGTCACGGCGGGCGAGTCCGAGAACCCCGAGAAGACCCTCCCCAAGGCGATCAACACCCTCCCGTGGCGCATCGCCCTGTTCTACGTCGGCGCGCTCTCGGTCATCCTCTGCGTCGTGAAGTGGACGGAGTTCGCACCGGGCGTCAGCCCCTTCGTCGAGGCTTTCGCGAAGATCGGCATCCCGGCGGGCGCCGGAATCGTCAACTTCGTGGTCCTGACCGCCGCCCTGTCCTCCTGCAACTCCGGCATGTACTCCACGGGCCGCATGCTGCGCACCCTGGCGGACAACGGTGAGGCCCCGAGGGTCTTCAACAAGCTCTCCTCGACCAAGACCCCGGCGATCGGCATCACCGTCTCCATGCTCTTCATGGGCATCGGCGTGATCCTGAACTACATCGTCCCGGAGAAGGCCTTCGGCTACGTCACCTCGGTGGCCACCGCGGCCGGCATCTGGACCTGGCTGATGATCCTGATCAGCCACATCCTGTACCGCCGCGCGGTCGACGCCGGGCGCCTGCCCGCGTCCTCCTTCCCGGCTCCGGGCGGCGCGAAGTGCAGCTGGATCGCGGTCGTGTTCCTGCTCTTCGTCACGGGCCTCATCGCGTACGACGCCGACTCCCGCGTCTGCCTCTACGTGATGGCCGGCTGGGCCGTCGCGCTGGGCATCGGCTGGGCCGTCCTCAAGGCACGGAACCCGCAGGTCACCGAGCGCCGCGAGCCGACGTTCGAGAAGGTCGGCTGACCGACTCCCACGGACGTCCGGCCCGCTCGGGTCGCCGCTCAGGACGTCCACCCCCCTCGGGTCGCCGCTCCAGGCGTCCGGCATATGGGCCGCCCCGTACCACACCTCGGTACGGGGCGGCCCTTCTGCTTATCCTGACCAGCATGCTGACCATTACCCAGGCCCTCTTCGACCAGATCGTCGCGCACGCGCGCCAGGACCACCCCGACGAGGCGTGCGGCGTCGTCGCGGGCCCGGTGGGCACCGGCCGCCCCGAGCGGTTCATCCCGATGCTCAACGCCGCCCGCTCGCCCACGTTCTACGAGTTCGACTCCGGCGACCTGCTGAAGCTGTACCGCGAGATGGACGACCGCGACGAGGAGCCGGTCGTCATCTACCACTCGCACACGGCGACCGAGGCGTACCCGTCCCGCACGGACATCTCCTACGCGAACGAGCCCGGCGCCCACTACGTACTGGTCTCCACGGCCGACGCGGACGACGCGGGCCCCTTCCAGTTCCGTTCGTACCGGATCGTGGAGGGTGAGGTGACGGAGGAGGAGGTCAAGGTCGTGGAGGCCTACTGATCCCACCCCTGATCACACCCTTGATCACACCCCTGATACCGCCCCTGATCCCACCCCTGATCTCACCCACCGACCGAAAAACGTCCGGTATCTGAGATCACACTCCGGGACCCGGACCGGGAATCGATACGATGAGCTCATGGTTTCCCACGACGTGAGCGACAAGACGCCGGGCACGCTGCTCGTGGCGCGGCTGCACGTCGACCTGTGCAGGCTGCAGAGCGCCATCTGTACGCGCTGACCCTGCCGCCGCCGTACGGCCGTGAGCCGCGGCTCCGCAACCGGCGTACCCCTCGCTTTTCCCGCGCTGCCGCGCGCCCACCGACCGACTTTCCTTCCGACAGGAGCCCGCAACCATGGCCATCGAGGTCCGCATCCCCACCATCCTCCGCACCTACACCGGCGGCGAGAAGGCCGTAGAGGCCGGCGGGGCGACCCTTGCCGAGCTCTTCGCCGACCTCGAGACCCGCCACGCGGGCATCCAGGCCCGCATCGTGGACGGCGGCGAGCTGCGCCGCTTCGTCAACGTGTACCTGAACGACGAGGACGTCCGCTTCCTCGACGGCATCAACACCAAGCTGACCGACGGCGACAACGTCACGATCCTGCCGGCCGTCGCCGGTGGCATGGCCTGATCGGCTGCTGATCACTCATGCGCTACGACTCCCCGCTCGCCGCGGTGGGCAACACCCCTCTGGTGCGCCTTCCGCGGCTCTCGCCGTCCGCGGACGTCCGCATCTGGGCGAAGCTGGAGGACCGCAATCCGACCGGCTCCATCAAGGACCGGCCCGCGCTGCACATGGTCGAACAGGCGGAGAAGGACGGCCGGTTGACACCCGGCTGCACGATCCTCGAGCCGACCTCCGGCAACACCGGCATCTCCCTCGCCATGGCAGCGAAGCTCAAGGGCTACCGCATGGTGTGCGTGATGCCGGAGAACACCTCGCAGGAGCGGCGTGACCTGCTCGGCATGTGGGGTGCGGAGATCATCTCCTCCCCGGCGGCCGGGGGCTCCAACACGGCGGTCCGCGTCGCGAAGGAACTCTCGGCCGAGCACCCGGACTGGGTGATGCTCTACCAGTACGGCAACCCCGACAACGCGGGCGCGCACTACGCGACGACCGGCCCGGAGATCCTGACCGACCTCCCGTCGATCACCCACTTCGTGGCGGGCCTGGGCACCACGGGCACGCTCATGGGCGTCGGCCGCTACCTGCGCGAGCACAAGCCCGGCGTCAAGATCGTCGCCGCCGAGCCGCGCTACGACGACCTGGTCTACGGCCTCCGCAACCTCGACGAGGGCTTCGTCCCCGAGCTCTACGACGCGTCCGTCCTGACCTCCCGCTTCTCCGTGGGCTCCGCCGACGCGGTCACCCGCACCCGCGAGCTCCTCCAGCAGGAGGGCATCTTCGCGGGCGTCTCCACGGGGGCCGCGCTGCACGCGGCGATCGGGGTCGGCAACAAGGCGGTCAAGGCGGGCGAGCCCGCGGACATCGTCTTCGTCGTCGCCGACGGCGGCTGGAAGTACCTCTCGACGGGCGTCTACACGGCGGCCACGACGGAGGAAGCGATCGAGACGTTGCAGGGGCAGCTCTGGGCGTAGGGGTGTGCGGGGGGTGGGGTTTTCGCCCCCTCCGCCCCTACCCGTCCCTTCCTGGGGCTCCGCCCAGACCCCGCTCCTCAAGTGCCGGAGGGGCTGATTCTTAGCCCGTCCGGCGTTTGAGGACGAGGCCGTTCACCCTCAGCCCGCCAGATACCGCACCTGATCCCACAACACCGGATCCACGACACCCACCCTGCGCCGAAAGTCCCACACCGGCACCTCCCGCAGCTCATCCGTCTCCAGGAAGCTCGCCCGCCCGTGGGCATCCCCCACAGCCCCCGGCGGCAACGGAATCACCCCGGCCCGCTCATCGTGATACTTGCTGGTGATCTTCGCGACGGTCACCCGGTTACCGCGCACCGAGAGCACCAGACACGGCCGGTCCTTGCCCCCCGGCCCGTCCTCGTACGGAACGTTCGCCCACCAGATCTCCGCCGCCCGAGGCCGCTCCGCCCCCCGCCGACGCCTACCCGGCCGCCCCGGCGGACGCGTACGCCCGGCCGGCCGGCGCCCGCGGCGCCCCCAGCCGTCCACCAGCGTCGCGACCAGCGCGAGCAGCACCACCGCTGCCAGCGCGAGCCACCAGGACGTGTCCATACCAAGAAGGTACCGGCGCGTACTCCCGCCCGCTCCCCTGGCTCAACGACCCACCCGGCTCACGTCCATCCGAACCGGTGACACCACAGGTGAGTTCGCCCACAACGGCCCCTGGCAGAGGAGCGACCGGCCCTTTTGCGCCTTACGCTCGACGGACCGCACGACCCCCGTTCCCGTATCTGCATCCGAGTACCTGCACCCCGCATCTACTCTCTGCACTTCCTGCCAGCGCGGAGGTTCCAGCTCTTATGAAGCTCACCGTCGTCGGCTGCTCGGGGTCGTTCCCGTCCGCGGAATCGGCCTGCTCGAGCTACCTCGTAGAGGCCGACGGCTTCCGGCTGCTTCTCGACATGGGCAATGGTGCCCTTGGCGAGCTGCAGCGCCACTGCGGTCTTTACGACCTCGACGCGATCTTCCTCAGCCATCTGCACGCCGACCACTGCATCGACATGTGCGCGTACTTCGTCGCGCGCTACTACCGCCACGACGGCGGCCGCTGCGCCCCACTCCCGGTCTACGGACCCGAGGGCACCGAACAGCGCCTGACCACGGCCTACGCCGACACGCCCTCCGCCTCCTCGATGAGCGAGGTCTTCGACTTCCACACGGTCAAGCCGGGCACCTTCGAGATCGGCCCGTTCACCGTGCACACGGAGCGGGTGCGCCACCCCGTGGAGGCGTACGCCATCCGCATCGAGCATGACGGGAGGTCGCTGACGTACTCGGGGGACACCGGCGTGACCGACGCCCTGGACGAACTCGCCCGCGACACGGACCTGTTCCTCTGCGAGGCCGCGTTCACCCACGGCAAGGAGAACATCCCCGACCTCCACCTCAACGGCCGCGAGGCAGGCGAGACCGCCACCCGCGCCGGCGCCCGCCGCCTCCTGCTCACCCACATTCCGCCGTGGACGGACCCCCAGATCAACCTGACCGACGCGCGCGCCGTGTACGCGGGTCCGGCGGAACTGGCGATGCCGCGGCTGTCGTACGAGATCTGACGCCCGCGCCCGCACGCACGACAAGGCCCCCGGAACCAGCTGGTTCCGGGGGCCTCGGCGTGTGATGGGGGAGGCTACTTGGCCTCGGCCTTCTGCAGCTCCGCCAGCTCCTCGTCGGACTCGCGGCCCGGCGTCGGCAGGTTCCACTTCGTGATCGCGAAGCGGAAGACCACGTAGTAGACCGCCGCGAAACAGAGGCCCACCAGGACCAGGCCCCACGGGTTGGTCGCGATGCCGAGGTTCAGGCCGAAGTCGACCGCGCCGGCCGAGAAGCCGAAGCCGTCCTTCATGCCGAGCGCCCAGGTCAGCGCCATGGAGACACCGGTGAGCACCGCGTGGATCGCGTACAGGACCGGCGCGATGAACATGAAGGTGAACTCGATCGGCTCGGTGACACCCGTGAAGAAGGAGGTCAGCGCGAGCGAGAACATCATGCCGCCGACGACCTTGCGGCGCTCGGGACGGGCGCAGTGCACGATCGCGAGGCAGGCGGCGGGCAGCGCGAACATCATGATCGGGAAGAAGCCGGTCATGAACTGTCCGGCGGTCGGGTCACCGGCCAGGAAGCGCCCGATGTCACCGCTCTTGCCGTGGTACTCGCCCGCCTGGAACCACGGGAACGAGTTCAGCAGGTGGTGCATGCCGATCGGGATCAGCGCACGGTTGGCGACACCGAAGATGCCCGCGCCGACGGCGCCCGAACCGACCAGCCACTCACCGAAGTTGTGCAGACCCGTGCCGAGGACCGGCCAGATGTAGCCGAAGACGATGCCGATCAGCAGGCCCGCGAACGCGGAGAGGATCGGGACGAGCCGGCGGCCGCCGAAGAAGCCTGCCCAGTCCGGCAGCTTGGTCCGGTAGAACTTCTGGTAGAGCAGGGCGACGACGATGCCCATCACCACACCGCCGAGGACCTTGGCGTCCACCGGCGCGTCGACCATGACGACCTTGCCGTCGACGGCCGTGGCGACCTTCGGCAGGTTCTTGTCGGTGAACGTGGCGAGCACGTTCTTGAAGACCAGGTAGCCGACCACGGCTGCGAGCGCGGTGGAGCCGTCCGACTTCTTCGCGAAGCCGATCGCGATGCCCACGGCGAACAGCAGCGCCATGTTGTCGAGAATCGCGTTGCCACCGGCCGACATGAAACCGGCGATCTTGGTGAGGAACGAGGGGAAGGACTCGCGTCCCAGCATGTCGGTGTTGCCGAGGCGCACGAGGAGCGCGGCGGCGGGCAGAACGGCGACCGGCAGCATCAGGCTGCGGCCGATGCGCTGCAGAACAGCCATCGCGCCGGCGCCCTTCTTCTTGTCGGCCGCGGGAGCGGCGCTGGCCGTGGTCACAACTTCCTCCAGGGGGTCCCCCGGCCGGAGGCTGGGGGAGGGCAAGGCGCCGCCCAGGGACAGGGGGTGGGGGACGGCGTGGTCTACACCACTCAGTGGTGTAGACCTGTTGTAGCACGGTGAAGGCTGGATAAGGAACCCGCGAATTTTGTGGCCTGGGCCATAAAAGGAGGAAGCGGTTCCAGGCATGACGAAAGCCCCGGGTCCTGTGACCCGGGGCTCGCAGCTCCGTACCCCGCCCCCAGCGGAGCGCCTACGCCTTGGTGGTGTCCTCGACCTCCTCCTCCGGCTCCCGCCCCGGAGTCTTGAGGTCGAACCTGGTGATCGCGAAGCGGAAGATCGCGTAGTACACGGCCGCGAAGCACAACCCGATCGGGATGATCGCCCAGGGTTTGGTCGCCAGGTTCCAGTTGATGACGTAGTCGATCAGACCGGCCGAGAAACTGAAGCCGTCGTGCACGCCAAGACCCCAAGTCGCCGCCATGGAAACGCCGGTGAGAAGCGCGTGGATCGCGTAGAGCACCGGCGCGATGAACAGGAAGGAGTACTCGATCGGTTCGGTGATGCCCGTGACGAACGACGTCAGCGCCACGGAGAGCATCATGCCGCCGATCTCCTTGCGCCGATGCGGCTTTGCGCAGTGCGCGATGGCCAGCGCGGCGGCCGGCAGCGCGAACATCATGATGGGGAAGAACCCGGAGGTGAACTGCCCCGCGTTCGGGTCACCCGCCAGGAACATGTTGATGTCACCGTGCACGACCTGACCGTCCGGCTTGGTGAAGCTGCCGAACTGGAACCAGATGGGCACGTTCAGGAACTGATGCAGACCGATCACCAGCAGCGCCCGGTTGGCCACACCGAACACACCCGCACCCCAGGCGCCCAGACTCACCAGCCAGTCGCTGAAGTTCTCCAGACCGTCACCGATCGGCGGCCAGATCCACAGACACAGCGCGGCGAACACGATGGCCACGAACGCCATGATGATCGGCACCAGCCGGCGCCCGTTGAAGAAGCCGAGCCAGTCCACCAGCTTGGTGCGGTGGAAACGCTGCCAGAAGTACGCGGTCATCAACCCCATGAGGATGCCGCCGAACACTCCAGGATTCTGGTACGTGAACGCCGTCACGACCTGGTCGGCTCCCTGGCAGCCGACGTTCTGGATGACCTTCGCCTGCTGCGCACAACGCTCCGGAAACGCGTGCAGCACACCGAAGTAGACGAGGAACCCCGCGACCGCCGCGAGCGCGGTGGAACCGTCCGCCTTCTTCGCCATACCGATGGACACGCCGACGCAGAACAGCATCGGCAACCCGAGCGAACCGTCAAGGAGCGCGCCACCGGCGGCCCCCATGACCTTGGAGACGTTGTCCCAGCCGAGCCCGTCCGCACCGAACACGTCCGGCTGGCCCAGCCGGTTGAGGATGCCCGCCGCCGGCAGCACCGCGATGGGGAGCTGGAGGCTGCGACCCATCTTCTGCAGTCCCTGGAACAGATTGTTCCAGCGGGCCCTCGCGGGCGCGGCGGCGCTGTCGGCACTCATGAACGTCCTCCGGGCAGGCCGGTTTGGCTACGGTTCCTCGACTGGTGTAGACCAGTCGAGGAACGGTTGCGCTGTCGTGATCGCCATCATTCGGTACGTACGACATGGCCGCTCGCGAAGATGGGCCAACTGTGGGTTACTGCGACAAAGCGGTTCGGATCAGGGAGTAAGGACATGGCCACCAAGGCTGAGAAGATCGTCGCCGGGCTCGGCGGCATCGACAACATCGAAGAGGTCGAGGGCTGCATCACCCGCCTGCGCACCGAGGTCCACGACCCGAGCAAGGTCGACGAGGCCGCCCTGAAGGCCGCCGGCGCCCACGGAGTCGTCAAGATGGGCACCGCCATCCAGGTCGTCATCGGCACCGACGCCGATCCGATCGCCGGGGAGATCGAAGACATGATGTGAGCGGCAGAGCCCACAAGGCTCCGCTCACCCCTGAGGGGCTGCTTCCGTTACCGGCGGCAGCCCCTCACCCGTATACGGCTAGGCTCATCCGCATGTCTCGAATCGACGGCCGCACCCCCGAACAGCTGCGCCCCATCACCATCCAGCGTGGCTGGAGCAAGCACGCCGAGGGCTCCGTCCTCGTCTCCTTCGGCGACACCAAGGTCTTCTGCACCGCCTCCGTCACCGAAGGCGTCCCGCGCTGGCGCAAGGGCAGCGGCGAGGGCTGGGTCACCGCCGAGTACTCGATGCTGCCGCGCGCCACCAACACCCGAGGCGACCGCGAGTCGGTCCGCGGCAAGATCGGCGGCCGCACCCACGAGATCTCCCGCCTCATCGGCCGCTCCCTGCGCGCCGTCATCGACTACAAGGCGCTCGGCGAGAACACCATCGTCCTCGACTGCGACGTCCTCCAGGCCGACGGCGGCACCCGTACCGCCGCCATCACCGGCGCATACGTCGCCCTCGCCGACGCCGTCACCTGGGCCCAGGGCAAGAAGCTGGTGAAGGCCGGCCGACAGCCGCTGACGGACACCGTGAGCGCCGTCTCCGTAGGCATCGTCGGCGGAATCCCCCTCCTCGACCTCTGCTACGAGGAGGACGTCAAGGCCGACACCGACATGAACGTCGTCTGCACCGGCGACGGCCGCTTCGTCGAGGTCCAGGGCACCGCCGAGGCCGAGCCCTTCGACCGCAAGGAGCTCAACTCCCTGCTCGACCTGGCCGTCGCGGGCTGCGACGAGCTCGCCGCGATCCAGCGGGCGGCCCTCGAGGCAACCGCGGGATAACCCTTCGCGTTCTTATGGGTACGGGCGTACGGTCCAGCCGTGCGCCCGCCGACCACGTCACGGGGGCGAACCGACCCGGTGACGGGTCGAGCCGACCGCACCACGGGGTCGGACCACATCATGCCCACGGGGAGGGACCGTTCCATGGCCGCGCGCCACCGTCGCCGCATCGCCGCATTCGCCGTAGTCGCCGCGCTCGTCGCCCTGCCGGCGGTGGTCGGCTGCGACGCCGTCGGCAAGGCCCTGGACTGCGTCCAGACCGCCGACTCCATAGCCGACAGCGTCACCGACCTCCAGCAGGCCGTCGAGAACGCGGCGAACGACCCGACGCAGACCGACGAGTCCCTCAACTCGATCGAGAACAACCTCGACAAGATCGGCGACAAGACCGACAACGCCGATGTCAACAAGGCGGTCGACGACCTCGAGAAGGCCGTCGGAAACGTCCGTACGGCCGTCAAGAACGGCGACCAGACCCCCGACATCAGCCCGGTCACGGACGCGGCGGGCGAACTGACGAAGGTCTGCACGCCGTAATCGCCGTAACCGGAGTTCCCCGGGCCCTTGGATACTGGTGGCCATGACCCGCCTGATCCTCGCCACCCGCAACGCCGGAAAGATCACCGAGCTGAAGGCGATCCTCGCCGACGCAGGTCTCACCCACGACCTCGTCGGCGCGGACGCCTACCCCGACATCCCCGACGTCAAGGAAACCGGCGTCACCTTCGCCGAGAACGCCCTCCTCAAGGCCCACGCCCTCGCCCAGGCCACTGGCCTCCCGGCCGTCGCCGACGACTCCGGCCTCTGCGTCGACGTCCTCAACGGCGCCCCCGGCATCTTCTCCGCCCGCTGGGCGGGGCGACATGGGGACGACCGCGCGAACCTGGAACTGCTCCTGGCCCAGCTGGGCGACATCTCCGACGAGCATCGGGGCGCCCACTTCGCCTGCGCGGCGGCGCTCGCCCTGCCGGACGGCACGGAGCGGGTCGTCGAGGGGCAGTTGCGGGGGACGCTGCGTCACGCGCCTGTGGGCACGAACGGTTTCGGCTACGACCCGATCCTCCAGCCGGAGGGGGAGACACGGACGTGCGCGGAGCTGTCCGCCGAGGAGAAGAACGCGATCAGCCATCGGGGGAAGGCGTTCAGGGCGTTGGTGTCTGTGGTGCGGGAGTTGTTGGGCTGAGCGGAAACGGCCTGCGCCCCGGCAGGGGCGCAGGCCGTTTCGACAGTGCGGCGGAAGGGATTCGAACCCTCAAACCCTGTCACGGGTCACTGGACCTAAACCAGCTGTGTCACCTTTGCACCACCGCCGCCAACCGCTGGCCGTTGAACTCGGCCAGCGGCACTCAGTGTACGGCGGCCGTGGGTTACCCCGCGAGGTGGCCAGGCTCCTTTCTGCGGCACCACGTCTCCGTCAATGCATGGCAGTTCGGACACAGGTACCGCAGATTCTCCCGGCGGTTGTCGTGCCAGTCCCCGTTGATGTGATCGATCTGCAACGTGATGGTGCGGCCCAGCCACTCGCCGCAATTGCCGCAGCTTGCGCACGAATACGGCATTCCGATTTCCGACAGCGCCCTGTGGAGCTGGGCTCGGTTGGTTCGAGCCGAGTGCTCGGGCAGCACGACGAGCACACGATGCGCGATCGGTGGCGGCGCCGCTTCGGGTGCCTTCCCCCACGAGCGTCGCTTGAAGTGGCTGGTGTCGAGCCCAAACCTGGCTGCGGTCCGTCGGACGCGCCGATGGTTAGTGTCGTCGACCGCGAGGCCGAGGCTTCGCATCACGTCCGCGTAACTCGTCGCCCGGGGCACGATCTCGCGCAGGGCGTCCTCGGAAATCCTCAGTCGGGCGTAGGCGAAGTGCTCCGTACTGATGCGGTGTTCACGCAGCATGCGCGCCAGCGTGTCGCGAGAGCGGCTGTCGTCCGGCACGCCCAGTGCGCGTGCCACGCCGCGCATGCTCCGAGCGGTAGCGGCTGCCGCCTGCAGCTCTTCGCGGGTGAAGGGCAGGTCCAGGGCTGGCCGGTCGATGTTGGGAAAGTGGCTGATGTCGATGCCCGACGCAGCGATGCGGCGTCGAATGTGCGAGAGCGTGCCAGTGGCGGGAGTGGCGCCCAACTTGACCGCGACCTCGCGCAGCGATGACGACGATGAGGCGGCTTCGGCGATGGCGGCATCGGGATACTTGCGCCACGGACTGCGCTTGGCGAAGTGGCTGGTGTCGATGCCATACGCCGCGACTTTCTCCTGGAGCACGCGCCGCTGTCCGCCACTCTGGTTCAGCCCAAGCGCTTGCATCAGCCCGTTCCACGACCGGACGCTGCTGATCGCCACGGCCAGACCGTTCCTGTCGTACCGCCCGCCACTCGCGTTGGCATCCTGTGATTGTGCAGTCATGCACCCCTCCGTTCCCGGCCACACGTTCGTGACCTCGCACGGAGTAACGAACCGTTTATCGGATGGTCACGTCCGGAATGTCGGACGCCCGAGGAGCGCAGGCCGGCGGCGGGGTGACCGGACCTGGCTCCTGGCGTCTGGGTTCCTCTCCGGCCTCAGGTCCTGAGGGCTTGGAACCCGAGGCTTTGGATCCCCAAGTCTTAGATCCCCAAGTCCTTGATGATCTTCGCCACGTGTCCCGTCGCCTTCACGTTGTAGAAGGCCCGCTCGACCTTGCCCTCCTCGTCCACGATCACCGTGGAGCGGATGACGCCGACGTACGTCTTGCCGTAGTTCATCTTCTCGCCGAAGGCGCCGTACGCCTGCAGGACCGTCTTGTCGGGGTCGCCGACGAGCGTGACCTTCAGGTTCTCCTTGTCGCGGAACTTGGCGAGCTTCTCGGGCTTGTCGGGGGAGACGCCGATGACGTCGTAGCCGGCGGTCGCGAGGACGTCGAGGTTGTCCGTGAAGTCGCAGGCCTGCTTCGTGCAGCCGGGGGTCAGAGCGGCCGGGTAGAAGTAGACGATGACCTTGCGGCCCTTGTGGTCGGCGAGGGAGACCTCGTTGCCGTCGGCGTCGGGCAGGGTGAAGGCGGGGGCGGTGTCGCCGGGCTGGAGTCGCTCGCTCATCGGTACCTCACGTGGCCGGGATTGGTTGCGGAACTACGGAACGAGCGTAATGGGGGTGCCGAGGGGTGCGCGGCGGCCCGAGCTGACAGACTGTCGGGGGCATGAGTCAGAACACGACCACGGAGGCAGCGCGGTGTCGGATACGTCGAGAACGTCGGATACCAGGACTCCGGCGCAGATCGAGGCGGACATCAAGCGCCGCCGCGAAACCCTCGCCGAGACGCTCGACGAGATCGGCGTGCGGGTGCACCCGAAGACGATCGTCGGCGACGCCAAGGCCAAGGTCGCCTCGAAGATCGATCACACGCTCGGCCGCGCCTACGTCGGCGTCAACCGCGTCGTCAGCGATGTGAAGGGTCAGCTCGTCACCGAGGAGGGCGCCCCGCGGCTCGAGCGCATCGTGCCCGTCGCCCTTGTCGTCGTCGGGCTCGTGGGGTTGCTCGCCGTCGGTTCGCGGCGGCGCAAGCGCTGACCCGGCTGCGTACGGGAAGGTAAAAGGCAGGTAGGTTCGGGGTGTGAGCGCCAATCGGGACAAGCAGAGCATCCACCACGACAAGTTGCCCATCCGGATGCTGCACGACCGCGTGCTGGTCCGGCAGGACGCCGCCGAGGGCGAGCGGCGTTCCGGCGGCGGCATCCTGATCCCCGCGACGGCGGCCGTCGGCCGGCGGCTCGCGTGGGCCGAGGTCGTCGCGGTCGGGCAGAACGTACGGACGGTGGAAGCGGGCGACCGCGTCCTCTACGACCCCGAGGACCGCGCCGAGGTCGAGGTGCGCGGGATCGCGTACGTGCTGATGCGCGAGCGGGATCTGCACGCCGTGGCCGCGGACCGCTTCGAGGGCTCCGAGGACTCGACCGGCCTGTACCTGTAGATACCTGCAAATCGCAGCCGAAAGGGGCCGGTGACCATCGTCACCGGCCCCTTTTGCTGCCCCTTTGCTACCTTTGAAGGAGCCCGACGAGACGCGCCGTACCGGGACCTCGCAAAGACGACGCACCCCTGTTGCTCCACAGACGGAGGTGCCTCTCGTGGCCTGGATTCTGCTGCTGGTGGCCGTGGTGGGGCTGAAGGTCACTTCCGGCCACTGACCTGGGTGCTTCCCAGCACTGGGAAGTGCTGGGAAGCGCTTGCTAGTGCTTGCTAGTGCTTTCTCGGGCTTCTTGAAGCGGCGCCGCTGAGCGGTCCCGCCCCCACCGTCGTCCCCGTGGTCCCCCCGCCGGTGGCACCACCCGCCGTCGTCGCGCCGCCGTCGGTGGTGGTTCCGCCCGTGGTGGTGTCGCCGCCCGTGGTGGTCGTGCCGCCGTCGGTGGTGGTGCCGCCGGTGAGCGTGCCGCCGTTCGTCTGGCCCTGGGTCTGGCCCTGGGTCTGCCCCTGGGTCTGGCCTTGGGTCTGGCCGTTCGTCTGCCCCTGGGTCTGGCCCTGCGTCTGCCCCTGGTTCTGGCCCTGGGTGTCCTGGCCGTTCGTGGTGGCGCCGCCGTTGTCCTGGCCGCCCGTGGTCGGCTGGGTGGGTGGTTCGACGGACGGGGATGCCGGCTCCTCGGCGCCCGGCTGGAGCTGGAGGTCGAAGTCCGTCGCCGGGGTGCCCTTGAGGGCGGACTTGGTGAACTGGGCCCAGATCTGCGCCGGGTAGCCGCCGCCGTTGATGCGGGGCTGGCCGAGGGCGCCGTACAGGGACTCGTGGGTGCCGGTGTCGGGGTCCTGGCCCATGACGGAGACGACGGTGGCGAGGTCGGGGGTGTAGCCCGCGAACCACGCGGCCTGGTCCTCCTCGGCGGTGCCGGTCTTGCCCGCGGCGGGACGGTCGGCGCCCTGCGCGGCCGTGCCGGTGCCGCCCTCGACCACGCTCTGCAGGATGGCGGTGGTGGTGTCGGCGGCCTCGCGGCTCACCGCCTGCTTCGTGTCCTGGGACGGGAGCTTCACACCCTCCGAGCCGTCCTTGGTGATCTTGTCGATGAGGGTGTACGTGCCGTGCTTGCCGTGGTTCGCGAGCGTGGCGTACGCCTCCGCCATGTCGAGGACGCTCGCGGTGGCCGGGCCGAGCGCGATGGAGGGGGTCGCGGTCAGGTCGGGGGTGTCCGTGGGGATGCCGAGGTTGACAGCCGTCTTCTCGACCTTGTCGGGGCCGACGTCGACGGCCATCTGCGCGTACACCGCGTTGACCGACTTGTCGGTGGCGGTGCGCACGGTGATGTCGCCGTACGAGACGCCGTCCTCGTTCTCGGGCGCGTAGTAGCCGCCGTTCCAGCCCTGTACGGGGCGCTGGTTGGTGCCGTCGTAGACCGTGTTCGGGGTGATGATGCGGCCGTCCTGGGTCTGCGAGCCGTTCTGCACGGCCGAGGTGAAGACGAACGGCTTGAAGGTGGAGCCGACTTGGTAGTCGCGGCGGGTGGCGTTGTTGACGTACTGCTTGGTGTAGTCGATGCCGCCGTACATCGCGAGGACCTTGCCGGTGGACGGGTCGATGGCGACGCCGCCCGCGCGCACGTAATTGTCGACCTTGCGGTTCTTCTTGTCGAGCTTGTCCATCACCTGGTCGTTGACGGCCTTCACGAAGGCGTCCTGCTTGGGCTTCTGCAGGGTGGTCGTGATGCGGTAGCCGCCGGTCTGCAGGGTGTCCTCGTCGAGGATCTTGTTCTGGACGAGGTAGTCGTTGACGGCCTTCACGAGGTAGCCGCGCTGCCCGGACATCCCGGTCGCGACCACGGACTGCTTCGGCTCGGGGAACTTGACGGCGTCGCGGGCCGACTGGGTCAGCCACTTCTTCTTGACCATGCCGTCGAGTACGTAGTCCCAGCGGGCCAGGGCCGCGGACTTGTTCTCGGGGTGCGCGATCACGTCGTACTCGCTGGGCGCGTTGAGGAGTGCCGCAAGGTAAGCGCCCTGACCAACCGTCAAGTCCTGGGCATTGACGCCGTAGTAGGCCTGGGCGGCGGCCTGGATGCCGTACGCGTTGCGGCCGAAGTAGCTGGTGTTGAGGTAGCCCTCGAGGATGTCGTCCTTGCTCTTCTCGCGGTCGAGCTTGATGGAGATGAAGAACTCCTTGAACTTCCGCGTGGCGGTCTGCTCCTGGCCCAGGTAGTAGTTCTTCACGTACTGCTGCGTGATCGTCGAGCCGGACTGCTTGCCCTTGCCGGTGACCGTGTTCCAGGCGGCGCGGATCATCGCCGTCGGGTCGACGGCCGACTCGGAGTAGAAGTCGCGGTCCTCGGCGGCGAGGGTCGCGTGCTGGGCGTCCTTGGAGATCTGCGCGAGCGACACGTTCTCCCGGTTGACCTCGCCGTCACGGGCGAGCTGGCTGCCGTCCGCGTACAGGTAGACGTTGCTCTGCTTGGTCGCGGCGGCGTTCGCGGGCGGGATCTTGACCAGGTAGTAGCCGAGCGCGAAGAGGCCGACCAGGAGCAGGACCAGGCCGATGAACGTGCCGAGCACGATCCGCCAGGTCGGGATGAGCCGCCGCCAGCCGGTGCGCTTCCGCTTCTGCTTCTTGCCGGCCTTGCCGGCTTTGCCACCAGCGCTGCCGGGAGTGCCAGGGGTGCCGGGTGCTCCAGGTGCCCCCTGCGGGCCGGGTCCCGGTTCCCTGGGCGCCCAGCCCTGGCTGTTCTGCGGCTTCGGCTGCGGCTGCGGCTCGTCGCTCATTTGTTTGCCGGACTCCCGTTTCGCGTCGTACGTTCCCGTACGCCCTCGTACGCCTTTTGCGCCCCTCTTGAAGACTGTCGCACCAAGCGTTCCGTTCCCTGGACTTGGCACGCGTCGCGCCCGGAAAATGCCTGGCAGGCGACGCCACGGCGGGGCTAAGCTCCTGCGCTTTGGGTTTACGGCGCGCAGGAGGGCTTCCTTGTGGACACAGGGCGGTTGTACGCGACCGTCGCGGTCGGCGGGTTCCGGCGCTACGCCACCTATCGGACGGCCACGCTGGCGGGGGTGTTCACCAACACCGTCTTCGGGCTGATCCTGGCGTACGTCTTCATCGCGCTGTGGGACACCAGGCCGCACCTGGGCGGCTACGACCAGGCGCAGGCGCTCACCTATGTGTGGCTGTCCCAGGCGCTGCTCATGGTGATGGCCACGATGGGCGGCAGCTTCCAGGACGAGCTGATCGAGCGCATCCGTACGGGCGACATCGTGGTCGACCTGTACCGGCCCGTCGATCTGCAGCTGTGGTGGCTGGCCCAGGACGCGGGCCGGGCGCTGTTCCATCTGCTGGGGCGGGGTGTGGTCCCGCTGGTGTTCGGTGCGCTCTGCTTCGGCCTCGCGCTGCCCGCCGACCCGCTGACCTGGGCCGCGTTCCTGGTCGCGGTCGCGCTCGGGGTGCTCGTCAGCTTCTCGATCCGCTATCTGGTGGCACTGTCCGCGTTCTGGCTCCTCGACGGGGCGGGCGCGGCGCAGATCGCCATGATCGCGGGCGTCTTCTGCTCGGGGATGCTGCTGCCGCTGAACGTCTTCCCGGGCGCGCTCGGCGAGGTCGTACGCGCCCTGCCCTGGTCCTCCCTGGTCCAGGCACCCGTGGACGTCCTGCTCGGCAAGGCGGATCCCCTGGGCACGTACGCCTTCCAGGCCGCCTGGGCTCTCGGGCTGCTCGCGCTCGGGCGGCTGATCCAGTCGGTGGCGACGCGGAGGGTGGTGGTGCAGGGTGGCTAGCCCTGTGTACGAGGACGCGGAGGAGCGGCCGGTCCGGGGGCGGGCGCCCGTGGTCCCGTGGCCCGAGCGGCAGGGGCCGTACGCCCGCGCCCGCGACGGTCTGCGCGCCTACCGCATGATCGCCGCCATGGAGATCCGCTCCACGATGGCCTACCGCGCGTCCTTCGCGATGACCGCCTTCGGCAACTTCGCGGCGACCGCCCTCGACTTCGTCGCGATCCTGCTGATGTTCTCGCAAGTCGACCGTCTCGGCGGCTACTCGCTCCCCGAGGTCGCCTTCCTGTACGGCGTCTCGGGCACCGCCTTCGGTCTCGCGGACCTGGCGCTCGGCTCGATGGACCGGCTGGGGCGGCGGGTGCGCGACGGCACGCTCGACACCCTCCTCGTACGCCCCGCCCCGGTGCTCGCGCAGGTCGCCGCGGACCGCTTCGCGCTGCGCCGCCTCGGCCGGATCACCCAGGGGCTGCTGGTCCTCGGATACGCGATCGCCGTACTCGACCTCTCCTGGACACCGCTGAAGGTGCTGATGATCCCGCTGATGCTGTTGAGCGGAGGCGGGATCTTCTCGGCCGTGTTCGTGGCGGGCGCGGCCTTCCAGTTCGTGGCGCGGGACGCCTCCGAGGTGCAGAACTCCTTTACTTACGGCGGCGGTACGCTCCTGCAGTACCCGCCGACCGTCTTCGCCAAGGACCTGGTGCGCGGGGTGACGTTCGTGCTCCCGCTGGCCTTCGTCAACTGGCTGCCCGCGCTGTATGTGCTGGGGCGGCCCTATCCGCTCGACCTGCCGACCTGGGTCGCCTTCACACCGCCGCTGGTCGCGGTGGGGTGCTGCGCGCTGGCAGGGGTCGCCTGGCGGGCGGGACTTCGTTCGTATCGCAGCACGGGGAGTTGACCGGCGTGGACAGTGGATTCGCCGACATGGACAGTGACTTCATCCGACTCGACCGCGTCGAGAAGGTCTTCGACGTGCGCAGGAAGACCGGCTTCCTGCGCAGCGAACGGCGTCAGGTACGGGCGGTGGACTCGCTCTCCTTCACGGTGCCGCGCGGTGAGATGGTCGGCTACATCGGCCCGAACGGCGCGGGCAAGTCGACCACCATCAAGATGCTGACCGGCATCCTCACCCCGAGCGGCGGCCGGCTGCGGGTCGCGGGCATCGACCCGTCCCGTGAGCGCACCCGGCTCGCGCAGCGCATCGGTGTCGTCTTCGGGCAGCGTACGACCCTGTGGTGGGACCTCCCGCTGATCGACTCGTACCGGCTGATGCACCGCATGTACCGGATCCCGGACGCCCGTTACCGCGAGAACCTCGACCGCTGCGTCGAACTCCTGGAGCTGGACGCCCTGTTGGACGTGCCGGTGCGGCAGCTGTCGCTGGGGCAGCGGATGCGGGGCGACATCGCGGCGGCGCTGCTGCACGATCCCGAGATCCTCTATCTCGACGAGCCGACGATCGGCCTCGACGTGATCAGCAAGGCGCGGGTCCGTGAGTTCCTGCGGGACTTGAACGCCGAGCGCGGCACGACGGTGCTGCTCACCACGCACGACCTCACCGACATCGAGCAGCTGTGCCGGCGGGTGATGGTCATCGACCACGGGCGGCTGATGTACGACGGCCCGCTGACCGGGCTGCACGAGGTGGGGGAGAGCGAGCGGACGCTGGTCGTGGACCTGGAGCGGGAGCTTCCGTCGATCGAGATCGCGGGGGCGCGGGTGGTGAAGGTGGAGGGGCCGCGGCAGTGGCTCGCCTTCCCCGCGGCCGAGTCGGCGGCTCCGCTGGTGGCGCGGATCGCGGCGGAGTATCCGCTGGTGGATCTCTCGGTGCGGGAGCCGGACATCGAGGCGGTCATCAGCCGCATGTACGCGGAGCAGGCCGTCTCGTAGGCTGACTCCCATGACCGACGATGCCCCGGAGCTGCGAGCCTCCGACGCCGATCGTGAACGAGTCGCCGAAGTGCTGAGGGACGCCCTCGCGGAGGGCCGCCTCGACATGGAGGAGTTCGAGGAGCGGCTGGAAGAGACGTACAAGGCCCGTACGTACGGTGAGCTCGCGCCGATCACCCGTGATCTGCCGGGTCCGGCGGCCGTGGCCCCGGTCTCGTTCGTCAAGCAGTCGGTGGAGAGCGGGAGCTGGGCGGAGCGGATCGTCGGCGGCGAGGGCTCGTCCTCGTGGGCCGTCGCGATCATGGCCGGGTTCCAGCGCAAGGGACGCTGGACGGTGCCCAAGCGCTTCAACTCCTTCGCGTTCTGGGGCGGCGGCGAGATCGACCTGCGCGAGGCGAACTTCGCGGACCGCGAGGTCGTCGTCAACTGCGTCGCGATCATGGGTGGTATGAACGTCGTCGTACCGCCCGGCGTCGAGGTCGTCGTCCGCGGCATCGGCATCATGGGCGGCTTCGACCACCGTGAGGAGGGGCGGCCCGGGGACCCTGGCGCCCCGCGTGTGATCGTCACGGGCTTCGCCTTCTGGGGCGGCGTCGGCGTCGAGCGCAAGCTGACCCGCGCCGAGCGGCTCCGCATCAAGGAGGAGCGCCGTCAGGAGAAGCTGGAACGGAGGGCGGCCCGCAAGGAGTTGGGGGGTTCGCGGGGCGGCGCCCTCGACGACGTGCTCGACGTCCACCGCGAAGCCCTCGACATGGCCGGCGACCTGATCCACGAACGGCTGGAGGAACACCGGGAACGGATCGAGGAACGGATCGAGGAACGCCGGGAACGGCACGCGGAGCGCCGGGAGCGGCACGAGGCACGCCGCGAGGAGCGCAGGCGCCGCCGCGACGGCGACTACTGAACTCCGGCCGCTGGAGCGCCCCTTTCAGGGGCGCGGGGCTGTGACATCACGCGGCTCCACCGCACCCCTGAGGCACCCGTAGAGCTCCCCTAAAGCTCCGCCGCAGCCGACCCCTTCAGATCCCCGAGGTCAAACACCTCAGCCATCCGCTTGTACCCCTTGTCACTGGGGTGAAGATGGTCCCCCGAGTCATAGTCGGACCGCAGTCGCCGCGGGTCGTACGGATCCCGCAGCGCCTTGTCGAAGTCGACCACCGCGTCGTACACCTTGCCCGCCCGGATCTCCGCGTTGACGGCCTCGCGCACCGCCTCGCGGTCGCCCGTGTAGCCCTGGTGGCCCCGGAACGGCATCAGGGTCGCGCCGACGACGAGCAGCCCGCGCGCGTGCGCCTCGCTGACCAGCCGGCGCAGCCCGTCGGTGATCGTGCCGGGGTCGATCCGGTTCGGGTTGCGCAGGATGTCGTTGACGCCGAGGTCGATGACGACGGCCTTGACGTTCGTACGGTCGAGCACGTCACGCCCGAAGCGGTCCAGGCCACTTGGGTTGTCGGCCGGGCGGCCGAGCCCAGCGGCCGCCAGTATCCGGTTTCCGCTGATGCCCTGGTTGACGACGCTGTAGCGGGGCGTGTCGCCCGAGCCCGCCGCGGTGTGCAGCCGGTCCGAAAGGATGTCCGTCCAGCGGTGGTTGGCGCCCACGGTGGAGGTGATGCCGTCGGTGAGCGAGTCGCCCAGGACGACGACGGTGCCGACCGAGTCGTCGCTCAGCACGTCGAGGGCGGTCAGATAGCGCCAGTACTCGCTCTGCTCGGTGTACGCGGCGGCGCTCACGTCCTCCGTGCGGTCGCCCTCGGCGACGTACGAGATCTGCCGTGCGTGCGGGTGGTAGGTGACCGGGCCCGACGGCGTGGGCGAGTACGTGGTCACGAGGACGTCCGAGCCGTGCGGGATCCGCACGCGCACCGCGTCGCTCATCACCTGCTGCCCGGCCGGGATGATGACCGAGGTGCTGCCGCCGAAGGTGAGACGGCGCATGGTGTCGGCCGCGGCGGCGGCGTTGTTCACGGCCGCGGCGACGGCGATCGTGGCGTGCGTGATGCTCAGCGGCGACTGCCCGTAGAGATTGGACAGCGTGATACGGGCACTCGTACCGCCGGCGGCCGCGTGGACGACGTTGCGCACGGAGCGGCCCGCCATGCCGTTCGTCTCCGTGGCGGGCTCGGCGCCGACGGGGGAGGCGGACCAGGCGCCGACCCAGGTGCCGGTGGAGGCGGGGGCGGCCGAGTTGTGCGGGGTGCTGCCACTGGCGAGGTTGTTCTGGCTGCCGCTCCCGTCGTCGGCCGAGACACCGACGTATATGGCGGCGGAAAGAGCCACGACCACGGCAAGGATTGCGGCGAGCAGGGCGCCGTGCCTTGCGGGGGACACCCCCGCACCCCCGGCGTGACGCTTGGTCATGCGGTGCGTGTCTCCTCGGGCGATGGGAGCCCGAGGCTCCGATGTGATCACCCCATGATGCGTCATGGGGTGGAAGAACACCGACAGCGCCCCCTAAGGGTCCCCCTGGTCGATCGATTCCCCATCCGAACAGACGCCGGGAACTCTTGTTCCGTTCCAGGAGTCGGTCAGGAAGGGACAATGTGTACGGGGACTGCGGACGGGTGGAGTGGATGGAACGTACGAAACCGGGTGAACCGAGCGACGTAGAGCAGCATGCCCGGCCGGGTGCCGCCGCGAACCCGACGACGGCCGCCCCCGGACCGCCAGGCCGCGCGATGACCTCCTTCAGCCCCGCTGACGAGGAGAAGCGCCGCGGAGTCCGGCATATGAAGGCGACGGCCACCGGCCTGTTGCTCTTCGTCGCGCTCGTGTACGTCCTCGCGAAGTGGGCTTCGAACGAGGGCGCGGGCGCCTGGGCCGGATACGTCGCCGCGGCGGCCGAGGCGGGCATGGTCGGCGCGATGGCCGACTGGTTCGCGGTCACGGCCCTCTTCCGCCGCCCGCTGGGCCTGCCCATCCCGCACACCGCGATCATCCCCACCAAGAAGGACCAGCTGGGCGTCTCGCTGGGCGAGTTCGTCGGCGAGAACTTCCTCTCCGAGGAGGTCGTACGACAGCGGCTGCGCGCCGTCGGCATCGGCAGCCGCCTCGGCGCCTGGCTCGCCGAACCGGACCACGCGGACCGGGTGACGGCCGAGCTGGCCACAGCCCTGCGGGGCGCCCTGACGGTGCTCCGGGACTCGGACGTACAGGCGGTCGTCGGCGAGGCCATCACCCGGCGCGCCGACGCCCAGGAGATCGCCCCCGGCATAGGGAAGATGCTGGAGAAGATCGTCGCGGACGGCGGCCACAAGCGGGTCGTGGACCTGATCTGCGTCCGCGCCCACGACTGGCTGGTGCTCCACGACGACGAGATCATGAACGCGGTGCAGGGCGGCGCCCCCGGGTGGACACCCCGTTTCGTCGACAAGAAGGTCGGCGAGCGCGTCTACAAGGAGCTGCTCCGTTTCGTCACGGAGATGCGCGACGCCCCCTCGCACCCGGCCCGCGGCGCCCTCGACCGGTTCCTCGGCGACTTCGCCTCCGACCTCCAGTCCGACACCGACACCCGCGCGCGCGTGGAGCGCCTCAAGGGCGAGGTGCTGGGCCGCGGCGAGGTCCAGGACCTGATCGCCTCCGCCTGGACGGCCGTACGCTCCATGATCGTGTCCGCCGCCGAGGACGAGCGCAGCGAGCTGCGCCTGCGGGTGCGGGCTTCTCTGCTCTCCCTCGGCGCCCGCATGGCCACCGACCCCAAGCTCCAGGCCAAGGTCGACGGCTGGGTCGAGGGCGCGGCGGTGTACGTCGTGACGACGTACCGGAACGAGATCACCTCCCTGATCACCGACACGGTCGCGGGCTGGGACGCCGAGCACACGACCAAGAAGATCGAGGCCCACATCGGGCGCGACCTGCAGTTCATCCGGATCAACGGCACGGTGGTGGGGTCGCTGGTGGGGTTGCTGATCTATGTGGTGTCGCGGGCTCTGGGGGCGTGATTGCGGCGGGGGACGGTGCCAGGAGCGTGGGCGTGCACGTGGTCGCGGTCGCGGTCCGGACTCGGATTCAGACTCGGACTCGGACTCGGATTCGGATTCGGATGGGGCGCCGTCCGCATGAGGTGTTCGCCGAGGCGCGTCTGAGTACGCGTACTCTGTCGGACCCTCGCCGGGCGCGTAACCCTCGTACGTATGACCGAGAAGCTGTTGAGCCCTTTGCGAACGCGCCCTTGGCCGGAACGCTGGCTGACCCGCGTGCTCGGCGCCGCCCTCTCCGCGGCGGCGTACCTGCTCTGCCTCCCGTGGGACCTGCGCAACCGCATTCAGACGGAAGGGGGGTTCGAGGAGACGACGCCGGTGACGGGCATCGGCGTCGTGCTGCTGGCCGCCGCCCTGCTCCTCCTGGCGGCCTACTTCGGCCACCGCGACGCGCTGGCCTGGCCGCTCCTGCTGGTGGCGGTGCCACCGGCGACGCTGATGTACGTCTCCCTGCGCACGCACCCCGGGCCGCCGGACGGTTTCGCGAACGCGTGGCCCCTGGCGTGGGCGTTCTTCACGCTGCTGATCGCGGCCGGAGTGCTCGTCGCGGCCTCGGTGGCACGGCAGTTCAGGGCAGACTTGGTGGACGAGGAACTGAGCCTGGCCCACTGACCGTGACGTACGAGGAGGTGCTGACCATGACCGTCCGCAGGATCGTCCCGGACATCCAGGTCGAGTCCGAGAAGGCCATGACGACGAGCCGGGACTTCTACGGCCTGCTCGGCTTCGAGGAAGTCATGCACCAGGGCTGGGTCATGACCCTCGCCTCCCCCGCCAACCCCACCGCCCAGATCAGCTTCCTCACCGAGGAGCGGACCGCCCCCGTCGTCCCCGACCTGAGCGTGGAGGTCGAGGACGTCGACGCGGTGTACGCGCAGGTGGTCGCCTCGGGCGCGGAGGTCGTACGAGACCTGCGGGACGAGGAGTGGGGCGTACGGCGCTTCTTCGTACGCGATCCGAACGGGCGAGTGGTGAATGTGCTGGGGCACCGGGGCTGAAGTACGTACGGGACGCATGGGACCCGGAAGTCCCGTGCGTGTGCGCTCACTGCCCGTTGAAGTACCGCGTCCCCTTCTCGATGAAGTGCGAGGCGTAGACGCGCCCGAGGGCGGGCTTGCCGCGGTACATCCCCACGTACTGCCGGGCACTGTCCACCACGACGGGCCGGGTCATGCAGGCGAACCTGATGCGCTGCTGCTCCTCCGCCCACCGTACGGCGGCCGGATCGACCCGGTCGCTGACCAGGACGGGGAAGGCGCCGACGCCGTTCTGGAGGCCGACGGGGAGACCGCCCTTGGTGTCCTTGGCGTACTTCATCACCTGCTCGGTGAAGCCCGAGATGGCGGAGACGGTTATCTCCGGGACCACCGCGGCCACGGTGAAAAGGTGCAGCCTCGTCGCCATCCAGCGCAGCCGGAAGTCGGCCCGCCGTCCCACGAGGACGGGCACCCCGGCCCAGTCCTCCCACCGCGTCACGCATCCGTCGGCCGCGAGGCGGCTCTCGACCGAGGCGAGGTAGGCCTGCGCGGCCGGTTGCTCATGCTGTCCGTACATGAGCGGGATCCTAAGCCCCCGTCGTGGACCCCGGTCGAATGATCATGAGGATCGTGACGGTGGCCCAGAGCAGGTTGAAGACGCCGGTGAACATGGCCAGTCGTACGGTGGCCTGCCGCGTCACCGTCCCCCCGCCGGACCCGGAAGCCTCGGCCCCCTCCACGATCGCCGTCTGCGACCGCTCAGGCCTGCAGCGGTGGCGGCTTCGCAGGCCCGTAGCCAGCCCGTAGCCGCCCTCAGGCCCGTCGGTCGGCCACGACCCACGACGCGAGGGCCACGGCCCCGGCGACACCGACCACGGACGGCCAGGCGCCCACCTTCTTGGCGAGCGGATGAGACCCCGCGAAGGCGGCGACGTACGCGACGGTCAGCGCCCCGGCGGCTTTCCCGCCCGCCTGCTGTCGCCACTGCTGAGCCGCCGCGACCCCGGCAGCGGCCAGTACGACCCCGCCCAGCTGCCGCTTCTTGGTCCAACGGGCCACCCCGTACCCACCGATGAGCCCACTCGCGGCCACCGCCGCGGCCGGTACCTTCGCCATCACTGCCTCCCGCTGCTACATCGCTACATCGTCGCGGCGTCGCGGCGTCGCGGCGTCGCGGCGTCGCTACGTCGCTACGTCGCTACGTCAGTCGAACGAACCGAGGCTAACTCGCGCGCGTAAGCCGCCCGACGCCCGCCCGTGTCCCGAGCCGCCCCGACTGCCCCTGAATCGCCATCCTGGTCCTGATCTCCCCGAAACGCGGAGGTGTGCACAGCGGCTCCGTGGGCCCGCCCCTGGGCACGGGTTCGGGGGCTACGAGGTGGTCACCGGATGCTGCGCCCCGGGCCGGACCCTGCTCCTCTACACCGACGGCCTGGTGGAGCGCCGGGAACAGGACGTCGACCAGTGGCTGGGCCGCCTCACCCGGCAGCGCCTGCCCAGCAGCGGCTCTCTGGAGAACCAACTGGCCACCCTCCTGGCCCGCCTCGTCCCGGGTGGCACGGCAGAGGACGACGTCGCGGTACTGGCGGCCCGGCTCGGCCCCCAATAGGACTCCGACTCCGGTAGGTCTGGGACCAAGTAAATCGTGGACGGCTGGCCGACCCCCTTCGAGTCCCTGGCGGCGGCAGAAGCCTTTCTGGGCCACGAGGCATGGGCCAGGGGCCTGGAGGAACGACAGGACGGCCGGCATCCGCGGTTCGACCGCGACACGATCGTCGCGTCCGTGGCGGAACTGGCCACGAACGACTACTGGACCGAGTGGTCGCGGATACATTGCCCGACTCTCCTCATACAGGGGGAGAACGGAACCATGCGGGACACGGAACCCACCGACATGCGCACCAGCCGCCCGGAGACGCGGTTCACCGTCGTCCCGGACGCCGCCCACGACGTACACCTGGACCAGCCGGACGGCCTGTACGAGGCGATCGCGGCCTTCTTGCAGTCAACCCTGTAGACCACGGAGCCGCCCACCACGGCCGATCCGACGCCCACCCCGGACCCGCAACCGGAGCCGACGCCGTCGAGTCCTGGAGAGGACTGCGGGGACTGACAACCCACGGATTCCCTTGGGGCGGGCATCCGTTCGACATGTCAGGACAGCACACCTAAGGCTGTGGAGTCGTGGCGGTGGAACGCGCGCCGGGGGTCGGAGAGGCGGACGGCGGAGGGTAATTCGGATGCAGCGAGGAGGAGAGTGGAGGCAGCGAGACACACATGGAGGTCGGGAAAGCGGGCTCTTTGCGCTGTACGGCCCGGCAGCCTCCGGCCGCGCCCTCGACGATCGGCACCCAGCCGGACTTCTCCGCCCGGAAGAACCATCGGTCACCCAACTGGGAGGAGCAGCCGGGGTCTGCCGCGCCGTCGCAGGCCGGTCCCGTGCGCCATGAGAAGTCCAGCACCAGCCACTTCCCGTCGCAGTCCTGTGAGTCCCGGTACGTGTGGTTGGGCGCATCGACTGCGATCAAGGCCTGCTCGTAGGAGGCGGCGGTGCAGCCGGTAGCCGGCGGTCGACAGCCCAGCTGCCCGCACAGCCGCAACGCGGGGAGCTTCGCGCCATCGGCGGTGAACTGCGTGTAATTGTCGACGACCACTTCCCGATTGCCCAACGGCTGGGGCAGTTTGACCCGTGCCGTGGCCGTGCTCTCCTCGGTGCACCCGGAGCGCCTGTCCGACGACGGCGAAGAGAAGGTGATCTGAACCCGCACGATGTCCGACACGGGGTCGGTGAGCACCGCCTTGAGGTCCCGCACACACGGGTGTTCGCCACTGGGCACCTGCGCGTCGAGGATCAGCGTGCGGCGGTCGTCGGTGAGGCGCGCTCCGGTGACCCTGGAGGGCTGCATCGTGCCCCACGGGAGCGACTCGGACGCCACCTGCGACGGTGACGACTCTCCCGCCCGACCGGCCACCTGCGTCCCGCACCCGCCGAGAACCAGCACGGCGACAGCGCAGAGCAGAGCGGCTACGGCCGTCCCACGCGCTCCAAGTGATCGCAAGAGTGCTCAATCCCCCCGCACTGCACCGACGTTGACCCACGCCAATATAGAACCGTGGCCGTGAACGCTCACCAGGTCGGCCACGAACGCTTCATCGCTCAGTCATCAGGCGGCGCACCGAACACGGCCACCAAACCGGGACTTCAACGCTCCGCTTCCCCCGCCGCCCCCTTTCGGGCCGCCGTTCAAGAGCAACCCGCGGTGGAGGGGCGAGAGTCAAGAGTGAAGCGAAGCGGAATCGGCGCAGCCGACGCCCGAAGGGCGGTCTTGACGCTCGTTCCGGAACCGCCACACTTGGGAAAACCGGGCGGCCTTGGGCGCCTTGTAACCGAGGTCACTGAACCCATGGCCGCTGGCCCCTACAGCAGTGCGAGATGCGCGAACTCTTGCGCTACGCCCGCCGTCCCCCGACTGGGCAATGCAACAGCAGGGATAGCCCGGAGGCGAGATACTTCCAGTTCGGCCGCCGAAACCTCTCGCCATCGGTTGCCCGTCCACAAGCGCAACGAGCCGCAAGTTCAGTCACCCCGCGAGGCCCGGCACTCGACTGAAGTGGTGCAGGCAGCGGCGAACGAGGTAGAAGCCATTGAGAGGGCAGTGTGCTCTGCCCCGGCGGAGTCAGAGACGTCCGAACTCGCCGTGCGCCAAGGCGCGTATGAAGGCATGCCAAGAGTGCGCGGGAACACGAACGACGGGGCCGTCCGTGCACTTGGAATCACGTACGAGAGTGGCATCGGCGGAGTGTGCACATTCGACGCACTCGGTCTCGTTCCCGCCGCTGTGCGACGACTTGAACCAGGCGGCGTCGGACACACGGTTGATGGCAGGGGGCATCTCACAACTCCTCACAAGAACGCTTGATCATCGCCGACGAGGCGTCGATGTCCAAGGCTTGTGCGCGCAAGTATTCGAACGCAAGCCGGTAGCGCTCCAGCTCTTCCTCCTTCTCCATGAAGAGGGAGCCGACATGCAGATCGACGTAGACGACGTCCAGTGAGGGCTCAAGGCCACCGATGATCACGAAGCTGCCGAGTGCAGCCGCATGGGCGCCCCTGGCGAACGGCAAAATCTGAAGGGTGACGTTGGAGGACTCGCCGACGCTCAGTAGGTGCCCGAGCTGCTCTCGCATGACGTCGCGTGATCCGACGACGCGTCGGATCACGGATTCATCGAGGATGGCCCACAGGTGTGGCGCACGGGTTCGCGTCAAGATCTCCTGCCGCTTCATCCGGATGTCGACCAGCCGCTCGATGTCCTCCGGCGAGCGCCGCATCTCATTGGCCTGCTGAAGCGCGGTGGTGTAACTACGTGTCTGGAGCAGCCCCGGCACGTAGACGCAGGAGAAATGATCCTCCCGTACAGCCTCGTCTTCGAGCGTGAGCAGCAGGTTCATGCTCTCGGGGATGGAGTCAGCGAATGAACTCCACCAGCCTTGTTGCTTAGCGTCTTTCGCCAGAGCGACAACGACCCTGCGTTCAGCACTAGTTGCTCCGTACTCGCGGCATAGCGCGTCCACAACGAGCCACTTCACGGGACCTGCCTGTGTCTCGTACCGGCTCACGGTCGCTTTTGAAACGCCCACGAGACGGCCGGCTTCCTCCAGTGTCATGCCTTTGCGGGCACGCAGTTTGCGCATAGTTGCGCCGAGCTGGCGACGGCGGGTTGTGGCCCTTGCAGACATGTTGTTTCCCTCCCCAGTGTGGTGCTGCACCACAGGCCTGGTGAGCGCCAATCAGGCTAGGTCGCCGAGGAGTTGGCGTACTACCAGATTCACTCAACTGAGTTGCGTGAGAAGTTACATGGCGAGACTTCTCGCTGGCATACTCGGGTCCAGATGGCTACGCAGCGTCGCCGTACGGTTGCGGTGGGCGCAGCGCTGGCGTGGCCTGGGAGGGAGTTTCGCCATGACCTTGCATGAGGAGCCTGAACATGGCCTGCGCTATGTCCTTTCCTTCGAGGCGGCGCCGGCGCAGTTGGCGACGGTGCGTCAGGCGGTCCGGGGTGCGCTCGGCCAGTGGGGAGCAGCCGCTGTCGCGGAGGAAGCTGAACTAGCAGTTACCGAGCTAGCCACCAACGTCATCAAGCACGTGGGAGAGGGGGCGGCCGCGACTCTTGTCCTGGAGTCCGTGGACGACCGGCTTCGGGTCGAGGTTCACGACAGAAGCCACGCGGTGCCGACAGTCGGATCGGCCGGCTGCGACCTGGAATGCGGCCGGGGGCTGCACCTGCTGTCAGCGATGTGCCTGGAATGGGGCACCCTGCTCACGGCGACCGGGAAGGCGGTGTGGTGCGAGTTGTCTCTCGAACCCGCACGTCACTGCATGCGTATTCAGCGAGCCGCCTTGGTGCTGGACCAGTACCGCCGGGTGGTCGGCGCGTCGTCGATGGCGGAGCCGGCCCGTGCGGTGCTGGAGGAGTCGGTCACGGACGTCATCGCGGACCTGTTGCACTGGCTTGCAGCTCAGGGCGGAGACCCCGATGAGGCGCTCGACCGGGCGCAGATGCATTTTGAGGCCGAGGCGGAAGCCGCATAGCGCTCGTATTCACAGGGGGCCTCGGCCGGCCGGCAGAAGTCAGAGATCGGTGCGGGCAGCCGTCAGTATGGCTTGCGCGTCCGTGTACTGATGGCTGTCATGCAGTGCCGCCACGATGTTGAGCACAGCGTGCACATCACGTTCCGCTGCGGCGGTCCGCAAGAGGGTCTCCACTTCTTCCTCAAGTCCCGCTGCCCTGTAGGCGGCGACTGTTTCAGGGAACTCGCCAGGCGTGATGCTGCGTGCCTTGCCCCACAGCATCATGTGCGTGTCCCGGATGCGCCCTGCCGCCTGATGACGGTGCAGCGTCCGGAGCTCCGCGGCGAGTACGTCACTCACATTGGGCGTGGGGGGGGGGGGGGGGGGGGGGGGGGGGGGGGGGGGGGGGGGATGGGGGGGGGGGGGGGGGGGGGGGGGGGGGGGGGGGGGGGGGGCGGG
>NZ_JBVHXR010000012.1:96013-300355 GCF_055569295.1 Streptomyces sp. NPDC029292
CCGGTCCCCCCCTTCGCGGGGGACCGGCACCCCGGCGTGTGGCGGCGGCATGGAAATTGCGCGTCGGCGGCTGCCGTACAGGTGGACTCGCCTTCGCGCCCGGCCGCGAACAACTCGGGGAGCCGGCCGACGCCTCTTGAGTTCGGAGGCGGGGGCCACCTCAAGCGAAAGGTCTTTGGCTGCGGTCCCGGATCCTCCGCGCCGGATGCAGGTCGCGCAGAGTGATGCGTTCTCCCGGAGGGCGCGCAGTTCGTCGAGGCTGTACGGCTCGGCCTGCCCCCGCTGTCGTGCCTCTTCCGAGATGACCTTCCAGATCCGCGCCAGATCCTCCTCTTCCGGCAGTCTCCAGGCATTGAGATAGCCGGAGTACGTGGTGGCCGCCATGCCAGCCGCTTCGGCGATCTGCTGCTGGGTCAGCTCTGTGGAGTCCTTCAGCGCGCGCAGCGTGACGACGAACTCCTTCAGCTCGGCGGAACGTTCACTCGGGATTTCCTTCCACCTCTGCGTTCTGCCGGTCACATCAGCCCTCTCAGGTGGGGTGCGAACTCAACGACTCCTAATAGTGGGTGACGTCGTGTCAGGAGGATCAGGTTCCGTAGCGGATGTGACTTACGCGCATCCTGCGAAGGTCTTGTGGGACTGGATTTCGGATGCTGCCCGGGGTGACAGTGGAGCATCGCTCGGGTGGGCTTCGGGGTGACCGCGGTCTGGATGTGAAGCGGTTTCAGAGGATCTGGCGTAAGGGGAACGTTGATGGATCTTCCGTCGTGGACGGATGTCAAGCTCGGCACGATGAAGCGCGCGGCGCTGTGGCTCGTGACCGTCGTCGGTGAAGGCAACGTCTTCACCAAGGAGGACGTAAAGGAAGCGTTTCCGGGCGTCAGTCAGGCAGATCGCCGCGTGCGGGATCTGCGCGACCACGACTGGCAGATCGACACCAACCGCGAGGACGCGTCCCTCGGCCAGCATGAGCAGCGATTCGTCAGGCAGGGGGCCCCGGTCTGGGAGCCGGGAAAGGGGACCCGCCCTGGTACCTCGATCACCCAGACCCAGCGCCGTGAAGTCCTCGCGAGGGATGGTCACTTCTGCCGGTCCTGCGGGATTGCTCCCGGCGAGATCTACGCCGGCACGTACGAGTCCGCGCAGCTGGACATCGCCCGCAGGGTGGTGCGGCAGGCGGACGGCAGCGAGGCTGTCGAACTCGTCGCCGAGTGCAACCGGTGCCGTGTCGGGGGGCGCGGGAAGACGGTGGACTTCGGGGCGGTACTCGCCGACGTCGAGACCCTCGGCGGCATCGAACGCAGGATGCTCGCGGACTGGATCGACCAGGAAAAGCGCGAGTTCAGCAAGGTGGAACTGATCTGGGCCGACTTCCGCACGCTCCCTGAGGAGTCACGGGCGAGGATCCGCAAGGCGCTGGAGCCGGGCGACTGAGGCTCACACCACCGCACATTCCCGAGGAGGCCGGAATCCGCGCCGGCCTCCTCGGTGGGACCTGACCATCACGTTTATGCAGGAGAACGCTTCCGTGAGCAAGGACTTCGGCCGGCCGCCGCTGGCGCAGGAAAACCAGACACTGGTCGAGCAGCGTCTGAAGGAGGCCGCTGGCAGCGGCGGCATTCGCGAGACGCTGACTGTGGAGTGGCGTACTAAACCGATGCACGTCGAGGTCATCGACATGCCAGTGGACTCCCTCTACTACAACCCAGGAACTCACCGCATTCGGGCTCAGCGCAGCCACGATCCGGCGCGGGATCTGCTGCTGGACGAGGACCCGTTCCTCCCGGAGAGCCAGGACTACCTGCACTACCTTCTCCAGGCGCTGCCGGCTGACCCGTCAAAGCGGGATCCGGAGTTCGAGAATCTCGTGGAGAGCCTGCGCGAGTACCGGCAGAACGAGCCTGGTCTCATCACTCGGGACGGCATCCTCGTCAACGGCAACACCCGCAGGGCAGCGCTCAAGGAACTGGGCGTCGCGAATATCCGGGTCGGAGTCCTGCCGGAATCCTGCACCTGGGACGACATCAGCGCGGTCGAACTCTCGCTTCAGCTCCGCCCCGACCAGCGTCGTGACTACTCGTACATCAACCGGCTGCTTGCCATTGACGAGCAGCATCTACTCGGGCGGACGATGGTCGATATCGCCCGGGAATTCCGTATCCGGACATCCACATGTGAACAGGATCTGTGGATCCTCTCGTGCCTGCGTGACCTCATTGACCGGTCCAGGGACGGGGACGCTCAGCTTCGGCTTCTGGACTTCGAGCAGCACCAGGAGAAGCTCCGGGAACTCCACCGGCGCTACGTCAAAGAGGCGACTGTCAACAGAGACAACGCGGAGTTGATCAAGGAGACGAGGCTCGCAGCGATCGTTCTGGGGTTCTCAAAGACCGACGTTCGTCTCATCGAACCGGACTTCAGGGCGCGATACCTGGATCAGGAGCTTCCTGAGGCGCTGAAGTCGGAACCGACAACCGCAGCCGCTGTGGCCATCCCTGGGCTGAACCGAACGGTTAAGTCCGCCGCTCCCAGGGTCGCCCAGGCCAAGACCCTCACGGATACCGTGCTGAAGGCCAAGGCTGTGGAGGCAGCCGAAGACGGGAAGCTCACCGAGCGTGGGACTGCCGCGGCCAGGGCGTTCTCCGCGGCTCAGAAGGCGGTGGAGGACGCCCTGGAGCCCGCCGGCAAGGACGCCCGAGTCCGTAAGCGGAAGCAGGCCGCCCCCGACCGCATCACTGACGCCTGCAAGGACATTGAGCAGTGCGTCACTGACCTCACCCTTGCCAAGGCGTCTAACAGCCTGGACGAGGAAGCGTTCGATGAGGCGGTGCTCGCGCTGCGGCAGTCGCTGACGAAACTCGCCGTGGCGACGCAGCGGAGCATCAAGGCACCTGGCGACGGAGTCGCGTGGCTGCTGGACGCGGTGCGGCAGGAGGGCGCGTGACCGCGATCGCGGAGCCGTCTCTGCGGGTTGCCTTCGATGTCACCCGGACCCGAGCTGTCCTGCGGGCAGCCCGGGGTTTCGAAGGCGACTTCGCCAAGGTGGCGGCCCGGTTTCCCTCGGGCGGGCAGCGCACTTCGCTGTCTGTGGAGGTCGACCTCGACGACTTTCTGACGAGCCTGGACGCACTGGCCATCTGGCCGCACGCGGACTCGGTCGAGTGGGAGCCAGACCTGATTACGCTCGTCGGCGGCGTACTCGATGACGCTGACCGAGCGGAGGAACTGCTCAGCAACCCGGAAGCCGTCAGACCGGTCGCGCCGGACGAAGTGCACGCTCACCTTGGCCTGGAGTGGTGCGCCGACCTCACGGACTTCCAGCGGCGGGACATCTCTCAGCTGCTTTCGATGCAGCACGGCGCGAACTTTTCCGTGCCTGGAGCCGGCAAGACACGCGTCGGCCTGGCGGTGTTCGCGGCGATGCGCGATAGAGGGGAAGCCCATCGGCTTCTGGTGGTGAGCCCCAAGTCAGCTTATGAATCGTGGCGTTACGAGGGTGAGGTGTGTTTCAAGGAGCCTCTCACGGTGCGGGTCATGGACGGCGTTCCCGATGCTGGCACGGACGTACTCATCGTCAACTACGAGCGCCTCGACCGTTCCCTAACCGCACTTGCCTCCTGGCTCCGTGCGGCCCCGACCGTGGTCATCCTCGATGAGGCACACCGGATGAAACTGGGTTCCCGGGGCATCTACGGAAGCGCCTGTATGGCCTTGGGGCCCCTCGCCCGGCGGCGCCTCATCCTCACTGGGACACCGGCGCCCAACGGGGCACGCGACCTTGAGAACCTGCTTTCCTTCGTCTGGCCGGGTCACGGGCGGCGCGTGGTCACCCAAGCAGTCGCCGGTGGGGATCTCGCGTACGCCAGCCGTGTGCTGCGTCCGATGTTCACGCGTACCACCAAGAATGAACTGGGGCTGCCGCCCTTCGAGACACGTATCCGGTATGTCGAACTGCCCTCCCTTCACCGCGAGGTGTACGACGCGTTAATTGGAAACTTCACCGCGCGGGCCGAGGCAGGCCGCTCCGACTTTGACGCGCTTGGCAAGGCGATGCTCCGGCTGCTCATGGCGGCAACCAGCCCGGCACTCCTGCTGGAGGGGGAGAGCCGGTACGCGCCGCTCTCCTACCAGGTTCCCCCGCTGGCGGTTCCTGAGACTGATTCGCTCTACTCCCTGATGCGGCAGCTGCCGAGCTACGAACTCTCGCCCAAGTACAAAGAGGCGCTGAGCATCGTTGCTGAGAATGCCGCGAGAGGCCGAAAGACATTGGTCTGGTCGACGTTCGTACGCAGCCTGACGACCATGGAGAAACTCTTCGCGGCCTATCAGCCTGCCGTGGTCCACGGAGGCACTCCGGACCGGGAGGAAGAGATCCGGCGGTTCCGCGAGGACCCGGACTGCCATGTCCTGCTGTCGAACCCGGCCACTCTTGGTGAAGGCATCAGCCTTCACCAGGTCTGCCATGACGCTGTGTACGTGGACCGCGACTTCATGGCCGGCCGGTTTCTGCAGAGTCTCGACCGAATTCACCGACTGGGACTTGCTCCTGGCACGGAGACGCGTGTCACCGTGCTCGCCGCGGAAGACACGATTGATGGGATTGTGGCCCTCCGGCTGGAGGAGAAGCTCGAATTCATGGGGCAGATCCTGGATGACCCGTCTGTGCAGCAGCTCGCTGACCTGGAGGAGGAACCGGCCCTCGCGGCAGGGATGGACATGGCTGACGTTCGCGCACTGCTCAGGCATATCGATGCCCACGGCGCCCGGTGAAGGGACGCGCCGCGCGGCGCGTCGCTGGCTTGAACACCTGCATGTGGCCGATATTCCGCGCCTACGTTCGCTGTTCACCCATCACTCTGACTACTCGGACCTCACTCCGGTCCAGTACGCGGATGGTCTTACGTGGTTGCTCAGCCAGGGGTTGATTACGCCGGAGGGCCGCTCGCTGGTGAGGTTCGGTGCGCATGAACAACAGCGGGACCGGTCAGCGGCAGCCCATGTCTCCCAAGTGCGTTGGACCCCTGATGCTGATACCGCACGCAGGGAAACAGGAGCCGCCGGCGAGCGGGCCGTTGTCCGCCTGCTGGAACTGAGCGGTTCAGCCCACCTCGTTCATGTGGCTGTGCTCTCCGACGCGTACGGCTATGACATCCAGGCGGAGTCGAAGGACGGAGCGGTCGGCCACATCGAAGTGAAGGCGACAACTGACCCGACCAGGCTGAGGGTTCACCTGACGCGCCATGAGTACGAAGTAATGTGCAGGGATCCTGACTGGCTGCTCACAGCTGTCCTGGTGGGTTCGTATGGCGACGCTCTGAACGTGGTGACGGTCAGCCGGGACTGGCTGGTCCTGGCCGCACCTGAAGACAGGGATCGCCATGGCCAGTGGGAGTCAGCGCGTTTCAGCATCCCGGATCACGTACTCACGCCCGGCATTGTGACTGCTGACGGCAGCCGGATGGTCCCGGATACTCTTGCTCCCTTCAAGCCTGTCTGGGGTTTGTCGCAGGTGCCGTCGGCCCTGTCCATGTGAGTCAGGGCAGCTGCGATCCTGCTGCCAACCGCTCGGGCGACCGGTGGCGGGAAGGCGTTTCCCACTTGCCGGTACGCGGAGGTCTTGCGGCCCTCGAACTTCCAGTCCGGTGGAAAGCCCTGCAGGAGAGCCATCTGCGCGACAGTGAGCTTCACTGGCAGGACGGTCCCGGGCGCCGGCGGCCTGTCCGCCACCCCTGAGCCGTCGACACCCAGCTCCGCCCAGGTTCTCCTGGCACGTGAGGGTCCGAGATCCGGCCCACCGTGCTTCTTTGAGCCGCCGCATAAGGTCGGGGCAATCCGCTGAGCCTGCTCTGCCCACACATCTGCCAGTTCCCATCCGTGGGAGGCCATCGAATCCCGGAGTACGTTTCCCACGAGTGGGGTGCGGTCTGGGCCGGACTCGGCTTCGGGCCACGTGAAATGCCTGAACCTGTCCGCCTCCAAGGCGACGAGAACGGCGCGGGGCCTGAGCTGCGGGACGCCGAACTCGCTGGCATACAGCAGTCTCCACTCGGCGACGTAGCCGAGTTCGGAGAGCGCGAGGAGAATGCTGTTCCGGTAGCCGGAGAACTTCTTCTGCAGGAGCCCTTTCACGTTTTCGATGAGGACCGCCCTCGGCTTGATGGCCGAGATGAGGGAAATGACGTCGGGGAAGAGGTCACGCTCATCGTCAGCTCCCAATTGCGCTCCTGCCAGCGAGAACGGAGGGCATGGAACCCCGGCTGCAAGCAAGGAGCATCGATGCCAGCGTTCGCTGTGCAGAGCACCAAGCATGCGGACGTCGGCGTTCATGACGTTCCACTGAGGTCTGTTGGCGCACAGCGTCTCGCATGCGTCCGTATCCAGCTCAACGAGAGCGGCGTGGCTGAATCCGGCCTGTTCCAGGCCTAGCGCCTGGCCTCCCGCGCCTGCGCAGAGTTCAAGACAAGTGAGGGTGGCAGGACGCGCTACTGGCTGCCGGGGCACGGACCCTCCTGAGGGTGAAGCTGGCTAGTGGCAGAGACAGCTTGCCGTCACTTGCCGCGGCAGGCGGCGGCAAGCTACTGTTCCGCCGCTATCGGAGGACTGCGTGGACCTTTGTTCGATCTGGAGGGGATATGCCGGACGGCGGGCTGGACTGGCGTGATGAGGGACTCGGCACCCGTGTCAGGGTGGCGCTGTGGCTGCGGGATGAGGTCGGCGAGGGGAAGACCTTCAAGAAGCAGGCCTTGCGCGCGGCGATCCCGGGGTCGGAACAGGTGGACCGCAGGATGCGGGATCTCCGGCCGGCGGGCTGGGTGATCAAGACCTACCGGGACAAGCCCAGCTTGAAGGCGGATGAGCTGTACCTGGAGGCGATCGGCGTTCCGATCTGGGAAAAGGAACAGCGGGCCACAGGGCTGCGGCAGATCAGCTCGCGGACCCGGCGAAGCGTCTACGAGCGTGACCTCCACATGTGCCGCCGATGTGGGGTGGCGGCGGGCGAGGCCTATCCAGGCGAGCCGGGGTCCAGGGCCAGGCTGACTCTGGGGCATGTGAACCCCCACAAGTCCGGTAGCGGATCGAGCCCCGCGGACTTGATCACCGAGTGTGCCCGGTGCAATGAGACGGTGAGGCATCTCACTGGACCGCAGATGAGCGGCGAGCAGGTGTGGGACCGGATCAAGGAGCTCCCCCTCCGTCACAAGAAGGAGCTGCTGCTGTGGATGGCCGCTGACGCCCGGACGCAGACCGACACGGAGCGTGCCTGGGGGATGTACAGACAGCTCCCAGGGGAGCTGCGTGAGGGCATCAAGCGGGACTTGGAGGAACTGCTGGGAAGCTGATGTACAGAGAAAGAGGGGCAACACGCGGGATGACCGGTGGCTCTGGATGCGACACTTGCGTGTCTGTAACCAGTCAGTACCGGGAGGCGTTCGATGAGTTCCAGCGGCCAGTCGCTGACCTCGATTGAGATCTGCGCGGGCGCGGGAGGCCAGGCTGTCGGCCTCCACGAGGCGGGCTTCCGTCATCTCGCGCTTGTCGAGATCGACACGCATGCGGCCGCGACGCTGAAGCTCAATGTGGCAGAGCGGAAGCTGTGGGGGGAGACGGAGGCGAAGGAATGCCAAATTCTCACCATGGATGTTAAGGAATTTGACCCCCCTAAAAAGGGAGACCTTGCCCTTCTTGCTGGCGGTGTACCGTGCCCGCCCTTCTCTGTTGCTGGAAGGCAGCTCGGGAAGGATGACGAGCGTGATCTATTTCCGGAAATGCTGAGGCTTGTCAAGCTGCTCAAACCGCGTGCTGTGATGATCGAAAACGTCGCAGGACTCGTGAAGCCAATCGATAAATTCCGTGATTATCGGGAGGATATTAAGAACGGGCTTCGCGCTGAGGGCTACGTGGTATGCGGCTGGCGTCTACTGGAGGCGGCTGACTATGGAGTACCTCAGCTCCGGCCCCGCGCAATCCTTGTGGCAATTCGAAAGGACTGCTATCGGGGTTTCGATTGGCCCAGGCCGGCGGGTGAACTGCAGACGGTAGCGGATGCATTGAAGATCACGATGGAGCGCCGTTTCGAGAAGGCTGGCAGGCCTAAGGGGTACGAGCAGTGGCTCAAAGCAGCCACTAATGCTGGCACGGTCGCTCCTACTCTGGTCGGGGGCTCCAAAAAGCATGGCGGTGCGGACCTGGGGCCCACGCGAGCAAAGAAGGCCTGGGACGCTCTCGGTGTGAATGGGATGGGCGTCGCCAATGATGAAGACAACGTCAACATTGCAAGGGACCTGGGGAACCTTGACTTGAAAATCGGCCCAGAGGAAAAGCGTCTTGGTCCTATGCTTACCGTCGAACAGGCAGCCATCATTCAAGGATTCCCGGTGAACTGGCGCTTCTCTGGGCGTAAGACCGCTCAATATCGCCAAGTTGGCAATGCCTTTCCGCCGCCAGTCGCCAAAGCGGTGGGCCTGGCCATCAGGGATGCGCTGGAGCGTACTGGAGATCCGGTCGAAGCGCCTGAGGGCGACCTTGAACCGGACGGGACCCTCTGCGATTCAGGTCGAGACACCCTTATCTGAAGCAGAATTTCGCCGCTCGGCTACTAGCCGAATGATCTCCGCGGCGGACTCTTCGGCAGGCGCATGCTCCCAGAACCGCAGGACAAGCCATCCGGCTTCAGTGAGCCTCTGATCGGTATCGCGATCGCGCGCCATGTTGCGCGCGACCTTATCTGACCAGTACCCCGGGTTGGTCTTCGGCGACACATAGTGCTCCGGGCACCCGTGCCAGTAGCACCCGTCGATGAATACGGCGACTTTCGCAGGGCGGAAGACCATATCTGCTGTCCTGCGAAGGTTGGGCAGCGGTCTTGCGGCTACCCGATACCGCAGGCCATTGGCGTGTACCAGCCGCCTAATCAGACGTTCAGGCTTGGTGTCCCGGCTCCGGATAGCCTGCATGTTGCGCCGTCTCGCCGCAGACGAGGCCCAAGACCCTTCAGGCGGCGTCCAAGGGGTGGGATCGTTCATGCGCTTGCTCCGGCAGTCTGTGTCGAGGGGCGGCTTCATCCTTCCTGAAGGCGTTTGGCTCTCTTACGCGCGCGCTCCAATCGGGCGACCGCGGCTTGCGGGCCCTCCGGTGGCCATGGCTCCCAATGCTCCAGGCGATAGAAGGAAAGGACACGGCGTCCCTTCTTGCGCTGAGAGTTCTTTATTTTCCAACCCAAGGACCTGAGTTCACGCATGCGTTTCGTCGGATCGCCATGGTTCTCCTCCCGGGCGACGAGGACGATAAGTTCCTTGGGCACTTCTTCACCCACCATGGCCTTCAGCAACTCGCCGATGCGCATGTGGACCTCAGGCAAGCTCAGCGATTGACGCAGAGCGGCAGCGTTTTCCTGGTAGTCGGCGAAGAGTGCTTGCTTGTTGTGATTGTCTTCATAGCAGAGCAACTGAAGATTGTCTGGGTCGTTGGTGCCCCCGAGGTCTAGAGGAACCATGTGATCGAAGACGAGCTTTACTTGATCGTCCTTCGGTGTGCGGCCACATGCGGCGCAGCGATTTCCGTACGTCTGTTGGACAAGAGCGCGAACCGAGCCGGGAATTTTCTTCCGGGTTGTCCGCAAGTCGGCGTCAGATTGCCATCCCTTCAAGGGGTAGATAAAGCAGTTTCCCCTTCCTGGCACGCGCTGCGCAGGCACATCAAAATGCGTACGCAACGACCGAAGGCGACGATCCATTTGCAGGTTGGCTTTGCCGATTATGGCGTTTACGCGTTCCCTGATGGCGGCCATTTCCAGGGGCTCTTGGCGTGAATGGTAAAGCACCTGATACACGGCACGTGTCTCGGCTTCGGTTACGAGATCCTGCAACTCCTGGCTGTCAGGAGCAGGCAGGGGGTGCGGTTCGTGAGCCTGCGGCATGTCGTCCTAGCGCGGTCGCTCGTTGATGTAAAGGGTGAGACCGTACTGGGCAGCGTCAATAACAGCCTCACCCTCAAGGGTCGTTGATAGTGCGAAAACGGTCTTAGTCAACCGCACTCGGCTGGCCGGTCAGTTGGACCCTGATGGCTGGGTTACTACGCCCCGTGACACTCCCCATAAACCCGCCCAGACCCACACCAACACCCCGCCCCCCGCTGCGGCGGCCAAGCCACAGCCAGCCCCCTCGCCGCCAGCGTCGTCGCGTACTGCGGCAGCAGCGTCGCGTCCGCCGGTGATGACGCCTCCGAGGCGGCGAAGGCCTCGTAGGAGGGGACCGTCCCCGTGACGATGCCCAGGTTCGGCGTGCCGGAGGTGGCCAGCTCTCGCAGGGACGCCTCTATGGTCGCGAGGTGCTCCTCGTGGGACTGGTACTCGGAGGCGAGCGAGGGATACGCCGCGACCAGTTCCGCCAGTTCCGACGTCGGCCAGTGGAGGACCGCTACCGGGAAGGGGCGGGAGAGCGCCTCACGGTATGTGCCCAGTTCTGCTCGCAGGCGCGAGATCTCCGCCTGGAGTTCCGCCGGGTTGTCCGAGCCCAGGGACCAGACCCGCTTCGGGTCGTGGAGTTCGTCCAGGGAGATCGGGGATGAGTGGAGGGTGTCCGCCAGGGTGTCCCACTCGTCGTGGGATACGCCCAGCATGCGGCGGACCCGGTGGCGGCCGAAGAGGAGGGGGAGGGTGGAGTAGGGGGGCTCCGGGGCGTCCGTCAGGAGCAGGGTCACCCCCTCCGTGAAGGTGTCCTGCGCCGCTTCCAGCTCGTCGTGGGATTCCAGCGCCTCCGCCACGATCACCCAGGGGGCCGGGTCGCGGGGGGACGCGGCGCGGACTCCGTCGATGATCGCGCGCGCTTCCGCCTCGTGGCCGTACTCCCAGAGGTTCGACGCCTTCAGGGCTCGTACCAGGTGGGGGTGGTCCAGGGGGGTGGAGGACGACAGCAGACGGTCGTAGAGCGCGGTCGCGCCTGGGCGGTCTCCGGCCAGTTCGAGGTGGGCCGCGGCCTGCAGGAGCAGGTGTTCGGCGTCCTCGGGGTAGAGGCCGGCAGTCCGCTCCAGGCGTGCTGCTTCCGCGTTGTGGTCGACGTGCTCGGCAGACGTGTCGGGGCGCATGAGTGACACCGTACTGCCGTTGACCGACAAAGAAGAGAGATGCGCAGGCCACAGGGGCGGGAGTCCCCGGGGGCATATTCCGCTCGGTTGCCCCGCCCCGCTCACGCCCTCCTCAGACCACCACGCCGTCGATCTGCAGCGTCTGCACCGACCCCGCCGCGAACGGCACGGCGATCGACTTCCCGCTCAGATACGTGTCCGAGTGGGCCGTGTACAGGTCACCCGCGCCCGACGTGAGCGTGTTCCAGCGGGGGACCAGGCCGCCCGTGCCGCCCGACACCGTGGTGAAGCGGGAGAGGTCGAAGGTCAGGGTCTGGGACGAGGACGCCTTGTTCACGGCGACGATCACCAGGCGTTTCGCCGTCGAGTCGTAGGCCGCCGCCGCGTAGTCCACTCCCGTGTCGATGATCGTCATTCCGGGGCGGATGTGGCGGCTGAACTGGGCCATCACGTAGTGCTTCGTCTGGACGGTGGTCGGCTGCAGGGTGCTCGCGTCGTACGCGACCATCGCCCAGCCGGACGACGGGTCCATCACCTGCCAGTAGACCCAGGCGGTCGGGTGCAGCCAGCGGAAGTCCAGGCAGAGGTTGCTCGCCAGGGTGAGGCCGGTCGCGTCGCTGTCGCCGTACTCGGAGTTCCACAGGCTCTTGCCGGACGTGGTCACGGCGTCCGTGTAGAGGAGGTCCCGGCGGCCGCCCGAACCCTGGTATCCGTGCACATTGACCCGGTTGACCAGGCCCTTCGTCGTCGAGCTGAAAGAGCTCCACGTCGTACGGGCCAGGTCGTAGCTCGTCTCGTCCGACGCCGAGATCTTCGTACTCGTCAGGCCCCGCTTGTCGAGTTCGCTGCGCAGGTAGGGGAGGACGGCCGACTGGACGGAGGAGTCCATGTGGCAGCCCTCCTGGGTGCCGGTGGCCGTCCACCAGCTGGAGGACGGTTCGTTGAAGGCCTCCACCGTCGCGAAGTTCACGCCCCAGTTCGACTTCGCGTAGAGGGCTACGGCCGCCAGGTGCGAGGCGTGCTGGCGGTAGTTCCAGGTCTGGAGGTTGTTGCCGCCGCCGGACGCGCCCGACGGGTTGTGGTTCGAACACATCCACCACATCGGCGAGTTGGCGAACAGCTCGCTCGTCGCGCCCCGCGCGGTCGCCTTGACGAGCGCGGCGCGCTGGGTGGCGTCGGCCGTCCAGTCCCAGGCGGAGGAGGTGGGGTCCTCGTTGTTCCAGTCCTGCCAGTAGCCCTCGATCTGCTTGAAGGCGGGGATGTTGGCGGAGGCGACCATGCTCTCGCCGCTCACGCTGTTCCAGCTGCACGCGCCGAGGTTGTAGCGGGCGATGTTCAGGCCCAGGCCGGGCAGGGTCTTGCCGCTGTACGTGACCGACTTGGTGGTGAAGAACAGGTCGGCGAAGTCGTCCCGGGCCCCGAACACGTTGGCCCACCAGGCCAGAGAGGTTCCCCATCCCTCCCAACTGCCGTACTTCGTCGCAGGGCTGACGGCTATCGTCGCGTCGGCTCGTGCCGTGCCGGTGGCCAGGGCGCTCCCGAGGAACGTTCCGCCCGCGGCCGTCAGCAGTGTTCTGCGTCGGATCATGGCTGCTCCGCCTCTCCGTACCGCTCAACGGCCAACTACCGGTCGTCCAGCCGGTGTTGGTCCGTCCTCGTCATGCCACCAGGAAGCATCGGGTGTGGCCCCTGAGGTTGTCGAGAGGTGTGACAGCGCTTTCTCTCAATTCTTCCAATGGTTATGAGAAGGGGGAGAGTAAGGGGGTGGGGCGGGGGGCAGGGCGAGGGGGCAGTACGAGGGAGGGCACAGCAAGAGGGGGAGGGGGAAGGGGGAAGGGGGCGCGACGGGATGAGCCTGTGGGGCTGGCGACTTGAGGGGGCAGCCCTTATCGTGCGGGCCCGGCGAAAAGTGGAAGGGGCCTACGAACTCGTAGGGAAGCGTACGTACGGACTTGGAGGGAGGCCTGCGCGTGCGGGTTCCAGGGGTCGTGCACCACGGCACCCGGCGGCGGCGTGCCCTCCGTCGGCGCGCCCTGTGGAGCGGCGGTGAACTCCTGGTCACCGCCGGGGTGGTGCTCATGCTGCTTGTCGTCCACCAGCTGTGGTGGACCAACCGGCAGGCCCAGCACAACGCCGAGCGGAAGGTGCAGGCGCTGGAGAGGGAGTGGGGGACGCCGGGGGCGGCCGACCCGACGGCGGGTGCCGTTCCCGACCCGGAGACGGGCGGCAGCGGCAGCGACGGAACCGGCGCCACGAAGAATTCCTCCTCGTCCGCGCGGCGGCAGAGCACCGTCGACAGCCCTCAGTCGCAACCCCGTTGGTCCCAGGCCTACGCCATCCTCACCATCCCCCGCCTCGGCCTCCGCGTCCCCGTCGCCGAGGGCGTCAGCAAGCAGAACGTCCTCAACAAGGGGTACGTCGGCCACTACAAGGGCACCCAACAGCCGGGTCAGGCCGGGAACTTCGCGCTCGCCGGGCACCGGAACACGCACGGGGAACCCTTCCGGTACATCAACAGACTCAAGCGCGGCGACACGATCACCGTCGAGACCAAGGCCGCCCTCTACACGTACGTCGTCGACAAGACCCTTCCGCAGACCTCGGCGCGGGACGGCGGGGTCATCCGCAGTGTGCCGCGCAGCACCGTCCGGCCGTCGTACGGGTACAGCGAGCCCGGGTACTACATCACGCTCACCACCTGCACGCCCGAGTACACGTCCAAGTACCGGCTCGCGGTGTGGGGGAAGCTGCGGTCCATGCGGCCTCGCTAGGGTCCGCGAAGGCCCCGGACACCCAGGCCGTTTTCTGGATCAGGCGAGGTGCCTGCTGAACCAGTCCGTGGCCAGCTCGGTGACCGATTCCAGGGTGCCGGGTTCCTCGAAGAGGTGTGTGGCACCGGGGACGACGGTCAGCTGATGCTCGCAGCTCAGGCGCGCCGCGGCCTGCCGGTTGAGGTCCAGCACCAGGTGGTCGCGGCCCCCGACGATGAGCAGCGTCGGAGCCTTCACCTCCGGCAGCCTGGGGCCGGCCAGGTCCGGCCTGCCGCCGCGGGAGACGACTGCCGCGACGTCTGCGGCGGACTCCGCCGCGGCCCACAGCGCGGCGGCGGCGCCTGTGCTGGCACCGAAGTAACCGAACTGCATGCCCTGGGTGTCGGGCTGTTCACGCAGCCATTCGGTCGCCTGGGTCAGGCGGCGGGCGAGCAGCGCCGTGTCGAACACGTTGTCCCGGTTCACCGCCTCGGCCTCGGTGAGCAGATCGAACAGAAGGGTGCCCAGACCGGCACGGTTCAGCCCGGTGGCGACGAAGCGGTTGCGCGGGCTCTTTCTGCTGCTGCCGCTGCCGTGGGCGAAGAGGACGACCCCGGGGGCGCCGCGGGGTACCGTCAGCTGCCCGTCGAGCACGGCCCCTGCGGCCGGTATCCGGACCGCCCTGTCATAGGGCAGGGAATCCTGTTCCGCGGAATCGTGCTCCGGGGAGGCGCTGCCCGCCGTCGGCGGCGCGTCGGACGTGGCGTGCGCCGCGCGGTTGTGCTCCAGACAGGCGATGACCTCCTCGTCGCTCGTCTGCCCGAAGTCCGCGTAGAACTGACCGATCGCGTAGAACTGCCGGGGGGTGTGCAGGCAGACGCCTTCGTCCGCCTCGCCTCCGAGGCGGTCCGACCAGTTGTGCGGCGCCACAGGAACCGCCAGCACGATCCGCGACGCGCGGCGGGCGCGCGCGATCCGGCAGGCCGCCAGTGCCGTGGAGCCGGTCGCCAGACCGTCGTCCACCACCAGCACCGTCCGTCCCTCGTACCGGGCAGGCTGCTGCCCGCCCCGGTAGCGGTGGGCCCGCTGCTCCAGGACGCCGCGCTCGTGTTCCTCCACCGCCGCCAGATCACGGTCCTTCACGCCCATCGCCCGCACCACCTCTTCATTGATGACGCGCACGCCTTCCTCGCCGATGGCACCCATGGCCAGCTCCGGCTGGTAGGGCACCCCCAGCTTGCGTACGAGGCAGATGTCGAGCGGAGCGCCGAGGGCCTCGGCGACCTGCGCGGCGACCACGACGCCGCCGCGGGGAAGTCCCACGACCACCAGGTCCTGGCCCTTCAGGTAGTGCAGCCGGGCCGCGAGCTGCCGGCCCGCGTCGGTTCGGTCTGTGAAGTACATGGTCGCCTCCCGGGTGAGGTGAGGTCCTCGAGTCCCGAGTGAAGTTCGCTGTGCGTGCCGGGCGGCCGTTGCATGCCGCTCACACCTGCGGCCTCTGGGACGGCCGGACGGTGAGGGTGTCGTCCGGGTTCCGTTCGACGTGTGAGCCGTAGGCCCGGCTGATCCGGCCCAGAACGTCCTGCACCCACCGCGAGTCCTCGGCCGTCGCGCGCTCCAGCCGCATCCGCCGGGACCGCATCGGGACGATGCGCACGTCGTGGAACCTGCCGTCGTCCGGGTCCACAGTGACGAAGTACAGCAGCCGGAGGTCGTCCCGGTACTCCTCTCGGCCGCCGATGCCCTCGTAGTCGTTGATCAGGTCGCCGCAGCCATGGGTGATGAGCCTTCCCCGGTACGACTCCAACGGCCGCGGATGGTGCGAGGAGTGCCCGTGCACGACGTCCGCGCCACCGTCGATGAGCGCATGGCCGAAAGCGGACCTGGTCACGCGGGATGAGGTAGCCCCAGTTGGAGCCCCAGTGGACCGAGACGACCACGATGTCGCCCGGCCCCTTGGCCTGACGCAGCCGGGCGGCGATCCCGGCCGCGGCGACGTCCGACGGCTCGGCGACGAAGTCGACCCCGCTGCGCCGTGCCGTGGCGGCCCAGCTGTGGGGTATGCCGCTGGAGGCCATCCCCACGGAGAAGACCAGGACGCGCCGGCCGCCGGCGACGGGAACGACCGCGGGACGCCGGGCCTCGTCGGCGTCCCGGCCCGCCCCTGCCGAGCGAAGAGCCGCGTCCGCCAGGGCGTCGAGGGTCTCCTCCAGCCCGCGGCGGCCGTAGTCCAGCACATGGTTGTTGGCCAGGGCGCAGACGTGCGGACGTGCGGCGGCCAGGGCGGGCAGGTTGGCCGGGTGCATCCGGTAGTGGACCTCTTTGGCCGGCGCGACCTCGTCGTTCCGCGTGACGGCGGTCTCCAGGTTGAGGATCCGGGCGTCGGGCGCCGCCGCGGCGAGCACGTCCAGCGCGTCGCCCCAGGGCCAGGGGAAGTCGACCGGCTGGGGAATCATGCCGTTCGCCGCCTCGGCCAGCTCCACATAGGCGCGGGCGTCCTTGATGTACGACTCCGGCAGCTTCGGATCGCCGGGGTGCGGAAGGATCTGGTCGACTCCGCGACCGAGCATCACATCGCCGGCCAGGAACAGCGTGACAAGGTCACTGCCCATTACTCCAGGCTAGGCCGGTCCGGCGGGTAGTGCCCCCGGGCGCCGAACAGGGGGCCGCCCGCAGACCCTGCCGCAAGTCAGGCTCGCTCCCGAAGCACCAGCACGCTCACCGCCGCCAGCGCAGCGAGCCCCGCGGAGACAACGATCGCGATGTCCGCGCCGTGCGCGAGCCCACCCGTGGAGGTCATCAGCGCGATCGTGAGGGCGACGCCCGCGCACGATCCGATGTACCGGAACGTCTGCTGCGCGCCCGAACCCATCGCGGCCCGCTGTACCGGCACGGACTCCACCGCGAGCAGCGGCAGCGCGGCGTTCAGCAGACCGCTGCCCACCCCCGAGACGATGAAGCCGGGCAGGAGCCGTACCCACGAACCGGCGTCGAGGGCGCCGAGCATCGTCAGAGCGCCGGCCGCGTGCAGCGCGAAGCCGAGGGTGAGCTGGTGGCGTGGCGAGACCCGGCCCGCGAGGCGCCTGGCCTGCAGGGCGACCGCGAAGGACAGCCCGGACCAGAACAGGAACAGCCACGCCGTGTCCATCGCGGACATGCCGAGCGTCCGCTGGAGCAGCGTCGGCAGGAAGCTGAACAGGCCGATCACCGCGAGGCCCATGAACAGTCCGCCCACGGAGGAGGCGAGGAAGCGCGGGCGGCGGAGCAGGCCGAGGTCGATCATGGGCGTACGGGTACGGCGCTCGACGAGGACGAACACGGAGGTCAGTACGAGGAACGCCGCCAGCAGCACGCCCACCGGCGCGCGCAGCCAGCCGTCGCGGCCCAGGGTGAGCGCGGCGACGAGGGAGACCAGTGCGAGGCCGAAGGTGAAGGCTCCGGCCAGGTCGGGGCGACCGCCCCGCGGCGCCCGGGACTCCGTGAGCGCCCGGGTCCCCAGCGCGGCGACGACCAGCGCGGCGGCGCCGAGTACCGCGTACGCCACCCGCCAGTCCGCCAGGGCGAACGCGCCCGCGAGCAGCGGGCCCACCGCGATGCCGCCGCTGACGAAAGCGCCCCACACGCCGGTCGCGTGCAGCCGGCCGCGTGGGGTCGGGAACGCGTGTACCAGCAGGCCCAGGCTGCTGGCGAGGATCGCCGCGCTCGCCGCGCCCTGGGCGACGCGGGTCAGGGTGAACAGGAGGGTCGAGTTCGCGACGGCGCCCAGTGCCGTCGTGATGCCGAGCGCGACCGTGCCGGCCAGGAAGATCCGGCGGCGGCCGTAGTCGTCCGCGAGGCTGCCCGCGACCAGGAGCAGCGCGGCCAGGCCCAGCGGGGTGCCGTTGAGCAGCCAGGCCTGGGCGGAGACCGAGGTGTGCAGCGCGGCGGCGGTGTCGGGAAGCGTGACCATCGGCGCCGTGTACGTCATCAGGGCCACGGCGGTGGCGGCGCTGGTGACGGCGAGGGTGGGGGCTGCCCGCGGGGCTTTCCGTGGGGCTTCCCGCACCGGGGGTTCCGAAGTCGTCGTCACGATCGTGCGGTCGAGCTGGGACATGGCCTGCCCTTCAGAGTGAGTAGGTTCAGTCACTGAACCGGCCGTACGAGTCGACCGTAACACCCTAGGTTCATTCACTGAACCAATATGTCGAAAAGTGGCTACAGTAGGGGCATGGCTCTGGGCAAGGACTACGCGACGCAGGAGTGCTCGATCGCCCGCGCGCTCGAGATCGTCGGCGAGCGCTGGACGCTCCTCGTCGTACGCGACGCGCTCTACGGCGTACGGCGCTACAACGACTTCCTCGTCCACCTCGGCATCCCGCGCGCCGTCCTCGCGGCCCGCCTCCAGACGCTCACCGCCGAGGGCATCCTCGAAAAGCGCCGCTACCAGGAGTCGCCACCGCGCGACGAGTACGTCATGACCGACCGCGGCATCGCGCTGTGGCCCACCCTGCGGGCGCTCGGCCTGTGGGGCCGCGAGCACTTCACCGAGACGCAGCTTCGCTACTTCCGGCACGCGGCCTGCGGCACGGAGCTCGGCCCGTACGCCGAATGCCCCGCCTGCGGAACCGTCGTCCCCGTCCCTGACGTCCTCATGGAGCCGGGCCCGGGACTCGATCCCGACCCGGCGGATCCGGTCAGCCGGGCGCTGCTCAAGCCGAAGCGGCTGCTGGAGCCGATCGAGACCGATTCTGTGAAGCCCGTCGAGACGGATTCCGTGAAGCTGGTCGAAGCGGACCCGGTATAGCGGATCCTGTATCAACGGCAAGGACAGCGCGTGTACGGCGCGTACGACGTGTACGGCGCATATGACGTGTACGACGTGTACGACGCGTACGAGAGGAGGAGCAGGCCATGATCCGCACCTGGGTGAACATGCGCCCCGCGGCCGTGCTGCTGCTCCTTCTCGCTGAAGTCGCCCTCCTCGACACCGGCAGCCTCTCCGCCGCCGTCGCCGTGGCCTTCACCGCGACCGCCGCGGCCGGTTCCGCGCTCGCCGTCTGCGCGCTCATCGGCTCGCGCTGTGCGCCCGCCGTTCCGCGTACGCGCGTACGGACGGCCATCCGCGACCGTGAGCACCGTACGGCGTTCCTGCCGCAACGCGATCCCGACGCATCGGGGCGTACCCGCCCCCGAGCGCCCGGCCGTGCCCTCCTGACGGCCACCGCGTAGGGGAACTCCCAGCCCAGAAGCTCGGTCAGAGCTGTGCACCCCGCGCGGGTCGTCATGCCGCATTCCTTCACCCCGGCACGACGAGACCCCCGGAGGGCTCACCCATGTCCACGTTCATGTCCGTTTTCGCAGGTCTGGTCGAGCATCTCGCCGACCTGCTCCAGCCGCTGTGCCACGCCTCGGCGGCGGCTGCCGCGATCGTCCTGTTCACCGCGCTCGTACGGCTGCTCGTGCATCCCCTGTCCCGGGCGGCGGCGCGCGGACAGCGGGCGCGCGCCGTGCTCCAGCCGCGGATCGCGGAGCTGCGCAAGAAGCACGCGAAGAATCCGGAGAAGTTGCAGAAGGCGGTGCTGGAGCTGCACGCGGAGGAAAAGGTGTCCCCGCTGTCCGGGTGTCTGGTCTAGACGGCGGGCCTGGTACAGACGGCGGCCCTGGTCCAAAGGGTGGCCCTGGTCCAAGGGTGGTCCAGTCCGTGAACGGGGTATTGCGGACTGGACGTCCAGCTTGGAGGATCGACCAGTCCTCCGATGGCTGCACCCATCGGCGGCTGCCCGCGATCGAGGGAGATTGTGATCATGAAGCTGCTGCGAGTCGGTACGGCGGGATCGGAGCGGCCCGCGCTGCTCGACGCCGAGGGGACCCTCCGGGATCTGGCGGGCATCGTCCCGGACATCGACGGGGCGCTGCTCGCCGACGACGCGGCGCTCGGCCGGATCCGTTCCGCCGCGGAAGCCGGTGAGCTGCCCGCGCTGGACGCGACCGGGCTGCGCGTCGGGCCGCCGCTGGCCCGGATCGGCAAGGTCGTGTGCATCGGGCTGAACTACCACGACCACGCCCGCGAGACCGGCGCCGAGCCGCCCGCCGAGCCCGTCATCTTCTTCAAGGCGGCGGACACCGTGGTCGGCCCGAACGACACGGTGCTCGTGCCGCGCGGCTCGGTGAAGACCGACTGGGAGGTCGAGCTGGCGGTCGTCATCGGCCGTACGGCCCGCTATCTGGAGTCCCACGAGGAGGCGCTCGCGCACGTCGCCGGGTACGCGGTGGCGCACGACGTCTCCGAGCGCGAGTTCCAGATCGAGCGCGGCGGCACCTGGGACAAGGGCAAGAACTGCGAGACGTTCAATCCGCTGGGGCCGTGGCTGGTGACGGCGGACGAGGTCCCCGACCCGCAGAACCTCTCCTTGAAGCTCTGGGTCAACGGAGAGCTCAAGCAGGACGGGACCACGGCCGAGCAGATCTTCCCGGTCGCCGAAGTGGTGCGGTACGTGAGCCAGTTCATGACCCTCTACCCGGGTGACGTCATCAACACCGGTACGCCGGCGGGGGTCGCCCTCGGGCAGCCCGAGCCGAAGCCGTTCCTGCGGGCCGGGGATGTCGTGGAGCTGGAGATCGAGGGACTCGGGCGTCAGCGCCAGGAGTTCAAGGACGCCTGAGCCCCCTCGACGTCAGCTCAAGAGGTCGGCCAGCCTGCGCCATGCCTCCCGCTGCAATCCGTCCCTCGGGCCGTCGTCCACCACCTGGATCGCCACATGGTCCGCACCCGCCTCGTGGAAGGCGTTGACGCGGTCACGGATCCGGTCCTCGTCGCCCCATGCGTACAGCGCGTCGACCAGGCGGTCGCTGCCGCCGTCGGCCAGGTCGTCCTCGGTGAAGCCGAGGCGCAGGAAGCTGTTCGTGTAGTTGGGGAGGGAGAGGTACATGGCGAAGGCTTCGCGGGCCAGGGCGCGGGCGCGGGTCGGGTCGGTCTCCGGGACGACCTTGAACTCGGGGGCCAGCAGCGGGGCCTCGCCCAGGATCTCGCGGGCCTGGGCGGTGTGCTCGGGCGTGACCAGGTAGGGGATCGCGCCCGCCGCCCGGTCGGCGGAGAGTTGCAGCGTCTTCGGACCGAGGGCCGCCAGGACCCGGCGCTCCGCGGGGACCCCGGCCGCGTCCAGCGCGTCCAGGTAGTCGACCAGGGCCGAGTACGGGCGGCGGTACTGGTCCGCGAGCTTGGCGTGGCTCACCCCGAGGCCGAGCGCGAAGCGGCCGGGGTGGGCCGAATCCACCTCGGCGAAGCCCGCCGCGCTCGCCTCGGCGTCGTACTGCCAGATGCTCTGGATGCTGGTGCCGACCGTGAGCCGCGAGGTGGCTTCCAGCAGGGGTACGGCGTGGTGGGCGGCGCTGCTGCCGCCCAACCAGACGGCTCCGTAGCCGAGTTGCTCCAGCTCGGCGGCGGCCTCGGCGATTTCGGCGCGCTGGGCCGGGTCCTCCGAGCGGAGTCCGACGCTCCAGATGCCGTACCGGCCGACTGTTTCCTTCAGGGCGGTGGTCATGGTTCCGTTCCCTCCGGGTGGGTGTTGTTCCATGATCGCTGTCTCGTGCGACAGTCCCAACCGGAGGGTGTCTCGGGTTAATCCCGCCGGTGCTGTTCGGCCAGGAACTGCTCCAGCGCCTCCACCACGACGCGGTGGTCCTGGACCTGGGGCAGGCCGGAGACCGTGACCGTGCCGATCACGCCGACGTCCGCGACGTTGATCGGGAACGAGCCGCCGTGCGCCGCGTACACGTCGGGGTCGAGGCGTGAGGACTCCTCGAACGTCGTGCCCTTGGCGCGGAAGCGGGAGCCGACCAGGAGTGACGAGCAGCCGTAGCGCTCGACGACGCGGCGCTTGCGGTCGATCCACGCGTCGTTGTCCGGGGTCGAGCCCGGCAGTGCCGCGTGGAAGAGCTGCTGGCCGCCGCGGCGGATGTCGATGGCGACGGGGGCGTCCTGCGCCCGGGCCATCTCCACGAGCAGCGTGCCGAGCGCCCACGCGTCGTCGTACGTGAAGCGAGGGAGCGTCAGTTCGCGCTCCTGCTGCTCCAGTTCGGGGATCGTGGGGGCGCTCACAGGGACACCGCCACTCCGTCGCGGGCGGAGCGGCGCGCCGCCTCCAGGACGTCGAGGGCCGCCGCGGCCTCCTGGGCGGTGACCGGGTTGGGGGCGCCGTCGCGGAGGGCGGCGGCGATGGCCGCGTAGTACGCGGGGTACGCGCCCGGCAGGGTGGGCTCGGGGCGGCCGCCGCCGGTCAGCGGGGACTCGCCGGAACCGACGCGGCCCCACAGGGCCTCGGACTCGACACCCCAGTCCGCCCCCTCACTCGTGGGGCGCTCGCCCTCGCGCAGGGCGGCCTCCTGCGGGTCGAGGCCGTACTTCACATAACCGGCCGCCGAGCCCAGCACGCGGAAGCGCGGGCCGAGTTGGGCGGTGGTCGCCGAGACGTAGAGGTGGGAGCGGACGCCGTTCGTGTGCGTGATCGCGATGAACGTGTCGTCGTCGGTCCGGGCGCCCGGGCGGCGGATGTCCGACTCGGCGTACACCGAGGCCGCGGGGCCGAAGAGGACCAGCGCCTGGTCGACGACGTGGCTGCCGAGGTCGTAGAGGAGACCTCCGATCTCTGCCGGGTCGCCGGACTCGCGCCAGCCGCCCTTGGGCTGCGGGCGCCAGCGCTCGAAGCGGGACTCGAAGCGCCAGACGTCGCCCAACTCGCCCTCGGCGAGCAGCTTGCGGACCGTCAGGAAGTCGTTGTCCCAGCGGCGGTTCTGGAAGACCGAGAGGAGGAGGCCGCGCTCGTCGGCCAGGGCGGCCAGCTCGCGGGCCTCCGCCGCCGTACCGGCCAGGGGCTTGTCGACCACGACCGGGAGGCCGGCCTTGAGGGCGGCCGTCGCGATCGGGACGTGCGTCTTGTTCGGAGACGCGATGACGATCAGGTCCAGCTCGTCGGCGCGCGCCCACAGCTCGTCGGGCGTGGCGGCGAACCGGACGCCGGCGCCGAACTCGGCGCGGGCCTGTTCCTGCCGCTCCGGGTTCGAGGTGACGATCGTGTCGAGGGTCAGCCCCTCGGTCGCGGCGATCAGCGGGGCGTGGAAGACGGAGCCCGCGAGGCCGTAACCGACGAGGCCTACACGGAGGGGGGAACGGGAACCTGTACCAGTCATGGTTCTACTTTCGCAACGCTGTTGCCAAAGTGCAAGCGCAGGGGACAATGGGGGGTGTGAACAGGAGCGATGCGGTGGGTGAGGCTGTGAGTGGGGTGGGTGCTGCGGGTACTGCGGGTGTGAATCTGCTTGCTCTGCGCAGTCATAACGCGGCGCTCGTGCTCGATCTGCTCCGCACCGCCGGGCCGTCCGGGATCAGCCGGCTCGAACTCGCCGAGCGGACCGGGCTGACCCCGCAGGCCGTCAGCAAGATCACGGCCCGGCTGCGGGCGGATGGTCTCGCGGCGGAGGCGGGGCGCCGTGCCTCCACGGGCGGCAAGCCCCGTACCGTGCTGCGGCTCGTTCCCGGGGCCGGTCACGCGGTCGGACTGCACCTCGACCGGGACGAGCTGACGGCGGTGCTCTGCGATCTCACGGGGGCCGTGGTCGCGGAGCGGCGGGCTCCGCTGGGGTTGGGGGCCGGGGCGGAGGCCCTCGTCGAGGGGGCTGCCGGGGAGGTGGAGGCCCTTGTCGCGGGGGTGTCCGTGCTGGGGGTAGGGGTCGCGCTGCCCGGGCCGCTTGATCATGCGCGGGGTGTGCTGCACCGGGTCACCGGGTTCCCCGAGTGGGACGGGTTCCCGCTGCGGGACACGCTCGCCGGGCGGCTCGGGGTGCCGGTGGTGGTGGACAAGGACACGAACGCGGCGGCGCTCGGGCTTGCGGTGGGCGGTGCGCTCGGGGGTGGGTACGGGTCGTTCGCGTATCTGCATCTCGGTACGGGGCTGGGGGCCGGGCTGGTGATCGGTGGGGCGGTGCATCGGGGGGCCCGGACGGGGGCCGGTGAATTCGGGCATCAGGTCATTCAGCTGGACGGGGTGCTGTGTGGGTGTGGGAACCGGGGGTGCATTGAGGCGTTGTGTCTGGCCGCGGTGGGGCGGGGTGCGGTGGAGGAGGCGGCGCGGGTGCTGGGGGAGGGGGCGGCGAATTTGGTGGGGCTGCTGGATATCGATCTCGTGCTGCTGGGCGGGCGTACCGTCGCGGTGCACGAGGAGGCGTTTGTGGGGGGTGTCGGTGCTGTGCTGGGGGAGCGGGCTCGGCGGGAGGGGGCGGAGGCGGGGGTTCCCGTGAGCGTCGCTCCCGGTGGGGCGCGTGGGGTCGCCGAGGGGGCGGCGCAGCTGCTGCTGGCGCCGTTGTTCGGGCGGGCCGAGGGGTGAGTGTTTTCGCCCCCGCCGCCCCTACCCTTCCCGTCCCTGGGGCTCCGCCCCGGACCCCGCTCCTCAAACGCCGGAGGGGCTGAATCTTTCCCCGGCGCCGGAGATCTTCTAGGCCGTTCAGGCCGATCCGGGTGTGCGTCGGGCGTGGCGGTGCCAAGGGGTCGGGTTGGGCGTGGCAGGCTCATGGAGCCGCTGCCCGTGTACCGCCTTACGCTCCCGAACGGCAAGGCTCTCCATGCGAACGCGAACGCGACTGTGCACGTCCCTGTCCCTCTCCGCTACAGCTGCAGCCGCCCTCTCCCTCCCCCTCGTGCTCGCCGCGCCGGTCACGGCCCTCGCGAGCCCACGCCCCACCTGTGCCGACCCCGACGCACACGACTTCCCCGTCAAGACCCGCATCCACGGCGGTCCCGCCACCTACGACGCCGGCGGTGACTTCCAGACCTGGTACATCGACCTCACCAACACCACGGCGCACGCCTGCGGCAGCATTCACCCGATCGTCGTGCTCGTGGACGGGAAGCGGGCGCTGCGGCCGGAGCAGGCGCGGCTGGAGTTCTACGAAGGTGCGCGAACGCATCCGGTCGAGTTCCAGAAGAGTGACGAGGACGAGAACGTGGGGGCGTTCGACGACGGGTTCCCGGGGTTCACGGTGGGACCCGGGCGCACCCTCACCGTGAAGGTGCGCCTCTCCGTGACCTCCGACGCGGCCGCCCCGAACGACGTCGTCGCGAACGCGGCGCTCGTGCAGCGGCACAACGACGACGGGGACTGGGTGGGCCAGTCGAACGACTACCGGTTCCGCATCGAGGACGAGAACAAGGACAAGGACAAGGAGAAGGAGAAGGAGAAGGACAAGGACAAGCAGAAGGGCAAGGACGCGAACTCGGACGAGAGCGGCGGTGGTGCCACCGGCGGGGGCGGGGGCGGGGACGGGGGCAAGAGCAGTGCCGCCAGTGCCGGAGGTAGCGGTGACGGCGTACAGAAGGATGCCGCGCCGTCCGCCGACGAGCTGGCCAGGACAGGGCCGGGCGCACCGCACGCGCTCGGTGTGGCGGCGGGCGTCGCGCTGTTCACCGCAGGGGCCGCTCTCCTCGCGGCGGCACGCCGGGCACGCTTCCGCCGCCGCCGCTGACGCCTGAAGCCCGCCCCCGCACCCAGCCCGCAGACCCCGCCCCCGCACCCAGCCCGCAGACCCCGCCCCCGCACCCAGCCCGCAGACCCCGCACCCGCACGCAGCCCGCAGACCCCGCCCCCGCACCCAGCCCGCAGACCCCGCACCCGCACGCAGCCCGCAGACCCCGCACGGGGCACATGGAGCGCGTACTGCTCGCGGACGACGAGCGGGTCGGGCTGGAGAGTACGTACGTGGCGGTCGCCCGCGTGCCGCCGGACTCGTCACCAAGGCCCCGCACACGGCCAACGGCAAGAAGCTCCTCGACTTCAGGCTCTCCGCCAAGGCGCAGCGGCAGGTCAGCGAGATCGGCGGCGGCTTCTCCGCCCGCGCGGACGTCAAGGCCACGGACGCGAACGCCATCGGCCTCACCAAACTGATGGACGGCGTACAGATCTTCGAACCGATCTTCGAACCGGACTGGACCGAGATCGACAAGAACCTGCAGAGTTACGTCGAGGAGTGGAAAACCGCGACCGGCAGCTGATCACGAAGGATCGCTAGGCTGTGGATTCCGCAGCACGGCGTGGGTCGCGCACAGCGTGAGTCGCGCAGCACCGCGTACGTCAGGAGACCGGCACATGGCAGAGCGCAAGCCCATCGAATCGTGGCTCACCGACATGGACGGTGTGCTCATTCACGAGGGTGTGCCGATCCCCGGCGCCGACGCCTTCATCAAGAAGCTGCGGGAGTCCGGGAAGCCGTTCCTGGTGCTCACCAACAACTCGATCTACACCGCCCGTGACCTGCACGCCAGGCTCCAGCGCATGGGCCTGGACGTGCCGGTCGAGAACATCTGGACCTCGGCCCTGGCCACCGCCAAGTTCCTGGAGGACCAGCGGCCCGGCGGCACGGCGTACGTCATCGGCGAGGCGGGCCTGACCACGGCGCTGCACGACATCGGGTACGTCCTGACGGACCACGAGCCGGACTATGTCGTCCTCGGTGAGACCCGTACGTACTCCTTCGAGGCGATGACCAAGGCGGTGCGGCTGATCAAGGACGGCGCCCGTTTCATCGCCACCAATCCCGACGAGACCGGCCCGTCCACCGCGGGCCCGCTGCCCGCCACCGGCGCGGTCGCCGCGCTGATCACCAAGGCGACCGGCAAGCAGCCGTACTTCGCGGGCAAGCCGAACCCGCTGATGATGAGGACCGGCCTGAACGCCATCGGGGCGCACTCCGAGACCAGCGCGATGATCGGCGACCGCATGGACACGGACGTCCTGGCCGGGCTGGAGGCGGGGATGGAGACGTTTCTGGTGCTCACGGGGCTGACCACGCCCGCGGAGATCGAGAACTACCCGTACCGGCCCTCGAAGGTCGTGGACTCGATCGCGGATCTCGTCGAACGAGTCTGAACGGTCTGAACGGTCTGAACGGTCTGAAACCCGCAGGGCCGCGTACGAACTCGTACGGAGCAGTCCTGCCCCTCAGAAGATGCGGTCCGCCGCCCCGAGGAGGAGTCTCCAGGTATCTGGAGGTTCACGATGTGCTCACTGCGACTCACTCTCTGTGCCGGGGCGGTGGTCGCGGCTGCGCTCACTCCCACCGCGTACGCGGCCGACGCCGGCGTCTCCTCGACGCCAGCCACCCCGGCACCCGGCAGCGACATCCAGCTGCGGGCGACGGGCTGCACGGGACGGACGGGTGTCGCGAAGTCCGACGCCTTCGCCTCGGACGCGCAGCTCACCGGCCAGGACGGCACGCTCGGCGGCGAGACCCTGGTCCGCACCTCGCTCACGCCCGGCACGTACGACATCAAGGTCAACTGCGACGGCCAGGACGACAAGGTCCAGGGCACGGTCACCGTCGCCCAGCAAGGCAGTGCTCCGAGTACCTCGATTCCCGCCTCGCCGGTCGCGCCCGTGCACGCGGGCGGCGGCGGCACCGCGCACTTCGCCTCGGTGGACGCCCGGGAGACCGGCCCCGGCACCCGGCAGGCGGTGGTCGGCCTGGTCCTCGCGAGCGTCGCCGCGGCCGCCGTGGCGGTCCGCAGCGCGCGCCGGGGCCACGACACCCGGGACTGACGTGTCCGAACGGGAGCGTTCCTCGGGTTCCGGGCGGCTGCTGACGGGTGTCGCCTGGGTGCTGCTGCTGCTCGGGCTGTGGCTGTGGGGCCGCGATGTGACGGACGTACGGCAGGGGATATCGGGGCCGACCACGGGGGACATCGCGGCCGTCGGACGGCCGCCGGAGGTGCGACTGCCGCCCGCGCTGCGGCCGTTGGGGGACGCGCGGCCACAGCGCGTCGACATTCCGTCGATGGGGGTGCAGGCACCCGTCGTGGCCCGCGGGCTCGACGGGCGGGGCGCGATCGAGCCGCCGCCCTTCGACCAGCCGGGAGTGGTCGGCTGGTACGCCGCCGGAGCGAAACCGGGGGCGGCCGGGACCGCGCTGTTCGTGGGGCACGTCGACACCGAGACCCGGCCCGCGGTCTTCTACAAGCTCAGCGCGGTGCAGCCCGGCGCGACCGTCCGGGTGATCCGCGACGACGGGAAGGTCGCCGAGTTCACCGTGGACGACGTCCAGGTCGTCCCGCGCGACCACTTCGACGCCCAACAGGCGTACGGTGTACGGAAGTCGGGGCGGGCGGAGCTGCGGCTCATCACCTGCGGCGGCACGTTCGACCGGACGAACCATACGTATACGGCGAACGTGATCGTGTCGGCGTACCTCACCGGAAGCGGACTCTGAACTCACCTGGCCCGGTCGACGACCCGCTCCCCCCGGAGCCGCCGACCGGGCTGGTCCTCGACCGCGCGCGCACGGGCTGCGGGAGTAACCCGGCGACCGGCGCGGGAGGTTCTGGTGCCTGTCCGCAGGGCGTGCGGACAGGTAACCGGCCGGGGGCTGAGGCCGTTTGAGGCAACTCTAGAACGGATGAGCGGTCTGGCCTAGAGGCTGTTTGACGCCAAGTCGACACTCGGTGGCTCTATGTGATGCATGCAGGTGGCGGGGGTGTTGTCGAAGCCCTCATGAGCGTTGCGGCGGGCCGCCGCCCAGATCGTCCCAGTCCACCGAACCGTCGATCACCGCCGTCGCGACCGCGTCCAGCGGCAGCCGGTGGCGGCGCGCGTACCGGCGCAGGGTCATGAACGCCTGGTCGACGCCCGTGTGCCGGCGCTCGGCGAGCATGCCCTTCGCCTGTTCGATGCGTACGCGGCTGGAGAGGGCCACCTGCAACTGGTCGGCCAGGGTGCGGTACTGCGCGTACACCCGGTGGTTCTGCAGTCCGACGGCCGCGGCGTCGGCGAGGACCTGGGCCAGGCGCACGCTCCAGTGGTCCTCGGGCGAGGAGCTGTGTTCGGGGAGGGCGGGTACGAAGACGTTGAGCGCGCCGAGCAGGGTCTCGCGGCGGCGCAGCGGGACCGCGAAGGTCGCGGCGACGTCGTGGCGCAGCGCCCGCTCCGTGAAGTCGGGCCAGCGGGAGGCGGCATGGGCCACGCTGATCGAGACGGGCGGGACGGGCCGCCCCGTGCCGTAGATGTCCAGACAGGGGCCGCCGTGGTGCTGGACGGCCAACAGGTCGAGGGCGACGTCCTGCTGGCGGCTGCTCACCGCCAGCGAGACCGCCTCACCGCCGTCGATCAGCATGATTCCGGCGGCCCGCGCGCCCAGGATCTCCACGCAGTGGTCGGACAGGCGTTGCAGATAGCGCTCGGTGTCGAAACTCTCGGACAGGGTGTCCGCGGCCTCCAGCAGCGCCGCCGCCAGCAGTATTTCCCGGGTGCTCAGGTGCATGTCCCCTACCCCGATCCCTTGGTTCCCCCCAGGCCCTGTCCAGCCCGCGCCTATCCGGAGCGTCGGGGCTGTAACAGCTCTCCGACAAGGGTCGGGCGACCTCGTGGGCGACGCGACACCTATGTCAGGATTGAGGCTTAGAGGGGGATCAGGACAGTGCAGCCAAGGGGGAGTTGGATGTACGGCATGAGGGGGAAGGTGACTCTTTCCGCCCCGTCGGCGGCGGCACGGGCCTCCGTGGCGATGGCGGGGGCGGCACTGCTGCTCGCGGGGTGTTTCTCCTCCGGGGGCGGCGGCGACAAGAACGACGGTTCCGGTTCCAAGGTCACCCAGCAGCCCAGGAGCTCGGACCCGTTCTGGGTCAACCCGGGCGGGAACGCGGCCGCGCAGGTCGCCGCGTATGTGAAGTCGGGCAAGAAGGACGACGCCGAGCAGATCCGCAAGATCGCCGAGCAGCCGACCGGTGAGTGGATCGGCCCGGAGAACCCGGAGCAGGAGGCGCGCGGCTTCACCGAGGCCGCCGAGAAGGCCGACCGGGCCGCGATCCTGGTCCTCTACAACATCCCGCACCGCGACTGCGGCCAGTTCTCGCAGGGCGGCGCCGCGGACGGCAACGCCTACCGGGCCTGGATCGACGGGGTCGCCAAGGGCATCGAGGACCGGCCCGCCACGGTGATCCTGGAACCGGACGCGATCCTGCACCTGGTCAACCAGTGCACCCCGGCCCAGTTCCAGGAGGAGCGCTACGACCTCCTCAAGGGCGCCATCGGCAAACTCAAGTCCCTGAAGAACACGAAGGTGTACCTGGACGCGGGCAACGCGGGCTGGGGCCATCCCGACCAGATCTTCCAGCCGCTCCAGCGGGCGGGCATCGACCAGGCCGACGGCTTCTCCGTCAACGTCTCCAACTTCTACTCGACCCAGGACTCCATCGCCTACGGCAAGCAGCTGTCCGCGAAGACCGGCGGCAAGCACTTCGTCATCGACACCAGCCGGAATGGCAACGGCCCCTACACGGCCGGCAAGGCCGACGCGAACTGGTGCAATCCGCCGGGGCGCGCGCTGGGGGAGGCGCCGACGACCCGGACCGACGATCCGCTCGTCGACGCCTATCTGTGGGTCAAGCGGCCGGGCGAGTCGGACGGCACGTGCAGGGGCGGGCCGACGGCGGGGCAGTGGTGGGCGGAATACGCGCTGAAGCTGGCGAAGGCCTCCAAGTAGCAGCTCGTACGTGACTGGGGGCGCCCTCCGCGAGTGGCGGAGGGCGCCCCCGGTCACGTAACTCTCAAAGAATCAGGGCACCTTGACCCACTGCGCCTTGGACGGAGTTCCCTGATCGTCCGTCACGAACAGCATGTACCAGCCGGACTCCACAAGATTCCGGTTCTTCGGCACCGTCACCGTGATCCCGTTCTTCGTCTTCTTGAAGTCCACCGCGATGGACCGCATGTCGGTGTCGGTGACGTGGGTGGACGCGCTCGGCCGGATCAGGCGGGCCGTCTTGATGGACGAGGCGTGCCTCGAGGTGTACGTCGCCGAGGCGCCGCGGGCGATCGTCTTGGTGCCGCCGGTGAGATCGGGCCGCGAGTCGCGGTAGAGGTACGGCGGGGTGTAGATCTCGATGCGCTGCTCGAAGGTGGCGGGCTTGGTGTTGGCCTTGTCGGCGTAGAGCGAGTTGGAGCCGAAGAACATCACGCGGCCGTCGGGCAGCAGGATCGAGCCCGAGTGGTAGTTGCGGCCCACCAGCGGGTCGGCGACCCTGTCGAAGGTGTTCGACGTGGGGTTGTAGATCCGCGTCTGGAGGATGTTGGAGTCGCTGCGTCCGCGGTAGTCCTCGGAGCCGCCGGAGACGAGGACGGTGTCGTCGGGCAGGATCGAGGTCTGCGGGTAGCGCGTGCCCTTCTCCAGCTCGGGTCCGTCCACGAACTTCGGGTTCTTGTCCTTGAGGTCGATGAGCCGGGTCTTCTTGCTGGACAGCTTGGACTCGCCGACCCCGCCGCCGCCGACCACCAGGTACTTCTCGTCCTGCGCGGGCGGCAGCAGCACCGTGGCGGACGTCTCCATCATGTTGGGGTCACTCAGGCCCGGCAGCTTGGTGAACTTGTTGGTCGCCACGTCCCAGACGCCGGGGTCGCGGCCCACGTTGTCCGGACCGTAGCCGGCGTTCGAGCCCGAGTAGAACATCTTGCCGTTCTGCATCAGGGTGATCGCCGGATAGGTCGGGAACTGGCGGATGCCCTTGGCGTACGTCCACTTCTTGGTCTTCGGGTCGAAGACCTCGTTCTTGCCGGGCACCAGCTGGCCGATCTCGTCCAGGCCGGAGAGGCTGAGGATCTTGCCGTCGCTCATCGTGGTCAGCGTCGGGTACCAGCGGGCCTCGTTCATCGGGTCGACCTTGATGTACTTCTCGGCGACCGGATCGAACTCGTAGGCGTCCCTGATCCCCTGGAAGTCCTTCTTGTCCAGGGCGAGCTTCTGCGCGATGCCGTACGTGTTGCGGGCGTCCGAGCCGGTCAGGCCCTGGATGCGGTAGTTGTCCTGCGTACCCGTCTCGTACTTCTGGCCGCTCTTCTGTGCCTCGACGTAGATACGGCCCAGGCCCGGGTCGTTGCGCAGGAACTTGCCGGTCGCCTTGTCGAAGACCTTCTTCGCGCGCGGCACGAGCACCGGGTCCTTCGACACGAACGTCTTGCCGTTCTCCTTGCCGGTGAACTTGGTGCCCGCGGGCAGCGTGATCGGCTTGTCGGGGTTCTCGTTGTGGACGACCATCAGGCCGCCGGCCTTGGTGACGTCACCCTTCAGCGTCTCGTAGCGCTTGGTGCCGCCGGCGATCAGTAGATTGCCGTTGGCGAGCTGGGTGTGGCCCGTGCAGAACAGGTCGGCCGGCGTCGGGATCTTCTTGATGGTGCCCTTGACCGGGTCCCAGATCCGTGTGTCGAACTTCTTCGCGTCGAAGTTGTCCTGATTGTTGCCCGAGCCCGCGATCAGCAGGACCTTGCCGGTGTGCAGGAGGGCAGCGTGGATGGTGTTCTGCCGGAATTCCTTGGGGAAATTGATGATGTCCCAGTGGCCGTTGGCGGCTTTGTACTCCGGCTTGTTGATCGTGTACTGGTGGTACTTGTCCGTTCCGAAGCGGTACAGCCACGGCCCGTTCATCCCGGCCAGAGCGAGTACCACCACCGCGGTTATCCCGAGGCGACGAGCACGGCGGCGACGGGCACCGTCTTTCATTTCTTGTGTCCCCCAAGGGCGATCTGCATGGTCTGGTCATTGCCTCCGTTGCCCCCGTTCGCGGCGGCCCAACTGGGCTTGGGCTGCGGGGCGTGCGGGGCGTGCTGCTCCTGCTGGGGCACAGAGGACTGTGCGGGCAGGGGCACGCTCTCCTCGGGTGGCACCGGTGGCTTCTTCTTCTCCTGGCGCACGGTCCAGCGCCACGCGAAGATCGGCGAGGCGGTGATCAGCAGGGCGAACGAGGCCCAGGTGATCATCGCGGGGTGGGAGTGCCCCAGGAGCAGGCCGGCGGCGATCGAGCCGGCGAAGACCAGAATGAAGAACAGGTGGATCCGGAAGGTCCCGAACAGCGTGTCGGGGCTCGTCGAATCGCCCTTGGGTGTCACCACGAACTTGCTCTTGCGGCGCAGTACGGCGTCCATCAGCGAGCGGGCGTAGATCGGGGCGGAGAGCGCCGACATCACCATGCCCGCGACACCGCCCGAGCCCTCCGGCTCGTGCGGGGAGACGTTGTGGCGGCGGTTCCAGATGTACAGGCCGATCTGCAGCGCCGACGCGTTGCCGTAGAGCATCAGCCAGACCGTCGGGTCGATGTTCACGCCCGACGCGCCCAGGCCCAGGAACAGGGCGCAACTCAGCGCCGCGAGAATCCAGTTGAGGGCCGACATCGGATAGAAGATGATCATCATCGTGTAGTTGAAGAGCTTGCCCGGAGGCATCGAGAAGAGGCCCTTCCAGTACTGCTTGAGGATCGTTTCGTACGTTCCCCGCGACCAGCGCAGCTGCTGGGTGAAGAAGTCCGTCCAGGCGCTCGGCCCCTCACCGACCGCGAGTACGTCCGGCGTGTAGACCGACTTCCACTTCTTGCCGGTGGCCGGGTTCTTGGCGCGGTGGATCTCGAAGCCCGTCGCCATGTCCTCGGTGATCGAGTCGTACAGCCCACCGACCTGCTTCAGCGCCCTGATGCGTACGGCGTTGGAGGTGCCCACGAACATCGGGGATCCGTAGAAGTTGCCGGCGCGCTGGATCAGCGCGTGGAAGAGGAACTGCTGCGACTCGGCGGCCTTGGTGACGAACCCGTCGTAGTTCCCGTACACCTGCGGGCCGATGACGAAGCCGACGTCCGGGTCGCGGAAGAAGCCGAGCATCCGCTCCAGGTAGTTGGGCAGCGGCACGTGGTCGGTGTCGACCGAGGCGAAGTAGTCGTACGCCTCGCCGTGGGCCTCGAGCCAGGCGTTGTAGTTGCCGTGCTTGGTCTTGGCGCGGTGCGCGCCCTTTGCCTGGTTCCACTTTGTGACGCCCTTGCGGGTGAAGTGGTGCACGCCCAGGCGCGCGCACACTTCCTTCACCTCCGGGTCGTCGCCCTCGTCCAGGAGCCAGACGTGCAGAAGCCCCCGGTGGCGCAGCTTGACGGCCGCCTCCAGGGTCTTCGTCACCATGGCGAGGGGCTCCTTGCCGGGCACGAAGGACGTGAGGAAGGCGACTCTGGTGCCGGTTTCGGGCACCACCGGGACCGGGTCGCGGGCGACCAGGGTGGCGTGCGCGTTCGACAGCACGTTCATGCAGCGGAAGAACTCGATCAGTCCGATCGAGACCAGCATCACGATGTCGAGGGCCGGCAGGAAGTCGTATGCGGGATAGTCGCGTTCGGTCCAGTGCTCGGGCTGGAGCAGCCAGCCGAGCAGGATCAGCGAGAGCAGCGGCGCGGCGCCCAGCATGAGCGCTGCGCGTATGCGGTGCGGCTCCTGCGACAGCAGTGAGCGGTACTGCACCTTGTACGGCTTGTTCGGGTCTGGCTGTGTGAGGGGTCCCGCGAGCCTGCTGTAGTGCTCGTAGTCGTATCTCGGCAGCGTCTTCTTGATCCTGCGCAAGCCGCCGGTCCGGTGCGATGGCACCCTGAGCTGGGTCGTCTCTGACGGATCGAAGTTCTGCCGGGCGCCCGTCGGCGTCGACGTCATGAGTCATCCCCCCGCACGCACGGTCAGGTGCGTGTTCGTCGGTTCCTGGCGTCCGCTGGGTCCCCCTCGACCGTCCCGGGCGCGTCACTGGCAGGCCAGCGCGACCACATCTTCCACACCTTCAGACATGGAACGATGACCTTCCGGTTGCATGATGCCCCCCTCGGCATCCGTTCATGAACGGGTCCCCCATCAATCCCCATCACAGTTGCAACCGGTTCGTGCCCCCAACTGCCGTGTATCGACAGTCCCTTGAAGCCCAGGGTTCTACGCCGTTCATCTTGATCGCAAGATGCGAAACGAGGTGTTAACCGGTCATACGAGCTAATTGGGACGTGTGTACGAAGATCAGTACGAAAGAAGGAGTCGGCCGTCCGCTTGATGAGGGGTCCGACGGGCCCGCGTGGCGAAGGGGCCGGATGTCGCCAGGCGAAGGCGTCGGCTCGCCGCATGACGAAGGGCCCCTCGCTGCTGCGAGAGGCCCTTCGGTCGGTGCGCCGCCAGGGACTCGAACCCCGGACCCGCTGATTAAGAGTCAGCTGCTCTAACCAACTGAGCTAGCGGCGCCTGCTGACCCGAGAACCCTACCCGACCGCGAGGGGTGCTCCCGACCGCCGGAGTGGGCCCCGGACCAGGTCCGGGGGCCGTGTACATCATTCGGACCGTCAACATGCGACACCGGAGGACAGTTGAGAAACTGACGACTGTGCAGAACCGCGAGCATTTCCACCTGGAGTGTGAGGGGAATCGCATGGAGGCTCCGGTATTCGAGGAATTCGATCCCGCGAGCGACTGCGACTGCCCCGGATGCGTTCACTGGCGGCGCGTCATTCCCCGGTCCCCGCTGTCCGGGCCGGTGGGCCATCCGGCGGCACGCAGGGCACTCGTGCTGGCCGCGGCGGCGGGCGCGGCCCTCGGCGCGGGCCTGCCGATGCCCGCGGTCGCCGCCCCGCACGGATCCGCCCGGCCGGGCATTCCCGCAGGTGACGAGCCCGACACCCCGCAGGGCAGCAGGGCTCCGCTGCACGGGCCCGCGGGGAAACCGGCGAAGCCCACACAGCCCACGACCGGGGTCAGGACGCCCACGACCACCCGGGCCGAGATCATCAACCGGGCCAAGAGGTGGGTCGCCGCGCACGTGCCGTACAGCATGGCCGCGTACTGGTCGGACGGCTACCGGCAGGACTGCTCGGGCTTTGTCTCGATGGCCTGGAGCCTGCCGGAGAACGAATGGACGGGCAGCCTCGACACGTTCGGCGTACGGATTTCCCGCGATCAGCTGCAGCCCGGCGACATGCTTCTCTTCCACAATCCCGAGAACCCCCAGAACGGCTCGCACGTCGTCATTTTCGGCGGCTGGACGGACTACACGCACACGTATTACATCGCGTACGAGCAGAGCCGCCCGCACACCCGGAAACAGTCCACCCCATACGCCTACTGGAGCAACTCGGACCGCTATGTGCCCTACCGCTACAAGGGGGTCGCCGAGGCAACGAGCGGCGCGGTCGCGTCCACGCCGGGCGCGACCGCCACCCGCTACCCGGGGTCGGCGTACTTCGGGCCCGGCGCGAACAACGCGTACGTCACCCAGCTGGGCCGTCTCCTCGTGGACCGGGGCGCGGGCCGTTTCTACACCTCGGGCCCGGGGCCGCGCTGGTCGGCCGCGGACCGGCGGGCCACCCAGGCGTTCCAGCAGGCGCAGGGCTGGACCGGGTCGGACGCGGACGGGCTGCCGGGGGCCGAGACCTGGTCGTACCTGGTGGGGAAGCAGGGCCAGGACATTCCGGGTCCTGCGGAGGTGAGCCCCGGGGCCGAGGGGCCCGCCGGGTCCAAGGGTTCCGCAAGGCCGACCGCGTCCTCGCACGGCGTGTCCGGCTATCCGGGGCGCGGGCTGTTCCGGCCGGGAGCGCACAACGCGTATGTCACCCAGCTCGGAAAACAGCTGGTCAGCAAGGGGTTCGGCAAGTACTACACAGCGGGGCCCGGACCGCGCTGGGGCGAGGCGGACCGGCGCAATGTCGAGGCGTTCCAGCGGGCCCAGGGCTGGCGGGGCGGCGCGGCGGACGGCTACCCGGGGCCGGAGACGTGGCGACGGCTCTTCTCGTGAGCCGTGAGCCGTGAGTCCTGAACCCCGAGCCCCTTCTCGAGGGTTACGAAACTTCCAGGCGCGGAGGCATGGAGGCAGCTATGAGTACGACGACTTCACACACCCCGGAGTCCGAAGGGGCACCGGAGGGCGGCGGTACACGGTCCGCCCGGCTCATCCACAACGAGGCGACCACCGAGATCCCCGTCCACCTGCTCTTCCGGGACGACCCCGAGCCGGTCTCCGTACCGCTCGCGCCCGCCGTCGTGGGCCGGCGGCGCGGCACGGGCGAGCAGCCGCGGATCCGGCGGCCCGTGCCCGGCAAGGCCCCGCGCCCGGTGCCGGAGGTCGACCCCGAACTGGTGGAGCGCCCCGCCCGGGTGCTGCCGGGAGGGGCGGGAGTGCTGGCCGGGGCCTGTGGTGTGGCCGGATGTGTGCTCACCTCGTGGTGGGCGGGCGCGCTGCCTCCCCCGGTGCTGGCGGCACTGGAGCTGCCGGGGCATGCGGGCGCCGGGCTCGGGCCCGCTCAGTGGGCGGCGTACGCGGGCGCCGGGGCGCTCGGCCTGTTCGGGTTCGGCGGTCTCGCCCGCGGCCGGACCGGGCGGGCCTGGGTGCTCGGCCTCTTCGGGCGCTATCGCGGCACGGTCCGGCGCACCGGGCTGATGTGGGTCAACCCGCTGGTGCTGCGCCGCTGTGTCGACGTACGGCTGCGGCACTGGCGCAGTGAGCCGATGTCCGTGGTCGACGCGAACGGGGTCGCGCTGCGGGTGGTGGTGCTCGTCGTCTGGCGTGTGAAGGACACCGCGCGGGCCACGCTCGGGGTCGAGGACCACCAGACGTATCTGCGCGAGTGCGTGGAGGCGGCGCTCTCGCGGGTGCTCTCGCAGCTCCCGGCCGAGCTGCCGCCCGCCGTGGTCAAGGACGTGACCCTGCGCAACACGGAGGCCGTCGGCGAGTCGCTGACCCGGCTGGTGGCCGCGGACGCGGCGCCGGTCGGCCTGGAGGTGTTCTCGGCGCAGCCGACCCGGATCGAGTACGCGCCCGAGGTCGCCGCAGTGATGCAGCGCCGCCGCATCGCGACGCTGGACGCCCAGCACCGCGACACCGTGCTCGCCTCCGTCGTCGACTCGGTGGAGGACGCGGTGACGCGGCTGACCGTGCGGGGGCTGGTCGAACTCGACGACTACGAGCGCAAGGCGCTGGTGAAGGACCTCACTGTGGCGTTCTACACGGGGCGCAAGGCGGACGGGACGTGAGGGGCGCCGCTCCTGGAAAGCCCGTCCGTGATTGGTCTGGACATGTTCAAGTAACGGCAATAATCTGGGACTTGGTCTAGACCTGAACATCGCGCGCACGGCTCATGAGAACCTCCCTCACGTCCTCCAGGAGCGGCAGCAATGCGCATACGGACGACCAGGAAAGCCAAGTTGTACGCGACCGTGATCGGCCTCGTCACGGCGGGCACCTTCGTGCTCTCCGCCGGCGGCGCGGGCGCCCACGGCTACACCGACCAGCCCCTCAGCAGGCAGAAGTTGTGCGCCGCCAACGGCGGCACCGTCGCCAACTGCGGTGACATCCAGTGGGAGCCCCAGAGCGTCGAGGGCCCGAAGGGCTTCCCGGCGGCCGGTCCCGCCGACGGCCAGATCTGTTCCGCGAACCACACCAACTTCGGTCAGCTCGACCAGCCCACGACCCCCGCGGGCACCGCCTGGCCGACGACCAAGGTCACCGGCGGTCAGAGCTACACCTTCCGCTGGCAGTTCACGGCCATCCACGCCACGACCGACTTCAAGTACTTCGTCACCAAGACCGGCTGGAACCAGAACCACGCCCTGACCCGCGCGGACCTGGAGACCACTCCGTTCCTGACCATCCCCTACAACGGACAGCGCCCCCCGTCCTCGACGCTCACGCACACGGGCACGCTGCCCACGGGCAAGAGCGGACACCACATCATTCTCGGTGTGTGGACGATCGCGGACACCGCGAACGCCTTCTACTCGTGCGCGGACGTCACGTTCTGAGGCTCCCTTGAGCTGCACCCCCGTCCCCGGCGGGTATGTTCCCCGCACGTCGACATAACATCGCGGCGTGCGGGGAGCTTTGCCGAACATCGAGGGATCACGATGAGTGTGTTTTTCTATGCCGTGCCCGGACTGATCATGGCCGTGGCCCTCTTCATGGCGACCAAGGTGATCCGCCGCTCGCTGGAGCTGCGCAGCGCCTGGAACAGCGGACTGACCGCCGAGGCGCGCTGCCTGCGGTCGTACACGACGACCAGCGGCGGCGGTGGCGACACCTCCGTGACGACGACGCTGCACCACGTCTACGAGTTCACGACGCGCGAGGGCCGCACGGTCCGCTTCGAGGAGGGGAACGGTCCCTCGACGATCGTCGAGGGCGACATCGTCACCGTCCACTACACCGCCGAGAGCCCCGAGAAGGCCACGGCCCACGAGCCGAGCCGGGGCAAGCTGGCGGCGGGCGCGGTGGGCATGCTGGTGTTCTGCGCGGTGATCGTCGTCTTCTGCATCGGCTTCATGGTGGCGGCCCACGGGTTCTTCTCGGAGTGGGACGCCATGGGGGACGACTTCTAGGGAGCGGGCTCACAGGTCTCCCCATCTGACGGTACGTCAATTATCGTGCGCCCCCATGGGGTCCATGAGGCGTACCGTCGCGGAGCTCGTGCAGGAACGGTGGGGCGACCACCGGCCGGGGCTGTGGTTCGAGGGGCGGGTCCTGAGCCATCACCGGGTGGCGGCGGGCGCGGCGGCGCGGGCGGCACTGTTCGCCGACCTGCTCCCGCCCGGCGCCGAACCGCACCTCGGGGTGCTGCTCGACAACACTCCCGAGTACCCGATGTGGCTGAGCGCCGCCGCCCTCGCCGGTGCCGCCGTCGCCGGGATCAACCCGACCCGGCGCGGCCCCGAACTGGCCCGCGACATCCTGCACACCGAGTGCCGTGTCGTGATCACCGAGCGGGCCCACCTGCCCCTGCTCGACGGCCTCGAACTCCCGGGCGTACGCGTCCTGGTGACCGACACGGACGCCTACGACGAGCTCCTCGCCTCGTACGAGGGCGCGAAGCCGGACGCTTCGAGCGCGACCCCGGACGACCGCCTCCTCCTCTACTTCACCTCCGGTTCGACCGGCGCCCCCAAGGCCGCGATCTGCACCCAGGGCAGGCTCGCCGCCGCCGGGCAGTCGCTCGTCGACCACTTCGGGGTGCGACCGGGCGACACGCACTACATCTGCATGCCGATGTTCCACGGCAACGCGGTGATCGCCGACTGGGCGCCCGCGCTGGCGGCGGGCGCGGCGGTCGCGCTGCGGCGGCGGTTCTCGGCGTCGGGGTTCCTCGCCGACGTGCGGGCCTGCGGGGCCACGTACTTCACCTATGTGGGCCGTGCCGTGCAGTACCTGCTGGCCACGCCCGCCCGCCCCGACGACCGCGACAACCCGCTGCGGATGGGCTTCGGCACGGAGGCGGGGGCGGTGGACGCGGCGGCTTTCGAGCGGCGCTTCGGGGTGCGCCTCGTGGAGGGGTACGGCTCTTCGGAGGGCGGCGCGGCCATCCAGTGGGCGCCCGGCACCCCGCCCGGGGCGATCGGACGGGCGGCGCCCGGCGACGACCTCGCGGTGGTCGACCCGGCCACCCGGCGCGAGTGCCCGCCCGCCGTCTTCGCCGCGGACGGCCGCCTCCTCAACGGGAGCGACGCGATAGGGGAGTTGGTGAACCGGGGTGCCAACCTTTTCGAGGGCTACTGGCGCAACCCGGCCGCGGACGCAGCCCGGCAGCGATGGGGGTCCCCCCGCTCATGGGGGTCCCCCCGCTCGAGCGAAGTCGAGAATGGGGGAGAAGTCGAGAGTGGGGGAGAAGCCGAGAGCGGGGGAGGCTGGTACTGGACGGGAGACCTCTTCTACCGCGACGGCGACGGATTCCTCTACTTCGCGGGCCGCACCGACGACCGGCTGCGCGTCGACAGCGAGAACCTCGCCGCCGCGGTGATCGAGAACATCCTCGCCCGCTACGACGACGCCGCCGCTGTGGCGGTGTATGCCGTGCCGGACCCGGTCGCGGGGGATCAGGTGATGGCGGCCGTGGCGCTCCGCGAGGGGGTCGGGTTCGATCCGTTGGCCTTCGGTGAATTCCTGCTCTCCCAGCCGGACTTGGGCACCAAGATGGCACCCCGCTTCGTACGGCTGGTGCGGCGGATGCCCGTCACCGCCACCAACAAGATCCACCGGGTGGGGCTGCGGCGGGAGGGTTTCCGGTGTCCGGACCCGGTGTGGTGGCGGCCGCCCGGGGAGTCGGCGTACCGGAGGCTGGGGGAGGCGGACCTCGCGGAGCTGGTCGCGCGGTACCGGGCGCAAGGGCGCGAGGAGCTGCTGACGAGGTAGGGCTGGGCCCACCCCCGGTCCACCCGCTGCTCGTATGGTCCCGGGTGCCGGGCGCCGCCTACCGTGGCCGCATGATCCGCAGAGTCGGGCCGTGGCGCGCGGCCGGATACCTCGTCACCGGCGTTCTGGCCGGCGCCCCGCTGTGCGGCGGGCTGCTGGTGCTCGGCGTCGTCGGTGCCGCGCTGACGCCCGTGCTCGTCGGGCTGCCGCTGCTGGCGCTGCTCGCGCTGACGGGCGTACCCGTCGGGGCGCTGGAGCGGCGGCGGCTGCGGCTGGTGGACCCCGCGCCGGTGACCGACCCCCATCGCACCCCGGACGAGCCGGGCCTCGCCGCCTGGGCCGGGCTCCGGTTCGCCGAGCAGGCGACCTGGCGCGAGCTGGCGTACGCGGTGCTGCTCGCGTACCTGCTGTGGCCGCTGGACCTGCTGGTCCTGGCGGCGGCGATCGGGATCCCCGGCGCCCTGGCCGGGGCGCCGGTGCAGCTCGCGCTCTCCGGCGGCGACACCCGGATCGCCAAGCTGTGGCTGATCGAGTCGTACGGGCAGGCGTTCCTGTGCGCGGCGGCGGGGCTGGTCCTCCTCCTCGTCCTCCTGTGGCCGCTCGCGCTGTACGCCCGTGCCCGCGCCGCCCTCGCCCGGCTGCTGCTCGCCCCGCGCGAGGCCGAGCGGCGGCTCGCCGAGGTGACGAAGTCCCGGGCCCGCCTGGTGGCCGCCTTCGAAGCGGAGCGGCGGCGCATCGAACGGGATCTGCACGACGGGGCGCAGCAGCGACTGGTGGCGCTGAGCATGACGCTGGGCCTCGCCCGTCTCGACGCCCCGCCCGAGCTGGCGGCGCGGCTCACCGCCGCTCACCAGGAGGCGGACCAAGTCCTCAGCGAGCTGCGGGAGTTGATCCACGGCATCCACCCTCAAGTCCTCGCCGACTACGGGCTCGGGGACGCGCTCGCCGACGCCGCCGACCGGTCCGCCGTCCCCGTGGAGGTGGACGTGCGGCTGCCGCGGCTCGCCGAATCCGTCGAGTCCGCCGCGTACTTCGCGGTGCGGGAGGCGCTCGCCAACGTGGGCAGGCACAGTGGGGCGGGGCGGGCGTGGATCAGCGGGCGGCACGGGGACGGGCGGCTGCGGATCGAAGTGCGGGACGACGGGCGCGGGGGAGCCGATCCGGGCCGCGGCTCGGGGCTCACCGGGCTCGCCGACCGGCTGGCCGTCCTCGATGGAACACTGGCCGTCGACAGCCCGCCCGGTGGGCCGACCGTGCTGCGTATGGAGATCCCTTGCTGAGAGTCGTGCTCGCCGAGGACAGCGTGCTGCTGCGGGAGGGGCTCGTGGGGCTGCTGCGCCGCTTCGGACACGAGGTCGTCGCGGCGGTCGGGGACGCGCGGGCGCTGACGGAAGCCGTCGCGGCGCACGCACCCGACCTCGTCGTCACCGACGTACGGATGCCGCCCGGCTTCCAGGACGAGGGACTGCGCGCGGCCCTCGCCCTCCGCTCGCTGAACACGGGCCTTCCCGTGCTCGTCCTCAGCCAGTACGTCCAGCGCGCGTACGCCGCCGAGCTGCTCGACACCGGGGACGGCACCGGCGTCGGCTATCTCCTCAAGGACCGGATCGGGCAGGTCGAACAGTTCGCGGAGGCGGTGGAGCGCGTCGCCGCGGGCGGAACGGTCGTGGACCCCGAAGTCGTCCGACAGCTGCTGCGCCGCCGGCGCGATCCGCTGGAGGCGCTGACCCCGCGCGAGCGCGAGGTGCTCGGCCTGGTCGCCGAGGGGAAGTCCAACGGCGCGATCGCGCGACACCTGGTCGTCACCGAGGCGGCCGTCGGCAAGCACATCGGCAACATCCTGGGGAAGCTGGACCTGCCTCCGGCGCAGGACACGCATCGGCGGGTGCTGGCCGTACTGGCCTATTTGCGCGGCTAGTTGGGGTGCGGAACCCCCGAGGAACGCCTGAGGAGTCCCTGTCGCCCCACGGGGGAGGATGCACCCGGACGCCTGTGTCGAGGGAAGACGGAAGACGGAAGAGGGGAGAGGGAACATGCGTCGCCTGAGCGGGGTCACAGACGGGGGCACGGACGGGGTCACAGGCGGGGGCGCAGACGGGCCCTATCGCGTTCTGGTCGCCGGGTACTCCGTCTCCTCGTTCGGCACCTTCCTCAACATGGTGGCGCTCAACCTGTTCGTCTACGCCACCACCGGCAGCGCGCTCGCCGTGGGACTGTTCATGGCGGTGCGGCTCGGAGCGGGGTTCCTGGCCGGGATGGCCGCGGGGCGGATCCTGGCCCGGTTCGAGGTCAAGCCGGTGATGCTGTGGGCCAACGTCGTCCAAGCCGGTGTCATGCTCCTGTTGGCGGTGGCGCCGGACGGGGGCCTGCGCACCGGAATGCTGTTCGCCGTGTCCGCGGTCGTGGGCGCGTGCGGCACCGTGTTCATGGTCGCGCTGCGCAGCTCCATCCCCGACCTGGTCGGAGCGGAGCGGCGCGGCTGGGCCAACTCGCTGATGGTGGGCGGGCGTTCGCTGGCCATGGTCGCCGGGTTCGCCTCGTCCGGCGTGCTGGTGCCCTGGCTGGGCTTCACCGCCGCGTTCCTCGTCGACGCGGTGAGCTTCCTGGTGTGCGCGGGGGCGGTGGGGTGGCTGCCGGGGGTGAAGCGGAAGGCCGTGTCCTCGGCGGCCGAGGGTGAACCCCGCGACAAGCGGAGCGTGTTCGGCGCCGCGACGGCGCTGACCGCCGTGCCCGCGCTGGGTCTGATGGTCTGCCTGCGCGCGGTCGACGCGCTCGGTTCCTCCTCGCACAACGCGGCCCTGCCCGTCTATTCGAGCGCCCTCGACCCGGACGACCCGGCCGCGTTTGTCAGCCGCTTCTGGCTGTTCTGGGCGCTCGGCAACGTGCTGGCACAGCAGGTCATCCAGCGCTGGGCCAAGCGCGGTGGCCGGTCCGTCGGCGCGCTCGGCTTCGGCCTGGGCACGGTGGTCATGTCGTCCGCGTTCATCCTCGGCTTCGCCGGGTTCCCGCTGGCGGCGACGATCGGGATCGCCCTTGTCGCGGGCGCTGCGGACGGGCTCACCGAGGTCTCGTACACCTCACACCTGCAGACCCTCCCGGAAACCCTGCGGAGCCACGCCTTCGGCCTGTCGGCCACCGTCGAGAACCTCGGCTTCGGACTCGGCATGATCGCCGTGTCGGCGGCCCTCGGATCCTTCTCGGCGCTCACCGTCGTGGCCTGGTCCCACGGGGTCGCCATCGCGGTCGCGGGGATCTACCTGCTCCGGTTGTACGCGGTCCGGGGGGCCGGTGCAGAGGGGGCGGGGGCGAGTGGTGCGCACGACGGCGGTCGGCGGGACGGCGCCGAGGTCTCGGGGAGCTGAACGGGGGCGCCCGGCGCATACAGCACGCCCTGGTCACCCCGGAGGAGGCCCCGAGCGGGGTGACGGCCCGGCCCGGACACGCACCTCAGGCACATCAATGGGGGTGTGGGTGGCGAAGCCCCGGCAACGGGCGGCGAAGCCGCGCGGAAAACAGTGATGGCGAGGCCGGTTCGCGTTTCCGCGAACCGGCCTCGCCATCACTAGCGTGCGCCGCCAGGGACTCGAACCCCGGACCCGCTGATTAAGAGTCAGCTGCTCTAACCAACTGAGCTAGCGGCGCATGACTCCCGCCTACCGCTCTCGCGGTCGGCGACAAAAGAAATACTACCTGGTCCGCGGCGGTGCTCCTGACCACCTAGAGGGCGAGAGACAGCAGTACGGGGGCCGCGCCCCGGTTCAGTGTCTCCGCCGCCTGCCGGAGCCGGTGGGCGTGCTCGACCGGGAGGGAGAGGGCCAGGCAGCCGACGGAGGAGCCCGCCGTGATGGGGACGGCCGCGCAGACCGTGCCGACCGCGTACTCCTGGAGGTCGAGCACCGGCACGGTGGGCGGCTGGGTGGCGAGGTGGGACAGGAGCAGCCGTTCGTTGGTGATGGTGCGCGAGGTGAGGCGGGCCATCTTGTGGCGGGCGAGGTGATCGCGGCGGCCGTTGAGGTCGAGCTGGCCGAGCAGGCTCTTGCCGATCGCGCTGGCGTGGGCGGAGGAGCGGAAGTCGACCCACTCGTTGACCGCGGGGGTCGTCGGGCTGTCGGCGTACTGGGTGATGTGGATCTCACCGTCGACGTACCGGCTGAGGTAGATCGCGGCGCCGACCGAGTCGCGCAGCCGGTCGATGGTCTGCTGGAGCTTCTCGCGCAGCGCCTGGTCGCGCCCGTGGGCGGAACCGAGGCGGCTCAGGGCGGCGCCGGCGACGTACGCACCGTCGGCGACCTGCTCGACGTACCCCTCCCGGCGCAGCATCCGCAGCAGTGCGGTCAGGCGCTCCGTGCCCAGGCGGGTCTGGCGGGCGAGTTCGGCGTCGGTGACACCGGTGGAGTGCCGCGACACCGTCTCCAGGACGCGGAGGGCGTCCTGGACCGAGTGGTACGGCGCGGTCGGCTCGTGCATCAGCGCCACGGTTTCCCCCTGCGCTTTTCGGCCCGGCTACAAGACGGCTAAAGGACACAGCCCGGACAGCGGGCTACCTCCACGATAACCACCAAAGGGCTTGCTGTGGGCGTGTGTTGACGAGATTGATGGCGCGTTCCAAGCCTCTCAGCAGGAACGCGCCACCCTGGCATATGCCAAAGTCATGGCACATAGGGCATGCCCCATGAGCCGGACCTCGCACCTTGCCGTGTTCACTTCTCGCAGTCAGAGCACCGCGCTGAGAAATTCCCGGGTCCGCTCCTGCTCCGGATCGCTGAAGATCTTCTCGGGCGGGCCGGACTCGATCACATGGCCGGAATCGAACATCAGCACCTGGTCCGAGATGTCCCGGGCGAAATTCATCTCGTGGGTCACGCAGAGCATCGTGATGTCCGTGGTGCGGGCGATGTCACGGAGGACGTCGAGGACGCCCGCGACCAGCTCGGGGTCGAGCGCGGACGTCACCTCGTCCAGGAGCAGCACCTGCGGCCGCATTGCCAGCGCGCGGGCGATCGCGACCCGCTGCTGCTGGCCTCCGGACAGCTGGGTCGGTCGGGCGTCGCACTTGTCGGCGAGGCCCACCAGGTCCAGCAGCTCGCGGGCCCGCGCCTCGGCCTCGTCCTTGGACAGGCCGAGGACGGTGACGGGTGCCTCGGTGATGTTCCTGAGCACCGACATGTTCGGGAACAGGTTGAACTGCTGGAAGACCATCCCGATCTTCTTGCGGACCTCGCGGATCTGCTTCTCGCCCGCCGGGAAGAGCCGCTCCCCGGCGACCGTGATCGTGCCCTCGTCCGGCTCGGTCAGCGTCATCAGCAGCCGCAGGATCGTCGTCTTGCCGGAGCCGGACGGGCCGATCAGCGTGACGTGCTTTCCGGGATCGACGCGGAAGTCGAGGCCGTCGAGGACGGTGTTGTCCCCGAAGCGCTTGGTGACCTTGTCGAAGCGGATCAGCTCTTCGGTGTTCGTATCGGCGGACAAGACGTCGCTCTTCGTATCAGCGGACAAGACGTCGCTCCAGGGCTCGCAGAAGCAGGGAAGCCGGATAGGAAATGAGGATGAAGGCCACGCCGATGACCGTGAGCGGCTCGGTGAACTGGAAGTGCTGCTGCGAGTACAGCCGCGCCTCGCCGAGCATCTCCATCACGGTGATCACCATCAGGATCGGGGTGTCCTTGAGCATCGAGATGACGTAGTTGCCGAGCGGGGGCACCACCCGGCGGATCGCCTGCGGCAGGATCACCGCGGTCCAGGTGCGCCGCACGGGCAGGCTGAGCGCCGTGGCCGCTTCCCACTGGCCGGCGGGCACCGCCTCGATACCGGCCCGGTAGACCTGCATCGTGTACGTCGAGTAGTGCAGCCCGATCGCGACGACACCGGTGGTCAGCGCGGAGAACGTGATGTTCCACTCGGGCAGCACATAGAAGAGGAAGAACAGCTGCACCAGGAGCGGGGTGTTGCGGATGAACTCCGTGACCACCCCGACCGGCCAGCGCACCCACCGCGTCGGCGTCCGCATCAGCAGCGCCCACACCAGACCGAGGGCGAAGGAGATCACCGAGCCGAGGGCCAGTGCCTGCAGGGTGACCAGCAGCCCGTCCCAGAAGTGCGGCATGAAATCGCCGACCGCGCTCCAGTCCCACTTCATGAGGCACCTCCGCTCGCGGCTCCCACGCCGGTCGTTTGTGCGCGCTTGAGTTCACGCGCCGCCGTCTCCGTCCCGGGGTCCTTGCCGACCCCGGCCTTCAGCCGCTTCTCCAGACCGCGCATCAGCCGCGTGAGCAGGAAGGCGATCACGAAGTAGATCAGCAGGACGTATGTGTAGATCTCCGCGCTCTGCTGCAACGCGAGCCGCACCAGGTTGGCGCTGAACGACAGATCGCCCAGGCCCATGACGGAGACCAGGGCCGTGCCCTTGAGCAGCTCGACCAGCAGGTTGCAGAAGGAGGGGATCATCTCGGGCACCGCCTGCGGCAGCAGGATCAGCCGCATCCGCTGCCAGGGGGTGAAGCCGAGCGCGATCCCGCCCTCACGCTGCGCCGGGTCGACCGCGTTCAGGGCGCCGCGCACGATCTCGGAGCCGTACGCCCCGTACGTCAGTCCCAGCGCCAGCGTGCCCGCCCACATCGGGACGAGCTGCCAGCCGAAGGCGAGCGGCAGCACGAAGTACACCCAGAAGATCATGATCAGTGCGGAGGTGCCGCGGAACACCTCGGTGTAGAAGCCCGCGAGGAAGCGGACGATCCACCACCGCGAGGTGCGCGCGATCCCGACGGCGAAGGAGATCGCACCGGCCAACAGGGCGCTGAAGAACAGCAGTTGGACGGTGACCCAGATTCCTTTGAGTACGAGTTCCCAGAGTCCCGAGGTCATCCGCGGCACAGCTCCTTCGCGGTCATGTCGGTCATCTCGGCCTTGGTGAAGCCGAACGGCTGGAGGATGCGGAACAGCTCGCCGCTGTCCTTCAGCTTCCTGAGCTCCACGTTGAAGGCGTCCCGCAGCTTCGTCTCCGGCGACCGGAACGCGAAGCCGCCGCCGTCGACATGCGGCTTGCCCTTCACCAGCGGCGCGAAGGGCTTCGTACTCTCGGCCTTGCCGGACTTCTTGACCACCTCACGCGTGGTCAGCGCCGTCCCCGCGAAGGCGTCGACACGGCCCGCCTCGACGGCGTTCAGCCCGGCCACCTGATCCGGCACGATCAGGATGTCGCTCTCCTTGTACCCGGCCTCGACCGCGTACTGGATCTCGGCGTACCCGGTCCCCGTCGCGAACTTGGCCTTCTTCGCGACGACGTCCTTGTAGTCGTGCAGCCCCTTCGGGTTGCCCTTGCGCACGATGAACGCGTCGAGCATCTGGTAGTCCGGATCCGCGAAGATGACCTGCGCACAGCGCTCGGGGTTGATGTACATCCCGGCGGACACGACGTCGAACTGCTGCGAGTTGAGCCCGGGGATGAGCGAGCCGAACTCGGTCGGCACCGGCTGGACGCGATCGACCCCCAGCCGCTTGAAGACGGCCTTCGCGAGTTCCGGCGCCTCGCCCGTCAGCTCACCGTTCCTGTCGATGTACCCGAAGGGGATCTCACCCGCGATACCCAGCCGTACGACACCCTGCGCCTTCAGCCGGTCGAGCAGATCACCTCCCTCGGTGTCGGCCGCCGTCGCGACCCGGCTGCAGCCGGCGGCGCCCAGCGCGCCCAGCGCGGACACGCCCGCGAGCAGCGATCGGCGACTCGGCCCTCGTATCGCTGCTTTCTCTGCGTCATTCCCGTCATTCCCAAGTGGTGGAGCCATGGCCGCGCGGCTACCCGGGACCACGCGATGTATTCAGATCAATTCGAGCCCCGTCCGCACCCGTCCGCACTCGTCCGCCGCCGAGGCCCCCTTGACCTCGGCGGGACCATGGAGTGCATGGCCGATCGCTATATCGAAGTGTCCCTGCTCAAGCGGGGCGTCCACTGCACGGCACGACTCCTCGACGACCGGGCGCCGCTCACCTGCGCGGCGGTGTGGGACGCGCTCCCGCTGGGCGGCGACGTCTACCACGCGAAATACGCACGCAATGAGATCTACGCCCTTTTCCCGCCTTTCGCGGACAGGGAGCCACCGTTGGAGAACCCGACGGTCACGCCCATCCCCGGTGACCTCTGCTATTTCGCCTTCGCGGGCACGGAACTGGGCACGCGGGCGTACGGCTACGACACCGACGTACGCCCTGGCACGACCGTCGTCGACCTGGCCCTCTTCTACGAGCGCAACAACCTGCTCCTCAACGGGGATGTGGGCTGGGTGCCGGGGATCGTGTGGGGCCAGGTGGTGGAGGGTCTGGACGAGATGGCGGAAGCGTGCAACGACCTGTGGCGCTCGGGGGCGTCGGGGGAGACGCTGTCGTTCCGGCGGACGTAGGGCTCGCGCTCTACACCCCGTCCGGCGGTTCGACCCCGGCGGCCCCCGCCTCGTACAGCGCATGCGCCGTCCGCAGGACGACGTCGTCCCGATGCCGGGCGGCGACGACCTGCAACCCCACCGGGAGTCCGTCCCCGTCCACCCCGACGGGGACCGTCGCCGCCGGCTGCTGCGTCATGTTGAAGGGGTACGTGAACGGGGTCCACCCCGTCCAGCGGCGCACGCCCGACCGGGCGGGAACCTCCGCGCCCGCCTCGAACGCGGTCAGCGGCAGGGTCGGCGTCACCAGGACGTCGTACGACTCGTGGAAGCGGCCCATCCGCCGCCCCAGCTCCATCCGGACGTCCACCGCGGCGAGATAGTCCAGCGCGCCGAAGCGGGCGCCGAGGCCGCAGATCTCGCGGAGGCCGGGATCGAGCAACTCTCGCTGGTGGGGCCCGAAATGCTGGGTCACGCGGGCCGCCCCGCCGAACCAGAGGGTGTGGAAGGCGTCCACGGGGTCGGTGAAGTCGGGGTCGGCCTCGGTGACGTACGCGCCGAGCCCCGCGAGCCGCTCCACGGCCCGCCGGACCGCCGCCGCGACGGCCGGACGGACCGCGACCTGCCCGCCGAGGGAGGGCGAGTACGCGACCCGCAGCCCCCGCACCCCGCCCTCCAGCGCGTCCACGAAGGACCCGCCGACCGGCCCGAGCGCGGACCAGTCCCGCGCGTCGGGGCCGCTGATCACGTCCAGCATCAGCGCCGCGTCGGCGGCGTCCCGCGTCATCGGCCCCACGTGCGCGAGCGTCCCGAAGGCGCTCGCGGGAAACAGCGGCACCCTCCCGTACGTCGGCTTCAGCGCGAAGATCCCGCAGAACGCGGCCGGGATACGGACGCTGCCACCGCCGTCCGTGCCCAGGGACAGCGGGCCCGCGCCCAGTGCCACGGCCGCCGCACTGCCGCCGCTGGAGCCGCCCGCCGTGCGCGAGACGTCGTACGGATTGCGTGTCACCCCCGACAGCGGCGAGTCCGTGACGCCCTTCCAGCCGAACTCGGGTGTCGTCGTCTTGCCGAGGAACACGGCGCCGTGCTCGCGCAGCCGGGCCACGGACGGCGCGTCCTCGTCCCAACGGCCATGCGGGTCAATGGTCTTGGAGCCGCGCAGGGTCGGGGCGCCGCGCAGCAGCAGGATGTCCTTGACGGTGACCGGGACCCCGTCCACCAGGCCCGCGGGCTCGCCCCGCCGCCAGCGTTCCGCCGACTCGGCTGCCCGCGCGAGGGCTTCGTCCGCGTCGAGCCGGACGAACGCGTTCACCGCGGGCTGGATGCGGTCGACCCGCTCCAGGGCCGCCCGCGTCGCGTCCACGGGGCTGAATTCGCCCTTGCGGTAGCCGTCGAGGAGTTGGACTGCGGTCAGCTCGGTGAGTTCCGACATCGGCTCCTCCAAAGGGAGTTCAGTGTCCGGGCACGTACCCACGCTTCTTGTCGACGACGTTCGGCAGCGGCTTCCCCGCCTCCCAGCGCTCGTACAACTCCACGAACTGCGTGCCGAGGTCGTCGCGCCAGCCGATCGTGTCCCCGCTCATGTGCGGCGACACGATCAGCCCGGGGACGTCCCACAGCGGGCTGTCGGGGCCGAGCGGTTCGTGCTGGAAGACATCGAGGGCCGCGCCCGCGATCCACCGCTTCGACAGCGCCTCGGTGAGCGCGTCCTCGACGACGAGCTGCCCACGCCCGACGTTGATGAAGCGCGCCGACGGCTGCATCATCCCGAAGCGCCGCGCGTCGAACATGCCGTACGTGGCCTCGGTGAGCGGCGCCGCGGACACCACCCAGTCGGCGCGCGCCATCAGCCGGTCCAGCTCCTCCGGGCCGTGGATGCCGGTGCGCGGGGTGCGCCCCACCAGGGCCGTCGTGATGCCGAGTGCCTTGAGCTCCTTGACGATCGCCCGCCCGATCGGCCCGGAACCCACCACGCACGCGCGCGTGCCCGCCACCCGCTGCGACTCGCGGTGCCGCCACTCCCGCCGCCCCTGCAGGTCCCATGTCCTCGGCAGATCCTTGGCCATCGCGAGGACCAGCGCGGCGACGTACTCCGCGATCGGCTGGTCGAAGACCCCGCGCGCGTTGGTCACCACGGTGTCGGACGCGGCGAGCTCGGGGCACAGCAGATGGTCCACGCCCGCGCTCGCCGTGTGCACCCAGCGCGGCCGGGGACCCTCGCCGGGCCAGGCGCGGCGTACGGCGTCCGAGGTGAAGTCCCACACGAGCAGCACGTCCGCGCGGGGCAGCAGCTCGGCCAGCGTGGACTCGTCCGCGTGCTCGATCCGCACCCGCCCGGTGAGCTTGCCGAGGCGGGGGAGGGGCTCGGCGTCCAGAACGAGGAGGGTGGTCATCGGGGGTAACCGTTTCGCAATGCGGGTCCGCTTTCCTGGGGGAGTCCGAGGATCTGGATGGTTATGAGGATCTGGATGGTTATGAGAAGAGAGGTGTGCCGGAGCCGTCTGAGATGCGCGGATTGACCACGCTCGCACCCGAACCTACCTTCGTCAACACGGGCCCACCTACGGTCCGTTGCCCACCCGTTTCCCTTAGTGAGGCCGGTGCCTGCCATGGACGTCTCTTTTCTCGGCGGCCCCCGCGCCCAGCGCGGTGTCGGCGTCGTCGCCCCCTTCGACTTCGCCCTCGACCGCGAACTGTGGCGATGGGTGCCCGACGACGTCTCCCTGCACCTCACCCGGACCCCGTTCGTGCCGGTCGAGGTCAGTCTGGACCTGGCCCGCCTGGTCTCCGAGCACGAGACGCTCGGCGACGCGGTGCGCGCCCTGAACGCGGTCGCGCCCGAGGTCGTCGCGTACGCCTGCACCTCGGGCAGCTTCGTCGGGGGCGTCGCCGGGGAGCGTGCGATGTGCGAGGCGATGACACGGGCGGGAGGGGTCGCCTCGGTCACGACGTCCGGCGCCCTCATCGCCGCGCTGGAGGAGCTGGGCGCCCGCCGTATCACGCTCGTGACCCCCTACACGGTCTCGGTCACCCAGTCCCTGGAGGAGTACCTCGCCGAGGCGGGCATCCGCGTCACAGGTCGCGCCTTCATGGGCCTGACCAGGCACATCTGGAAAGTTCCGTACCGGGATGTGGTGGAGATGGCGCGTGCGGCGGCCGTCGGAACGCCCGACGCGCTCTTCATCAGCTGCACCAACCTCCCGACGTACGACGTCATCCCCCAGCTGGAGGCGGAACTGCGCATCCCGGTCCTCTCGGCCAACCAGGTGACGATGTGGGCGGCGCTGCGCCAGCTGGGTACCCGGGCCGTGGGCCCCTATCAAGCTCTACTGGACGAATCCGCTCGCCGGGGGCCGGTACTGCCGGAAGAACAGGAAGGTTGGGCATGACAGCAGTTGGTTTCCTCTACCCCGGTCACTCGGCCGAGGACGACTACCCGCGCATGGAGCAGCTGCTCGGCAGCGACATCCGCCTTCCCGTCGTCCACACGGACATCGGCGAGGACGCCCACCGCGTGGACGCGCTCCTCGAGATGGGCTCGGCGGGCCGGCTCGCGGCGGGCGTCGAGGAGCTGCGTCTGTCGGGTGCCGAGGCGGTGGTGTGGGCCTGCACCAGCGGCAGCTTCGTGTACGGCTGGCAGGGCGCCCAGGAGCAGGTCCGCGGCCTCGCCCGCGCGGCCGGTCTGCCCGCCTCCTCCACGTCCTTCGCCTTCGCGCACGCCGTACGGGAGATCGGCGCCCGGCGGGTCGCGATCGCTGCGACGTACCCCGATGACGTGGCCGCGCTCTTCGCCGCCTTTCTCAAGGATGCGGGGGTGGAGGTCGTCGCGGTGCGCGGTTCCGGGGTCATCACGGCGGCGGAGGTCGCCACGTGGGGGTACGACCAGGTGGTCGCCCTGGCCCGCGAGGGCGACCACCCCGACGCGGACGCCGTCCTCCTCCCCGACACCGCCCTGCACACCGCCTCCCACATCCCCGCCCTGGAACACGCCCTCTCCAAGCCCGTCCTCACCGCCAACCAGGTCACCGTCTGGGAGGCCCTCCGCCTGGCAGACCGCCGCGTCAACGCCCCCCAACTGGGCACCCTGTTCACGAAGGAACCGATCGTCCAGGCGTAGGGGTTTTCGCCCCCCGCCGCCCCTACCCCCGTCAAACGCCGGGGGCTGATTCTCAGCCCGTCCGGCGTTTGAGGACGAGGCCGTTCAGGCCGAAGCGGGGGTCTGGGGGCGGCAGCCCCCCAGATACGGGACGGGTAGGGGCGGCGGGGGCGAAAACAACCCCACGCCCAGCCCCCACCCCGGCCCACCGGGAATAAACGGAGACAGCCTCCTGTTCGTACCCCGCGGACACGCGACGTACAAACGGCAGACAGCAGGAGGCACCCGGTGGACGAGACGGACGAGATCCGAGGCACAGCGCAGGGCACCGCCCCCGTACCCCTGTCGGTCCTCGACCTGGTCACCGTCGGCGCAGGCCGCACCGCGACCGACGCCCTCCACACCAGCGTCAAAATCTCCCGCCTCGCGGAATCCCGCGGCTTCCACCGCTACTGGGTGGCCGAACACCACTCGATGCCGGGCGTCGCATCGTCGTCGCCCGCGGTGATCCTCGCCCACCTGGCCGCCCACACCACCCGCATCCGCCTGGGCTCGGGCGGAGTCATGCTCCCCAACCACGCCCCCCTGGTCATCGCGGAGCAGTTCGGCACGCTGGAGGCGATGGCACCGGGCCGGGTGGACCTGGGCCTCGGCCGGGCCCCGGGCACGGACGGAGCGACCGCCGCGGCCCTGCGCCGCACCGAGCGTCTGGGCGAAGGCGCCGACGACTTCCCCGAGCAGCTCGCGGAGCTCACCCGCTTCCTGGACGACGACTTCCCGGACGGTCACCCGTACGCCCGCATCCACGCGGTCCCGGGCCCCATCCAGTCGACCTCCCCCGGCGGCGTCCAGTCCCCGCACCGCCCCCCGATCTGGCTGCTGGGCTCCTCAGGCTTCAGCGCCCGCTTGGCCGGCATCCTCGGCCTCCCGTTCGCCTTCGCCCACCACTTCTCGGCGCAGAACACGATCCCGGCGCTGGACCTCTACCGCGAGTCCTTCCGGCCGAGCGCCGTGCTGGACGCCCCGTACGCCCTCATCGGCGTCTCCGCCCTTGCCACGGACGACGAGAAGGAGGCCCGCCGCCAGGTCATGGCCGCGGCCCTGAACATGGTCCGCCTGCGCACCGGCCGCCCGGGACTCGTCCCGACCCCCGAAGAGGCGGAGGCGTACGAATTCAGCCCCATGGAGCGGGAGTTCATCACCAGCTGGAACTCCAACGTCATTCACGGCACGGCCGACGAGGTCCGCTCCGGCCTCGACGACCTGCAGAAGCGCACGGGCGCCGACGAGTTGATGATCACGGGCAACGCGCACAGCGGCGACGTACGCCTGCGCTCGTACGAACTGATCGCGGACGCCTACGGGTTGCCGAAGACCCACCAGGGGACCCAGGAGACCTAGGAATCCCAGGAGGCTCAGGAGGCTCAGGCCTGAGCGCGGGACGCCGTCAATAGTGCGGAGATACGATCCGGCGCCACCGGCCGGGAGTACAGCCAGCCCTGGCCGGTGTCGCAGCCGATGCCGCGCAGGCGGGAGGCCTGGGAGGCGGTCTCCACGCATTCGGCGGTGACCGTCAGGCCCAGCCGGTGGGCGAGTTGGATGAGGGCCTCGACGATCACCTCGTCGGCGGGGTTGGGGTGGGCGGCCGTACCGTCGAGGTTCTCGTACTGGAAGCCGCGGACGAAGGAGCCGTCCAGTTTCAGGACGGAGACCGGAAGGCGGCTCAGGTAGGCCAGGTTCGAATAGCCGGTGCCGAAGTCGTCGATGGCGATGCGGACGCCCATGTCGCTGAGGGCCTGCAGGGCCTGGAGGGGGCGGCCGGCCGAGCCCATCACCGCCGACTCCGTCAGCTCCAGCTGGAGCAGATGCGGCGGCAGGCCCGTCTCCGCGAGGATCTCCGCCACGTCGGCGACCAGGTCGGAGTCCCAGACCTGACGCACCGCCACGTTCACGCTGACGAAGATCGGTACGGCGTCCGGGTGGTCCAGCTGCCAGCGGCGGGCCTGGCGGCAGGCGGTGGCGAGCACCCAGCGGCCGAGCTGCACGATGGAGCCGTCTTCCTCGGCCAATCCGATGAACCGATTCGGCGTCAGCATTCCGAACTGCGGATGGTTCCAGCGGACGAGCGCTTCGACTCCGCGTACGCCGCCGTCCTCCATGCCCACCAACGGCTGGTATTCCAGGGCGAATTCACCGCGCTCGATCGCCGCGCGGAGGGTGGAGGAGAGGGCCTGGCGGGTCATGCGGTGGGCGTTGCGCTCCGGGTCGAAGAGGGTCCAGCGGCCCTTGCCGTCGGCCTTCGCCCAGTACAGCGTCGTGTCCGCCGCCTGCATCAGCCCGGTCGCGCTGGTCCCGGCGGCGCGCCGCTCGACGACGCCGATGGAGGCGGAGAGGGACAGCCGCTGGCCGGAGAGGTCGAAGGGGGCCTGAAGCGCCTTCAGGACGGATTCGGCGAGGTCCGCCAACTGGTCCGTCCCCGTGGAGTCCTCGACGAGCAGCGCGAACTCGTCGCCGCCGAGTCTCGCCACCAGGGGAGTGGCCGCTCGCGCGTAACCCGCCTCGTCGGCGCAGCGCGTCAGCCGTTCGGCGACCGCCGCGAGCAACCGGTCCCCGACCCGGTGGCCGAGCGTGTCGTTGACCGCCTTGAACCCGTCCAGGTCCAGATAGCAGAGCCCGATCCGGCCGGTGCCGCCCTCCTCGTACGCTTCCGCCTCCAGGGCGGCCGACAGGCGCTCGAAGAACAGGGTGCGGTTGGGCAGCCGGGTCACCGGGTCGTGCATCTGCAAGTGCCGCAGCCGGGCCTGGAGTTCACGCCGGGCGCTGATGTCGGCGACGGACAGCAGCACGGCCCGCTCCTGAGGCGGCAGCGGCGTGACCGTCAGCTGGACCCAGAGCGAGTGCCCGTCGGGGTGCTTGAGGCGCCGCGTGCAGCGCAGCCGGGCCTGTCGGCCGCGCAGCACCTCGCGGTAGGCGTGCCAAGTACGGGCGTCGGACGCCAGGTCCACCAGATCGGCGGCGATCCGCCCGGCGAGCGCGTCCGCCCCGGCACCGAGCAGCGCGCCGAGCGACTCGTTGGCGGTGACGACCAGACCGTCGCGGTCGACGACGGCCATCGCGAGGGGCGCGGCGGCGAAGCCGGCGGCGGACACGGATGTGAACGCGGGCGCGCCGGGAGGCGTTTCGGCTGAGACGGATGCGCCGGGAGACGACCCGGGTGACCCGGGTGACCCGACGGGCGTACGAGGAGATGTGTTGATGTCACGCTCTGTGACGGCCGGCCGGACGAGGTCTGCCGCGGGCGCCGGCCCTTCGGACGTTCCGCTCACCGCTCGCTCCCGCAGTGCACTCGTTCATCGTATGGGTATCTCGGGGCGGTCGGCCGGTGATGGACGGCCGCACAAGCCGTGTCGGTGCAGGAAAGTGTGCCGATCATAGAGGCTGGCCTCCCGGACGCGCAGCCACTGTCCAGTGTCCCGGAACAACCGCCACTTCTGGCAGATCGTTTCTGCCTGCATCTGGACGGGTTCCATCCCCTGCCGATCGCATGTGACGTTCCGTGAGTGTTCGGGGTGTCGGCCTCGCGGAGCCCCTCACTCTTCTGGTGCAGACAAACAGGGCAAAGTAATACGAACTCACACAGGCTGGGTGCGGTGTCTCGAAATCCGCATCCGGAGGTCTGCGTGCCGCGTCAGCTCCCCCTGAGGGGTCTCGCCCGTGAGGCCCCGCAGGGTCGCACCCGCGAGATCCTGCGGGGGCGTACTCGTGAGGTGCTGCGGGGAGTTGTCCGTTTCGGGGCGCCCCGCTGGCGCAGCACCGCGGCCGTGTTCACCTCGATGACGGCACTGGCCGCGACCTCGCTGATGCCGGGGCCCGCGCTCGCCGAACCCCGCTCGGCCGCGTGCAACCTGAAGCGGACCGAGGCACACCACTCGGAGGGCGTCGACACCTGGAACTCCGGCTATGTGCGCCCCACTCACCCCCTCGACGCGGTGATGGTCTTCCTGTCCTTCCCGGACTCCGTGCCACGGACCACGCCCGCCGAACTGACCGCCGACTACTTCCCGGCCACCAGCCGCTTCTTCGAGCGTGCCTCGTACGGGAAGTTCACGGTGCGCCCGCATCCCCAGCGCGACTGGATCCGGATGCCGCACGCCTCCACGTCGTACGCCATACAGCGCGACTGGAACGCGGAGAACCGCGCCGCCTATCTGCGCGACGCGCTCACCGTGGCCGACAAACAGGTCGACTTCTCGCGCTACGACATCGTCTACTTCGTGGCCGACCCGGACGCGCCGGGCGTCGACTCGGACGCGACGAAGGTGGTCAACCTCGACACCCCCATGCGGGCCGACGGCAAGGACATCCGCCGCGTGGTCACGGTCTTCGAGAAGCACCCGCCGGACCGCCTCGTCCTCGCCCACGAGACGGGCCACGTCTTCGACCTGCCCGACCTCTACCACCGCCCCTCCGACGGCAAGGGCGACTGGGACACCTACGTCGGCGACTGGGACCTCATGGGCAGCCAGTTCGGCCTCGCGCCCGACCTCTTCGCCTGGCACAAGTGGAAGCTGGGCTGGCTGGAACCGCACCAGGTGGCGTGTGTGCTGGGTCCCGGCAGTACGCGGCTGACGCTGGAGCCGGCGGAGGCGGGGCCGGGGGCGGCGGCCGGGGTGGGTTCCGCCGGGCCGGGCGTGGCCGGGGCGGATGCATCGGGAGTGGGGAGCTCGGGCGCGCAGTCCTATGGCTCGGGCGGGCGGACCTTCCGCTCGGGCGCGCGGACCTATCGCTCCGGTGCGCAGGCCTTCGGATCGGGTGCGCAGCCCTCCGGTTCTGGTGTGCAGACGTTCGGATCCGGTGCGCAGCCCTCCGGTTCTGGTGTGCAGACGTTCGGTTCCGGTCGCGGCACCAAGCTGGCGGTGGTCCGTACGGGTCCCGACAGCGAGCTCGCCTTCGAGGCGCGCGGCTCGGGGGGCAACGACGGTGCGACGTGTTCGCAGGGCATCCTCATCTACCGCGTCCGCAGCGAGACCGAATCGGGCGGCGGCCCGATCGAGGTCGTCGACGCCCACCCCCACCACGAGTCCTGCTGGGAGGACTCGGTCTACCCGCCCCTCGCGGACGCGCCGGTGGCCCTGGGGGAGAGCTTCACGGTGCCGGGCGAGAACGTACGGATCGAGGTGGAGGACCGAACGGCTTCCGGGGCGTGGACGGTGAAGATCACGATGCCGTGAGCAAAACAATGGGATGGCGTGAGCAAAAACAACGATGGCGAGACCGGCTCGCGTTTCCACGAACCTGCCTCGCCATCGCTAGCGTGCGCCGCCAGGGACTCGAACCCCGGACCCGCTGATTAAGAGTCAGCTGCTCTAACCAACTGAGCTAGCGGCGCCTGCTGACGTCGTAGACCTTAGCATCCTGATCGGCAGGAGGAAAAATCGATATGCGCACCGCGGTGGAGGCGGCGGCGCGGGCCGCCCGGACGGCCGCCCAGAGCAGGATCTCGGGGCCGGGGAGCCATGGATGCCGGGTGTCGGGGGCGACGAGCCAGCGGGATTCCGGGCGGGCGGCGGCACTCCGCCCGGTGCCGTCGGGAGTCAGGGCGGGGACGGTCACCGCGTCGCCGGAGCCGTGGCACAGCAGGGGCGGGACCCCGCCGCACCGCCCGACGTGCCCGTCCTCGCGGCCCTCGGTGCCACGGGAGCCCCACTCCTCCCACTCCAGCAGTGAGGGCAGCCGGTGAGCCGTACCGGGCGCCGTGAACAGCAGCATCCGCCCGCGGTACGTGGCCACCGGGCCCGAGCCCGGACCCTCGTCCCATAACCGGTCGAGCATCCGCCGCCCGAAGATGGCCGGAGCGTTGACGACGTCGAAGGCGCTGCCGCAGGGCAGGACGACCGGGGCGCCGGGCCGATCCTCCCAGAGCGCCAGGGTGCTGCGCGGATACGTCCCCGCAGAGGCGAGCCAGGCGGCTCCCTCGGAGGTGACGCCCGAGCTGTCGAACCGGTCGGGCAACGGTGCGCCGGGGCCGTGAGGGGAAGTGCTTGCCGGGTTCCGTGTGCTGCTCATGGCGATTACATCTACCGGGGGTAAGCGTTCCGTCTCTGAGGGTTGCCGGAAATCAGGACAGGAGGGGGTGGGGTGGAGTATCTTGCCCCGCTGGCATATGCCAGAAGATCTTGTGAGAGCCGGACGTGAGAGCCGGACGTGAGAGCCGGACGTGAGAGCCGGACGTGAGAGCCGGGGGTGAGAGCCGGACGTGAGGGCCGGACGTGAGTCTCAGACGGTGGCGGTGGCGGGCTGGGCAGCAAGAAGATCGCGGAGCTCCTTCCCTGCATGCGCGACACCGACGGCGGCCCCTCCGAGATCGCCACGCCCCGGCTCATCGCCGACCTCACCGCCGAGCGCGACCGCATCGACCGCGCGATCGCCGACCTGGTCCGCTCCCGGGACGTCCTGGACGAGGCGATCGACTCGGCGTCGGGCTGAATCTCTCAGCCCGTCGTGGGAGTCCCCCCGCTCATGGGGGTCCCCCCGCTCGAGCGAAGTCGAGAGTGGGGGAGAAGCCGAGAGTGGGGGAGTTTGAGGACGAGGCCGTCAGGCCGATAGCGGGGGTCTGGGGGCGCAGCCCCCAGGTACGGGAAGGGTCGGTTGGGTACGGGAAGGGGCGGCGGGGGCGAAAACCTCCGCAGGCGCCCCCGGGCTCACGCGAGGTCGCCCACCCCAAGACCATGCCCGTTCCCGTCCGCCCCCCGCAGCAGATCCCGCCCGAACTCGACCATCTTCTTCGCGTAGTCCTCGGTCCACTCGGCCCGCTCGGCGATGGCAGCCGCGGTGAGCCGGTCGAACCGACGCGGATCCGCGAGCTGCGCCGCGGCGATCGCCTGAAACTCGACGGCACGATCAGCCGCCGCGCGAAACGCGTGCGTAAGCTCCGTGGCCCGGTCCAGCAGCGCACGCGGATCGTCGATCGACTCCAGATCGAAGAAGTGCTCCGGATCGCCGGCGGCCTCCGCGGGCTCGAAGAGCAGGGGCGCGGGGCGAAGCCGCGGTTCGTTCCGACGCGGCGTGGGCTCCGCCATGTCTTCTCCTCCTCGTACGGTTCAGGGGCCCGCCATGGGCTCCCCGCGCGAGACAGGCCGAGCGTGAGGGAGGGTGGGCCACCGTCTATTCTCCCCCGCCCGCGCAAGTGGGCCCGGGGCCCGGCCCAGTCGGGGATCAGCAGGATCCAGGGCGGGTACCCGGGGCGAGCACCCCGGAGCGGATACCCCCGTGCCCTATGGCCACCACCCCCACCCGATGCTCCCCCAGATGCGACAGCACCGTGTGATTCGCCTCCCACCCGTCGGGGCTGCATCCATTGGCCGCCTCCGGCGGCGTGCCGGACTCCGTCCGGCGAATCAGGGAGTCCACGTCACCCGGTGCTCGGAGAGGTGATCCCACGTGGACATCATCGCCTCCCACCCGTCGGGAAACTTGACCGTGACCCCCAGCTGCACCGGCTCCGTCGACGGATGGTCGTCCAGCAGCTCCGTCACCCCCGCCCGGCACACCACGATGCACGCGTGCCGATGCCGGGACGCGAGTACGCACAACCGACCCGTCTCCAGATGGAACGCCGTCGCGTCGGGCCGCCCCGACAACGGATGCAGCACCACCGTCACATCGAACTCCCGCCCCTGAAGCCGGTTCGCCGTGTCCACGGTGACGTCCGCGACGCCAAGGTCCGTCAGTGCGGCCCGTACGGCCGCGGCCTGGTCGCGGTGCGCGGTGCCGACGGCGATCCGGTCGGCGGTCAACGGCACCGGATCGGCCGACCGCTCCGACGTCGCCGCACCACCCCGGTCCAGCAGCCGGCGTACGACATGGGCCACGGCCCGCACCGCCTCCGGATCCGTACGAGGCGTGTGCCGGGCCGGAAGCTCCAGCAGCCCCCAACCCGCCTCCGCCGCCTCGTCGATGACCCGGTCGGGCCCCGAACCGTCCGACGGCACAGCGAAGTTGAGCCGCCGGTCACCATGCCCCGTGCCGCTGCGGAACGGCGTATACGGATAGAACGCGTCCGAGACCAGCGGCGCCGCGGACGCGGGCAGCCGCCACGACACCGGCAGGCGGTGCTGCGGGAGCTCGGGATTGTGGGCGAGCAGCGTCGTCACCGCGGAGGCCGACGGGTCGTACGACAGCCCCGCCCACTGCTCCGAGCCCACGATCGCGAACGGGTCCAACTGCCCCGGGTCGCCCACGAACAGCGCCCGCTCGAAGAGCCCGGCCACGGCGAGCAGGGCGTCGGACCTCATCTGGTACGCCTCGTCGACGATCGCGTGCCGCCAGGGCTCGACGCCCTTCACGTGGGCCCACTTGGCGGCGGTCGAGATGACGACGTCGAGGCCCGCCAGGTCGGCCGCCTTCGCGGACTTCCGTACGTTCTCCAGGCTGTCGAGCGCCTTGTCGTACGGGTCGGGGTCGCTGCTGTGCAGCCGTCCGACGGGCAGCTCGGGATCCTTCTCGGCGAGCCGCAGCACCAGGTCGTCGACCTGGGCGTTGGTCTGCGCGATGACCATCAACGGCCGTCCGGCGGAGGCGAGTTCGAGTGCCGCGCGCACAACGAGGGTCGACTTCCCCGCGCCGGGCGGGGAGTCGACCACGACTCCGCGGTGCGTGCCGTGCAGCGTGTCGCGCAGGATCGCGTCGGTGGCCCGGGTGGCTTCGGCGCCGGGGTCGAAAGCGGCGACGGGATTCACAGGGACGTCCTCTTCGGTCACGGGGCTCACTGGACGTCCTCTTCGGTCACGCCGTTCACCGAGCGTCCTCCTCGGTCACGGGCCTCACAGGACGTCCTCCTCGGTCACGGGGTCGGCGTCCGGAACCGCCGCCTCACCCGGTGGCCCGCCGTGCGTCCACGGCGTCTCCTCCGGGTCGGGCAGCTTCGCCCCGCCCCGCTGCTCGTGCTCGAAGAGCGTGAAGCAGACGAGGTCCCCCTTCTCGGGCACGGACCCGGCCTCGGGCTCCTTGCCGCGCCCCATCTTGTCGACGACGCGCAGCACGACGACGGCACCCCCTTCGCCTCCGTCCCCGGACCCTTCGCCTCCGTCCCCGGACCCTTCGTACCCCACGAACTCCGCGGCCTGCGGTTTTCCGCCCAGCGACCGGTACACCTTGCCCCGTTCCCCCAGATGCGGCAGGTCGTCCGTGTGGACGGTCACCAGCGGGCGCGGGCTGGGCCGCTTGCCCTCGCTGTACGCCATCACGACATCCGTGACCTCGCCCGCGAACGCCTCCCCGGCCAGCCGCCGCCCGGCCATGACCAGCGGGTCGTCGAGGGCCTCCTGGGCTTCCAGGCGGGCCTGTTCGCGCTCGCGCGTGGCCAGCTTGTTCGCCGCGGTCACCGCGTCGTCGCGGCGCGGCTGCGGGGGTTCGCCCGCGGTGATCCGGTCGCGGTGGCCGGTGAACGACCAGCGGTCGCGGGTCCACCGGTCGGCCGCGTGGGCGCCCTCGGGCAGCTCCCGCAGCAGGTCGAGGCCGCGCCACACCGCGTCCCAGGTGGGCCGGGTGACACTCTCGACGAGGGCGCGGATCTCCCGCTCGGCGGCGGTGAGTTCACCGAGCCGGTCGTCCGCCTCGATGCCGTCCTCGGCGGCGGCGAGCGCCGTACGCGCGCGGTCGTAGCGCTCGATGGCCGGGGCCAGCAGCTTGTTGTCGAAGGCGGGGTCGGTGGCGGGCCCGGCGGGCGGACACACGAGCTGCCCCCGGGCGTCCCGCTGGAGCTCGGCCCGCAGCGCGGCCTCCGCGCCCGACGCGCCGTGCGCCGGGTCGATCCAGGCGAGCAGCGCTCCCAGGTGCTGGTCCTCCAGGTTGCTCTGCCCGGTGGCCCAGTGCCGGGACAGCACGTCGGTCATCGTGAGCAGCAGGGCGGAGCCGGGCACCCGGGACCGCTCCCCGAAGTGCGTCAGCCACCGCCCGAGCAACGGCACCCGGGGTGGCGCCGGATGGGGTGCCTCGGGCTCCTGCTCGGCGGTGCGCCTGAAACGCATGGAACGCCCGAGCAGCCGTACGAACTCGATGCCCGCCCGGCTCGGCACGATCAACTGCGGGGCGTCCGCGCACAGTTCGACCTCGACCTTGACCCGCTTGCCGGTCTCCGGATCGGTCTCATTGCGCTCGGCCGCCTCGACGACTTCCGCGTACGAGTCGACGTACGGCAGCACGACGTCCGCCAGCTCGGCGAGGAACGCGAACCGCAGGTCACGGTCGCGGGGCTGCGGCACGACCAGCAGCCGCGGCGCGTCCCGCTCGGTCCCCACCAGCGCCCCGAGCGGAGCCCCGGCCTCACCGGCGGTGGTCAGCGGCACGAACACCAGTGGCCGCTCGGTGAGATGGCGGTGCCGCACGGTCGCGGTGGGCTGCGCGCGCCCGCTCTCGACGGCTTCCAGTCGGGCGAGGGTGGCGATCAGCGACATACGGCACCCTCCTGGACTGCCGACGCATCAGCTCTCAAGGCCTGGACTGCCGATGCCCCTGCCCTCAAGGCCTGGGCCCCCAGCGCCTCGGCCCGCAGCGTCGCCGCTCTCCTCAGCGCCGCGACCGCCGGGTCGTCCGGATCCCCCGCCTCACCATGAGCCGCCGCCAACACGTCCCCCACCGTCGTCAGCCCGCCCAGCTCGGCGCGCAGTGAGCGGCCCAAGGACGTCACCGCGCCCTCCGCGCGGGAGCGGTCGCGGCAGTGGAAGGCCAGTTCGCAGGCGGCGAGGCACTCGGGGGCGTAGGTCGCCGGGACGGATTCGACCGCCGTCGTCAGCTCCTCGGCAGGGAGGTCGGGGGAGAAGCAGGTGCCCTCGGGGAGGGCGGCGGCGATGTCCTCGACGCGGGTGAGACGGGCGAGCTGGCGGCGGGTGACCGCGCGCTGCTTGCGGATGTCGACGGCGGACGCGGTCGGGAGGTTGGAGAAGTCCTTGGGGCAGACCAGCAGGACCCGGTGCCGGACCTCGGGGACGGGCTCCAGATGCGCGGCGACCTCCTCCAGTGCCAGCACGTACACCGCGGACTGGCGCGCGGCCGCGCCCACCTTGGCCGGGTCCGCCGAACCGTCCAGCATCGGGAAGGACTTGATCTCGACGACCGTCCAGCCGCCGTCGGGGTGCACGACCACCGCGTCGGGCTCCAGGAAGGCAGGGGAGCCCGCGACGTCGAGGGCGAGCATCGGGTGGTCGAGCAGGGTCCAGGCGCCGGCCGCGGTGGCCTCGCGCAGGGCGAGCGCCGTACGGGCCGCGCGCCCCTCGGGGCCGACGGCGCTCAGGTCGGGGACGACACCGGCCGTGGGCGGCTCGGCGCCGGGGTCCAGCTTCTCGTGCACGAGCCGCAGTAGCTCCGCGCCTCCGTCGGCCTTGACCCGTGCCTCGAACGCATTGCCTCGCATGAAGGCGAACTGCGACTGCCCGAAGGCGGACGGTGAGCCCAGCCCTTCCGCCAGCTTCGCCTTGTCGACCCCCGCCCCGTCCAGCAGGGCGCGCCGCTCGCACCCGGGGTTCGCGGCGAGCGCCGCGAGGGCGCGCGCGTCGAGAGCCTTGGGCGATGGGGGTCCCCCCGCGCGAGTGAAGTCGAGCGTGGGGGAGGCCGGGCCGCGCAGCTCAGCGAGCCGCTGCCGGAGCGCCGTCCCCCGCGTCCGTGGGGGAGGCACCCGGTTCGGCTCCCGGCCCGGTTCGGGACTCGCGCTGTCGGGGAATTCGCTCACCCGTGGAAGTCTGGCACCCCGCACTGACAATTGAGGAACCTGCGCCGCGCGAGGCGCCCGGGATCCAGGCGAAACGGGCGCCCAGCGCCATCCTCACCCGGTCCGAGAGCCGCATCACGGACGGGGTCAGCAGCAGCCCGACGCCCATCACCGCGGCGCCCGCGACCGCGTCGAGGGAGTAGTGGTTCGCCGTGCCCATCACGACGATCGTGGTGAGCAGCGGATAGGCGATGCCCGCGGCCTTCGCGGCACGCGTGCGGCCGTACCGCCACAGCATCACTCCGCACCACAGCGACCAGCCCACATGCAGGCTCGGCATCGCCGCGTACTGGTTCGTCATGCCGCCGAGCCCCCGCGGCGCGCTCGCCTCGCCGCCCCACCAGCCGTACGAGCTGTACTGGGCCATCGTGTCGATGAAGCCGTGCCCGGCGGTGAGCAGCCGGGGCGGGCAGGTCGGCAGCAGGGTGAAGCCGATCAGGCCGATGAGCGTGGACGTCATCAGCCAGGTGCGGGCCGCGCGGTAGCGCACGGCGCGGGAGCGGAAGAGCCAGATCAGGATCGCGGGCGTCACCAGGTAGTGCAGGGACGCGTACCAGAAGTCGGCGGGTACGCCGAGCCAGGCCTCGCGGGTGAACAGGCGGTTCAGCGGGTGCTCGGCGTTGAGGTGGAGGGCCTTCTCGATGCGCAGGATCTCCAGACCGTGGTCGACGGCGCTGGAGGTGTCGCCCCGGGCCAGCAGACGGCCCGCCGAGTACGACGCGTACACCAGCACGATCAGCGGCAGCTCGGTCCACCAGCGGAGCCGGGCGTGCGATGCCGCAGCGGTCCGCAGCTCGGTCCACCGGCGAAACCGGGCGTGTGGTGCCGCCTCGGTACGCGATGCATCGGTCTGCGGCATCCGATCGCCCTCCCCCATCTGCTTATGTGACCCGGCAGTCTGCACAGTCTGCTGGCGACGGTCCGCGGCCTCATCCGATTTTACGGTGTATGTGAACGCCCTTGAGGGGCGCCCCCGGTCGTCAAAGACGCAGAGATCGCCCGTCGGGTTGCCCGGTGAGCGCGTGAGCGATGATGGAGTGACCCATCCCTCACACAGACCGGAAAGGCCCCTCTTCATGGCACCGCGCATCCTGCTGGCCCGGCACGGACAGACGGAGTGGTCGCTGTCCGGCAAGCACACCGGCAGGACCGACATCCCGCTCCTGGAAGAGGGCCGCCGCGGCGCCAAGCTGCTCGGCGAGCGCTTGCACCGCGCGCCGTTCGACGGGCTGGCCGGGGTCGAGGTGCGCACCAGTCCGCTGGTGCGCGCGCGTGAGACGTGCGAACTCGCCGGCTTCGGGGAGCGCGCGACCACCTGGGACACGCTCATGGAGTGGGACTACGGCGCGTACGAGGGGATGACCCCGGCCGAGATCCAGGCGGTCCGTCCGGGCTGGTTCATCTGGCGCGACGGCGTTCCCGACGGCGAGACCCTGGAGCAGGTCTCCGCGCGCGCGGACGAGGTCGTCGCCTGGGCCCGCGCCGAGGACCGTGACGTGCTGGTCTTCGCCCACGGCCACGTCCTGCGCTCCATCGGCGCCCGCTGGCTCGGTCTTCCCCTCGACTTCGCGGCCCGCATCCGCCTCAACCCGACCTCGCTGTCGGTGCTCGGGTGGGCTTACGGCGAGCCGGCGATCGAGTCGTGGAACGACTGCGGGCATCTGACCGCGTAGGCGCTCTTGCCCCTCGTGCCCTGTTGAGCCTCTTGCCGCTGTTGGCGCGGTAAGTGCCGTTGACTCCGCTCACGCCGTGCGCGGCAGCGACGCGTGCCTGTCCAGGAACGCCGAGACGCCCGATGCCCTGCGGTGCGGGAGCAGTACGCGGGCCGTTCCCGCCAGCATGGTCTGGATGCGGGAGGACTGGACCTCGCCCAGGAGGTCCAGGACGCGCAGGCCCGCGAGGGCGGCCTCGTCGGGGCGGCCACCGCGCGCGAGGTCGTCGGCGAGTTCGGCGGTGTAGAGGGCGATGTTGCGGGTGAAGTGCGGGTCCTGGAGTTCGGCGGCGCGGCGTGCGTGGCGGGCCGCGCGGGGCCAGTCGCCCAGCATCGACCAGCACTGCGCCTCCAGGCCCTCCAGTTCGGCCTCTCCGTAGAAGGTCATCCACTCGGGGTCCGTCTCCGAAGGACCCCGTTCGTAGAGCGCCTGCGCGCGGGCCAGTGCCTGCTCGCACCCCGTGCGGTCGGCGAGTCCCGCCCAGCCGCCCGCCTCGCGCAGCGCGAGCAGGGAGAGCAGGCGCGGGGAGCCGAGGGGGCGCCCGGCGCGCTGCGCCGCCTGCGCCGCGCGCACGGCCTCGCGCGGGCGCCCCGCGTCGCGCGCGAGAAACGCCGTGTTGCAGAAGGCGTGCGCCTCCAGGCCCGGGTCGCCCGACATCCGGGCGGTCGCGAGGGCCTCCGCGTAGTGCGAGCGCGCGTCGTCGAAGCGTCCGGAGTCGTGCGCCAACCACCCTACCGAGATGGCCAGTTCACCCGCCCCCGAGTACAGCCGGTCGGTGGTCGTCTGCCGGGTGGTGCCCGCGTCGAGCAGCGCGTACGCGGTCCGCAGCGGCGTCGCCGCGCGCTGGTAGAGGCCGTCGGCCCCGTGCCGGTCGTCGAGCAACCGGATCTTGCGTACGGCCTCTTCGAGGGCGCCCGCCTCGGACGTGCCCGCCCGGTGGACGCGACGTTCCGCGGCAGCGGCGGAGCCGCCGAACGCGACGACCCCGAAGGGCCCCAGTGAGGCCACCGCCACGGTGGCGGTACCTCCGGTCATGAATGCGCGACGCTGCACGTCGCTCTCCTCGTGGTTCTGATCGTGGTCCTCGTACGGGTCGTACGTGTCTTGCGGATCGTGCGGGTCGTACGGGGTCGGGCTGTGGTGCGGGATGTGCGTGTGGTGCGGGTTCTGCCGGTCATACGTCTCGTGCGCCCCCTCCGTCTCATGAGAGGCGCACGACAGGCTCGTGGTGTGCGGAGGGGGCGCCTCGTCCGTGTCGCGCGCCCCGCGCCCGCGTACCGATGAGCGGGGCGCGAACCCCAGGTCGGTGAGCGTGCGGCCGGGGAACATGTGCAGGAACACCCGCTCGTACGCGTAGTTGGGGCAGCGGATCTCGCCCGCCTCGACGCGCCCGATGTAGCGCGCGTCGCAGCTGACCCGCTCGCCGATCTCACGCGCAGCCCGCCGCACCGCCGCGGCGAACTCGCCCGGCGAGCGCTGTCCGCGCAGCCGCCGGAAGGCGAGATTCGGCCGCGACGGCCGGGGGGACTGGGACGAGGTCACCGTTGACGACGTCATGGCCGGGCCCTCTCTTGCGAACCGTCGAACCATGCCGGATTCAAGGAGAGTTACCCGGGTTGTGCCCTATGGGTGCCCTGTTTCCGGCGCGGCAAGAACGTACCCGCTGTGACGGCGCAGCCACGCTGGGTTTGGCTACAAACCGGATATCTCATCCACGATCTGCCATGAACTGCCATCCTTTGCGGCGGTGTTCCGCCGTAGCCGTTGACGTCCTGACGCGTTGAACCCTGTGGACCGGGAGCCGCCCGAACTCCCGACCCACTCGTCAGGAGGGGTGCCGTGTTGGAGGCCGGGATGGAGATCAGGCAGACCACCGAGATCCGTACGTCGCTGTCGACCGCGCAGCACAGGCCGTCCCCGGAGTGCAGCGCCCCGCCGCAGCCGGTCGCCGAATGCGACCTGGTGACCGTTCCGGCGCGGCAGGGTCTGGAGGCGGTCGACATCCTCCGCCGTGGCTCCTGCGACGCCGTCGGGCCGGTACTCCACGACGACGGCTGCGACACCCTCGGCTTCCTGGTGCCGCCCGGCACCGCGGACGGCTGGGACGTGCCCGGCAGCACCTGTACGCAGACCAACGGCCGCGGCCTCAGCCTGGCCCCCGAGCCCCCGGTCGAGGGCTCGGACTGGCTGCTGCCGCCGGGCGAGGCGGACCTCGCGACCGACCCGGCCGTGCTGCGGGCCGCCCTGGGTGAGGCGGCCCGGCTCATCGAGGCCGCGGACAACTGCTGCTGAGCTGTCCGAGGGGTCTCCGGTGGCCGCCGCTGAGCTGTCGGAAGGGGCTGCGGCGGTCGCCGCCGAGCTGTCCCAAAGGATTCCGGCAGCCGCCGAGCCCCGGAAGCACCGGGGAGGCCGCCCCACCCGTACGCCCCGATAATGGCGGGATGGCAAGGGCGAGGAACAAGCGGTCGGACGACGGGCGCGAGGCGGGGCGTGGCGGGCGGCGCGGGCAGGCCGCCGCCGAAGCCGTCGTCGAGCCGGTCGACGGCGGGCTCGCCCAGCTGCTGCCCGACCGGGACCGGGCGCGCGCCTGGACCCTGCTGATCGACGGCGCCCCGCAGTCGCACGTCGACCTCGACGACCCCGCGTACCTGAGCTTCGAGTACCAGCGCCGCCTCGGCCATGTCATCGACCTCGTCGCCCCGCCCGGCAAGCCCGTGCACGCCGTGCACCTCGGCGGCGGCGCCTTCACCCTCGCCCGCTACACCGCCGCGACCCGCCCCCGCTCCACCCAGCAGGTCGTCGAACGCGACGCGGCCCTCGTTCAACTGGTCCGCCGCGAGCTGCCGTTGGACCCGAACGCCCGTATCCGGGTGCGTTCCACGGACGCCCGCGAAGGGCTCGCCAAGGTGCCGGACGGCTGGGCGGACCTGGTGATCGCGGATGTGTTCAGCGGGGCCCGTACACCGGCGCATCTGACGTCCGTCGAGTTCGTCACGGAGGTACGCAGGGTGGTGAAGGCCGGAGGCGTCTACGCCGCGAACCTCGCCGACGGACCCCCGCTCGCCCACCTCCGCGGCCAGATCGCCACCGTGGCGGCCGTCTTCCCCGAACTCGCCCTGGTGGCCGACCCGACGGTGCTGCGCGGCAAACGCTTCGGCAACGCGGTCCTCGTGGCCTCCGACCACCCGCTGCCGATCGCCGAACTGACCCGCCGCGCGGCCTCCGACCCGCACCCCGGACGGGTCGAACACGGCAAGGAGCTGGCCGACTTCACCGGAGGCGCGACACCGGTCACCGACGCGGCGGCGGTGGCGTCACCTGCGCCGCCCCCGTCGGTGTTCCGCTGACCGGGTCGGCCGCCTCGTCGGTCTCCGCCGACCGGTTGGCCGCCACCGTCGGTCTCCGCTGACCGGTCGGCCATCACCGCCGGTCTCCGCCGACCGGAGTCAGTAGTTGCCGATCTCCACGTGCGGCGGCCCGTCGTGCCACGTGCAGAACACCGACACCCGGTTCGCGCCCGACGTGAACTCCACGCGGATCCACTTCTCCGTCTTCCACACCTGCATCGACCAGCCCGCGCCCGGCGTCGCCGAGACCAGCGTCGCGGAGGTCTTGCCGAGGTCGAAGACCGCCCGGCCGCCGTCGGTGTCGTAGCTCTTGACCTGGCCGGAGGAGGCCGGCGAGGGGGAGGCGCTCGGGGGCGCCGACTTCGAGGGCGTCGAGCTCGGCTTCCGGCTCCGCGACGGCTCACCCGACGTGCCGGACTCACCCGACGCGCTCTTCGACGGCTGGGCCCGCTGCGTCGAGGAGGCCAGTGGCTTCGACTCCTGCGTCGTCGAGTCGCCCGCCGTGATGGGCAGCGCGCGCGGCGGGTCGTACGCCGTCCCCGTCATCACCGTGTGGACGCCCCACCACGACAGCGTGACCGCCGCGCCCGTGGCGAGCGACCAAGCAAGTACGTGTACGAGTCCTCTGCGCATCGCGGGCCATACTGCACCACCTGCCCCACGGGTGTCTCATGGGTGCGTCACAGTCCGGGTTGTCCACGTCCTGGCGGCCGGAGTTGTCCACAGGCCCCGGAGCGGGTCGCTCGTATGGCGTACGGTGCCGCCCATGGCAAGTGTGCTCGTGGTCGAGGACGACCAGTTCGTACGCTCAGCCCTCATCCGGCATCTGACCGATGCCGCGCACACCGTGCGCAGTGTCGGCACCGCCCTTGAGGCGCTGCGCGAGGTCGCCCATTTCTCCTTCGACGTCGTCATCCTCGACCTCGGTCTGCCCGATCTGGACGGGTCCGAGGCGCTGAAGATGCTGCGCGGAATCACCGACGTCCCAGTGATCATCGCCACCGCGCGGGACGACGAGACGGAGATCGTCCGCCTGCTGAACGACGGGGCGGACGACTATCTGACCAAGCCGTTCTCCGTCGAGCACCTGTCGGCGCGGATGGCGGCGGTGCTGCGCCGTGCGCGGACGACCCCGAGGGACGCGCCCCCGTCGACGGTCATCCGGGTCGGCGGGCTCGCCATCGACCCGCTGCGGCGCCAGGCCGAGCTGGACGGCGTACGACTGGATCTCACGCGGCGTGAGTTCGACCTGCTCGCCTTCCTGGCCGGGCGGCCCGGTGTCGTCGTACCGCGCAAGGAGCTGCTCGCCGAGGTGTGGCAGCAGGCCTATGGGGACGATCAGACCATTGACGTCCATCTGTCATGGCTGCGGCGGAAGTTGGGCGAGACGGCGGCGCGGCCGCGCTATCTGCACACCCTGCGGGGTGTCGGCGTGAAGCTGGAGCCACCGAGACTGGAGCCGCCGCTATGAGGCGGGCGCCGGTCGAGGGGTGGGCGTCATGAGGTGGGCGCTGGTCAAGGTGTGCGTGGCGGTGACCACGATGGTCGTGGTCGCCTTCGCGGTCCCGCTCGGGCTCGTCATCAAGGAGATGGCCAGGGACCGGGCGTTCTCGAACGCGGAGCGGGAGGCCGCGGCCGTCGCGCCCGCGCTCTCCATCACCACCGACCGGGACCAGCTGGAGCGCGTCGTCGCCTCCGCGGGCTCGGGCTCCGGGATGGCCGTGCACATACCGGCGAGTGACGGCATCAAGGCGGCCGACATCGGGCGCCGGCGTGCCGCGGACAAGGACATCGCGACCACCCGGAAGCTGGGCCGGGCCTCCACCACCGGGGTCCCCGGCGGCTCCACCCTGCTCCAGCCGGTCGCGCTGAGCTCCGGCGAGATCGCGGTCGTCGAGGTGTACGTCCCCGAGTCCGAGGTCAGCAACGGCGTCGGTACGGCCTGGGCGGTACTCGCCGCGGTCGGCGTCGCGCTCATCATCGGCTCGGTCGCGGTCGCCGACCGGCTGGGCGTACGGATGGTGCAGCCCGCGCAGCGGTTGGTCGAGGGCGCGCACGAGCTGGGCGAGGGGAAGCTGGGCGCACGGGTGCCCGAGGAGGGGCCGACCGAGCTGCGGCTGGCGGCCGTCGCGTTCAACTCGATGGCCGATCAGGTCGTACAACTCCTGGCGAACGAGCGGGAGCTGGCGGCCGACCTCTCCCATCGCCTGCGCACACCGCTGACCGTGCTGCGGCTCAACACGGCCTCGCTCGGCGACGGACCGGCCGCCGAGCAGACCCGGGCCGCCGTCGCACAGCTGGAGCGCGAGGTGGACACGATCATCCGGACGGCCCGGGAGGCCAAGCCGCAGACGGCGGCGATAGGTGTCGGGGCCGGATGCGACGCGTCCGAAGTCGTCCGTGAGCGGATGGACTTCTGGTCGGCGCTCGCGGAGGACGAGGGCCGCAAGGTGCGCGTCGCGGGCGTCGACCGGCCCGTCCGCATACCCGTCGCGCGGGCCGACCTGGTGGCCGCGCTCGACGCGCTCCTCGGCAACGTCTTCCGGCACACCCCGGAGGGCACGGCCTTCGCGGTCGACGTGCACAACGGCGAGGACGCCGTGATCGTGCTGGTCTCGGACGCGGGTCCGGGGATCGTGGATCCCGAGGCGGCGATGGCGCGGGGGCGCGGGTCCGGGAGCGACGGCTCGACCGGGCTCGGCCTGGACATCGTGCGGCGGCTCGCGGAGTCGACGGGCGGGGATGTGCGGATCGGTTCGTCGGTGCTCGGCGGGACCGAGGTGCGGATATGGATCCAGCTGGACGGGCGGGCGCCGGTTCGGCGCGGGCACCGGGGGACCGTACGACGTCGTAAGCGCGGCGTGGGCGTGAGCTGACCCCGCCCCTTGCCGGGAGCCGAAGGGTGAGGGCGAGGTCCGCGTGAGCGGACGGACCCCGCCTTGACGACGGCGTGCCCACCCTCCCGTACCCCAAATTGGTCTCTACCTTTAACCGGCCCCGATGCCTTCCTTAAGCGCACCCTAAGATCCTCAACGGCCGTCCGGATGAAGCGGTTTGCCCGATTCCGGATCGCTAGCGTGCTGCCGCACCCACCCCTGGGAATCCCCTGTGAACCCCCGTGAAACCGCGAAGGCAGGCACGCGATGAGCAGCACGCACCGGCGCAGCAAGGTCAGTGGCAGGAACAAGGCGATAGGCGGCATCGTCGCCGCGGCCGTGGTCGGCGGTGGCGCCTTCCTGTTCACCGGGACCGCGCAGGCGGCCGGCGTCGGCGCCGCGTACACCAAGACCAGCGACTGGTCGACGGGCTACACCGCGCAGTACGTCGTCACCAACGACACCGACCAGGTGAAGGGCGACTGGACGCTGGAGTTCGACCTGCCGTCCGGCGCCAAGCTCAGCTCGCTGTGGAACGGCGAGTCGAGCGTGAGCGGGCAGCACGTCACCGTGACGCCGCCGTCCTGGGACAAGGACGGCCTGGCGGCGGGCGAGTCCGTGACCGTCGGTTTCGTGGTGAACGGCACCGCGGACCCGACGGGCTGTCTCATCGACAGCGCCAAGTGCTCGGTGGACGACGGCGCGACGCCCGAGCCGAGCGGCCGCCCGACGGAGTCGGCGACCCCGACGGCCACGCCCACCCCGACCGCCACGCAGAGCGCGACCCCGACTCCGACCGCGACGGCGACCGCGACCGCCTCCCCCTCCCAGAGCACCGGCAGAGGCAGCACGTCGACCGCCGGCTTCGCGCCCTACGTCGACACCTCCCTCTACCCGGCCTTCGACCTGGTCGCCAGCGCCACGGCCACCGGTGTGAAGGACTACAACCTGGCCTTCATCACGGACGGCGGCAGCTGCACGCCCAAGTGGGGCGGCGTGACCGACCTCGCCAGTGACGGGGTGGCCTCGCAGATCGGTGCCCTGCGTGCCAAGGGCGGCGACGTCCGGGTCTCCTTCGGTGGGGCCTCCGGCTCGGAGCTGGCGACGACCTGCTCCTCGGCCGACGCGCTGGCGACGGCGTACGGGAAGGTCGTGGACGCCTACAGCCTTACGAAGGTCGACTTCGACGTCGAGGGCGGCGCGCTGCCGAACACCACCGCGAACACCAACCGCGCCAAGGCCATCGCGAAGCTCCAGCAGCAACACCCGAACCTGGACGTGTCCTTCACTCTCCCGGTCATGCCCGAGGGCCTCACCCAGGACGGCGTGAACCTCCTGTCCAACGCCAAGTCGAACGGCGTGAACATCTCCACCGTCAACATCATGGCGATGGACTACGGCGCCTCCTACAGCGGTGACATGGGCACGTACGCCGAGCAGGCGGCCACCGCCACGCAGGCCCAGGTCAAGAGCGTCCTCGGACTGTCCGACAGCGCGGCCTGGAAGGCCGTCGCCATCACCCCGATGATCGGCGTCAACGACGTGTCCTCCGAGATCTTCAAGGTCGACGACGCCTCGCAGCTGGTGACCTTCGCCAAGTCGAAGGGCCTCGGCTGGCTCTCCATGTGGTCCGCGACCCGCGACAAGCAGTGCTCGGGCGGCGCGAAGAACTACGCCGACGCGACCTGCAGCTCGATCGTCCAGGACGCGGGCGCGTTCTCGAAGGCGTTCGGCGCCTTCAACTGACCAACTGACCAACGGAACAACGGACCAACTGACCGACTGACCAGCCCCGATAGCCATCCCCCCACGGGGGAGCGTGCCCCGACCGGATCTCCCCCACACCTGGTCGGGGCGCGCTTCATTTCGCCCCTTTGCTTGACCCACAGGCCCCTTTCCTGCCCCACCGGTACCCATTTTCTGTACCTACAGTTAAAAAATGGAGTTCGGAACCATGGATCTCAACCTCACGGGCAAGACCGCCGTCGTCACGGGTGCGAGCCGAGGCATCGGCCTGGCGGTGGTTCGTACGCTGATCGGGGAGGGCGTACGCGTAGTGGGCGCGGCCCGCACGATCACTCCCGAACTGAAGGAATCCGGCGCCGTCCCCGTCCCGGTCGACCTGGCCACGCCCGACGGAGGCGACCACCTGGCCGAGCGGGCCCGGGCGGAGCTCGGCGGCATCGACGTACTCGTGAACAACGTCGGCGGCGGGGACGCGTTCGCCCTCACCGGCTTCCTCGGCACGGACGACGAGACCTGGCACCGCACGCTCGACGTGAACTTCTTCAGCGCGGTGCGCGTGACGCGTGCAGCGCTGCCGAGTCTGCTGGAGCGCGGCGGCTCAGTGGTGAACGTGTCGTCGATCGGCGCCCGGATGCCGGCCGCGGGCCCGGTCGACTACAACGTCGTCAAAGCCGCCCTCACCGCCCTGGGCAAGGCCCTGGCAGAGGAGTTCGGCCCGCGTGGTGTACGCGTCAACACCGTCTCCCCCGGCCCGGTCCGCACCGCGATCTGGGAGGCCCCGGACAGCTTCGGCGCCCAACTGGCCGCCGCCAACGGCGCCGACCACGCCGAATTCCTCGACCGGGCCGCCGACTTCATGGGCATGACCACGGACCGCCTGACCGAGCCGGAGGAAGTCGCAGCCGTGGTGGCCTTCCTGGCCTCGGACCACGCCCGCAGCGTGGTGGGGGCGGACTATCGGGTCGACGGGGGGCTGGTGAAGGTGGCCTGACCCCTCATCAAGCCGGGTCACAGCTTCGTCAAGATCTCCAGGGTGGGAGGCCTTCACGGAAGCGACACGGATGTGAGCCCGGTGAGGGGGAATGAAGGGGTTCTCCCGATACGCGTACAGGCCGCTCGCAACGGGCCCACCGGCATCGCCCCGGATACCCACAGTGGACGAACAGCGGCCCCGCCGGGGTCTGCCGCGTGAGCGGCGGCCCCCACAACCGATGCCACTACCTTCCGGCCAACGGCAGTCGATTTCCGGCTGCCGTTGGGGAATTGAGGGAGGACACGTGAACAGGGACGTTGGGGGGACGCCCGCAGGGCGAAGATCCCGGTACAGACGCAGCGCGCAGGCCGCGGGCGTGGCGCTGCTGCTCACCGGACTGGTCGTGACCACGGACCCGGGCGGTACGCAGGTCCTGAGGCAGACCACAGGAGCGTCATCCACGGCTCCCGGAAACAGCATCACCGCCACGACCCTCGACGACAGCGGCAGCGACGGCGCGGCGAAGGCGCTGTCGTTCCTCTCCGAGGACGAACTGGCGCGGCGCAAGGCGAAGCTGAGCGGCGAGCGGGTCGAGCTGACCTCGCAGCGCACCGAGACCTCCACCGTGTACGCGAACCCGGACGGCACGCTGACGGCCGAGAGCTACGCCGGTCCCATCAGGGTCAAGGACGACGGCGGGACGTGGCAGGCCATCGACACGGACCTGTCCGACGCGGGCCCCGCGCTGGAGCCGGAGGCAGCGGCCGCCGACATCACCGTCTCGGACGGCGGGGACAAGACCCTGGCCTCCGTCTCCGCGGGTGACACGTCCCTGACCATGGGGTGGGAGAACACCCTGCCCGCCCCGACGGTGGACGGCGACACCGCCTCGTACGCCTTGAGTGATGGCCAGACGTTGACGGTCACCGCGCTGAAGGAAGGTTTCTCCGAGAACGTCGTCCTCGACTCGGCGCCCGACGGGACCCTCTCTTACCGCATCCCCATCACCCTGGACGGGCTCTCCCTCTCCCAGGCCGACTCGGGGCACCTGCTGCTGAAGAACGCCGATGGCGACCTGGTCGCAGAGGCTCCGGCGCCGATGATGTGGGACTCCTCCAGGGACGCCGCCTCCGGCGAGTCGAAGCACGCCGCCTCCGTGGACACCGAGATCGAGACGGCGGCCGACGGCCGACAGACCCTCGTCCTGACCCCGGACGCGGACTACTTCGACCAGGACCTGACCTACCCGGTCACGGTCGACCCCACCTCGACGCTCGCCGTCACCACCGACACCTGGGTCGCCACCAACTACACCGACTCGCAGGTCTCCTCGGTCGAGCTGAAGTCGGGCACGTACAACGGCGGTGACACGGTCGCCCGCTCCTACCTGAAGTTCGACGTCTCGGACTTCGCGGGCACCGACATCCTCGACACCAACCTGGCCCTGTACTCGTACTGGTCGTCATCCTGCTCCACCGCGGGCTCGGGCACCCAGGTGCGCCGGATCACCTCGTCCTGGTCGTCGTCCACGATCACCTGGGGCGACGAGCCGTCCTCCACGAGCACCGGCGCGGTCACCAGCACGGCCGCCAAGGGCTACTTCGACGACTGCCCGGCCGGCACCGTCAACTTCGACATCGACTCCATCGTCCAGGCCTGGGCGGACGGCTCGACCAACTACGGCCTCAAGATGAAGGGCGTCAGCGAGACCGACAGCCTCACCTGGCGTCGCTGGCGCTCGGCCAACTACGTCTCCGGCGAGGACGCCGCCACCGAACCGCACCTGACGGTCACGTACAACTCGTATCCCAAGACACCGAGTTCGCTGACCCTCTCGCCGAGCACGACGAGCGGCAGTGAGAAAGTCGTCACCTCACTCCTGCCCGTCTTCTCCGCCAAGGTCAGTGACGCGGACTCCGGCGCCAAAGTCCGGGTGCAGTACGCGATCGAGCCCGATCCCGACTACGCCGACACCACGTACACGCTGACCAAGTCGAGCGCGTACGTCAGCTCCGGCAAGGCGACCCCGCTGACGGTGCCGTCCACGGCTCCGCTGGAGGACGGCACGCACCTGCGCATCCACGCCCGCGCCTACGACGGCACGGACTACTCCACGGCCTGGACCTCCTGGCAGACCTTCACCGTCGACACCGGCGCGCTGGAGGTCCCCGACGTCCCGAGTGACCTGCGCACCGGGGCCACCGAGACGACCACACCGCTGCTGACGACCATCGCCACAGCGGTCGGGCAGAACGACGTCGACGTGCAGTACGTGCTGTACGACAGTGACGGCGACGTCGTCGGGGACAGCCCGCTGGGCACGGCCACGGTCGCCTCCGGCGAGCGCGCCGCGCTCGGGGTCCCGGAGGACCTGCTGACCGATGGGGCTACGTACAAGTGGAAGGCGCGCGCCTGCCTCGGCGACGTCTGCTCCTCCTACAGCAGCCTGAAGTCCTTCACTGTGGACGTCGTCGAGGACGACACCACCGCTCCCGACGAGGACGCCACCGGCACGGCGCCCACCGCGGTGAGCGACCTGGCCGCCCGCGCCGGGGAGAAGGGCGCGCTGGTCACCTGGAGCCCCGCCGCCTTCACCGGAGAAGAGGACGACGAGGTCACCTACACCGTCGCGGCAAAGCTCAAGGGCAGCAGCACGACAGTCGTCTCCACGGCCACCACCGACACCTCGGCGGTCGTCACCGGACTGACCAACGGCTCGGCCTATACCTTCACCGTGACGCCCGCGAACGACTACGGGACCGGCGGCGCGGCCACATCCTCCGCGGTCACCCCGGCCGCCGTCACCGGCGGCACGGCTGCCTATCAGACGGTCCTGGCGGAGTACCTGGCCGCGCAGAACGCCCTGCTCACCGGCGACCAGGCCAGCGCGGCGACAGCGGCCGAGGCGAGCGACAGCGGTGACGCGTTCGTCGACGTCCTCGATGCCGAGCAGGCCACCCCGCTGACCGAACGGGCAGGAGTGACCGGCGACGACATGGACACGGAGGAGCCGACCACCACGCTGACGGACGTCCTGGCCATGCCCGGCACCACCGGCTCCACGGTCGACCTGCGTGCCACCGCCACCACCACGTCCACCTATGTGTCCGGGGTCGACGGTGACACCCCCGACGCGACCGAGGACAGCGGTGTGACGACAGCTGTCTACACTTTCACGACCGGTACGGTTCCCACGCTCACTGGCCACAGCACGGCCTCGGCCGCCGAGTCGGCCGTCAGCGCGGGCGCCGAGGCGCTGAGCGACTTCGGCAACAGTCTCGACGCCGGCACGCTGGACGACACCGACGACGCGTCCGCGTTCGACGGCGACAGCACCAACACGAGCGACACGGCGGCCACCGTCTCCTTCGACGCCCAGCAGGCCAGCGTGTCCATGTCGTATGGGGGCATCGCGAGTTGGGCCGTGAAGAACTACGCCCAGGCCAACATGTACAGCTCGGACTGCACCAACTTCGTCTCCAGGGCCCTGCACCTGGGCGGGGGGATGAAGAAGAAGTACGACACGTATTCGTGGTGGGCGAACGACGACCTCAACTACTGGTGGCGGTACACCAGCCCGTACACGAAGGCATCCAAGACCTGGGTCAACGCGGCGGCCCTGAAGAATTTCCTGTACCACTACGCGCTGTGGACCACGCACTCGACCAGCAGCGCGCAGATCGGCGACGTCATCTTCTACGACTGGGATCCCGCCAAGAAGGACGGCGTGGAGCACGCCTCGGTCATCTCGAAGATCGATGCGAACGGAAAGATCTACGTCACTCAGCACAGCAAGCGGTACAAGTACCGGGCGCTGAGCGCACAGCGTCAAGTGGAGCCCGACATGAAGATCTGGATCTACAAGGTGTGGCCGGAGTGGTACTCGTGACGGATGAACCCATGACGTCCCCACACGGGGGTCACACCTCTCGTCGCCGCGTGTTCCTCCTGGCGGAAGCCGTACTGGCGCTCGTCGTGGTGCTCGTGTCCACCGGCTGGGTCTACCTGGATTCGTACATCGACCTGGAGACGCGGGCGTGGCTGCCACGCATCGGCGTGGGCGTCGTGGCGTCCGTGGCCGCGACCGCCGTACTCATGGCTCGTGGCGGCCGTGCGCTGAGGGGCCTCGGCTGGGCCTTGATCGTGTTGCGCACGCCCGTGGTGCTCTATCTGGTCGGCTTCCTGCTGCCGGAGATCACAACCGAACTGCTGTAGCACCCACAGGGCCGGCCCGGGCGCTCCGACCCGGGCCGGGCCGGTCCAGAGAACCGGGAGAGATCATGATGGAGACGACGACACCCGCCCCGGACAGCCGGGTCTCACGGCCCCGGGTGCCGCTGCGGCTGGAAGCGGCGGTGGCGGTGGCCCTGGCCGTCGCGGCCGGTGTCGCGGTCTACGCAAACCCCTACACCACTGTGGCGAACCGGTCGGTGGTCCCGGCCATCTGGCTGGGGTGGTCGTGTCCGTGGCCGTGAGCGCGGCGCTCATGGCCCGCGGCGGCCGGGCGTCGAGGGCCGTCGCCTGGACGCTGATCGTGTTGCGGATACCGATCCTGCTCCACCTGATGTGGATCACCGCTCCGAGGTCACGACCGCGCTGTACTGACGCGCGGGCCACGAGGCCGACGGGTGGGGTCTCTTGAGCAGTCCCGCGAGGGGGGTGTGGTTGTGGTGATGTCTTGGGGGTGGTCGCTTTCGCGGAGGTGGATGTGGCGAGGAGTTGCTGCCGCCAGCTCTATGCACTCGCCTTCGCCGCCGCCGCTGAGTGTGGATTTTCGCCAGGTGAGTTGGGGCGTCGTGGTTCCTCTCGGGGGAGGGCAGTACCCTGCGGGACGATCACATCTGAGACAGGTTCGTGTTCTTTCCAGGACGGCGGTACGTCTGATGGCCCGCACTCGACCCTTCGCCCAGCGCGCGGCGATTTCCTTCGGCGTGGCCGCGGTGGGGATGACCGTGACCTCGCTCGTGGCTCAGCGTGCGTTTCCGTCGGCTGTCGAGGTCGGGGGGTTCGTCGTTGTCGCGGTGGTCCTTATCGCCGTGCTCGCGCCAGTGGCGCGGCGGCGCGTCAAGGCCGAGCGATCCGACCGGTCTTGAGGGCGCCGAGTAGTCCTGCCAGGGCTTGGGGTGTGCTCGTGGCGATCTTGTGCGGCTGGTCGCTTTCGCGGAGGTGGATGCGGTGAGGGGTTGTTGCCGCCAGCTCTACGCACTCGCCGTTGCCTCCGCCGCTGAACGAAGACTTCTGCCAGGTGAGTTGGGGCATTGCGGTTCCTCTCACAGGGTGTACATCACGTGCTGAATCAGGCTCAGTGAATCCCGCGTGTTGTGGGACTCCGGGGCCGACTCGGGGTCGACGGGGGCGAGGGCCCGGTCGGAGAGCCTTTCGAACATCTTGGCGTACTCGTCGACTTGTTCACCATCCCGGAGGAAGAGGGACTCTGTCGGGTGTTCCAGGTACACCGTGTCGAGTTCGGGGGTTACGCCGCCGAAGATGGCGAAGGAGCGGCTGTACGCGGAGTACGTGCCGGCGTCGAAGGGGAAGACTTGCACCGTCACGTTGGGGCGCCGGGCCACCTCGATCAGTCGGAGCAACTGCTGGCGCATGACCTTGGGGCCACCGACCTGTGCGTGTAGTGCGGCCTCGTGGATGATCGCCCGGTATGTCACCGAGGTGCTGTCGAGAATGGTTCGCTGTCGCCTGAGGCGGAAGCCGACGAACCGGTCGATGCGCTGGGGGTTCGGTTCTGACTCGCCGATCACCGCGTGGGCGTAGTCGCTCGTCTGCAACATCCCCGGCACGAACAGCGATTCATGGGTCCGCAGGACCGTCGACCTCGATTCGAGTTCCGCCAGATCGCAGGCCGAAGGGGCCACGACGTCCCGGAAGTCGTCCCACCAGCCCTTGCCGCGCTCCTGGGCCATCTCCATCAGGCCCTCGAAGTAGGCGCCTTCGGGACAACTGTAGGCGCGTAGCAACTTGTAGAGCCCGTTGCGTGGGACGTCGACGCGGCCGGTCTCGATGTGGCTGATCCGGGTCCGCTCGGCTCCGATCAGTGCACTGGCGGCATCGCCCGACATTCTGGCTCGGATGCGCAGTTTGCGCAGCTCGGCGCCCAGACGTCGTTGTCGTTCGCTGGGGCTGGTCCTGGGCGGCATGCTGTCCTCCTTGTGGGCGTGCGCAGTGTGCCGCGCAGCTCATCCCGGCCAACCCACCCCCCCCCGCGCCCCGAGGAAGCACCCCCACCCTCACCCCAGTTGAGGCCCCCGGACCTGGTCACCACGTGCGCGCCCGAACCCCAAGGAGCCCCCCATGGAGGACCCCCCACACCCCCTCCCCACCCCCACCGACGTCTCCCTCGTCTTCCCACCCCACCCCATCTGGGTCCACACCGCCCGCCAGACCATCCGCACCCTTCTCACCGCCTCCCACCGCCCCGAACTCACCGACACCGCCGTCCTGTTGACCTCGGAAGCCGTCACCAACGCCATCAACGCCTGTGCGGGCAAAGGCTGTACAACCCCCGTCACCCTCTACGCCGGCTGGACCGACCCGTACCGCCTCCGCGTCCTCATCCACGACGAAGCCCCGGGCTCCCCCACCTGCCGTACCCCCGACCCCGACGACGAGGACGGCCGCGGCATACAGCTCATCTCGTACGGCGCCGACGCCTGGGGCGTGTGTACGCACGGCCCCGGCCGGGGCAAGGCGACCTGGTTCGAGCTCGGGCGTGTCTGATGGGTGAAGCTGGTTCGCCCAATGCACCCACCTCCGTTGGATAGTTGGACTATCTTCATCCCGTGGACCAGTTGATCGCCGAGGACCCGACCCGCATAGGCCCGTACCGCCTGATCGCCCGACTGGGCGCGGGCGGCATGGGCCTGGTCTATCTGGGCCGTTCCGAGGCCGGACGCACCGTGGCCGTGAAGGCCGTGCAGGCCGAGTACGCCGGGCACCCGGAGTTCCGCAAGCGCTTCGCCCGTGAAGTCGCCGCCGCGCGGCGGGTGGGCGGCAGTTGGACGGCGGCCGTCCTCGACGCCGACACCTAGGCCGCCGTGCCCTGGGTGGCGACCCAGTACATCCCGGGGCCCGACCTGCACAGCGTGGTCGCCAAGGACTTCGGGCCGTTGCCCGAGCACTCGGCCCACACCCTCGCCAACCGCCTCGCCCTCGCCCTGCAGGCCGTGCACGAGGCGGGCCTGATCCACCGTGACCTCAAGCCGTCCAACGTCCTCGTCACCGTCGACGGCCCCCGCGTCATCGACTTCGGCATCGCACGGGCGATGGACAGCCTCGCCGGAGACAGACTGCACACCCGCACCGGCATGCTGATCGGCTCCCCCGGCTTCATGTCGCCGGAGCAGGTCCGCGGCCTTGAACTCACCCCTGCCAGCGACGTCTTCTGCCTGGGCGCCGTCCTCGTCTACGCCACCACAGGGCGCCTCCTCTTCGGCGCCACGGACACCGGCCTGAACGCCCACCTCTTCCGGGTCGCCGAGGAGGAGGCAGACCTGACCGGCGTACCGGAGACGCTCGTCGATCTCGTACGCGAATGTCTGCACAAGGACCCGGCGAAGCGGCCCACCCCGCAGCAGGTGGCCGCGCGCACGGCGACGGACCAGGCCACGGAATGGCTGCCGGGCGCGATCCTGGCGCAACTGGGCCGCCATGCCGCCCAGTTGCTGGACTACGCCCCGCCACATCTGCCGAAACGCCCGCCGCCCGCCCGGACCCCCGCATCCCGCCCGCGCAGCCACAGCCACAGGCACAGCCTCAGCCGCTGCCCCCGCCGCCCGGGTACGCCCCCGCGGCCCCGGCGCACGTCGTCCCCGCGCAGGGATACGGCCCGCCCCCGGGCCCACCCCCCGGCGCCTGGTCCGCGCCCCGCCCCCGGCGGACATCCAGGGCCCGCACCCCCGGCGCTGGTGGGGCCTGCTGGTGATCACGCTGGCGCAGCTGCTGGTGCTGATCAACGGGTCGTACCCGAACCTCATCGAGCCGTCCCTCCGGGCCGAGTGGAACATCCCCTTCCAGGACCTGAGGCTGCTGTACCTCGCCTATCCCCTCGCCTTCGGCGGTCTGCTCCTCCTCGGCGGGCGCATCGCGGATTTCATGGGCCGCAAACGGGCGCTGATCGTCAGCCTGGTCGGCTTCGCGGCGGCCTCCGCGCTCGGCGGCGCGGCCACAGCGCCGGCATGTTGATCTGTGCCAGTGCGCTGCAAGGTGTGTTCGCCGCGCTGCTGTGGCCGTCGGCGCTGTCCCTCCTGTCCACCTCCTTCACGGATCCGAAGGAACGCGGCAGGGCCTTCGGGGTCTTCGGGGTGATTGCCGGCGGCGGCACGGCGCTCGGCCTGCTCATGGGCGCCTGGCTGTTCTCGCATTCGGACCGGCACCTGTGCCTGTACGTCAATGTCGTGATCGCCGCGATTCTCGTGCTCGGCGCGGCGATCCTCGTGCAGGACCGTCCGGGCCGCGCCGCGACCAGCTTCGACGCGCTCGGCGCACTGCTCAGCACCGGCGGGCTCGCCGCCCTCTTCTACGCCTTCTTCTACGCCCTCGGCGAGGCCGGGGGACGACGGGGCTGGACCGACTCCCTGATCCTGGCCCTACTCGTGGGAGGCGTCCTCCTGCTCGCGGCCTTCGTGTGGTGGCAGACCAGGGCGTCCAGCCCCCTCCTGCCGCCGTACGTCTTCAAGGACCGGGGCCGCCTCGGTGCCTTCCTCACCATGCTCTTGGCCGGCATGGGCCTGCTCGCGGTGTACCTGACCCAGACCTTCTACTTGCAGGAGGTCCTCGGCTACTCCACGCTCAAGACAGGCGAGGCTTTCCTGCCCACGGTTGCCGCGATGGTCATCGGCTCCACTCAGATCTCCGCCCGCCTGCTGCACCGCGTCGCACCCCGCATCCTGATGGTGCCGGGCCTGGCACTCGTGGCCCTCGGCGTGCTGCTGCTCACGCGCCTCGAGCTCGACGGCACCTACGCAACCCAGATGCTGCCCAGCATGCTCCTCACCGGCCTCGGCACAGGCATGACCTTGATGCCGCTCTTCGCCGTCGCGACGGACGGCATCACTCCCCAGGACTCCGGTGTGACCTCGGCGACTGTGAACAGCGCCCAGCAGCTAGGGGGTTCGATCGGCGTCGTGGCGTTCAGCAGCGTCCTCGGCGCGGCCGTTGACGCCCGAATGCACTATGTGCCAGGGGTTTCGCCGGACCATGACTATCTCGGCCTCGGCAGTTCTGCCCGGAGTGGGGACGCCGTCGGTATGCGAGGGCTTCCGCCGGCAACGTGGAAGGCGCTCGCTGACGCGAGCATGGGCGGATACACCTACACCCTCTGGTGGGTGGCCGGCATCCTGCTGCTCGCGAGCCTGATCGCCGGCCTGATGGTCACGGCCAAGGCACCGAAGGACAGCGCACCGAAGGACAGTGGACCGAAGGACAACGCACCATCGGTCCCCAGCGCAGGCCGGCACAACCCAACGCCCTGGCCCTAGCCCTCGGTTACGCCCAGCCGCTCATGCACCACCCGCAGCGGCTTGGGTGCGTACCACGCGGTACGCCCCAGCAGCCGCATCGCCGCCGGTACGAGCACCCCGCGTACGGCCACCGCGTCGATCAGGATCGCCAGACCGCTGCCCAGGCCGAACATCTGGATGAAGCTGACGTGGGCCGTGCCGAAGGCGAAGAAGCTCACCGCCAAGAGTCCGGCGGCCATCGTCACGATCCGGCCCGTGTGGGAGAGCCCGCTGGTGACGGCCGTTTCCGTGTCGGCGCCCGCGTCGTGGAGTTCCTTGATGCGGCTGGTCACGAAGACCTCGTAATCCATGGACAGGCCGAAGGCGATGCAGAACATGAGCACGGTCATCGAGGTGTCCATCGGTTGCGGTGTGAAGCCCAGCAGGGAGGACAGATGGCCGTCCTGGAAGATCCACACCATGACGCCGATGGCCGCGGTGAGGCTGATGCCGTTGAGGACCAGCGCCCGCAGGGGCTGCACCACGCTGCCGGTGAAGAGGAAGAGGATCACAAAGGTGCTGCCGGCTACGAGACCGATGGCGGCCGGGAGGCGGTCCGCGATCGACGTCTTGGAGTCGACCAGCCGCGCGTCCGTGCCGCCGACCAGCGCCTCGGTCCCGCCGGGCGCGTCGACCGCCCGTACCGCCTTCACCAAGTCCTGCGCCTCGTCCGACTTGGGCGTGAGGCCGGTGACGACAGTGATCCGCTGGGCGTCGGGGCGGCCGAGCGCGGCGCTCGCCGGACCGGGCGCCGTTGACCGGCCGTCGGTGAAGGTGCCGGCGGAGGTCTCCACCCGGGCCGCGCCGTCGAGCTTCGAGAGAGCCGTCGCGTAGGTGCTCAGGTCGGCCGCGGACACCGGGCCCGTCGTCACGATCTGCACCGCCGACTCGTCGCTGCCGGTGAAGTCGTGCTGCACCGCCGTGGCGACCTGCCGGCTCTGCGCGCTCTCCGGCAGCACCCGCTCGTCCGGCGTGCCGAAGGTGACGCCGAGCAGGGGGCTTGCCGCGAGCAGCAGGACGGCCAGGACCGGGAGCGCGGTCAGGGCGGGCCTGCGCATGACCGTGCGGGCCAGCCGGCCCCAGAGGGGTGCCTCGGCGTTGCGTACCGTCTGGGCCCAGGGCAGGCGGCCGTTGTTGACGCGGTGGCCCAGTACGGCGAGCAGTGCCGGAATGACGAGCAGGGCGCTGACTGCGGCGATGGCCACCACGCCGATGCCCGCGTACGCGAAGGAGCGCAGGAAGAACTGCGGGAAGACCAGCAGCGCGGCCAGCGCGGCGGCGACGGTCGCCGCGGAGAACGTGATGGTCCGGCCGGCCGTGCGGACCGTGTGCCGGAGCGCCTCGGGGACGTCGGCGCCCTCGGCGAGGTGCTCGCGGAACCGGCTGATCATCAGCAGTGCGTAGTCGATGCCCAGGCCCAGCCCCAACGCGGTGGTGAGGTTGATCGAGAACACCGACACGCTGGTCAGGCTGCCGAGCACGAACAGCTCGGCGAAGGTGCCGACGATCGCGATCAGCCCGATGGCCAGGGGCAGCAGGGCCGCGACGACGCTGCCGAAGGCGATCACCAGCAGGATCAGGATCAGCGGTACGGCGATCGACTCGGCCAGCGCGAGGTCCTTGGCGACCTGGCTGGGCACCTCGTCGCCGACCGCCGCCTCGCCGCCCGCCTGGACCGTAAGGCCGTCCCGGTCGCCGGTGTACGCGTCGATGATCGCCGAGGCGTTGTCGCCCTGCTCGGTGTCGTCGCCCTTGACGTGGGCCAGCACCAGGGCCGCGGTCCCGTCCCGGGAGGTCAGCGCGGAGCTGCCGGTGTTCCAGTACGAGATCACGTTCGCCACGGTTGGCTCGCCCTTGAGTCGCGAGGTGAGGGCGCGCCCGGCGCGCTCGGCGGCGGGGGAGTCGATGGAGCCGTCGCTGCCCTTGTCGGCCCGGACCAGCAGGACCAGGTTGCTCTCGCCGCCGAACTTCTCGTCGATGAGCTGCTGCGCGCGGGCCGAGGGTGCGCTCGGGTCCTCGAAGCCGCCGCCGAGGAGCTTGCCGAACGCCCCGAAGCCGATGGCTCCCATGGCGACCACGGCCACCGCGGTGAGGGTCAGTACGAGCCGGCTGCGATGGAGTGCCAGCTCGGCGATGCGGTCGAACACGCGAATCGCCTCCGGATGTTTACGCCGTTAACATTAGCTCCATCGACGGTGGCACAGGATGTTAACGGCGTCAACTTTGGATGTTAACGGCATCAACTTCGGGCAGGATGGAGTCATGGAACCGCAGGATGGAGTCATGGGATCGATCACGGGCGGCAAGCCGGCCGCCGCCGGCAAGCCCCGCTACCACCACGGCGACCTCCGCAACGCCCTGATCGAGGCCGCCGTCGAGCTCGCGGCCGAAGGCGGCCCCGAGCGGGTCGTCCTGCGGGAGGCGGCCCGCAGCGTCGGCGTGTCGCCCACCGCCGCGTACCGCCACTTCAGCGGCCAGGGAGATCTCCTGGAGGCCGTGAAGATCCGCGGCCAGCAGGCGCTCGCCGCCTCGATGGCCGAAGCCGTGCGCGTACTCCCCGGGCTCGATGACCCGGGCGAGGAGGCCGAGCGCAGGACCGAGGCGATCGGGCGCGGATACGTCCGCTTCGCGATCGAGCACCCCGGGCTCTACCGCACCGCCTTCTGCCGCACGTCCGAGGCGGAGGAGAACGACTTCACCGGACTCCAAGCCCCCGTCGCCGGGCCGGAGTTCGCCGCGTTCAGGGAACTCTCCGACACCCTCGACGCGCTCGTGGCCACGGGTCGTATGCGCCCGGAGAACCGCCCCGCCGCCGAGGTCGCCGCCTGGTCGACCGTCCACGGCCTCTCCCTGCTCATCCTCGACGGCCCCCTCGCCCTCCTCCCCGCCGACCAGCGCGACGCGGTCGTGGAACGTACGCTCACCGCGATCGTCGCGGGGCTCACCCGGCAGGAGGCGTCGGCATGACGCGACAGCGGGACCGGGACCTCGGCGGGACCCAGCGCGCGCACTGGCAGGAGACGTACGCGGCCCACCCGGGGATGCGCGGCGGCGAACCCTCCGAGGTCGCGCGTCACGCAGACGCTGCCCTGAAGCAACGTCAACTCGGCATGCCCATGCCTATATAGTGTGCGGCCGGGTCGATCTTGGCCCGTGCCATCACTCGGGCTTCGGCCCGGTTCACCACTTGGGCTGCGGCCCGTATCACCACTCGGGGGAGTCGTGCTTTCCATCCGTCATGCCCTTGGCGCCGCCATGCTCGTTTCCGTGGCGTTGACGCTCACCGCCTGTCAGCCCGGCGAGAGCGACGACACCGGTGCCGCCGGCAGCAGTGCCAGTCCGAGCGCTACGGCCTCGGCAGGTGCTACCGCCACCGCAAGTCCCACGGCCTCCGCGAGCGCGGACAACGGCTCCTGCCCGACCATCGCCGAGGGCCACAAGGTCATCTGGGTCAACAACGTCGAAGGCGCCATGAACAACGTCATCGCCAAGGACGCCAAGATGCACTGCGACCCGAAGTCGGACGCCGGTGCCGCCTACGAGCCGGTCGGTGAGCCGAAGACGTACTCCATCGCCTCGGGCGACACCAAGGTGACCGTCATCAGCAAGAACGACAGCAAGCAGAAGACCCTCACCGCCCAGGACGGCGGCATCGCCCACGTCAAGACGTGCGCGGACCCGAACGGGGAGTCGTACGACGGTGGTCAGGCCTCGGCGGACACCAGCGACTGCTGGGGCATGAACTTCTACGACGCCGCGGTCGGTTCCGACAACAAGATCACCGAGATGACCGAGGTCTACTCCTCGTAAGCGGTACAGAAATGCCGGGGCGCGGCACCCCCCTCAGGTGCCGCGCCCCGTCCCCCGCGATCCCCCGGTCACATGGTCTATTCGGCGGCCGTCACCGGCGGCAGCGACCCCGTCCGCGCCGCCTGCCCGTACCAGAGGGCGCTCGACTTCGGCGTGCGGGCCTGCGTCGCGTAGTCCACGTACACCGCGCCGAACCGCTTGTCGTAGCCGTACGCCCACTCGAAGTTGTCCATCAGGGACCAGAGGTAGTAGCCGCGGACGTCCGCGCCGTCGGCGATGGCCCGGCGGACCGCCGACAGATGGCCGTGGAGGTACGCGATCCGCTCGGGGTCGTGGACGCGGCCGTCCGGGTCCGGCTTGTCGTCGTACGCCGCGCCGTTCTCCGTGATGTACAGCGGAAGGCCCGGCGCCTCCCCGCTGTAGCGCATGATCAGGTCGTGCAGGCCCGTCGGGTCGATCGTCCAGCCCATCTCCGTACGCTCGCCCGGGGTCTGGTGGAAGGCGACATCGTCCGCGCCCGGCCAGGGGGAGAAGGAACTCGCGCCGTGGCCGTCCGCGCGAGGGCCGTCGGGTGAGGCGGCGGCGGCCGAAACCAGCGTCGGGGTGTAGTAGTTGAGGCCGAGGGCGTCCAGCGGCTGGTTGATCGCCGTCAGGTCGCCGTCCAGGACGTACGACCAGTCCGTGACCGACGACGTCGCCGCGAACAGGGTTTCCGGGTACGCGCCGTGCAGCATCGGACCGTGGAAGACCCCGTTGGCGAGGTCGTCGATGCGCCGCACCGCGGCCAGGTCCGCCGGGTCCTGCGAAAGCGGCCTGACCACGGAGGAGTTGAGGCTCACCGCGATCGTGTTACGGGCGGGCATCGCGGCGCGCAGGGCCGAAGTGCCCAGTCCGTGCGCCAGGTTCAGATGGTGGGCGGCCCGGAGGGAAGCCGCCGGGTCCGTACGGCCCGGCGCGTGCACCCCCGAGCCGTACCCCAAGAACGCGCTGCACCACGGCTCGTTGAGGGTGATCCACTGCTCGACCCGGTCGCCCAGCGCCTCGCCGACGATCTGCGCGTACTCGGCGAAACGCAGCGCGGTGTCGCGCTCGGGCCAGCCGCCCGCGTCCTCCAGCTCCTGGGGCAGGTCCCAGTGGTAGAGGGTGACCGCGGGCTTGATGCCGTGCGCGAGCAGCTCGTCGACCAGGCTGCGGTAGAAGTCCAGGCCGCGCTGTACGGCGGGGCCGCGGCCGGTCGGCTGCACGCGCGACCAGGAGATCGAGAAGCGGTACGCCGTCAGGCCCAGCTCCGCCATCAGGGCCACGTCGTCGCGGTAGCGGTGGTAGTGGTCGACAGCGATGTCACCGGTCTCGCCGCCGGCTGTCTTGCCCGGCGTATGGCTGAAGGTGTCCCAGATCGAGGGCGTGCGGCCGTCCTCCCGCACCGCCCCCTCGATCTGGTACGCGGAGGTGGCCGCGCCCCAGAGGAAGGCGGGAGGAAAGATCACGGAGGTTACGGGCTCAGGCATGGAAGCGCTCCCATAAGAGGTCGTGAAGACCGACGAGTTGGAGGAGGGGAGAAGGGGGACGAGGGGGCCGAGGCGGCGGTGACCCGGCCCCCTGGAGAGGCGGTCAGCCCTTGATCGCGCCCTGCATGATGCCGCCCACGATCTGCTTGCCGAACAGCAGGAAGGCGATCAGCAGTGGCAGTGTGCCGAGCAGCGCGCCCGCCATGATCACCGCCTGGTCCGGGACGTAGCCGGTGCCGAGTGCGTTGAGGGCGACCTGCACGGTCGGGTTCTGCTGGTTGAGAGCGATGATCGGCCACAGGAAGTCGTTCCAGGCCATCACGAAGGTCAGCAGCCCGAGCACCGCCATCGCGGGGCGTGCCGCGGGGAAGACGACGTGCCACACGACGCGCAGACTGCTCGCGCCGTCGACCCGCGCCGCCTCGATCAGCTCGGTGGGCAGTGCCTGTACCAGGTACTGCCGCATGAAGAACGTACCGAAGGCGCTGACCAGGGTGGGCAGGATGACCGTCTGCAGGTGGTTGGACCAGCCCAGGTCGCTCATCCACAGATACAGCGGTACGACCGCCAGCTGCGGCGGGATCATCATCGTGCCGATGGTCAGCAGCAGCAGGGTGCTGGAGAACTTGAACCGCAGCTTGGCGAAGGCGAATCCGGCGAGCGTGGAGAACAGGACCGTACCGACGGTGATGGTTCCGGCGACGATCGTGCTGTTGACCATCGCGGTGCCGAGGCCGCCCTGTTCCCACGCGGCCTCGAGGTTCTTGAACAGGTTCCCGCCGAACCACAGCGGCGGTGGCGTCTGGGCGAGCCGCTGGTCGGTGCGCGAGGCCGCGATCACCGTCCACAGCAGCGGCGCCAGCGAGACGAAGGCGAAGACGGACAGGACGACATAGGTGAGCGGACCCGCGTGCAGATGCTTGCCCGCGCCGAGCATCCGGCGGCGCCCGGTGTCGCCCCGGCTGCCCTTCCCCGTCACTTTCCCCTCCGCCTGAGGGAGCGTCAGTTCACTTGTGGTCATTGGGATTTCCTCAGCCGTCGGGTGATCAACAGGTTGACCGCAGCGACGATCAGCAGGAGCAGGAACATCGTCCAGGCGATCGCGGACGCCTTGCCGAGATTGCCGATGGTCCAGCCCTGGTCGTACATGTACAGACCGAGCGTCTGGTACTGGTGTTCGGAGCCGCCCTTGGACCCGCCGAGCCCGCCGAACAGGAGCGGCTCACCGAACAGCTGCGTCGCACCGATGGTGGAGACGACCACCGTGAACAGGATCGTCGGCCGGAGCATCGGGATCGTCACATGGCGGAACTGCTGCCAGCGGCCCGCGCCGTCCAGGGCCGCCGACTCGTACAGGTCGGTGGGGATCGCCTGCATCGCCGCCAGATAGATCAGCGCGTTGTAGCCGGTCCACCGCCAGATCACGATGGAGGAGACGGCGAACTGCGAACCCCAGTCGGACTCACGCCAGTTGACCGGGTCGATGCCGACGAAGTGCAGCAGCCAGTTGATCATGCCGCCGTCCCAGGAGTACAGCAGCACGAACACCAGGGTCGCCGCCGCCACCGAGGTGGCGTACGGGGTGAGCATCACGACCCGCCACACGGTCGAGCCGCGCAGCTTGTAGTTGAGCAGGTGCGCGATCCCGATCGCCATGATCAGCTGCGGCACGGTCGAGATCAGACCGATGGTGAAGGTGTTCTCCAGGGCGTTCCAGAAGAACTCCGAGGACAGCAGGTTCTTGTAGTTGTCCAGGCCGGCCCAGGTCTGGTGGTCAAGGCCGGACAGCTGCACGTTGTGCAGCGAGTACCAGGCCGTGTACAGCAGCGGGACGAGCCCGAAGGCGCCGAAGAAGATGAAGAAGGGGGCGATGAACGCGTACGGCGACGCCTTCATGTCCCAGCGGTACAGCCGGCTGCGCCAGGAGTCGGGGCCCGGAGGCGGCGTCGTACCGCGACCGTGAGCGCGGCGCGCCGCGCCCGGCTGGTCGCCGGGCGCGGCGTCGGCGCTCGACGCGAGGTGCGCGAGAGCCTGCTTGGAGCCTGTCACTGGCCGAGCACGTCCTTGATCTCGTTCTTGGCCGCGTTCCAGCCCTGGTCGGGAGTCTTGCCCTTCTGCTCGACCTGGAGGATGCCGACGTCGGTGATCGCGGTGCCGATCGGCTGGTCCTTCGTGCCGAAGATCTGGCTCGGGATGGTCTTCGCCGAGTCGGAGAAGATCTGCGCGATCGGCGCGTCCGAGAAGTACGCCGTGGTGTCGGCAAGCGGCTTCAGGTTCGCGTACGCCGACGGGGTCGACGGGAAGCTCGCCTGCTTGGCGAAGACCTTCGCCTGCTGCTCGGGGGCGGTCAGCCACTTCGCGAGCGCGATGGCCTCCTTCTGGTGCTTGCCCGCCGTCGGCACGCCGATGAACGAGCCGCCCCAGTTGGCCGCGGTCGGCGCCGCCGCCACGTCCCAGTTGCCCTTGCCCGAGTCACCGGACTTCTGCTCGATGTAGCCGATCATCCACGCGGGGCAGGCCACCGTGGCGAAGCTGGCGTTGGAGAGGGCCTTGTTCCACGGGTCCTCGAACTGCTTCAGCTTCGCCGACATGTTGCTGGTCGCCACCTCCATCGCGGCGTTCCAGGCGTTCTTCACGCCCGTGGACTTGTCCCAGATGACGTTGCCGTCCTTGTCGTAGTAGCGCTCGCTCTCGCCGCCCAGCGCCGCGTTGTAGACCGAGGAGGCGGAGTCCACGAACTTGGTGCCGCTCGGCGCCTTCTTCATGTAGTCCTTGCCGAGGTCGACGAACTTGGACCAGTCGCCCTTCCACTGCGCGGCGAGCTTGGTGCGGTCCGTCTCGATACCGGCCTTCTTGAACAGGTCCTTGCGGTAGCAGATCGCCATCGGGCCGATGTCGGTGCCGAGCCCGATCAGCTTGCCGTCCTTGGTGGTGGCCTGTGCGTTCTTCCAGTCCAGCCACTGGGACTTGTCGACCTCCTTGCCGAGGTCGACGAACTTGTCGGCCTGCGTCTGCACGGCCTCCGTGACGTTGCCGACCTCGATCGCCTGGATGTCGTCGGTACCGGAACCGGCCTGCAGACGGGTGAGGGTCTTGGGCCAGTACACCTCGGTCTTGGTGGTGACGTTCTCCTTGATGGAGATGTCCGGGTGCAGCTTCATGTACTCGTCGTAGAGGCCGGCCTGCTTGTAGCCGAAGACACCGAAGGTGCCGATGGTCAGCGTGGTCTTGCCGCCACCGCCACCGCCGTCCGTGTTCGACGAGTTGTCGTCCGAGTCCTTGGAGCAGCCGGCCAGCAACCCCGTCGTCAGCGCGGCGACGGCCGCCAGGGCCATCAGCCGGCGGGACCGTCGGGTACTCGTGCGCATTGCGTCCTCCTGTTGCCTGACGTGCCGACCCCCCGGCCAACTGCACTGTTGGGCCCGTTGTTTCTCGCGGCGGCTCGGGCGGGGAACGTGCGGGATGTGTATGTGTCAGGTACCGTGGGAGCGCTCCCACAGGTGATGTGTTGAAGAGTCGTCGGTTCGTGCGGGGGTGTCAAGGGAGCGGACGCGGAGAGATGCGTTCAGTTATCGGCCTGTTAACTAACTCGGGGGACGGGGTCGAAGGGTAGTGCGGGGCGGGCGAGTTGGCTCGTGTCGGTACGACTTCTCGGCGCCGGCCGGCGGCCCCGGCGGCATCGGCACCGTCACCGGGCCCCTGTCCATGAACGGGACTGTTAGATTCCAGGCCAGTCGCGGAGCGCGCGATGTCGACGGGAGGCGGACCATGGCAAGCCACGGAGCGCGGGGCCGGGGCGGCGGGCGGCCGACCCTGGAGGAGGTCGCCGCGCGCGCCGGTGTGGGCCGCGGCACGGTCTCCCGGGTGATCAACGGCTCCCCGCGGGTCAGTGACGCGACCCGCGCCGCCGTCGAGGCGGCGGTCGCGGAACTCGGCTACGTCCCCAACACGGCGGCCCGCGCCCTCGCCGCCAACCGCACGGACGCCATCGCCCTCGTCGTCCCCGAGCCGGAGACCCGCTTCTTCGCGGAGCCGTACTTCTCGGACATGCTGCGGGGTGTGGGCGCGGAGCTCTCCGAGACCGAGATGCAGCTGCTGCTGATCTTCGCGGGCAGTGACCGGGAGCGCCGCCGCCTCGCCCAGTACCTGGCGGCGCACCGGGTGGACGGCGTCCTGCTGGTCTCGGTCCACGCGGACGACCCGCTGCCCGACCTGCTCTCCCAGCTGGAGATCCCGGCGGTGATCAGCGGCCGCCGCTCGGCGGAGGAGACGCTGCCGTCCGTGGACTCCGACAACTACGGCGGAGGCCGTGCGGCTGTCGAACACCTGATCGACAGGGGGTGCCGCTCGATCGTCCACCTCGCCGGCCGCCTCGACGTCTTCGGCGCCCAGCGCCGCGTGGACGGCTACCGGGAGGCGCTGCTCGACGCGGGCCGCCCGGTGGACGACCGGCTGATCGTCCCCGGCGACTTCACGGAGGAGGGCGGCCGCCGCGCGATGACCACGCTCCTGGAGCGCTGTCCCGACCTCGACGCGGTCTTCGCGGGCTCCGACGTCATGGCGGCCGGTGCCCGCCAGGTCCTGCGCGAGGCGGGCCGCCGCATACCCGACGACGTCGCCCTCGTCGGCTACGACGACTCGGCGATCGCCCGCCACATGGACCCGCCCCTGACCAGCGTCCGCCAGCCGATCCAGGAGATGGGCCGCGCCATGATCGACCTCCTCCTGGGCGAGATCGCGGACCGCCGCCCGGCGGTGTCACGGGAGTTGGAGAAACGCCAGGTCGTGCTGCCCACGGAGCTGGTGGTGCGGGCGTCGTCGTGACGCGGGCGGGGTGACACGGATGTCGTCGCGCGGGGGGTGTCCGCGTGACGTCAACCGGGTGGCGGTCGCCTACCGGTACCAGTCCTCCCCGTCGCTGCCGAGTGCCCGCCCGAGGTAGTCCCGCAGGTCCCGGGCGGCCCACCGGCGGCTGTCGTCCTCGTGATCCCATACGAAGATGTCGTCGCGCGGGGGTGTCCGGACGAACGCGAACCGGTCACCGCCCCCGTTGTCCCCGAAGAAGAGCAGCGGCTCGAAGGGCATGTACAGCCCGGCGAACTCCGGGTCCGACCGGAAGAACAGATTCTCCTCGACGATCCGCTCCAGGGGCCAGACCGTGTCCGTCCCGTCGAGTCCCACGACACCGTCGGTCTCCCGCAACAGCCCGGCGAGCCCGGCGGGCAGCCCGCACCCCAGCCGCCGCTCCGCCGCGGCCAGTGCGGCCGCGTCGACAGGGAGCGTGAACTCGGCTTCGGCGCAAGCTCGTTCCGCCGCTTCTCTCCACATGGCGGCAGCCTAATGAGGCAGGCTGACGGCATGGTCCTGCACCCCTTGCTGGGAGTTGACGAAGTCCTCGCCGTGGAGCCGCACCTGGGCCGGGTCGGTGAGGTGTTCAGGGCGTTCCGCGAGCAGGACTCGGGGTGCGTGTCGTACGGGGTGCGGCTGCTCGACGGGGCGCGGTGGTTCGTCAAGGAGTCCGTCACCGACTGCGCACGGCGGTCGCTCGAACGCGGCTGGGCGTTCCACCGGGCTGTACGGCACCGGGCCATCGTTCCGCAGGTCCACCGGATCGCCGTACGGGGCGGCGGCTGGGCGGTGGTGATGCCCTGGCGGGACGGCGAGGTGCTGTACCACCCCACCGCGCGCGGCCACCGGGACCGTACGACTCCTGGCAGCCCGATGGCCCGCTTCCGTGCCCTGCCCGCCACCCGGGTGCTCCGCGCCTTCGAACGGGTCCTGGACGCCCATCTCGCGGTGGAGGCCGCCGGCCATGTGGCGGTCGACTTCTACGACGGCGCGCTGCTGTACGACTTCGCCGCCGACGTGGCGCACCTGGTCGACCTCGACGAGTACCGGCCGGGCCCGTTCGTGGTCGAGGAGGAACGCCTGCCGGGCTCCCGGCGGTTCATGGCCCCCGAGGAGTTCGTACGCGGGTCGGTCATCGACACCCGTACGACCGTGTTCACCCTGGGCCGCACCGCCCGGCTGCTCCTGGACGCGGGCGACGAGGAACGCGCCTGGCGGGGCACCCCGGCCCAGCAGGCGGTGATCGTCCGCGCCACCCGCGCCGATCCCGACGACCGCTTCGAGAACGTCCACCGTTTCGCCGACGCGTGGCGTGCGGCCCATGCGCGTCAGGGCGTGTGAGGTCACGCCTGTATCGGCAGTTCCCACCGGACTTCGCCGTCATGGAACGTCCCGGTCGGGGTCAGCCCCGCCGCTGCGGCGACGGCCGCGGACGCGCGGTGGTCCGGGTGGACGTGGGCGACGACCGTGCGGACACGTGGCTCCTCGCCCAGCCGGCCGACCAGTGCCCGCGCTGCCTCCACGGCGAACCCCTGCCCTTGCCAGGCCGTGCCCACCATCCAGGCGATCTCCGCGACATCCCCCGCGACCGTCGCCTGAACCGTGCCCACCAGGCAGTCGCCCGCACGGAGCCGGAGCACCCAGTTGTGCCAGCAGACGTCCGGGTCGGGGGAGCCCGCGACCAGGCGTTCGTAGCGTGAGCGCAGGGCTTCCGGGGTGGCGGGGGTGCCGCCGATGAACGTGTGCAGCGCCGGGTCGGCCAGTACCTCGGCCATCTCCTCGGCGTGCTCGACGCGCAGGGGGAGGAGGTCGAGGCAGGCGGTGCGGATGGTGCCGGCGGTCACGTGGGGCTCGGTCATCGCGTGAGCCTATGTCTCGGGACCGGGCCCGGGACCGGGACTCGGGTGCCCCTGCGGTGGCCCGGAACGCAATCAGCCGGTGACCTGTTCGAACAGGCCACCGGCTGATTACTCAGGGTGAGTGACGGGACTTGAACCCGCGGCATCCTGGACCACAACCAGGTGCTCTACCAGCTGAGCTACACCCACCATGTCCGGTCTTGGTTTCCCTGACCGGCCGAGAAAAAGTGTACAGGGTCCGAAGGGGTGCTCGCGCCCGGCTTTTACGGGGGCCCATCAGGGCCCCGTCAAAGGCCTATTCGGCGGGCAGGACGTACTTGGCCGCGATGGTGCGGGCGGTGTCCGAGTCGGGGCCGGGCTGCGGGACGAAGATCGCCTCGCGGTAGTAGCGGAGCTCGGCGATGGATTCGCGGATGTCGGCGAGGGCGCGGTGGTTGCCGTTCTTCTCCGGGCTGTTGAAGTACGCCCGGGGATACCAGCGGCGGGCCAGCTCCTTGACGGAGGAGACGTCCACGATGCGGTAGTGGAGGTAGTCCTCAAGGGTGGGCATGTCCCGGAGCAGGAAGCCGCGGTCCGTGCCGACCGAGTTTCCGCACAGCGGGGCCTTGCCCGGCTCCTTGACGTGCTCACGCACGTAGGACAGGACCTGCTCCTCGGCGTCCGCCAGGGTCGTGCCCGCGGCCAGCTCGTCGAGGAGGCCGGACGCGGTGTGCATCGTGCGCACCACCTCGGGCATCGTCTCCAGCGCCGCGTCCGGCGGGCGGATCACGATGTCCACGCCTTCGCCGAGCACGTTCAGCTCCGAGTCGGTGACCAGCGCGGCCACCTCGATGAGCGCGTCTTCCGACAGCGAGAGCCCGGTCATCTCGCAGTCGATCCACACCATGCGATCGTTCATGTGTCTCACCCTACGGCCCGCTCAGGCCGGGCGGACCTCCCGTGCGCACGGGCGAGGGCCCGCACCCAAAGGCGCGGGCCCTCGATCCGTCGTACCGGGCGTACTACGGCGTACTGCGGAGCGCTACGGCGCGCTGCGCTGTCCCGGCAGGCTCGGCCGTCCCGCCGCGTACAGGTCCGGGCCGTGCTTGCCCGGGTCCGTGGGCAGCGACGCGGACGACGCTGCCGGGCCCAGAGCGCCGGCGGCCGCGGTACGGCGGGTCTGCATCGGCAGCGCGCCCTCCGGGTTCAGCGAGGGTGGTGGTCCCGAGGAACCCGCCGAGCCGTCCGTGTCCGACGGCCGCTCGGCCTGCGGACGACGGGCGCGGTACGCCGCCCGGTACGCGGCCGGCGACGAGCCGAGCTGGCGCCGGAAGTGACCCCGCAGCGCGACCGGTGAGCGGAAGCCGCAGCGGCCCGCGACCTCGTCGACCGAGTAGTCGGAGGTCTCGAGCAGTCGCTGCGCCTGCAGGACGCGCTGAGTGATCAGCCACTGCAGGGGAGCGCTCCCCGTCAGCGAGCGGAAGCGGCGGTCGAAGGTGCGGCGGCTCATGTACGCGCGTGCCGCCAGCGTCTCGACGTCGAACTGCTCGTGCAGGTGCTCCAGCGCCCAGGCGACGACCTCCGCGAGGGGGTCGGCGCCGATCTCCTCTGGTAAAGATCGATCGAGGTAGCGCTCCTGACCGCCGCTGCGGCGCGGGGGCACGACAAGGCGGCGGGCCAGTGCTCCGGCCGCCTCGTTGCCGTGATCCGTGCGCACGATGTGGAGGCAGAGGTCGATTCCGGCCGCGGTACCCGCCGACGTCAGCACATCACCGTCGTCGACGAACAGCTCGCGCGGATCGACGTGCACGGACGGATAGCGCTTGGCCAGCGTCGGCGCGTACATCCAGTGCGTCGTCGCCGGTCGGCCGTCCAGCAGTCCGGCCGCGGCCAGCACGAAGGCGCCGGTGCACAGCCCGACTATGCGCGCGCCCTCTTCGTGTGCCCGGCGCAGCGCGTCGAGCGCGTCCTCCGGTGGCGGCGAGGTGATCGACCGCCAGGCGGGCACGACGACCGTGCCTGCCCGCGCGATCGCCTCCAGGCCATGTGGCGCGGTGAGTTCCAGGCCCCCTGTGGTCCGCAGCGGGCCTTCCTCTCCGGCGCACACCAGAAGTCGGTAGCGCGGCACGCCGGCGTCCTGGCGGTCAATCCCGAACACCGACAGCGGTATGGAACTTTCGAAGATGGGGCCGCCGCTGAACAGCAGCACCGCGACGATCTCCTTGCGGCGTCGCCCGGAAAGTTTCCGGGCCGCGGCTTCCGGCGCGGCAGTGGAGTCGTGGCTCATCCTGCTAAGCCCCCCTCGGTGGTCGCGGCTCCTCGGTTGTGTCGCTCCTGCACGTTTCCCCTCGGTCCTGCACGAGTCCCCCGCCGTACGACAGTCAAGATCGAATCTACTGCGTCCCGTGGCACCAAGGTGACCAGATCGGCACTCGGCAGAATGTCGACATGGCAACTTGGCGTGAAGCATTCGATCACGAAGCGTTGCACTCGTGGGCCGTGCAGGGAAGTGCGCCTCGTGTCAGTGGCCAATCCCCGTAGGGTGCGCGCGCCTCCCCTACCCCTTTCAGTGCAGGTCGAACTGGGGTTGGGGGGTCGTTCGAGCAAGGGATGTGCGGTAGGCCGAAGTTGGCTGAAAAGAAACGTAGGCGTGCGCACAAACCGGTCAGTCGATCGGCTTGCTTCCGTCACTATGCCTACCGCCTCTGTGCGCCCCCGCACCACCCCGACCGTGCCCGCCGGTCATGCCGGTCACACCGTGCGGGCCGCTTCTGCCGCGGGGGCCGGGCGTGGTGCGCGGGCCGGTCGGAGCGTGCGGGCCGCTTCTGCCGTGCCGCGCGCGGTGCGGGGAGCGCTCCTCCGCACGCAGGCGCGCGGCGACCCGCTCGGACTGTCTCAACAGCATCCTGCAGACCCCGGTCACGGCCGCCAGGCCCAGGGCTGTTCCGGCCGCTCCGGCGAGCGAGGTGCCGTACCAGACGAGGACCACGGGGACCAGTACACAGCTGAAGGCCGCCCAGCGCACCACCTCGCTCGCGGTGTCCGGCACGGGGGGCGGGGCGGAGTGCGCTCCGGAGGAGGAGCGGGACGCGGTCTCGGGTCCAGGCACGCTGTGCTCCCTAGTACTCCAGTGCTCCCATGGCGATCGCTGACCGGTTCAACGCGTGTTCGACCGGTCGGTCACTGCCCCGCCGGCAGCGTGCGGGCCGCGGAGGGCTCCGGCGCGGACCGGAGGGACCCGTACCTGGGTGAACCCTGTGCAAACCGCCTGTACGGGGCAGCAACCATTGCGTTACGGGCGCCTCTCATGCATGCTCCGGGGAACGCCGCGTAGCGCGTGCGGGATCTGGGCAGAGGAGGCGTGCCGCCGTACCCTTGGGGGTATGGGGTTGGGAAGATGATTCCCGGACAGCCCGGGCACTGTTCTGCCGCACGTTGTCGACCCACCCACAAGGATCAAAACGCCGAGATATCCATGGCCGGTCACGAATTCTTCGATCCCGCGGACCGCAAGCGCCCGCTCGCCGATCCCACGGCGGCCGAGCCCCTGGCGGCGGAAGAACTCCGCCAGTCCTGCGATCCCGCCTTCAAGCACGGCGTCGTCGTCGGTTTCGACGGCTCGACGTCCAGCGAGCGTGCCCTCGCCTACGCGATCGGCATGGCCCACCGCTCCGGCTCGGGCCTGATCATCGTGCACGTCGCCAACAGGCTGCCCACCACGGTGTGGGCGGGCTGCGAGCCACCGGTCTTCGTCGACGTGCCGGACCACCGCACCGAGGTGCTCGGACTCGAACTCGCCTGCGCCGAATATCTGGCCGAGGTGCCGTGGATCCTCGTCGAGCGCGGCGGCGACATCTGCCACGAACTCGAAGAGGTGGGGCGGGAGTACGAGGCGGACGCGATCGTCGTCGGCTCCACGCACGGCATCGTCGGGCGCATCTTCGGCTCGGTCGCCGGCAGGCTCGCGAAGCGCGCGCAGCGCCCGGTCATCGTCATTCCGTAACGGGCCGTCAACTGGCCGTCGTTCCAGGTGGGATGAGACACGGGTGCGGTCGACTCCCGTGTGGCGCGGCGTAAATCTACTCGCGCGTAGAGGTGGTTTGTGCCCTTGTGAAGGGTACATACCGGTCGCCGGACCAACCGCACGGCCGGTACCACGCAGCACAACTGCACATGCATGAAGGGAGCCCGCCGTGGACAATGACGTCTCCGCGGGAAGCGCTACGCCGCCTCTCGGCCATCTCGCTCTTGGGCTCACCCTGGTGGCCCTCGACTTCGGCCACGCCGAAGTGATCGCGCCGCCGGCCGGGGAGTGACGGTCACCGGTTGAGGCAGGCGCGGGTCGGGGGATGGGCGCCCCTGACCCTTGAGAAAACGACCCCCTGTGCGCTTGGTGGCGCGTGCAGGGGGTCGTTCGTGAAGACTCGAATTCGCTGGTCACGCAAGCCGTATTGCCGAACTCGGCACGATCGAGTGGATGGTGTGACGATCTGTATGCCTGCCTGGCGGGGTGTGCGTAGGTTATGCATGCGATCTGGGACGCCGGTGTGGCGTCAGCAGTCGGGGCCCCCGCTCCACCAGCGAGATGGTTCGGGGCCTCCCCGTCGCCTCTGGCCACACTCACATGGCCAGGTCGTGAGGGATTCCGCCCACCTGGAACGGACCGCATACGGGATATGCGTCGCCGACCAGGACGCGAAAGCGGAGGACCAGTGCGCCCAAGACCGTTCGGGGCGTGCCGGTGAGCGAGGACTCAGTCCTGCTCGCTGCTCAGGAACGGTAATGGGCGGCCCCGGCCTTTGCCCTTGAAGGGCGACCCCCCTGTGCGCTTGAGGGCACGCAGGGGATCGTTCATGTTCACGTGACGGCAACTGCCCTCCGTACGGCAGGACTTATTCCACCGTCACCGACTTCGCCAGGTTGCGCGGCTTGTCGATGTCCCGTCCCAGTGCCAACGCCGTGTGGTAAGCGAGGAGTTGCAGCGGGATGCCCATGAGGATCGGGTCGAGCTCGTCCTCGTTCTTCGGGACGACGATCGTCTGGTCGGCCTTCTCCTGCTCCTGGTGCGCGACCGCGAGGATCTTGCCGCTGCGAGCCTTGATCTCCTCCAGGGCGGCGCGGTTCTTCTCCAGGAGGTCGTCGTCGGGGACGATCGCGACCGTCGGCAGGGCGGGCTCGATGAGCGCCAGCGGGCCGTGCTTGAGCTCGGAGGCCGGGTAGGCCTCGGCGTGGATGTACGAGACCTCCTTGAGCTTCAGCGAGGCCTCGCGGGCCACCGGGTAGCCCCGGACGCGGCCGATGAAGAGCATCGAGCGGGCCTCGGCGTACTCCGCGGCCAGCTTCTTGATCTCGTCCTCCTGCTCCAGGATCTCGGAGATCTGGGAAGGGAGCTTGCGCAGACCCTCGATGATCCGCTTGCCGTCGCGGACCGAGAGGTCACGCGTGCGGCCGAGGTGCAGCGCGAGCAGCGCGAAGGCGACGGTGGTGTTGGTGAAGCACTTCGTCGAGACGACGCAGACCTCGGGGCCCGCGTGGACGTACATGCCGCCGTCCGCCTCACGGGCGATCGCCGAGCCGACGACGTTGACCACGCCAAGGACCCGCGCGCCCTTCCTCTTCAGCTCCTGGACGGCCGCGAGGACGTCGTAGGTCTCACCGGACTGGGACACGGCCACGTACAGCGTGTCGGGGTCGACGACCGCGTTGCGGTAGCGGAACTCGGAGGCGGGCTCGGCGTCCGCGGGGATGCGGGCCAGCTCCTCGATCATCTGGGCGCCGATCATGCCCGCGTGGTACGAGGTGCCGCAGCCGAGGATCTTCACGCGGCGCACGGCACGCGCCTCGCGGGCGTCCAGGTTCAGGCCGCCGAGGTGCACGGTGGAGAACCGGTCGTCGATGCGGCCGCGCAGCACGCGGTCCACGGCGTCGGCCTGCTCGTGGATCTCCTTGTGCATGTACGTGTCGTGGCCGCCCATGTCGTACGACTCGGCCTCCCACTCCACGGTGGTCGGCTCGGACGTCGTCCGGGTGCCCTCGGTGGTGTACGTACGGAAGTCGTCGGCCTTGAGGGTGGCCATCTCGCCGTCGTCCAGGGTCACTATCTGCCGGGTGTGGGTGACCAGCGCGGCGACGTCGGACGCGACGAACATCTCCTTCTCGCCGATGCCGAGGACGACCGGGGAGCCGTTGCGGGCCACCACGATGCGGTCGGGGAAGTCGGCGTGCAGCACGGCGATGCCGTACGTGCCCTCGATCACCCGGAGGGCCTCGCGGACCTTGTCCTCGAGCTTCTCGGCCTGGGCGCGGGCGATCAGGTGGGTGAGGACCTCGGTGTCGGTCTCGGAGAGGAACTCGACGCCGTCGGCCTCGAGCTTCTTGCGCAGGTCGGAGGCGTTGTCGATGATGCCGTTGTGGACGACGGCGACCTTGTTGTCCCCGGACATGTGGGGGTGCGCGTTCACGTCGGAGGGGGCGCCGTGAGTGGCCCAGCGGGTGTGGGCGATGCCGGTGGTGCCCTTGAAGCGTGCCGGGACCTTGGCCTCCAGGTCACGGACCCGGCCCTTGGCCTTGACCATCTTCAGGCCGGCCGACTTGGGGGTCGTGACCACGATGCCCGCGGAGTCGTAGCCGCGGTACTCCAGGCGCTGGAGGCCTTCGAGCAGCAGCGGAGCGACATCACGCTTGCCGATATATCCGACGATTCCGCACATATAAGTCAGGTTCCTCAGCCGTAGACAATGCGGCGCAGCTGCCTGAGCGTGAGCTCCGGCGGCGCGACCGCGCGGTACTTCAGGTCCGCCTCGATCCGTTCGAAGATCGTCGCGTTGACCAGACCCTGGGCCTGGAGCTCGCGGTGGCGGCGACGGACGTACTCCTCGGTCGTCTCGTCGAAGTAGGCGAGCACGTCCTGGATCACCCGCAGCGCCTCGCCCCGGTTCAGGGGCGTGGATCGCGTCAGATGATCAACAAGTTCGTCGTGCACCCGTTGATCCTGGAGTACGAGAAGTCGATTCGCAAGAATCCTGCCCGATTTCGGGCAACTGACTGTTGAAACTCTTATGGGGGGCTGTTTGCAAGCTGTCCATCCTGTGTCTTGCGCCGCGTCGATTGCTGGGAGCAACTTCTGGAGCCATGGACACTCCACGCATGGGCGTACCGGAGAAGCTCGCCGAGCGGATGAGCATGGCAGAGCAGCACGAGTATCTCCGCGCCAAGTTCTCGCGGCGCAACATGATCAGAGGCGGCGCCGTGACCCTGGGCGCCGTCGCGGGTGGCGCCTTCGTGCCGGGCGCGACCGCACAGGCCGCGGTTCCCGCCCAGCGGACGGCCGCGAGCACCGAGAAGGTGGACGGCGCACTCGTCGCCCCCTTCGCCCGGCACCTCGCCTACGGCGCCGACCCCCGCACCGAGATGACCGTCTCCTGGCAGGTCCCGGTCGCGGTCAGCAAGCCCTACATACGCATCGGCGCCCGCCCCTGGGACCTCTCCCGCAAGATCGAGGCCGAGGTCCGCTCCCTCTACACCCCGGCCGGCGTCGGCGCGAGCGGCGACCACACGCAGTACTACCTGCACGCCCGGCTCACCCACCTGCGCCCGGGCAAGACCTACTACTACGGCGTCGGTCACGACGGCTTCGACCCGGCGGCCGCGCACCTCGCGGGCACCCTCGGCACCTTCACCACCGCGCCCGCGCAGGCCAAGCCCTTCACCTTCACGGCCTTCGGTGACGAGGGCGTCGGCTACCACGGCCTCGCCAACAACAGCCTGCTGCTCGGCCAGAACCCCGCCTTCCACCTGCACGCCGGCGACATCGCGTACGCCGACCCGTCGGGCGCGGGCAAGACCGCCGACACCGGATTCGACTCGCGCACCTGGGACCAGTTCCTCGCGCAGACCGAGTCGGTCGCCAAGCAGGTGCCGTGGATGGTCTCGTACGGCAACCACGACATGGAGGCCTGGTACTCGCCCAACGGCTACGGCGGCGAGGAGGCCCGCTGGCAGCTCCCGGAGAACGGGCCCGACAAGGCGAACCTGCCCGGCGTCTACTCCTTCGTGCACGGCAACACGGCGGTCATCTCGCTGGACGCCAACGACGTGTCCTTCGAGATCCCCGCGAACCTGGGCATTTCCGGTGGAACGCAGACGAAATGGCTGGAGAGCCGGCTCAAGAAGTACCGGGCCACCAGCGGCATCGACTTCGTCGTGATCTTCTTCCACCACTGCGCGTACTGCACCTCGACCGCGCACGCCTCGGAGGGGGGCGTGCGCCAGGAGTGGGTGCCGCTGTTCGAGAAGTACACCGTCGACCTGGTGATCAACGGCCACAACCACCAGTACGAGCGCACCGACGTCATCAAGGGCAACAAGGTCTCCAAGGAGCTGCCGATCGGCGGCACCGCATACCCGGAGACGGACGGAGTCGTCTACGCGACGGCCGGCGCGGCGGGCCGCAGCCTGTACGCGTTCTCCGCCCCGGAGACGTACGAGGGCCACGAGAACAAGGTCGACTCCGTGGCCTCGTTCATCAACACGAAGGACGGCAAGCAGAACGAGACGGTCGCCTGGTCGCGGGTGCGCTACCTCAACTACTCGTTCCTGCGCGTCGACGTGACACCCGCGCCCAAGGGCCACCTGGCCACACTGAAGGTGCGGGGCATCGCCGAGACGGGCGCGGAGATCGACAGTTTCACGGTGGCACGCCGGGTGCGCTGAGTACGCCGGTGTGCCCGGAAGGCGGGGCACGCCGGTGACGGGCGGTCCTCACATCCTTTTGAGGACCGCCTGCTTGGCCAGCGTGAACTCCTCGTCCGTCAGGACGCCCGCCTGGTGCAGCTCGCCGAGCTCCCGCAGGCGGCGCAGCAGGGCGTCGTGGTCGGCCTCGGCGGGGGGCTCGGGGGACGCTGGCAGCTCCTTCGACGGTACGCCCGTCACGGCGGGCGGCGCCGTCGGATGCGGCAACCGCGCCTGCACCGCCGCCGCGACAAGCGCCATCAGCGGATCCTTCTTGAAGCCCCACAGCTCCACGGAGTTGGGGTCGTACTTCGGCGGGGCCTTGGTCTCCGCGCCGCGCACGGTGAAGCGGAGACAGCCGTTCTCCAGGCCGACCGCGGGGTGCCACTCGACGGCCGTGATGTCCGTCAGGGCGAGCGAGCGGGCGCCCGCGGCCGACTTGGCGTCCTCCGTCTTCCAGTTCCACTCCAGGCGTACGTGCTCGCCGTCGAAGCTCGCCGTGCCGTCACCGGCGGAGGCGGACAGCGGCACGGCGGGCCCCGGCAGCAGATAGCTGTCGACCGGGTCGGACGGCACCTGGTCCAGGAGCAGCGCGTTGCGCACCTCGTCCACGACGTACTCGGCGACTCCGTAGCGGTCGGACTCGACGGTGAGCTGGTACGGGTCGTTCGGCTCCGCGAGCTTGCCGCCGGTCGCCTGGAGGAGCGGGTCGGCGCCGTCGCGCAGCCGGAGCCTGAGCCGTCCGGTCTTCTTGCCCTTCTCGAAGGAGACACCCGCCAACGCGCCCAGGGGGACGGTCAGTTCACCCAGGTTCTTGCGGAGCAGGCTGACGTTCTTGTCGCGTCCCGGTGTCAGTCGCAGGGCGTCGCCGTCGAAGGTCCAGGTGCCGTCGCGCTGGATGATTTCCGCCATGAGGGGGATTGTTTCACCGGGTCTGCGGGAGAGTGGTCTATACCCATTCGAAGGGAGCGCATGTGAGACAGCACAGAACGCCCCGCCTTCTCGGTACGCTGCTGCTCGTGGCGGCTGCCGGTATCTCCGTCGTCGGCGCGGCACCCTCGGCGGCCGGTCGCACCGCGACGCCGCTCGGCCAGGTGGTCCCGGCCCCCGCCTCGGTCCACGCGAGCGGATCCTCGTACCGCATCACCGGTGACACCCGCATCCGTGTCGACGACTCGCGCGAGGCCCGCCGGGTCGGCGAGTACCTCGCGGACATCCTGCGGCCCTCCACCGGATACCGCCTGCCGGTCACCTCGCACGGCGACGGCGGCATCCAACTCCGGTTCGGCGCCAAGAGCCTGGGCGACGAGGGCTACCGCCTCGACAGCGGCACGTCGGGAGTCACCGTCACGGCCGCCAAGCCGGCCGGGCTCTTCCACGGCGTCCAGACCCTGCGCCAGCTCCTCCCGGCCTCCGTCGAGAAGAACTCCGCACAGCCCGGCCCCTGGCTGGTCGCCGGCGGCACCATCAAGGACATCCCGCGCTACGGCTACCGCGGCGCGATGCTCGACGTCTCCCGGCACTTCTTCACCGTCGCCCAGGTCAAGCGCTACATCGACGAGTTGGCGCTCTACAAGGTCAACAAGCTGCATCTGCACCTGAGCGACGACCAGGGCTGGCGCATCGCCATCGACTCCTGGCCGCGGCTCGCCACGTACGGCGGCTCCACGCAGGTCGGCGGCGGGCAGGGCGGCTCCTACACCAAGGCCCAGTACAAGGAGATCGTCCAGTACGCCGCCTCGCGCTATCTGGAGGTCGTCCCGGAGATCGACATGCCGGGGCACACCAACGCCGCGCTCGCCTCGTATGCGCAGCTGAACTGCGACGGGACCGCGCCGCCGCTCTACACCGGCACGGACGTCGGCTTCAGCTCGCTGTGCGTGTCGAAGCAGGTGACGTACGACTTCGTGGACGACGTGATCAGGGAGCTGGCCGCGATCACGCCGGGCCGCTACCTCCACATTGGCGGCGACGAGGCGCACTCCACGAGCCACGCCGACTACGTGACCTTCATGGACAAGGTGCAGCCTCTAGTCGCCAAGTACGGCAAGACGGTGATCGGCTGGCACCAGCTGACCGGGGCGACCCCGGCGAAGGGCGCCATCGCGCAGTACTGGGGGCTCGACGACACCAGTGCCGAGGAGAAGGCGCAGGTCGCGAAGGCCGCGCAGAACGGGACCGGTCTCGTGCTGTCGCCGGCCGACCGGATCTACCTTGACATGAAGTACACCGCGGACACCCCGCTGGGCCAAGACTGGGCGGGCCTGGTGGAAGTGAAGCGGGCGTACGACTGGGACCCGGGCAACTACATTCCGGGCGCCCCGAGTTCGGCGATCCGGGGTGTCGAGGCGCCGCTGTGGACGGAGACGATCGTGAACTCCGCCCACATCGACTACATGGCGTTCCCGCGCCTGCCCGGTGCGGCCGAGCTCGGCTGGTCGCCCGCCTCGACGCACGACTGGGACACGTACAAGGTGCGGCTCGCGGCGCAGGGGCCGCGCTGGGACGCACTGGGGATCGGCTACTACAAGTCGCCCCAGGTTCCCTGGCCCAGCGCGTAGGTACGGAGGTGGGGCTCAGGAGGACCGTCTCCTGAGCCCCACCCGGCTTCACAGACCCCGCGCAGGGGCCGTGCGTCAGAGACCCGCGATCGGGTTCTTCAGGCTGCCGACGAGCTGGAGGGCTCCGGACGGGTCGGCGAGGTCCACCATCTGCTTGTTGTTGCGCAGCTGGAGACGGTTGAGACAGGACAGCGAGAACTCCGGCGCGAACATGTCGTACTGCCGGAATTTGTCGGCGAGTTCGGGCGTCGTGTCCTGGTACGCGCGCACGGCCTCGGCGACCGTCCGCCAGAAGACGTCCTCGTCGAGGATGCCCTCGGTGTCGAGGTTCGCCGCCAGGAAGCGGAAGAAGCAGTCGAAGACGTCCGTGAAGATCGACAGGAGTTTCTTGTCCTCGGGGACCTCGACGCGGATCCGCTCGACCATGGGCGGCAGCACCGCCTGCGGGTCCATGACGGCGATCTCCTCGGCGATGTCCTTGTAGATCGCGCGCTGTACGGCGCCGTCCTTGAGAACCAGGATGACGTTCTCGCCGTGCGGCATGTAGACGAGGTCGTACGCGTAGAAGCTGTGCAGCAGGGGCGTGAAGTAGGCCCGGAGGTAGCGGCGCAGCCACTCCACGGGGTTCAGGCCCGACCGCTCGATCAGCGCGCCCGCGAAGGACGCGCCCTCGTGGTCGACGTGCACGAGGGAGGCCATCGTCGCCAGGGTCTCGCCCTCCTGGAGCGAGGGCACCGGGCTCTCGCGCCACAGGGCGGCGAGCATTTTGCGGTACGGCGAGTAGCGGTCGGTGGCGGCCTCGTACTCCAGGTGCCGGTAGCCGACGGCGGCCCGCTCGCGGATGACCGACAGGCCGGTGGACTTCAGCACCGGGTCGTTCTCGACGAGCTGGGCGAGCCAGTCGTTGATCGCCGGGGTCGCCTCCATGTACGCGGCGGAAAGCCCGCGCATGAAGCCCATGTTGAGGACGGAGAGAGCCGTCTTCACGTAGTGCTTCTCCGGCGCGCTCTTGTTGAAGAACGTCCGGATCGACTGCTGCGCCAGGTACTCGTCGTCGCCCTCGCCGAGGCAGACGAGGTGCCGCTGGGCGACCTCGGCGGCGAAGGTCACGGAGAGCTTGTTCCACCACTGCCAGGGGTGGACGGGGACGAGGAGGTAGTCGTCGGGGTCGAGGCCCTGGTCCGTGAGGGTTCCGGCGAACCGCTCGACCGTCTCCGCGCCCAGCTCCTCGCGCACGAACGACTCGTACTCGATGCCCACACCCGCCGTGAACGCGGCCCGCGAGCGGTGCGCGGCCAGCCACACCAGACGGATCGGGTTCGCGGTCTCGGGGGCGTACGAGAGGTACTCGTGCACCCCGAAGCCGAGCCGCCCGTTGTTGGCGACGAAGCAGGGGTGGCCCTCGGTCATGCCGGTCTCGATGGCCTGGAAGTCCGAGCGGACCAGCTCGCCGACCGGGATCTGCGGCTTGGTGAGCTTGTAGCAGGTGCCCGAGAGGGTGGAGGAGATCTCCTCCAGGTAGACGGGCAGGACCTCGTCGCTCAGGCCGAGCGACTTCTTCAGCTCGATGAAGAAGTCCAGGGCGGCGAGTGGGAGTTCGCTGCCGTCCCGGTGGCGGGTGATCGACTCGGCGTCGACCTGCCAGTGGTCGAGCGAGTGGAGGCGGGCGGTGAAGCGGTAGCGGGTGAGACCGTCGTCGCTGCGGACGACGTACTGGTCCTGGCCCTGCGGATCCGGAGTGATCAGCCGCTCGTGGGCGAACTCGGCGAGCGCCTTGCGGATGAGCAGGCGGTTGGCGCGGGCCCAGCGCTCGGGGGAGAGGTGGGCGACGGTGTCGGCGAGGGTCATGCGGCCACCGCCTTCTGGAACTGCTCCCGAGTGCAGAAGCTCAGCAACGCCTTCTTCTCCGGCTTCTGGATCTCGCGTTCGGGTATGAAGCCGACGGCTTCGTTGAGGGCGTGCACCGCCTTGTTGCGTACGTCGGGCTCGACCACGACCCGCGCGGTCGCCGGGTCCGCGAACAGGTGCTCCATGACGGCGGTGATCACCTGCCGGGTGAAGCCGTGCACGGGCGTGTTCGTCGGCGCGACCAGGAAGTGCATGCCGACATCGCCGGGCTCCGGCTGGTACAGGCCGACCAGCTCGACGTACCGGGGGTCGTACTGCTCCATCAGGAACACGGGCTCACCGTCCAGCAGCCCCAGGAACGCGTCGTGGTGCTCGTGGGCCGCGATCGCAATGTACTCGCGCTCGACGTCCTGGAGTCTGGCGTCCTGCATCATCCAGAAGGCGGCCTTGGGATGCGTCACCCAGCCGTGCAGCAGCTCGGCGTCCTCGGTGGGGTCGAGGGGGCGGATGGTGAACGTACCGATGTCGGTGATCGTGCTCATATGGCGAACTCCTGGAACGCGATGGTCTTTTCGACCGGGTAGTACTCGGTGCCGAGCAGCTCTCGGATGATGTACGCGTTGCGGTACGCGCCCATGCCGAGGTCCGGGGACGTGATCGAGTGCGTGTGGACGCCCGCGTTCTGCAGGAAGACCCCACGTCCCGTCGTGTCGACGGCGTAGTTGCGGGCCACGTCGAAGTTGCCCTGCGAGTCGTAGCGCAGCCGGTCGCGGACCGGCTTCAGGAACTCGGGCTCGGTGTACTTGTAGCCGGTGGCGAGGATCAGGCCCTGGGAGCGCAGCTCGTAGTCCTTGCCCTGCTCCTCCTGGCGCAGGCCCAGGGTGTACGTGCCGTCCTCGTGACGCGCGCTGTTCAGCGAGGAGTTGGTGAGCAGCCGGGTCGGGACCGGGCCGCCGATGTTCTTCTGGTAGAGCAGGTCGAAGATCGCGTCGATCAGCTCGCCGTCGATGCCCTTGAACAGGCCCTTCTGCTCCGTCTGGAGGCGGTAGCGGGTCGGCTCGGGCAGCGCGTGGAAGTAGTCGATGTACTCCGGGGAGGTCATCTCCAGCGTGAGTTTGGTGTACTCGAGCGGGAAGAAGCGCGGGGAGCGCGTGACCCAGTTCAGCCGGTAGCCGTGGACGTCGATCTCGCTGAGCAGGTCGTAGTAGATCTCGGCGGCGGACTGGCCGCTGCCGACCAGCGTGATCGACTCCTTGCGCTGCAACTCCTCTTTGTGGTGCACATAGCGGGAGTTGTGGATGAAGTCGCCGCCGAGACCCGCGCAGGCCTCCGGGATGTACGGCGGGGTGCCCGTGCCGAGGACCAGGTGCCGGGCGCGGAACACCTCACCGGCCTGCGTCCGTACGACGTACACCTCGGCCCCTTCGTCGTACATCACCTCCACGACCGTCGTGCTGAAGCGGACGCTGGAGAGTTTCGACGCGGCCCAGCGGCAGTAGTCGTCGTACTCGACCCGCAGGGGGTAGAAGTTCTCGCGGATGTAGAACGAGTACAGACGGCCCGATTCCTTCAGGTAGTTGAGGAAGGAGTACGGGGAGGTGGGGTCGGCGAGGGTGACCAGGTCCGACATGAACGGGGTCTGGAGGTGCGCGCCCTCCAGGAACATCCCGGAGTGCCACTCGAAGGTGGGCTTCGACTCCAGGAAGACGCCGTCCAGTTCGGCGATCGGCTCGGTGAGGCAGGCGAGACCGAGGTTGAAGGGGCCGAGTCCGATCCCTACGAAGTCGTATGTCTTGGCGGGGGATTCAGGAAGCGCGGTCAAGGGACTCTCCCAGGTACTGCTCGGCATGGCCGGCGATCAGACCGAGTACGGCGGCGATGTCGTCCGTCGTGGTCTCGGGGTTGAGCAACGTGAACTTCAGGTAGTGGCGCCCGCCGACCTTGGTGCCCGCGACGACGGCGTCGCCGGAGGCGAAAATGGCCTTGCGGGCATACAGGTTGGCGCGGTCGATCTCGGCGGGGTCGGTGACGGCGGCCGGGATGTAGCGGAAAACGAGGGTGGACAGGGACGGCTCCACGACCACGTCGAAGCGCGGGTCGGCGGCGAGCAGCTTCCAGCCCTCGGCCGCCAGGTCGCAGACCTCGTCGAAGAGCTCGCCGATGCCGTCCGCGCCCATCACGCGCAGCGTCATCCACAGCTTGAGCGCGTCGAAGCGCCGGGTGGTCTGGAGGGACTTGTCCACCTGGTTGGGGATGCGCTCCTGCACCATGCGGCGCGGGTTGAGGTACTCCGCGTGGTACGTGGCGTGGCGCAGGGTGGACGCGTCCCGGACCAGCACGGCGGACGAACTCACCGGCTGGAAGAAGGACTTGTGGTAGTCGACGGTGACCGAGTCGGCGCGCTCGATGCCGTCGATGCGGTCCCGGTTCTTCAGGGAGGTCAGCAGTCCGCAGCCGTAGGCCGCGTCCACGTGCATCCAGGCGCCGAACTGGGCGCACAGTTCGGCGATTTCGGGCAGCGGGTCGATGGAGCCGAAGTCGGTGGTGCCCGCGGTGGCGACGACGGCCATGGGGACGAGGCCGTCGCGCTTGCAGCGGTCCAGCTCGTGGGCGAGCGCGACGGTCTGCATGCGCTTGTCGTGGTCGACGGGGATCGAGACGACGGCGTCCGCGCCCAGGCCGAGGAGTTTCGCCGACTTCTTGACGCTGAAGTGGCTGACCTCGGAGGCGAAGACACGCAGTTTGGCGAGGTCGTCGGACTTGGCCTCCTCGCGGGCAAGCAGCAGCGCCTGGAGGTTGGACTGCGAGCCGCCGCTGGTGAACACGCCGTCGGCGGCCGGGCCGAGCCCTGTCCGCTCATTGGTCCAGTCGATGAGCTTGCGCTCGATGAGGGTGCCGCCGGCCGACTGGTCCCAGGTGTCCAGGGAGGAGTTGACGGCCGAGAGGACCGCCTCGCCGAGCACGGCCGGGATGACGACCGGGCAGTTGAGGTGGGCGAGGTAGCGGGGGTGGTGGAAGTAGATCGCGTCCCGGAGGTAGACCTCTTCCAGTTCGTCCAGAACCGCCGTGGTGTCGTGCAGTGGGCGGTCCAGGTCGATCTGCTCGATGCGGGGAGCGAGGGCGTCGACCGTGACGCCGGTGAACGGACGGTCGGTGGTGGCGAGTTTGGCCGCCACCCGCTCTATTCCTTCGGTCACGGAACGGCGGTACCGGTCCGCGGTCGTGTCATTGAGCAGGTGCGAGCGCATGTGGGGGTCCTCCGTGCGGGAGAGTCCGAGCGGGACGGGGAGAGGGGAAGTCCGACGTTCAACTTAGGTAAGCCTAACCTAACTTAACGACCCCGAAACCTCGCCTCCCCGTGACCGCGGTCACTCCTGTCTCGGCTCCGCGTCAGCCCTGTGTCACTCCTGCTCGCGCAGCTCTTCCTCGCTCAGCCCGCGCCGCCAATAACCCACGAACGTGACCCTCTTGCGGTCGATCCCGCGCTCGCCCACGAGATGGCGGCGCAGCTCCTTCACGCAGCCGGATTCGCCCGCGATCCAGGCGTACGGGCGTTCGGCGGGCGGGAGTTGGGCGGCCCGTATGGCATCGAGGGCCATGGGGGACCCCTCGTCCCGTACGAGCCAGGTGATCTCGGCGTCGGCCTCGGTCACCAAGTCCTGGATGTCACCGGCGTGATGGACCTCGAGCCAGGCCCGGACGCGGGCGTCCGCCGGCAGCGATTCGAGGATGGCCGAGGCGGCGGGTACGGCTGTCTCGTCACCCCAGATGACGATCAGGTCGGCGTCCTCGGGCGGGCGGAAGCGGATCGCCCTGTTGTCCGCGATCGCCGGGCCGAGGAGCAGGACGCGGTCACCGCCGGCGGCCCTGGACGCCCACCGGGACGCGGGACCGGCGGGTGTCCCGGCCTCAGGCTCCACGCCGTGCAGCGCGAAGTCGATGTCGATCTCGTCGGGGTTCCGCCGCAGGGCGCGCAGGGTGTACGAGCGCATCACCGCCCGTACGTCGTCGGGGAGTTCGCGCCAGCCCTGCCACCAGCCGTCGCCCAGCTCGATGGGGACTGCGGGCTCGGTCTGGCCCGGATGCGGCAGGAAGAGCGACAGGCTCTGATCGCGGCCGTCGGAGGCGAAGTCACGCAGGTCGGGGCCCGCGAAGGTGACCCGGAGCAGAGACGGGCCGAGCCGCCTCGTCCGTACGACCTGGAGGGAGAAGAAACGGAACGGGGCGGCTACGGCCGTCGTCATGAGTGCTCCTGAGTTGTCGTCAGGGAATCAGCGCGGGCGGTGTCAGGCGACCTTCTTCGCGTTCTCGATGGCCTCGGCGAGGTTGTCGAGGATCGGGGTGCACTTGTCGTAGGACAGGATCGGCTCGGGCGTACGCGCGATGACCTGGCCGGCCTTGACGGCGGGCAGCTTCTTCCAGGTGGCCTCGGTGATGTCGGCCGGCTGGATGGTCGAGGTGCGGTCGTCCATGATGATGATGTCCGCCGGGTACTTGTCGACGTTCTCCCAGCTCAGGTTCTCGAACCAGCCGCCGCTGGCCTTCAGGGCGCCGGCCGAGGGCTCGACGATGTTCACGCCGAGCGCCTTGAAGTACTCCAGGTCGATGGAGAGGTTGGAGCCCGAGACGTAGAAGATGTCCTGGCTCGCGGAGCCGGCGAGGACCTTGATCTCGGGGCGGGCCTTGGCGGCCGTGCGCAGCCGCTCGGCGGCCGTCTCGAACTTCTTCTTCGCCTCGACGATCTTGGCGGACTTCACGTCGGCGCCCAGCGACTCGGCGAGCGCGAGCATGCGCTCCAGCGGCTTGGGCATCTGCACGTCGTAGACGGAGATGCCGACGGTCGGGGCGAGCTTGACGATCTTGGCCTTGGACTCCTCGGGGACGTACCAGAGGGTGCCCGCGTCGTCGAACATCGTGGAGAGCAGCACGTCGGGCGCGAGGGCCGCGTACTTCTCGATGTTGAACTGGCCCCACTCGTTGCCGAGGACCGTCACCTTGCTGACGTCCATGTCGCCGGCCTGCACATCGGCCTTGCCGTCCTTGGTCGTGGTCGGGCCGAAGACGCCCTTGACCTCGATGCCGTAGTCGTACAGCGCGGCGGCGACGCCGGTGAACGCGACGATGTTCGCCGGGGTCTTGTCCAGCTTCACCGTCGTGCCGCGGTCGTCCTTGAAGGTCCAGGGACCGGACTTCTCGGCGGCCTTCGTGGAGTCCGAACCACCGTTTTTCGTGTCGTTGTCGTCACCGCAGGCGGCGAGGACGGCACCGAGGCCGAGGGCGCCGCCGGCGGCGAGGATGCCGCGACGGGTGAGGTGGGTGGCACGGGCGTTGGACATGAGTGTGGCTGCTTTCGGCACGGGGCGGGAGCGCCCGCCGGACAAGTTCGAAGGTAGGTTAGCCTAACCTCACTGGTTGTCCAGGGGGCGGGGCATCCCCCGCTCGAACCTGTGTACCGCCTGAGACCGATGAGACCGCCTGACACGACGATGCGGCCCCCGGCACACACCGGGGACCGCATCGTCGTCTCAACTCACCTGCTGCGTCAGGTCACATGGACCTGTCGCACGGGACTGTCACCTGGGGTGGTCGGGACGGGAGGTCAGACCTTGCCCTTGGAGACCACCCACTGGCCCTTGACCCAGTTGCCGACCGTCTCGTAGCCGGAGCGGAAGGAACCGAGCCAGTTCAGCGTCAGGTTGGCCTCGGCGGTGGACTTGACGGCGGTGTAGCTGCTCGCGTCGTCCGCCGAGCCGCCCGTGGTGTTCTTGGCGTAGTACGGGAAGGGGTAGACCGGGCGGGAGGCCGTGGTCTTCCCGGTGCTGTCCACGGACTTGGTGGTCAGGCTCGCCGGGGCGTCACCCTTGGTGACCCACTCGGTCATGGCGGTCAGCGCGTCGAAGGTGTCCGGACCCTGGCCGCCGCCGCAGTGCGCGACGCCCGGGAGCAGGAACAGGCGGGCGAAGCTCTTGGTCGCCGTCTCGCCGCCCATGACCTTCTCCACGGCCTTGTAGTACGCCATGGTGCCGACGGCCGGGATGTGCTGGTCACCCAGGCCGTGCCAGAGGATCAGCTTGCCGCCGGCCTTCTTGAACGCCGAGAGATCGGGGTCGGTGGCGTCGTACATGCCCTCGTTGGGCTGCATGACCTTCTTGTAGTAGGCCGCGGTGAACTTGACGTCCTTGTACGTCAGGGCCGGCTGCGGGCTGTCGAAGATCTGGTAGCGGAGGGTCTCGCGGACGAAGCTGATGTCACCGGAGTTGGCGGTGGCCGTGGCCGGCGTGATGATCCCGGCCCAGTTCAGCTCGGAGCCGCGCAGCTGGTAACCCGGGTACAGCAGCTCGCCGTTCTCGTCGGTCGGGCCGGCGTAGATCCGCTGCAGGGTGGTGACCTGGTCGGCGGTCAGGCAGTAGTCCGCGGAGGTGGACGTCTGTCCGGCCGCGCACTTGATGGTCGCCGGGTCCCAGGTGCAGCTCAGCGGGTCGGCGATGATCCCGTCCGCGGGTGCGTCGCAGCCCTTGAGCACGGCCTTGTGCAGGTCCGCGAGGTCGGCGTTGGTGATGGTGGCCGGGCCGCCGTTGAGGTACACGGACTGGGCGGTCCAGGCGTGCGAGAACGTGTTCAGCGCGGTGAAGTTGTTGGCCGGGGCTCCGGCGATGATGCCGTCGAAGTCGGTCGGGTAGCGCTGGGCCTCGGTCAGGGCCTGGTGACCGCCCTGCGAGCAGCCGTCGAAGTACGCGTGGGTGGCGGCCTGCCCGTAGTACTGCTTGATGATGGCCTTGGCCGCCTGGGCGAGCTGGTGGTCGGACTTGTAGCCGAAGTCCGCGCGCAGCGTCGGGTCGGTGGAGAACAGGCCGCCGCCCTGGTAGTGGCCCTCGTCGCTGGAGGCGACGGCGAACTCACCGCTGGTCAGCGGGACGCAGCCGGTGGAGGCGGGGGCGCTGGTCACGTTCGTGTTGCCGCAGAGGCCGCCACAGCCGACCTGGAGGTAGTTGGCCTGCCAGCCGGCCTCGGGCAGCTTGATCTCGAAGTGGATCTGCGGGGCGATCACGCCCTTCACGTCGCAGGCGGCCCAGTTGCCGAGCGTGTTGCTGCTCGCGGCCAGTTCCGTGGCCGAGGTGATCTCGAAGGGCACGCCGGGGACGGCGCCGGCCAGGTCGAGGGCCGTGATGCCGGAACAGGAGATGGCCGGCGCGATACCGGAGGACGTGCCGCTCACGGTGGTGGCGACAGTCGAGGTGGAATCCTGCGTGCTGTCGGTCGTGCCGTTGGCGAGGGCCACGCTTGCGCCGGTCACGAGCGCGAGGCCGGCGGCGAGGGTGGCCATGAAGGTGGCTGATTTCCACCGATGCCATCTGAACAGCGTGGCCATGCCGTGTCTCCATTCGATCGTCGGGGGTGCCGTACGGGGCGTACGGGTGCGGTTCGTCGAGCTGCACCGTGCGGAACGCGTTCGCCCGTGTGCGGCGGGTGTGCGGAAGCGACCGTCGGCAGGTCGAGGGCGATGCGGCGGTGCGCAGCGCGTATCGGACCGCGACGGCGGTCGGTTCGGCGAGTGCGGGAACGGACGCGCGAGCGTGCCCGTGACGTGACAGGGGCGGGGAGGGGCCGGGAGCGAACGCCGGAAGATCGGAGCGGAGGGGCGCGTGGTGACGGTTTCCGACGGGTGGTCGGCTCTGCCTGTCGCCTGCGGCCCCACCCTCGCGCCGACGCCCGCACGGGGGTCTGCGCGCGGCTGCGGCTCTTGGGTTCAACCTCCTTCCGCGACTCCGACTTTGCAGTGGCGGTACCGCGAAGGAACGTAGCCCGGCGTTAATCTTGACGCAATACCTGTCGACGAGATTGTCGACGATTTTGTCAGGGATTTTGGAAGGGTCCGTGGGGGCCTGCCCTGGCACGGCGGGAACACGGCAGGAATACGGTGGGAACATGGTGGGGATCAGGCCACTGCGGAGGCCCGTGTGCTGGTACCCGGCGCCGGACGCGCAGCGGCCACCCCCGGGGCGGGTGCCCGAGAGTGGCCGCGGTGCCTAGGTGTGCGCGAGTGCTCAGCCCACCAGCCCCAACTCCCGGGCGATCAGCATCCGCTGCACCTCGCTCGTGCCCTCGCCGATTTCCAGGATCTTGGAGTCGCGCCACATACGGGCCACCGGGTACTCGTTCATGAAGCCGTAGCCGCCGTGGATCTGGGTGGCGTCGCGGGCGTTGTCGACGGCGATCGTGGATGAGTAGAGCTTGGCGAGGGCGGCCTCCTTCTTGAAGGGCTCGCCCGCCAGCAGCCGGGAGGCCGCGTCACGCCACGCGAGGCGGGCCGTGTGGGCCTTCATCTCCATGTCGGCGATCTTGAACTGGATGGCCTGGTACGCGCCGATCGGACTTCCGAACGCGTGCCGCTCCTTGGCGTACTTCACCGACTCGTCCACGCAGCCCTGCGCCAGGCCGGTGGCGAGGGCGGAGATGGCGATGCGGCCCTCGTCGAGGATGCGGAGGAACTGGGCGTAGCCGCGGCCCTCCTCGCCGAGCAGGTTCGCGGCCGGTACGCGCACGTCGGCGAAGGACAGCTCACGGGTGTCCGAGGCGTTCCAGCCGACCTTCGAGTACGGGGCGGCGACCGTGAAGCCCGGGGTGCCGGAGGGCACGATGATCGAGGAGATCAGCGGCTTGCCGTCGGGCTTGCGGCCCGTGACCGCCGTGACCGTCACCAGGCCCGTGATGTCCGTGCCCGAGTTGGTGATGAAGCACTTCGTGCCGTTGATCACCCATTCGTTCGTCTCGGGGTCGAGCCGGGCCGTCGTACGCGTCGCGCCCGCGTCGGAGCCGCCGTCCGGCTCGGTCAGGCCGAAGGCGCCCAGGATCTCGCCGGAGCAGAGACGGGGGAGCCACTCGGCCTTCTGCTCGGCGGTGCCGAAGAGGTGGATGGGCATGGCGCCGAGGGAGACGCCCGCCTCCAGGGTGATCGCGACGGACGAGTCGACCCGGGCCAGCTCCTCCAGCACGATGCCGAGGGCGAGATAGTCGCCGCCCATACCGCCGTACTCCTCGGGGAACGGCAGCCCGAACAGCCCCATGCGGCCCATCTCGCGCACGATCTCGTACGGGAACTCGTGCCGCTCGTAGAAGTCACCGATCTTCGGCGCGACGACATCATGCGCGAACTCCTCGACGGTGCGGCGCAGTTCGTCGAGTTCGGGGGAGAGGCGGTGGTCCAGGGACATGGGGATCACTCCTGGTGGGGCTGTGTTGGTTTACCGAGTGCTTTGACGGTGCGGGACGGGCTGGGTCGGCCCAGTTGTCCGGCCATCCACACGCTGGTGGCGGTGAGGCGGCCGAGGTCGACCCCGGTGTCGATACCGAGGCCCTGGAGCATCCACACGAGGTCTTCGGTGGCGAGGTTGCCGGTGGCGGACTTGGCGTAGGGGCAGCCGCCGAGGCCGCCCGCGGAGGCGTCGACGGTCGTGACGCCGTGCTGGAGCGCGGCCAGCGTGTTGGCGAGCGCCTGGCCGTACGTGTCGTGGAAGTGCACGCCGATCGCACTGGTCGGCACGCCCTCCTCGTTCAGCTCGGAGAGCAGGTCCTGGACATGGCCGGGCGTCGCGACCCCGATCGTGTCGCCGAGGCTCAGCTCGTCGCAGCCCATGTCCCTCAGGGACTTGCAGACGCGGACGACCTGGTGGATGGGCACGGCGCCCTCCCAGGGGTCGCCGAAGCACATGGAGAGGTAGCCGCGGACGTGGAGCTTCTGCGCGCGCGCCTTGTCGACGACGGGCTCGAACATGGCGAGTGCCTCGTCGACCGTCCGGTTCAAGTTGGCCTTGGCGAAGGACTCGGTGGCGCTGGCGAAGACGGCGACGCGGGTGGCGCCGAGGGCGAGCGCGCGGTCGAGTCCGCGTTCGTTCGGTACGAGCACGGGCAGGTGCACGCCCGGCAGATCCCGGACGAGCGGGAACAGCTGCTCCGCGTCCGCCAGTTGGGGCACCCACTTCGGGTGGACGAAGCTGGTGGCCTCGACGGTGGTCAGGCCCGCGTCGGCGAGGCGCCGGACGAACTCGGCCTTGACCTCCGTCGGCACGGTCGCCTTCTCGTTCTGCAGCCCGTCGCGCGCGCCGACCTCGTGGATCCGCACCCGGGCGGGGAGATCCTGGGCCGGTACGACCATGGGCAGCCCTTGAACGGTCATGCCGCCTCCTCCGCTTCCTGCTCGTGCGGTGCGATCACGGCCAGGATCTGGTCCATGGCGACCGTCGTGCCGGGCGTGACGTCCAGCTCGCTGACGGTCCCGGCGTGCGGCGCGGAGATGACGTGCTCCATCTTCATCGCCTCGACCACCAACAGGCTCTGCCCGGCGGCCACTTCATCGCCCACGGCGACCTTCACGACGGTCACCGTGCCGGGCATGGGGGCGGTGAGCGAGTCGGCACCGGAGTGGGCGGCGCCGGTCAGGGAGGCGGCCACGGGGTCGTGGTCGCGCACCTGCCAGGCGTCGCCGTCGCGGCCCAGCCAGGTGCCTCCCGGCAGGGCGGCGAAGGTGTGGGCGACCCCGTCGAGGTGGAAGGTGAACCGAGACGCGGTTCCCCCTCCCGGGGATGGTGCGAGCGTCCCGGTCCCCCGGAGGGGCGGCCTCTCGGTGCCGAGCAGCAGCTCGACACCGCCGTCCGCCGTGCCGCGCACGCGGACGGTCACGGGATCGCGCCCCGGCACCTGAAGGTGGTGTGCCGTCCAGGCCGGGGTGCCGCCGAGGCGCCAGCCGCTGGGAACGGAGAAGGGGTCCACCCATTCCGGGGTCCGGGGACGGAGCCCGAGGTCCGGGGAAGTGCCACCCGCGCGCGGAGCGCCCATACCGGGCGCCGCGGTGGGGGAGAGGGCCGCCTGCCGCAGCAGCGCCGCCGCCGCGTACACCTCCTCGGGCACCTCGCCCGGGACCAGCCCCTCGACCTCCCGCTCGACCAGCCCCGTGTCCAAGTCCCCTGCCACGACGGCCGGATGGGCAAGGAGCCGACGCAGAAACCCGGCGTTGGTCTGCACCCCCAGGGTGACCGTCTCCCCGAGGGCCGCCCGGAGCTTGCGCAGCGCGGTCGCGCGGTCGGGGCCGTACGCGATGACCTTGGACAGCATCGGGTCGTAGAGGCTGCCGACCTCCGTGCCCTCCGTCAGCCCCGAGTCGGTGCGTACGCCCGGCCCGGAAGGCTCCTTCAGGGAGAGCACCGTGCCGCCCGAGGGGAGGAACCCACGGGCGCCCTCCTTGACGGACACGGTCTCGGCGCAGATGCGCGCCTCCACCGCGTGCCCGGTGAGCATGATGTCCTTCTGCCCGTAAGGGAGTTGCTCGCCCGCCGCCACCCGGAGCTGCCACTCGACCAGGTCGAGGCCGGTGATCAGCTCGGTCACCGGGTGCTCCACCTGGAGGCGGGTGTTCATCTCCATGAAGTAGTACGAGGAGGGGTCGCCGCCGGGGACGATGAACTCCACCGTGCCCGCGCCCCGGTAGCCGCAGGAGCGGGCCGCCTGGACCGCGGCCTCGCCCATCGCCGCGCGGGTCTCCTCGTCGAGGAGCACACTCGGCGCCTCTTCGATGATCTTCTGGTGGCGGCGCTGGAGGGAGCACTCGCGCTCGCCCAGGTGCACGACATTGCCGTGGCCGTCGGCCAGGACCTGGATCTCGATGTGCCGGGGGCGGTCGATCCAGCGCTCGACGAGGAGGGTGTCGTCGCCGAAGGAGGCGCGGGCCTCGCGGCGGGCGGCGGCGATCTCGTCGGCGAGTAGCGCGGGGTCCCGTACCAGTCGCATGCCCTTGCCGCCACCGCCGGCCGAGGGCTTCAGGAGCACCGGCATGCCGATCTCCCGGGCGGCGTCGGCCAGTTGGGCGTCGGTGAGGCCGCTGCCGGTGGAGCCGGGGACGACCGGCACCCCGGCCGCCCGCACGGTCTCCTTGGCGCGGATCTTGTCGCCCATCAGCGCGATCGCCTCGGCGGGCGGCCCGATGAAGACGAGCCCGGCCTCGGCGCAGGCACGCGCGAAGGACGCGTTCTCCGCGAGGAAGCCATAGCCCGGGTGCACGGCCTGCGCGCCCGTCCGCGCCGCCGCCTCCAGGAGCCGCTCCACCGACAGATAGCTCTCGGCGGCCGGGGCCGGACCGATCCGTACCGCCGTGTCCGCCTCGCGGACATGCCGGGCGTCGGCGTCCGCGTCACTGAAGACGGCCACCGAGCGCACGCCCGAAGAGCGCAGCGTACGGATCACCCGTACGGCGATCTCGCCCCGGTTGGCCACAAGTACCGTGTCGAACATCGTCAGGGGTCCCCTCACATCCGGAAGACGCCGAACTGGGGTTCACCCAGGGGCGCGTTGGCGCACGCGGTCAAGGCGAGCCCCAGCACCTGCCGGGTCTCCAGCGGGTCGATCACGCCGTCGTCCCAGAGCCGGGCCGTCGCGTAATAGGCGTTCCCCTGGTGCTCGTACTGGGAGCGGATCGGGTCCTTGAAGGCCTCTTCCTCCTCGACGGGCCAGGACTCGCCGCGCGCCTCCAACTGGTCGCGCTTGACGGTCGCGAGGACCGACGCGGCCTGCTCGCCGCCCATCACGGAGATCTTGGCGCCCGGCCACATCCACAGGAAGCGCGGCGAGTACGCCCGGCCGCACATCGAGTAGTTGCCCGCGCCGTACGAGCCGCCGATCACCACGGTCAGCTTCGGCACGCGCGTGCAGGCGACGGCCGTGACCATCTTGGCGCCGTGCTTGGCGATGCCCCCGGCCTCGTACTGGCGCCCCACCATGAACCCGGAGATGTTCTGCAGGAACACCAGCGGGATGCCGCGCTGGTCGCACAGCTCGATGAAGTGGGCGCCCTTCTGGGCGGATTCGGAGAACAGGATGCCGTTGTTGGCGACGATCCCGACCGGGTGTCCGTGGATCCGGGCGAAGCCGGTGACGAGGGTCTGCCCGAACTCCGCCTTGAACTCGGCGAAGCGCGAACCGTCGACCACGCGCGCGATGACCTCGCGTACGTCATAGGGGGTGCGGGAGTCGACCGGCACCGCGCCGTACAGCCCGTACGGGTCCACCTTCGGCTCGACGGACGGTTCCAGGGACCAGGGCACCGGCCCGCGCGCGGGGAGGGTGGCCGCGATGTTCCGTACGATCCGCAGCGCATGCGCGTCGTCCTCCGCGAGGTGGTCGGTGACGCCCGACACGCGCGCGTGGACCTCGCCGCCGCCCAACTCCTCGGCCGTGACGACCTCGCCGGTGGCGGCCTTCACCAGGGGCGGGCCGCCGAGGAAGATCGTGCCCTGATTGCGCACGATCACGGCCTCGTCGCTCATGGCCGGGACGTAGGCGCCGCCGGCCGTGCACGAGCCGAGGACGGCGGCGATCTGCGGGATCCCCGCGCCCGACATCCGCGCCTGGTTGTAGAAGATCCGGCCGAAGTGCTCGCGGTCCGGGAAGACCTCGTCCTGCATGGGCAGGAAGGCGCCCCCGGAGTCCACCAGATACACACAGGGGAGGCGGTTCTCGAGCGCCACCTCCTGGGCGCGCAGGTGCTTCTTCACCGTCATCGGGTAGTACGTGCCGCCCTTGACGGTCGCGTCATTGGCGACGATCACGCACTCGCGCCCGCTCACCCGCCCGATCCCGGCGATCACTCCGGCCGCCGGGGCCTGTCCGTCGTACATCCCGTCGGCGGCGAGGGGAGCCAGCTCAAGGAACGGCGAGCCGGGGTCGAGGAGCGTGTCCACCCGGTCGCGCGGCAGCAGCTTCCCGCGCGCGGTGTGCCGCGCGCGGGCCCGCTCTCCGCCGCCGAGCCGGGCCGCGGCCAGCTTCTGCCGCAGCTCCTCGCCCAGCGCGCGATGGGCCGCCTCATTGGCCCGCCAGGCCTCCGACGCGGGGTCTGCCGCGCTCGTCAGCTCCGGTGCCTCGTGCATCCTGCGGTCCCCTCACCCAGTGGTCCACCAGTTAATGAGCGTTAACGCATTTCCTTCAGGTTAACGACCGCTAACCTCCCTGTCTAGAATTGCTTCCATGGCCACGAGAACCGACGCCCCCACCCGGCGCGAGCAGATCCTCAAGGAAGCCGCCCGGCTGTTCGCCGAGCGCGGCTTCCACGGCGTGGGAGTGGATGAGATAGGAGCGGCCGTCGGCATCAGCGGCCCCGGTCTGTACCGGCACTTCGCGGGCAAGGACGCGATGCTCGCCGAGCTGCTGGTGGGGATCAGCGGGCAGCTGCTCACCGGCGGCAAGCGCCGCGCGGCGGAGGCCGACGGGAACCCCGATTCGCTCCTCGACTCGCTCATCGAGGGCCACATCGACTTCGCGCTCGACGACCGGCCCCTGATCACCCTGCACGACCGCGAGCTGGACCGCCTCCGGGACAGCGACCGCAAGCTCGTACGGCAGCTCCAGCGGCAGTACGTCGAGCTGTGGGTGGAGGTCGTGCGCGAGGTCTATCCGGGATTGGCCGAGCCCACCGCCCGCTCCGCCGTGCACTCGGTGTTCGGGCTGCTGAACTCGACGCCGCATCTCGGACGGCCCGGTTCGCTGCCGGGGCGGGGGGCGACGGCGGCGCTGCTGCACCGGATGGCCCGGGGGGCCTTCGCGGCGGCCGGGGCGACCGAGGCGGCCGGGGTGGAGTGAGCGGGCGTGACGAGCGTCATGGACTAGTTGCTCTGGACGACCGTCGTGACCGGCGGGTAACCTGGGGTCTGAGCAAGCGCTTAGACAGAAACCCCAGGTGGAGGTGGCGGCGGTGCGCCGTACTGTGTTCAACGAGGACCACGAGGCGTTCCGGGAGACCCTGCGGGCCTTCATCGAGGCCGAGGTCGTTCCCGTCTACGACGAGTGGTTCGCCGCGGGCCAGGCGCCGCGCGACTTCTACTACAAGCTCGCCGAGCTGGGTGTCTTCGGCATCCGCGTCGACGAGGAGTTCGGCGGCGCCGGCATCGACTCGTACAAGTTCGAGGCCGTGATGTACGAGGAGACCGCCCGTGCGGGCGTCTCCTTCGGCGGCTCCGGCGTGCACGTGCTGCTCGGCCTGCCGTACATCAAGGCGCTCGCCACCGACGAGCAGAAGAAGCGGTTCCTGCCGAAGTTCGTCAGCGGTGAGGAGATGTGGGCCCTCGCGATGACCGAGCCGGGCACCGGCTCCGACCTCGCGGGCATGAAGACCACCGCGAAGCTCTCCGAGGACGGCACGCACTACGTCCTCAACGGCTCCAAGACCTTCATCACGGGTGGTGTGCACGCCGACAAGGTCATCGTCTGCGCCCGCACCTCCGCCCCGACGGCCGAGGACCGCCGCTTCGGCATCTCCCTCTTCGCCGTCGACACCAAGTCCGAGGGCTACTCCATAGGCCGCAAGCTGGACAAGCTCGGCCTGAAGACCTCCGACACCGCCGAGCTGGCGTTCGTCGACGTGAAGGTGCCGGTCGAGGACCTGCTCGGCGAGGAGAACAAGGGCTTCTACTACCTCGGCGGCAACCTGCCCTCCGAGCGCTGGGGCATCGCGTTCGGCGCGTACGCGCAGGCCGCCGCGGCCGTCCGGTTCGCCAAGGAGTACGTGCAGGAGCGCACCGTCTTCGGCAAGCCGGTCGCCACCTTCCAGAACACCAAGTTCGAGCTGGCCGCCTGCCAGGCCGAGGTGGACGCCGCCCAGGCCGTCGCCGACCGCACCCTGGAGGCCCTCGACGCGGGCGAGCTGTCCCCGGCCGAGGCCGCGTCCGCGAAGCTGTTCTGCACCGAGGTCGCGCACCGCGTCATCGACCGCTGCCTCCAGCTGCACGGCGGCTACGGCTTCATGAACGAGTACCCGATCGCCCGTCTCTACGCGGACAACCGCGTCAACCGCATCTACGGCGGCACCAGCGAGGTCATGAAGATGATCATCGCGAAGGACATGGGCCTGTAAGGTTCCCGAAATTACCGGCCAGTAGAAAAGGTGCCATGAGTCAGGCACTTCAGGATCTCCTCGATCTCCTCGACCTCGAGCAGATCGAGGAGAACATCTTCCGCGGCCAGTCCCAGTCCGCCGTCGTTCCACGCGTCTTCGGCGGACAGGTCGCGGCACAGGCGCTCGTCGCCGCAGGGCGGACGGTCCCCCAGGACCGCCTCGCCCACTCCCTCCACGCGTACTTCCTGCGCACCGGCGACCCCGGCGCGCCCATCGTCTACACGGTCGACCGCATGAACGACGGCCGGTCCTTCACCGCGCGTCGCGTCGTCGCGGTCCAGCACGGACAGCCGATCTTCGCCCTGTCCGCCTCCTTCCAGCGGCACGAGGACGGCTTCGAGCACCAGGCCCCCATGCCGTCCGCCCCCGACCCCGCCACGCTGCCCACCTCCGAGGAGCGGCTCAGCGGGTACGACCACCTCGCCCCCGAGGTGGTGGAGAAGTTCCTGGAGGCGCGCGCCGCGGTCGACCTGCGCTACGTCGAGGAACCGCCGTACGGCAAGTTCGGCGAGCCGCGCGAGCCGCACTCCCAGGTGTGGTTCCGCACCAACGGCAAGCTCCACGGTGCTATTGACGAACCGCTGCTGCACGTCGTCCTCGCCACCTACGTCTCCGACATGACGCTCCTCGACTCCATCCTGCTCGCGCACGGGCGCGGCGGCTGGGCCGTCGGCGACGTCGTCGGGGCCTCGCTGGACCACGCCATGTGGTTCCACCGCCCGTTCCGCGCCGACGAGTGGCTCCTGTACGACCAGGAGTCGCCGTCCGCGTCGGGCGGGCGCGGTCTCGGGCAGGCCCGCATCTACACGCAGGACGGCCGGCTGGCCATTTCGGTGATTCAGGAAGGCGTGGTCCGCGTTCCTCGGTGAGACTGGGCCGCATGGGCTCAGCTGAGGAGCAGGAACAGGGCGGCGGCGAGAGCACCTTCACGGTGATCGTCGCCGCCGTCGCCAATCTCGGGATCGCGGTGGCCAAGGCGGTCGCCGGTGTCATCAGCGGGTCCAGCGCCATGCTGTCCGAGGCGGCGCACTCGGTGGCCGACACCGTCACCGAGATGCTGCTGCTCACGGCGCTCAAGCGCAGCGAGAAACCGGCCGACGAGGAGCACCCCCTCGGCTACGGGCCCGAACGCTACATCTGGGCCATGCTCGCGGCCGTCGCGACCTTCGTCGGCGGCGCCGTCTTCTCGATCTACGACGGCATCCACACCCTCGTCGCGGGCGAGGAGCTGGGTAACCCCCTGGTCTCGTACATCGTGCTGGGGATCGCCTTCCTTCTGGAGGGCTACTCGCTGCGGACGGGGGTGCGGCAGGCGCGCGGCGAGGCGGAGCGCTTCGGGGCTCCCTTCAAGCGCTACCTGCGCCATACGCCGGACACCGCCGTGAAGGCCGTCGTCATGGAGGACTCGGCCGCGCTGGTGGGTCTGCTGCTCGCCGCGGGCGGGCTGCTGGGCGGTCAGCTCAGCGGCTCCGGGGTCTGGGACGGCATCGCGTCCCTGTGCATCGGCGCACTCCTGCTGTACGTCGCCTGGGTGCTCGGGCGTTCCAACGCGGAGCTGCTGATCGGGCGGCCGCTGCCGAAGCCGATGCGCGAGCGGATTCGCGCCGAGCTCCTCGCGATCGAGCACGTCGAGGCCGTACTGGAGCTGACGACCCTGGTGCAGGGGCCGCGCGAGGCGCTGATCGCGGCCAAGGTCGACTTCAGGGACGTGTCCACCGCCGCGCAGATCGAGTGGGCCTGCGAACAGGCGGAGCAGCGGCTGCGCGAGGTGTTCTCCGGGGTGAGCCGGGTGTATCTGGATCCGACGCCGGGGTATGCGCAGCGGCGGTCGGAGGGGCTGAATCCCTGGCCCTGAGAGCCGGTTGAGGTGCGCAATCCGGTTGAGGCGGCCCGGCCACCGGGATTGGATGAAGCCATGACTGACACTGTGACTGTCACGGAAGAGTCGTGGAACTGGCGCGGGGGACGGATCCGGGAGGTCTTCCTGGAGGCCGCCGGGACCGTCGCCGCGCTGTTGGCGGAGCCCGCCGTCGCCGCCGCCTTCGAGAAGCCCAGTGCGCTGCGGGACTTCAGCGTCGGGGGACTGGCGGGGCACGTCGCCTGGCAGGAGCTCGCCCTGCCGGAGCTGCTGGCGGAGCCGGTGCCGGTGGAGCCGGTGGTGTCCCTGCGGGAGTACTACCTGACGCGGGTGACCTGGCTGGACGCCGGGGTCGACGGAGCGGTCAACGTACGGATCCGGCGCGGTGGCGAGGCCACGGCGGCGGAGGGGCACGAGGTGCTCGTGGCGCAGGTCCGGGACGCGGCCGCGCGGCTGCGGGCCGACCTGCCCGAGGTGCCCGCGGGGCGGCCGATCCGGATGCGGTCCTGGGGCGACTGGTCCCTCGACCTCGACGACTTCCTGCTCACCCGGCTGCTCGAACTGGTCGTCCACGCCGACGACTTGGCATACAGCGTCGGCCTGCCGACCCCGGACTTCCCCGAGCGGGTGACCGCGCCGGTGGTCGAGCTGCTGGCCCGCCTCGCGGTCCGGCGCCACGGGACGGTGGACGTCATCCGGGGACTGGCCCGCACCGAGCGCGCCCCCGGGTCGATCGCGGGCCTCTAGACTCCGGACCAGTCCCGCCCAGCCTCTAGGCCAGGCCCGCCGCCGAGAGCAGATACGCCGTCATCGGGTCGTAGTAGCGCGGGCTGACCACGTGGTCGTCGAGCGGGATCGTCACCTGGAGGGTCCCCTCGGCCTCGGCCAGGAAGAGGGCGGGGTCGTTGCAGTCGGCGTAGCCGATGGAGTCGACGCCGTGCCGGCCCGCGTAACCGGCCCAGCCGTGGTCGGCGACGACCAGGTCGGGCAGCGGCCGCCCGTCCCGCTCGAGCCCGCCGAGGATCGCGCGCATCGGCTCACCCGAGTGGGTGTGCCACAGCGTGGCGCCGTGCTCCAGCACCGCGACGTCCGCGAACTGCATGACGTACCCCTCGTCCGTCTGCAGCCCGTCCGGGATCACCACGATCTCGCACCCGGCGGCGCGCAGGGCGGCGGCGGTCGCGCGGTGCACGTCGAGGAGGCCGCCCGGGTGGCCGGTGGCGAACAGCACCCGCTGCTCGCCGTCCGCCGCCTTGCGCAGCCGCGCCGCCGCACGCTCCAGCGCGTCCACGGTCAGCTCCGGGTCGATGGTGTCCTGCCCGTACCGGTACTCCGGGTCGTCGCTCACTCCGCACCGCTCCGCCATCACCGCGAGCACGTCCTGCTCGTCGGTCCAGCGGTCACCGAGCTCCAGCCCGAGCCAGAAGTTGCGGTCGCCGTTCGCCAGCTTGCGGTAGTGGGAGAGGTTGTTCTCGCGGGGCGTGGCGACGTCGCCCGCGATACGCGTCCGTACGAGATGGTCGACGAGCTCGGCGCGGCTGGGGGTCCCGGGTATCGGCATGCTTCCCATTGTGCCGGTGCGTCCCGCCCGGGGGACCGGTGTCCCGAGCGCTGGGATGCGGGTCACTCGGTGGCTGAGCGTGAAATCGGTTCCCGCCGCGGCCGGTTCCGCGGGCCTGGGAAGGGAGACCCGGTCCTGCGTCGGACATCCGACCGATGCACGACCAGGCCCTCAGCGACCAGGCATCCGTCAGCTCAGGTGCGTCGGTGCGAACATCCGCAGGACCGCCGGGAGCAGCACCACCGAAGGACCGGGGGCCGCCAGGGCCTTCAACAGGTCTTCCTCCAGGGTCTCGGGGGTCGTGCGCACGCCCGGGACGCCGAAGGACTCGGCGAGGGCGACGTAGTCCGGGCGGGCCAGCTCCGTGGCGGTGGGCTGGCCGAAGGCGTCCGTCATGTACTCGCGGAGGATGCCGTAGCCGCCGTCGTCGACGATGAGCCAGGTGACGTTCAGGTCGTACTGCCTGGCCGTGGCCAGTTCGGCGATGGAGTACAACGCGCCGCCGTCGCCGGAGACCGCGAGGACTGGGCGGGTCGGGTCGGCCGCCGCCGCGCCCAGCGCCGCCGGGAAGCCGTAGCCGAGGCCGCCCGCGCCCTGCGCCGAGTGCATGGTGTTCGCCCCACGCGGGTCGAAGGCCGACCATGCCCAGTAGGCGAGGATCGTCATGTCCCAGAAGGACGGGGACGTGGACGGGAGGGCGCGGCGGACGGACGCCAACACCTCCTGTTCCAGGGTGAGTTCCTGGGCGGCGATGCGATCGGCGACCTTCGACAGCACCGTGCTGACGCGGTCCGCGGCCGTCGGGTCCGTGCGCTCCTCGACCGTCTCGAGGAGCGCCTGCAGCGCCAGTCGCGCGTCCGCGTGGATGCCCAGCGCCGGGTGGTTGGACTCCAGCTTGCCGAGGTCGGCCTCGATCTGGATGACCCGGCCCCGGGGCTTGAACGTGTGGTAGTTGGAGGAGAGTTCGCCCAGACCCGAGCCGACCACCAGGAGTACGTCCGCGTCCTCCAGGAAGTCCGTCGTGTGGCGGTCCTCCAGCCAGGACTGGAGGGAGAGCGGGTGTTCCCAGGGGAAGGCGCCCTTGCCGCCGAAGGTGGTGACCACCGGGGCGGCCAGTTTCTCGGCGAGCTGACGCAGCTTTCCGGACGCGTCCGCCCGTACGACGCCGCCGCCCGCGATGATCGCGGGGCGTTCCGCGGAAGACAGCAAGTGGGCTGCCACCGCTGTCAGTTCGGGGCGCGGGACCACTTCCTCCGGCGTCGCGTCCATCGCCGTCACCACCGGCAGGTGCGTCTCGGAGAGGAGGACGTCCTGGGGGATCTCCACCCACACCGGGCCGTGCGGAGCGGTGAGCGCCGACTCCCAGGCCGCCGCGATCGCCGACGGGATCTGGGACTGGGTGCGGACCGTGTGCACGGACTTCACCACGCCCCTGAACGACGCCTGCTGGTCGGGGAGTTCGTGCAGATAGCCGTGGCGGCCGCCGCCGAGCCCGGCGGTGGGGATCTGGCTGCTGATGGCCAGGACGGGGGCCGAGGCGGCGGCTGCCTCCTGGAGCGCGGCCAGGGAGGTGAGGGCACCCGGGCCGGTGGACAGCAGCAGCGGGGCCGCCTCACCCGTGATGCGGCCGTACGCGTCCGCCGCGAACCCCGCGTTGTTCTCGACGCGCAGGCCGACGTACTGGAGCGACGAGCGGCGCAGGGCGTCGAACATGCCCAGGGCGTGCTGGCCGGGCAGGCCGAAGACGGTCGTCGCGCCGAGACCGGTGAGGGTCTCCACGACCAGGTCTCCGCCATTGCGGCCGGGGGGAGTGTTCAGCGCGGCCTCCGTCTGTGCCGCCGACGGACGGAGAACCAGGTCGTGGTCGTGAGTCACTTGTTCTCGGCCTCCGAAGCCTTCGCCGCGGCGATCTGGCGGGACATGATCGTGGTCAGTTCGTACGCCGTGTGGGACGCGGCGACGGCGGTGATCTCGGCGTGGTCGTACGCGGGTGCGACCTCGACGACGTCCGCGGAGACCAGGTTGCAGGACGCCAGCCCCCGCAGGATCTCCAGGAGTTCGCGGGAGGTCATGCCGCCCGCCTCCGGCGTTCCCGTGCCGGGCGCGTGCGCCGGGTCGAGGCAGTCGATGTCGATGGATATGTACAGCGGGCGGTTGCCGATGCGCTGGCGCAGCTGGTCGGCGACCTCGTCGGCGCCGCGGCGGTAGATGTCCGCCGAGGTGACGATGCCGAAGCCCATCTTCTCGTCGTCGGTGAGGTCCTGCTTGCCGTACAGCGGGCCGCGGGTGCCGACGTGCGAGAGGGCGGAGGTGTCGAGGATGCCCTCCTCGACGGCGCGGCGGAACGGGGTGCCGTGCGTGTACTCGGCGCCGAAGTACGTGTCCCAGGTGTCGAGGTGCGCGTCGAAGTGGAGGAGCGCGACCGGGCCGTGCTTCTTGGCGACGGAGCGCAGCAGGGGCAGCGCGATGGTGTGGTCGCCGCCGAGGGTCATCAGGCGGGCTCCGGTGCCGAGCAGCTCGTCGGCCGCCGCCTCCACCGTCTCCACGGCCTCGTTGATGTTGAACGGGTTCGCGGCGATGTCACCGGCGTCCGCGACCTGCGCGAGGGCGAAGGGGGAGGCGTCCTGCGCCGGGTTGTAGGGGCGCAGCAGGCGGGACGCCTCACGGATCGCGTTGCCGCCGAAGCGGGCGCCCGGACGGTAGGAGACGCCGGAGTCGAAGGGCACGCCGACCACGGCGACGTCCGCGGTGCCGACCTCGTCGAGGCGCGGCAGCCGGGCGAAGGTCGCGGGGCCCGCGTACCGCGGAATGCGGGACGAGTCGACGGGGCCGCGTGGCTGGCTGCCGCCTGCTGCCGGGTTCTCGGTGCTGCTCATCGTCGGACTCCTCCAGATGGTGCGGGTGATGCGTCTTCCAGTGTCGTGGACCCCACTGACAGGGCCCATTCGGTCCGGCCGCCGCGGGGGTACGGGCGGCCGGACCGAAGTTCCTCGGGCGCTAGGCGCCCACGGCCGCCGTCTCCGGCGCGGCCTCGGCCTCGGCGTCCGCGCCGCGCCCGGCCAGGCGCTCCCGCCAGGCGGCCAGTACGGCGGCGTCGGTCGCGGGCGTCGCCAGCGAGACGACCACGTACGCGACCAGCGAGGACAGCAGGCCGTAGTACACGGGCTCGTTCGCCAGGATGCCGTACGTCGCCATCAGGCCGATGACCGCGAGGCCGCCGACCACGACGGAGGCGAGCGCGCCCTGCGCGGTGCCGCGCTTCCACAGCAGACCGCCGAGGATCGGGACGAGCAGGCCGCCGACGAGCAGGTTGTACGCGACGGTCAGCGCCTCGACGACGTTGTTGAGCGCGATCGCCGTACAGATCACCGCGACGCCCATGATCAGGATGAAGACCCGGTTGCCCTTGACCTCGTCGTGCTCCTCGCCATCGCGCTTCACCACCCCGCGCAGCTTCGACCAGATGTCGTTGTTGGCGACGGTGGCGCAGGCGATGAGGGCACCGGAGGAGGTGGACATGACGGCCGCGAGCGCCGCAGCGAGCACCAGTCCGCGTACGCCGACCGGGAGTTCGTCCTTGACGATGGTCGCGAAGGCGGTGTCGGCGCTGGGCAGCGTCGGGTAGATCACCTTGGCGGCCGTACCGATGACGGCGCCGGCGAGGGCGTACACCAGGCAGTACGTGCCCGCGACCGTGCCGCCCCACTTCGCCGTGGTGTCGCTGCGCGCGGTGAACACGCGCTGCCAGATGTCCTGGCCGATCAGCATGCCGAACGTGTAGATCAGCACGTACGTGAAGATCGTCTCGCCGCCGATGCCCAGCGGGTCGAAGTACTCGGTGGGCAGCTTGGCCTTCATCGCGCTGAACCCACCGGCCTTGATGACCGCGATGGGGAGGAGGAGGAGCAGCACGCCGACGGTCTTCACCACGAACTGCACCATGTCGGTGAGGGTGATCGACCACATGCCGCCGAGTGTGGAGTACGCGACGACGATCGAGCCGCCGAGGATGATCGCGAGCGTCCGGTTCATGTCGAAGAGGACGTCGAAGATCGTGGCGTACGCGATGGTCGAGGTGACCGCGAGCATGAGGGTGTACGCCCACATGACGACGCCGGAGATGACACCCGCCCGGCCGCCGTAGCGGAGGTCCAGCATCTCGGAGACGGTGTAGACCTTCAGGCGGGCGATGCGCGCGGAGAAGAAGATGGAGAGGGCGAGGAGACCGAGGCCGATGGTGAAGACCATCCAGGCGCCGGAGAGCCCGTACTGGTAACCGAGGCCGACGCCACCGATGGTGGACGCGCCTCCCAGCACGATCGCGGCCATGGTGCCGGAGTACATGGCGGGCCCGAGGCGCCGCCCCGCGACGAGGAACTCGCTCTTCGACTTGGCGCGGCGCATGCCCCACCAGCCCATGGCCAGCATGCCGGCCAGATAGACGACGATCACTGTGTAGTCGACGGCCATGTGAGGCCCTCCTTCGCGCACTCTCGGTGGCGTGTCGTGCAGATGGGGACGCGGTCGGGAGCGGTGCCCGGCCGGGGGACCGGCAGCGGCTCGGCCACCGGTTGCGGCAGCGGATCGCGGGGACATACGCCCGTACCCGCGGCTGCCGACGGCACTGACCCTAGGTGGCCGGAAGGCGACTCTGAAGTGTACGTTTCATCCAGTGTCGCTGAACCGGATGGAGGGAATGTCCACCATGCCGGACGCATCCGCCCCACCTGCCCCACCCGTCCCGCCCACCCCACCCGTCCCGCTCTCCGCCCTCCTGGCCCGGGACGACCTGGGCCTGCGGCAGATCGCGGGCCCGTCCGACCCCGACACGGTGATCCACTGGGCGCACACGTCGGAGATGGCGGACCCGTACCCCTACCTGCTGGGCGGCGAGCTGCTGCTGACCGCCGGGGTCCACATCCCCGAGGCCGCGGGCTCCGGCACGTACTTCGACGACTACGTCTCCCGCATCGTCGCCGCGGGCGGCGCGGCCCTCGGCTTCGGCCTCGTACCGGTCCACGACACGGTCCCGCGCGCGCTGGTCGCGGCCTGCGACACATACGGCCTCCCCCTCCTGGAGGTCCCGCCCCAGACCACCTTCTCGGGCGTGGCCCGCGCCGTCTGGCAGCTCATGGCCCAGGCCCGCCTTGCAGAGCTGCGCCGCGTCACGGAGGCCCAGCAGAGCCTCGCCGCGGCCGCGGCCCGCCCGGACCCGGTACCCGCGGTGTTGCGACAGCTCGCCCAGCGGGTGGGGGGCTGGGCCGTGCTGTACGGGCCGGACGGGGGGGAGCTGACGCGTGCGGGGAGGGCGGTGGAGGGGGCCGTCGGTCGGGCTCCGGCCGGGCGGGCCCCGGCGGGGCATGCCCCGACCACGCAGCCTCAGACTGTGCAGGCTCCCGCCGGGCAGGCTCCGGTCGGGCAGGCTCCGGCTGTGCAGGCGCCCGCCGGGCAGGTCTCGACCGGGCTCTCGACCGGGCAGGCCCCAACCACGCAGCCCTTGGCTGTGCAGCCTCCGGCCGGGCAGCCCGCTGCCGCCCAGCCCCCGACCATGCAGCCCGAGGCCGCGCAGCCCCCGACCGCCCAAGCCCTCGCCGAGCTCGCCGCTGTCGTGCGGCCGGGGAAGGGGCGGGGGCCCGTCCCCGCCTCGGCGAGCGACACCGTTGGTGGCGTTCACCTTGCCGCGTACGCACTCGGTGCCGGGCAGGGCTTCGTGCTCGGCGTAGGGGCGCCGCGCCGTGACCCCGGTGATCACACGATCGCTTCCGTGGCGGCCGTGCTCCTCTCGCTCCTCACCGGGGAGCACCAGAGCGGCAGCGGGGCGGCGCGGTCGGCGGCGCTCGTGCGGTTGCTGCTGGGGGCCGCGCCGGAGGCGGTCGCGCCGTTGCTGGGCGGGGAGCGGTGGGTCGTCGTGCACGCGCGGCCCGCCGGGGACGGCCCCGCGCCGGACGCCGTCGCCGCGTCCGCGCTGGGGGCGGCGCTCGGCTCCGCGCTGGTCGACACGGGCGGCGACGTCGTACGCGTCCTCGTCCCCGGCGACCGCGAGCCCACCGCGCAGGCGGGCTGGACCTGCGGGGTCAGCGCCCCCGTCGGCCCGCACGAGTGGGCGGCCGCCGACACCCAGGCCGCCCGCGCCCTGGCCCGCGCCCGCGCGACCCGTACGGCACTGGTCCGCCACGGAGAGCGTCCCGCCTTCGCGGACCTCATCCCCCCGTCCGACGCCGAGGCGCACGCCCGCGCCCTCCTCGCACCCATCGCCGCGACCCCGGCCCTCACCGAGACCCTCCGCACCTGGCTCTCCCTGCACGGCAGTTGGGACCGTACGGCGGTGGCGCTGGCCGTCCATCGCAACACCGTCCGCCAACGCATCGCACGGTGTGCGGCGTTGCTGGAGGCAGACCTCGACGATCCCGACGTACGGATGGAGTTGTGGTTCGCGTTGCGGAGGGGATGAGTGCCGAGCCCCTGGTGCCCGGCCGGCCGGGCAGTCGTCACACGGTGAGCCGGGCGCCCAGTACCGGGAGGAGGCGGTCCGTCAGCAGGCGGCGGGCGGGCTCGGACGACATCCACAGGAGCTTGTGGCGCGTGCCGTCGGTCATCGCGACGGTCAGGCCCGACGCGGAGAGACCGCCGTGCAGACGTGCGCTCTCGATACCGTCGAAGGGGATGATTCTGTTGGTGCGGTGACCGGCCAGGACGGCCATCGGGTCGTAGGTGATGGGGCGGCCCGGGTTCCGCGCCGTCAGGCCGGACCCGAAGGAGTTCGCCACCGAGTCCAGCAGCCCACTGCGTACCCGGACCAGGCTGGTCGGCAGCAGCCACAGCTCCCCGTGGATCCAGTCCAGCCACCCCGTCGTGCAGGTGCGGGCCACCAGCTGGGCGTGTACCAGGCGCAGGCGCGAGGCCCGCGCGACGGTCTGGTCGAGCAGGGCGTCCCAGCGGGCGAGGGACCGGACCCGCCAGCGCTCCTGCACGCCCTCGGTGTCCGTGAGGAAGTGGAGATGCGCCCACCCCGTGTGCTCCAGCTCGACCACGAGCCGGACGCTCCAGCCGGCGTGGGCGACCTGTACTCCCAGCCGGTCCGCGGTGTGTGCGACGGGAGACACGAAGCACTGGTCGGTCAGCCAGCGCGCGCGGTGCTCCGCCAGCGTCAGGGTGGCCAGTTCCAGGTCCAGGTCCATGCGCTGTCTCATGCCGCAGATCATGACGGATGACGGGCTGAACTCCCTATGAACAACAGAGGAGTTCAGCCCGTCACGGCCGTCTACCAGATCGCGTCCACCCACTCCGGGTGGTCGATGAACGGGTTGCGGTTGTGCTGGTAGGTGTCGTAGATGACCTGGTTGCGGTTCTCCTCGAACGCGCTCGGCGGGTCCTCGTCGCTCCACTGCTTGAGGACGGAGAGCTTGCCCATGAAGGCGGTGCTGCCGTTGCCGACGATGTCGTCGGGCTCCAGGTCGGCGAAGCCGTCGTCGCCCTCGTAGCGGACCGCCATGTAGAGGATCATGCGGGCCACGTCGCCCTTGACGGCGTCACGCGGCTCGAAGGAGTCGGAGTCGGTGAGGCTGCCGCCCGCGTTGGTGAAGGTACTGCCGCCCTCGTCGAAGTCCTTGTTGCCGCGGATGCCGTTGACCTGCACGTCCTCGGGGCGGATGTGGTGCAGGTCCGTGCCGGGGCCGGTCGAGGTGGTCAGGTTGCCGTGGGAGATCGCCCACACGTGCTCGCGGTTCCAGTCGCCCACGTCGCCGCCGTTGAGGGTCTTGCTGCGGGAGAGGCCGGAGTACAGCAGGACCACGTTGCTGCTGTTGTTCGGGTCCTGGTCCGTCACCTTCAGCGCGTCCCAGAGCGCCGAGTACGACAGCTTCGTCACGCCGGTGCTGATGATGGTGTGCAGCGAGGACTTCAGGCTCGTCCCGGTCTTGCCGACCGCGTTCTTGTAGTACGTGCTGTCGTACGCGGTCGTCGTGGCGCTCGCGGGAGTCGCGGTCACCGCCGGCATGGTGAGGCCGACGAGCACGGCGGAGGTGGCAAGCGCCAGCGTTTTCCAGCGGCGTATCTGCGTGGCGGGCATCTGGGGGAGTCCGATCTACGCGGGTTGAATGAGCGGCCAACCGGAGCGTGACATGGACATGTGTTTCGCTGAGTGAACGGGAGGAGTCGTTTGTGTGTCGGGAACGGTCAAGTCCCGCGTTCTGTACATGATTTGGCGGCCCGTCCTTCCCCCGGGAGGACGGGCCGCGGTGTGCCGGACGGACTGCCGGACGGACGGTGGTGGTGGGTCCGTGGGGCTGCCGTGTTACTTCAGTCGGAGTTCCTTCCAGGTCTTCGGGCCGACGATCCCGTCGTAGGGCTTGACGTGGTACTTCTTCTGGAACCACACCACGCCGCTCTTGGTCTTCTGGCCGAACTTGCCGTCGACGGTCAGGTGGTGGGGGTAGTCGGTGGTCTGGTTGATCAGTGCCTGGACTTCCTTGACGGCGTTGCCGCGGCTCCCGGTGCCGACCGTCCGGTGGCCCTTGTAGTAGCCGCAGGAGAAGCCGAAGCCGTTCTGGTACGTGCAGGTCTTCGCGAGCGAGCTGTCCGCGGCCTTCAGTCCGGCAGTGCTGGAGTTGAGGGCGGTGGTGCGCTCGTGCAGGACGCTCGCGGAGCTGCCCGAAGCGGAACCGCCGGAGCTGTCGGTGGCGGTGGTGGCGTTGGCGACGCCGGTCGCCGCGCCGCCCAGCAGGGCGAGCGAGGCGATGCCTACGCCGATGTATGTGCGCGGTGTGCTGATGGCCATGAGTGGCTCCCCGTCGTGTTCTGTTCGGTAGGTGTGCGGGGGCGGCGCGGGGTGGACCGCGCCGCCCGTTGTGCACTACCGACAGTGCCGCGCCAACTCCTGGTCAGAACAGGGTGTTTGGGGAGATGCCACCACTGCGGGACGTCCCACCCGCTGACCTGCGTGGACGTCCTGCGCGACGAGGCGGCGACGGGACGCCGGGCGGCTCCACCGCGGCCGGAATCGCTCTGCCCGGTTGTCGGTCACGGGAACTGAAGCCCCGTCATAGGGCATCTTTGACAGGGAGCTGCGAACAGACATGGGGTGGAGCATGTCTCGTTGGAAACAGCTGCCGGCCTCGCTGGACTCGCGTGTGCGACAGCTCGTCATACATCTGCGCCGAGCCAAGGACCACAGCGGACTCAGCCTGGAGGCACTGGCCGCCAGAACGGGGTACAGCCGTTCCTCCTGGGACCGCTATCTCAACGGCAAGGCACTGCCACCGCAGCAGGCGGTGGCGGCCCTCGCCCACGCCTGCGACACCGACCCGGCACGGCTGCTCGCGCTGCACGAGGTGGCGGTGCACGACGTGGCCGTGCCCGAGGCGGCGGTGGAAGCGGGCGGTGACGGGGATGGCGAGGGGGAGGACGGTGACCGGGGCGGGCCGCGGCCGGCGGAACGCCGGGTGCGGAGGCGATGGGTTCTCGTCTTCGTGTCGGCGGCCGCCGGGGCCGCGCTGGCCGCCCTGACCGTGCTGGTGGCGGTCGCGCCCTCGGAGAACGCCACCGGGAACGCTTCCGCGAAAGCCTCCGGTAGCGCCTCAAGGACAGGGGAGTTCGTGTTCAAGACCGGCCAGGACCACCCCTGCACGGTGCGCCGGGACAAGAACGGCCTGCTGTACGCGGGATACAGCAGGACCCGTACGGCCCTGATCGGACCGCAGTCCGCGCAGTGGCCCGTCGTCGAGGCCCAGTGCCTGCTGCGCCACCACGGCTTCTCACCGGGGATCGCCGATGGACTGTACGGCCCCCGCACCGAGCGCGCGGTCGAGCGGATGCAGGACAGGGCGCACCTCGTCGTGGACGGGGTGGTCGGCGAGGACACCTGGAGGGTGCTGCGGAAATGACGTCAGGAGACCGGCCGGTGGAGTGCGTCCGGCTGACGGAGACACTGCGCGGGCTGCGCGCGCGTACGGGCCTGAGCCTGGCCGCGCTGGCGGCGAAGACGCCGTACAGCAAGTCGTCCTGGGAGCGCTATCTCAACGGCAGGACGGTCCCGCCCCGGCAGGCTGTCGAGGAGTTGTGCGTGCTGGCGGGTGCGGAGCCCGGCAGGCCGCTCGCCCTGTGGGAGCTGGCCGATGCCGCGTGGAGCGGTCGCGCGGGCGACCGGCCGCCGCCCGAGGCGTCGCCGTCGCCTTCACGGGCCGACCCGCCCCCGCCCCCTGACGGCGGCCGCTTCGCCAGGTGCCTCCGCCCCGGCCCCCTCGCCGGAGTCCTGAGCGGCCTGGCCGTCGGTACGGTCTCCGTGCTGCTGGTGACCAGCGGCACCTTCGGCGCCGATGACGGCCCACGCGCGCACGGCACAACCTCGGCCTCGGCGCCCGCCTCGCTGTCGAAGGGCTGCCACGGCGGCGGCTGCACGGGCAAGGACCCCGAGGAGTACGGGTGCGGTGTCGACCCCGTACCGACAACCCTGCGCCAACAGCGCTTCCCCGGCGGAACCGTGGTCAAGATCCGGCGCGGTGCCCCCTGCGGCACGGTGTGGGCGCGTATCGATCTGGGCAACGTGGGGGACCGTGTCGAGATCCTCGCCCCGCGCCATGCCACACAGGAGGCCGAGGTCAGGGACAAGTACGACGCCAAGGGTTCCCTCTCCACCCCGATGACCGCCGTCGCCCGGCGCGACCTGGACCACGTACAGGCCTGCCTCGTACGGGACGGGAAGCGGCACTGCTTCGGCACGGGAACGGCCCCTGACCAGGCGTGGTCAGAGGCCGCGGCCGTAGCGGAAGGCGTCGGCCGGCGTCAGCCGACGTCCGACGCGTCCAGGCGGTAGAGCGTCGAAGTCGTCTGGCCGCTCTGCGCGTTCGAGTCCGACCCGGACTCGGTGCTCGAGTCCGACGTCGTGCTCTTGCTGTACGCGCTCTCCTTCACGGCCGTGCCGTTCTTCTCCACCCAGGCGGTGATCTGCGAGCTGAGGGTGTTGTTGCCGCCCATGCCCCCGCTGCCGCCGACCTGGATGTAGTGCAACTCGCCCTTCTTCACCAGCTCCTTGAGCTTGGCGAGCGTCATGGCCTTGTCGGAGCCGGTGAAGCCCCACATGGAGATGACGGGCTTGCCGGTGCTCACGATCAGCTGCGAGGCGCTCTGCGAGTTGGACACCGCCAGGATCCACTTGGCGCCGTCCTGGTGCTTCTCCAGGTACGAGACCAGCTCGCTGCTGGTGGTGCCGCCCATGCCGCCTCCGCCGAAGCCGCCCGCGCCGCCGCGCTGACCGTCGGTGCCGGTGCCGGTGCCGCCCGGGGGCGTGCCGTTCTCGCCGCCGGGGGCGCCGCCCTGGGGCATTTCACCGGTGCCGCCACCGCCGGGCGTCATCTCGCCGCCGCCGGGCAGCTCGCCCCCGGCCTCGGTGCCGCCCGGGAAGCCGCCTTCCTGGCCGCCCTGCTGGGTGCCGCCGGGCGCTTCGCCGCCGCCCGGAGCGCCGTTGCCGCCCCGGCCGCCGCCGGGACCACCGCCGCCGAAGCCGCTGCCGGTGGACGGTCCCGCGGTCGGGTTGGTGCCGCCCATGCCGCCGCCGCCCGAACTCGCGGGAGTGGCGACCGCGTACGCCGCCGGGCCCGCGAGGGCCGCCACGACCGCCGCGGCCACGGACAGGGCGAGCAACCGCGCGCGGTTGCCGGAGCCGGAGCCGGAGCCGGAGCCGTTTCCGGAGCCGGAGTCGTTGCCGGAGCCGGTGCGGAAGACGAACAGGCCCACGATCGCCACCACCATGACCACCGCGATGGCCGGCCACAGCCAGGTGTTCCAGCCGGAGGCCCGGCGCAGCAGCACGATCGCCCAGACGCCGGTGACCGCGAACCCGGCGGGCAGCACCCAGGACCAGCGCGCGTCACCGCTGCGGAAGGCGCGCAGCAGCATCACGCCGCCCGCGCCGGTGAGGACCGCGATGCCGGGGGCGAGCGCGGTCGTGTAGTACGGGTGCATGGTGCCCTCGGCCATGCTGAACGTCAGGTAGTGCAGCACGGTCCAGCCGCCCCACAGCACCAGCGCGGCGCGCTTCTGGTCGGTGCGCGAAGCGCGGCCGCACAGCACCAGGCCGCCTACGAGCGCGATGCCCGCGAAGGGGAGCAGCCAGGAGATCTGGCCGCCGAGGATGTCGTTGAACATGCGGCCGAGGCCCGCGGTACCGGCGAAGGTGCCGCCGCCCCCGCCTCCCGCGCCGCCGCCTCCGCCGTTGCCCTCGCCGCCGAGGACCCGGCCCAGGCCGTTGTAGCCCATGATCAGGTCCCAGGCGCTGCCGTCCGTCGAACCGCCGATGTACGGGCGGTCGGCGGCGGGCACCAGCGACACGGCCGCCGCCCACCAGAAGCTGGACACGGCCAGCGCCACGGCCGCGAGCAGCAGGTTCCGGATCTTCTTCGCCCAGCCGAGGTGCGACGCGTACAGGTACACGGCGAAGACGGCGGGCAGGGCGATGTAGCCCTGCAGCATCTTGGTGTTGAAGGCGAGTCCGAAGCACACCGCCGAGCCGAGCAGCGGCAGCAGCTTGCCGTCGCGGGTGGCCCGCAGGCCCAGGGCCGCGGCCGCGACCATCAGCAGGACGAGGAGGGTGTCGGGGTTGTTGTCACGGTTGATGGCGACGGTGATCGGGGTCAGCGCGAGGACGAGCGCGGCCACGGCCGCCGCCGCGTGCCCGAAGACCCGCTTCACGGAGGAGTGCAGGATCCAGATCGTGCCGAGCGCGGCCGCGATCTGGGGCACCATCATCTGCCAGGTGCCGAAGCCGAAGACCCGGCAGAACAGGCTCATGATCATGAGCGCGAACGGCGGTTTGTCGACGGTGATGAAGTTGCCCGCGTCGAGCGAGCCGAAGAACCACGCCTTCCAGCTCTGCGTGCCGCTGAGTACGGCCGAGCTGTAGAAGGTGTTCAGGCTGGAGCCCGACAGGTTCCAGGAGTACAGCACCGCGGCCAGCACCATGATCGCGATCAGGGCGGGGAGTGACCAGCGGGGGGCCGTGGGGGCCGTGGGGGGTGGCTCCGCGGGCGCCGGTGGAGGCGGCGCCTGGGGGGTCGTCGGAGCCTCGGGCAGTGGGTCGGTGGCAGATGTCACCATCGCACCATGGCCGCGGCGGATGGGCGCGAACTGTGCTCCGCCTGGGGGTGAGCTGTGCACTGGACCAAGGTTGAGTCGCGCAAGTGCCAAGGGTCAGTCGCGCTGAAGCATCAAGGGCCAGTCGCGCTGAAGCGTCGAGGGTCAGTTGCACCGGGAGCGCCAAGGGGAATTGTATAAGCAAATTAAATAAATCGTTGATACATTGGGCCCATGGCAGCCTCTGCGCGCTTCCCTCTGACTCCCGTGCCCCTCCACGTCCCCGACTCCGTCCTCGACGACCTCAAGGCGCGGCTGCGGCTCACGAGATGGCCCGACGACGCGGGCAACGACGACTGGTCCTACGGCGTCGGCCGCGGCTACCTCCAGGAACTCGCCGAGTACTGGCTCCACCAGTACGACTGGCGCAAGGCCGAAGCCGCCATCAACGCCTACGAGCACTACCGGGTGAGCGTCGACGGCGTTCCGGTCCACTTCATGCGCAGAGCCGGCGTCGGTCCCGACCCCACGCCGCTCATCCTCACGCACGGCTGGCCGTGGACCTTCTGGCACTGGTCCAAGGTCGTCGACCCGCTCGCCGACCCCGCGTCCTTCGGCGGCGACCCGGCCGACGCGTTCGACGTCATCGTCCCCTCGCTGCCCGGCTTCGGCTTCTCCACCCCGCTGCCGGACCACCCCGACATCAACTTCTGGAAGGTCGCCGACCTCTGGCACACCTTGATGACCGACACGCTCGGGTACGAGAAGTACGCCGCCGGCGGCTGCGACGTCGGCGCCCTCGTCACCGGCCAGCTCGGCCACAAGTACGCCGCCGAGCTGCATGGCATCCACATCGGCTCCGGCCAGAAACTCACCTTCTTCAACGGCGACCGGGCCTGGGACCTCAGCGGCGGCCACCCGATCCCCGAAGGCCTGCCCGAGCCCGCACTGCGCCAACTCCTCTCCCTGGAGCGGCGCTTCGCCGTCCATCTCGCCGCCCATGTCCTCGCCCCCAGCACCCTCGCCTACGGGCTCTCCGACTCACCGGTCGGTCTGCTGGCCTGGATCCTGGAGCGCTGGGTCAACTGGAGCGACCACCACGGCGACGTGGAGAACGTCTTCTCCAAGGACGACCTCCTCACCCACGCCACGATCTTCTGGGCGAACAACGCCATCGGAACCTCGATGCGCTACTACGCCAACGCCAACCGCTACCCCTGGGCCCCCTCCCACGACCGCACGCCGGTCATCGAGGCCCCCACCGGCATCACCTTCGTCGGCCACGAGAACCCGCCCGGCGTCACCACCACCGAGCAGCGCGTCCGGAACTGGCTCGGCAGCGACCGCGCCGACTGGTACCACCACGTCAATCTCACCGCCCACGAGAACGGCGGCCACTTCATCCCCTGGGAGATCCCGGACGCCTGGGTCGACGACCTGCGCCGCACGTTCCGCGGCCGCCGCTGAGCACACGTACGAGCCGCCACTGAACACACGTACAACTTTCGGTCATCCCTGCGAGTCAAGTGAGGCGAGTGCGCCCGTGGCGCACGCGTATCGCTTCAAGGGGATGGGAAGCCTCCATGACTCACCGGATATCCCGGGGTGCCCGAGTGCTCGCAGTGAGCCTCGGGGCCGGGGTGCTCGTGCCGTTCGTGGCGGCCGCGGCACCCGCCGCTGCCGCCACGGCGCCGACGGTCAGCTGTACGTCGAACCAGGCGGGCCTGGCCGCCAAGCTGCAGAAGGACATCACCGCGGCGCTCGCGAACCGCAAGGGCACCATCGCGGTCGGCCTCTACGACCGGACGACGAAGACCACTTGCTCCCTGCGGAGCACCACGGCGTACGACTCGGCCAGCGTCGTCAAGGTCACCGTGCTGGCCACGCTGCTGTGGGACGCCAAGAAGCACAACCGGTATCTCACGACGCGCGAGAACGACCTCGCCACCGCCATGATCACCAAGTCCGACAACTCCGCGACCACGGCCCTGTGGAAGCAGCTGGGCGTGACCAAGGTGAAGGGCTTCCTCACCGCCGCGGGGATGACCCAGACCAAGCCCGGCGCGAACGGCTACTGGGGACTCACCCAGATCACCGTCCACGACGAGCAGAAGCTGCTCCAGCTCATCACCGCCAAGAACTCCGTCCTGAGCGACAACTCCCGCGCGTACATCCTGAAGCTGATGGGCAAGGTCATCTCCTCGCAGCGCTGGGGTACGCCGGCCGGGGCGCCCTCCGCCGTCTCCGTGCACGTCAAGAACGGCTGGCTGTCGCGGTCCACGCACGGCTGGCGGGTGCACAGCGTGGGCACCTTCAAGGGCGGCGGCCACGACTACATGATCACCGTGCTCACCCACGGCAACAGCACCATGGACTACGGCGTCACCACCATCCAGGGCGTGGCCAAGGCCATCCACAAGGACCTGGTGCCGACCACCTCCACGAGCGCCCAGAGCTATACGCCCACGTCCACGCCGCAGGAGGCGTTCGTGGCGGTTCCCGCGAGCTGATCTCAACTTCCTGTGATTCACGGCGAGTCCGCCCCCAAGTCATCGACGGGTCCTACCGTGACCGCATGCGCCTGAGATCCGTACTCGCCACCGTCACCGCCGGCTTGGCGGCGGCCACCTCCCTGACCGCCGCCGGGCCCGCCACCGCCGCCCAGGGCAGCAACGCGTGCTCGCCCTCCGTCTCCCTCGAGAGCTTCTCCGACGCGCTCGACAAGACGACGTACGAGGGCACGTTCGTCGGCAACTTCTCCGCGCTCGCCGTGGACCGCGACGGACAGATCGCCGCGGTCTCCGACCGGTCCTCGCTCTTCACGCTGGACGCCAAGACCCTTCAGCCCACCGGCGTGGTCCCGCTCGCCGACGAGAACGGTGCCGCGCTCGACTCCGAGGGGCTGGTCGTCAACGGCGACGGCACACGCCTGGTCACCTCCGAGACCGAGCCCTCCATACGCCGCTACGAGCCGGACGGCACCCTGCTCGGCAGCCTCCCCGTGCCGGACGCGCTCAAGGTCGCCCCCGCCGGCCGCGCCACCTCGAACCAGACCTTCGAGGGCCTGACCCTGCTGCCCGGCGGGCACACCCTGCTCGCCGCCATGGAAGGCTCCCTGAGCGGCGACACCAGCGGCATCGTGCGCTTCCAGACCTGGGACCGCGCCAAGGGCGGCTTCCAGCTCTCCGCCCAGTACGGCTACCGCACCGACACCGGCCTGGGCGTCTCCGAGGCCACCGCCACCCCCGACGGCCGCCTCCTCGTCCTGGAGCGCGGCTTCACCTCGGGTGTCGGCAACACGGTCCGGCTGTACCTGGCCGACCTCCGGCACGCCACGGACACCAGCGGCATCGACACCCTGACCGGCCAGGACGGCGTACGGCTCGTCCGTAAGACGCTCCTCGGCGACATCGCCGACTGCCCGTCCCTCGGAGCCACCGCGAAGCAGCCCCAGCCCAATCCGCTCCTCGACAACATCGAGGGCCTGGCGGTCACCGGCCGCACCCGCGGCGGCCTGCGCCTGCTACTGGTCAGCGACGACAACCAGAACGCCGTCCAGACCACCCGCTTCTACCGCCTCACCGCGCGTCTGGAGTAACGGCGCTACGCACCTGACGCCGGGCGCGCGTGTACGGCCGCCGATTGTTGCGGAGGGATGAAATCCGCTGCTCTCGGCGTTGGTGCCTTCCGGCGGACAAGGATCTACGGAAGGCACCGGCGTGGCAGCGCAACAGGGGGAGCAGAGCGGCTGGGCACGGCGCCTCGCCGGGTACGCGTGGCGGTACCCGAAGGATGTGCTGCTCGCGCTCGGCTCCTCGCTGGGCGGCATGGCCGTCATGGCGCTGGTCCCGCTGATCACCAAGGTGATCATCGACGACGTCGTGGGGGACCACACCAGGGACATGGCCCCCTGGGCGGGCGCGCTGATAGGCGCCGCCGTCATCGTCTACGTCCTCACCTACATCCGCCGCTACTACGGCGGCCGCCTCGCCCTGGACGTCCAGCACGATCTCCGTACCGCGATGTACGAGACGATCACGCGGCTGGACGGGCGGCGTCAGGACGAGCTGTCCACCGGGCAGGTCGTCGGGCGCGCCACCAGCGACCTCCAGCTGATCCAGGGCCTGCTCTTCATGCTGCCGATGACCATCGGCAACGTGCTGCTCTTCCTGATCTCGCTCGGGATCATGGCCTGGCTGTCCCTGCCGCTCACCCTGGTCGCCCTCGCCGTCGCCCCCGCCCTCTGGTTCGTCGCCAAGCGCAGCCGCTCCAAGCTGCACCCCGCCACCTGGTACGCGCAGGCGCAGGCCGCCGCCGTCGCCGGTGTGGTCGACGGCGCCGTCAGCGGCGTACGCGTGGTGAAGGGCTTCGGGCAGGAGGAGCAGGAGACCGGGAAGCTCAGGGAGGTCGGGCGGCGGCTCTTCGCCGGGCGGCTGCGGACGATCCGCCTCAACGCCAAGTACACCCCCGCCCTCCAGGCCGTCCCCGCCCTCGGCCAGGTCGCCATGCTCGCGCTGGGCGGCTGGCTCGCCGTCCGCGGGCAGGTCACGCTCGGTACGTTCGTGGCGTTCTCCTCGTATCTCTCGCAGCTCGTCGGACCGGTACGGATGCTCGCCGTGGTCCTCACCGTCGGGCAGCAGGCGCGTGCCGGTGCCGAGCGCGTGCTGGAACTGATCGACACCGAGCCGTCGATCAAGGACGGGACGAAGACCCTGCCCGCCGACGCGCCCGCGACCGTCGAGTTCGACGACGTGTCCTTCGGGTACGAGGAGGGGCGGCCCGTCCTGGACGGGCTGAGCTTCGAGATCCGCCCCGGTGAGACCCTCGCCGTGGTCGGCTCCTCCGGCTCCGGAAAGTCGACGGTCTCCCTCCTCCTCCCGCGCTTCTACGACGTGACGCACGGCGCCGTCCTGGTCGGCGGCCACGATGTCCGCGAGCTGACCCAGGAGTCGCTGCGGGCCGCGATCGGACTCGTCCCCGAGGACTCCTTCCTCTTCTCCGACACCGTGCGGGCCAACATCGCGTACGGCCGTCCGGAGGCCAGTGACGAGGAGATCGAGAACGCCGCCCGCGCCGCCCAGGCGGACCGTTTCATCGCCGAGCTGCCGGACGGGTACGACACCAAGGTCGGCGAGCACGGCCTCACGCTCTCCGGCGGCCAGCGCCAGCGCGTCGCGCTCGCCCGCGCCATCCTCACCGACCCGCGCCTGCTCGTCCTCGACGACGCCACCTCCGCCGTGGACGCCCGCGTCGAGCACGAGATCCACGAGGCACTGAAGCAGGTCATGGAGGGCCGGACGACCCTGCTGATCGCCCACCGGCGCTCCACCCTCAACCTCGCCGACCGCATCGCCGTGCTCGACGGCGGCCGGCTCGCCGACATCGGCACCCACGAGGAACTCCAGGAACGCTCCCTGCTGTACCGGCGGCTGCTCACCGACCCGGACGAGCTCGGCGGCGTCTCGCCCGGCCACGCCCAGCCGCTCCATCCGCAGGAGGACACCTCCGTACGGGAGGAGCTGGACGCCGAGTTCGACGCCGAGCGGGAAGGGGGGTCTGGGGGGAATCCCCCCAGAGGGGGCAGTACGCCGCACCTGTGGACCGGCGACCGCGAGCCCAAGGACAACGCGCTCGCCGGGATGCCTGCCACGACCGAACTCCTCGCCCAGGTAGAGGCGTTGCCCCCGGCCACCGACACCCCCGGCATCGATGAGGCGCGCGCGGTCACGCCCGAGGAGTCGTACGGACTGCGGCGGTTGCTCCGAGGGTTCGGGGCGCCGCTGCTCATCAGCCTCGGGCTCGTCGCCGTCGACGCGGGCATGAGCCTGCTGCTGCCCGTGCTGATCCGGCACGGCATCGACAAGGGTGTCTCCCAGCTCGCGTACGGCGCGGTATGGGCCGCCGCCGCGCTCGCGCTGGTCACCGTGCTCGTCCAGTGGGCGGCGCAGATCGGCGAGACCCGGATGACGGGACGGACGGGCGAGCGGGTCCTGTACACGCTCCGCCTGAAGATCTTCGCGCAGCTGCAACGCCTCGGACTCGACTACTACGAGCGGGAGTTGGCGGGTCGGATCATGACCCGGATGACGACGGACGTGGACGCGCTGTCCACCTTCCTGCAGACCGGTCTGGTCACCGCCTTCGTCTCCGTCGTCACCTTCTTCGGCATCATGGGCGCGCTGCTGGTCATCGACGTACAGCTGGCGCTGGTCGTCTTCGTGACGCTGCCGCCGCTGATCATCGGCACGTTCTTCTTCCGCCGGGCGAGCGTGAAGGCGTACGAACTGGCCCGCGAGCGCGTCTCGGTGGTCAACGCCGACCTTCAGGAGTCGGTCTCCGGGCTGCTGATCCTCCAGGCGTTCCGGCGGGAACGCTCGGGTGGGCGGCGGTTCGCGGAGGGCAGCGACAGCTACCGCACGGCGCGGATTCGCGGGCAGTGGCTGATCTCGGTCTACTTCCCGTTCGTGCAGCTGCTGTCGTCGGTGGCCGCGGCGGCGGTGCTCATCGTGGGCGCGCACCGCGTCGACGCCGGGACCCTCACGACCGGCGCGCTGGTCGCATACCTCCTCTACATCGACCTGTTCTTCGCGCCCGTGCAGCAGCTCTCGCAGGTCTTCGACGGCTACCAGCAGGCCACCGTGTCGCTGGGCCGCATCCAGGAGCTGCTCCAGGAGCCGACGTCGACGAAGGCCGCCGACGAGCCGCTGGAGGTGCTCTCCCTGCGCGGCGACATCGCCTTCGAGGACGTCGACTTCGCCTACGGGGACGACGAGGAGGCCCTGAGCCGGGTCTCGCTGAGCATCCCCGCCGGGCAGACCGTCGCCTTCGTCGGGGAGACCGGCGCGGGCAAGTCGACGCTGGTGAAGCTGGTCGCCCGGTTCTACGACCCGACGGGCGGGCGGGTGGCCGTCGACGGCGTCGATCTGCGCGGCCTCGACATCACCTCGTACCGCCACCGGCTCGGCGTCGTGCCCCAGGAGGCGTACCTCTTCCAGGGCACGGTCCGGGACGCCATCGCCTACGGCCGCCCCGCCGCGACCGACGCCGAGGTGGAGGCCGCCGCCCGCGCGGTCGGCGCGCACGACATGATCGCCACGCTCGACGGCGGCTACCTCCACGAGGTCGCCGAGCGCGGCCGCAATCTGTCCGCCGGACAGCGCCAGTTGATCGCCCTGGCCCGCGCCGAACTCGTCGACCCGGACATCCTGCTCCTCGACGAGGCCACCGCGTCACTGGACCTGGCCACGGAGGCCCTGGTCAACCAGGCCACGGACCGGCTGGCGGGACGCCGCACCACCCTGGTGGTCGCCCACCGTCTGACGACCGCGGCCCGCGCCGACCGGGTCGTGGTCATGGACCACGGCCGGGTCGCGGAGGACGGCACGCACGAGGAGCTGATCCAACTCGACGGTATGTACGCCGAGTTGTGGCGGACGTTCGTCGGAGCGCCGGAGCCGGAGGAGCCCGTCGGATCGTCCGCCTGATGCCTGATGCCTGATGCCGCCTGATGCCTCCGATGTCCGTGTCCGTCAGGCCTTCGCCTTGATGTCGGAGATCTTCTTCGTCGCCAGGTCCGAGCGCACGGTCAGATACGTGTACGTCGGATGCTGGGCGGAGCCCCACGTCAGGCGCACCGTCGACCAGGTGTGGCCCATCCCGCTGTCGCGGGGCGTCACCTTCCAGGCGCGCGGCACGTCCTGAGCGCGCAGGACACCGTCCGCGTGCTCACGACTCTCCCACCTGGCGAGGCGCCCGCGGAGGTCCGAGGTCAGATAGAAGGTGCGCAGCTGGGTGTCGAGGTGACCGGTTCCCGAGTCGGTCACCGCGTCGATGTAGGCGCCGTAGAAGTCGGCCACCCGGTCGTACGCGGGGCCGTTGGCGCCGCTGCGGGCCGGGGCCGGGGGCGGGCCGGCGGAGCCGGCGACGGCCGGTACGGAGGCGCCGGCCGCGGTGAGGAGCGCCGCCGCGACGAGTGCGCGGCCGGTCGTACGAGAGAGCTTCATGCGTGACATGGACTACCGCCTTTCGCTTTCCGACCAGTTGGACACCGGGTAAACGGGTGCGGTTGCCCCAAACGCGGAAAAAACCTCCTTGGGTGAGCCTTGAGGGGACGCAACCATCCGGTGTACGTCGTGCGTCCGTACACCAGTACGCTGATTGCTGCGGGAGGGGAGACAGTGGACAGTGGTGCGATACGCCGGCGGATGGCGCTCGGTCTGGCCGTGCTGGCCGCGTCCGGGCTGCTCGCGCTGGTCAGCCCGGGGAGTGCGGAGGCCGCCTCGGCCTACTGTTCGGGACACCAGGTCCGTACGCTGCCCTTCTCGACCGGGTACGTGCACGTCTACAAGCGCAACGGTTACGTCTGCGCCGTGACCTTCCCCAAGACGCAGGGCTCCCGCAAGTCGATGTCCGTCAGCGTGCAGGCGCGCGGCAACCGGCCGGTGGTCGACAAGGGGCGCTTCTCGCACCACGCGGGCCCGGTGACCGTGCACGCGGGACACCGCTGCGTCCGCATCAAGGGCTCCGTCGGCTCGGGGTCGGTGGACTCCGGCTGGATTCTCTGCTGATCGCAGGCAAATTCACAGGTTTCTCCAACTTCCCCTGGTGTCACGCCAGTTGCTCCGCTAGGTTCCGGCGGACATCTGCGTATTTCCCAGGGGAGGGTGCATGCGCAAGGCGCTCAGATGGCTGCTGGCGCTCACGGTGCTCATAGGCACGTTGAGCACGGCCGGGGCGGCCACCGCTGCCCAGCCGGAGGCCACGAGTACCGCGGCTTCCGCCGACACCGACATCAAGGACCGGCTGCTCGCGATACCGGGCATGAGCCTGATCCAGGAGAAGCCGTACACCGGGTACCGCTTCTTCGTTCTCAACTACACCCAGCCGATCGACCACCGGCACCTGTCCAAGGGCACGTTCCAGCAGCGCATCACCGTGCTGCACAAGGACACCTCGCGCCCGACGGTCTTCTACACCGGCGGCTACAACGTCTCCACGACCCCCAGCCGCCGCGAGCCGACCCAGATCGTGGACGGCAACCAGGTCTCGATGGAGTACCGCTTCTTCACTCCGTCCCGGCCCGACCCGGCCGACTGGTCCAAGCTCGACATCTGGCAGGCGGCCAGCGACCAGCACCGCATTTTCAAGGCCCTCAAGCCGATCTACGGCCAGAAGTGGCTGTCCACGGGTGGCTCCAAGGGCGGCATGACCGCCACGTACTACGAGCGCTTCTACCCGCGCGACATGGACGGCGTGGTCGCGTACGTCGCCCCGAACGACGTGGTGAACGACGAGGACTCGGCGTACGACCGCTTCTTCACGACCGTCGGCACCCAGGAGTGCCGCGACAAGCTGAACGCCGTGCAGCGCGAGGCGCTGGTGCGCCGGGAGCCGCTGGAGAAGAAGTACGAGGCGTACGCCGCCGACAACGGATTCACCTTCACGACGATCGGCAGCCTCGACAAGGCGTACGAGGCGGTCGTCCTCGACTACGTCTGGGGCTTCTGGCAGTACAGCCTGCTGTCCGACTGCGCGTCGATCCCGGCGGACGCGGCGCACGCCACGGACGACGCGCTCTGGGACTCGGTGGACACCATCTCCGGTTTCTCGGCCTACACCGACCAGGGCCTGGAGACGTACACGCCGTACTACTACCAGGCGGGCACCCAGCTCGGCGCTCCCGCGATCCACTTCCCGTACATCGAGAAGAACCTGATCCGCTACGGCTACCAGCCGCCGCGGAACTTCGTGCCGCGCTCCATCCCGATGACGTTCCAGCCGTCGGCGATGCGTGACGTGGACTCCTGGGTCAGCCACCACGCGAACCACATGCTGTACGTCTACGGCCAGAACGACCCGTGGGGCGCGGAGCGCTTCCGCCTCGGCAAGGGCGCGCGTGACTCGTACGTCTTCACGGCCCCGGGCCTGAACCACGGCGCCAACGTCGCGGGCCTCGTCGCCGACGAGAAGGCCCTCGCCACGGCCCGCATCCTGGAGTGGGCGGGCGTCGCGTCGACGACGGTCCAGTCGGACCCGTCCGCGGCGAAGCCGCTGGCGAAGTACGACGCGAAGCTGGACCGGCGCGACGTCGAGCGCGAGCCCGCGCTGCGACCGTAACCCACCGGCTGCGCCCGCCCGTTGGTCACACCGGGCGGGCGCAGCCCACCGGTTTGCCGCCGCCCAGCTGGACGTACAGCGCGGTCGAGGCGGGGCACTGGGCGCGGCGGGCCACGGCCGAGGTGACGCGGTACTCCGGAGACTTCTTGCTCTTGCCGTCGCACGCGGTCTCGCGGACCTGGCCGCTGCCGGCGCTGTAGACGCAGTCGCCGACGATGGTGCGGGGGCCTCCGCCGCCGCCGGGGTCGCCGGGGTGCGGGGGTTCGAGCTTGCGCATGCAGGCGTAGCCCCGCGGGATCGAGCCGTCGCCGTTCTCGTCCGAGGCGGAACCGGTCTCGCTGATGTGCAGGACGAAGTCCGTGGTCGCGGGGCAGGAGGGACCGTCGGCCACCTTCCCGTCGTAGCGGGCGACGACCCGCGCGGCCGCCCGTTCACTCGTGCAGGGCACCTCCGTGAAGCTGGTCGTCCCGAAGGAGCTGCACTCGTCGCGGGCGAGGAACACCGCTCCGTAACCCGAGGACTTCGTCGGTGTCGTCCCCTCGCCGAGGTTGCCGTCCCCGGAGCCGGACGAGCGCTGGCAGCCCGTGAGCGCGGCCCCGGCCAGCACCAGCGCGCACGCCACCCCAACGGAACGCCCGAACAACGAGCTGGCTCGCATGGCTTCCCCCCGATTACCCCCGTCCAGCGTGACCCGCGACAGCGGGCACACGCCAGACGTGCGGGGTCCTTTGCGTCACTTGGGGGCAGCACTCCAGGTGCGCGGCGTACGGCTAGTACGTCAACCCGTACCCGATCGGATACAACACCTGCGCCGGATCGTCCGACCGCTGCACCGGCACCGGCAGCCTGCCCCTCGGCCGCACCCGGCCCGCGATCACCCGTGCGGCCGCGCGCAGTTCGACGTCCGTCCAGGAGTAGGCCGCCAGGAAGGCGTCCACGGAGGGGAGCTGGGCCACGTCGTACGGGTTGCGGACGGCGATGGCGATCACCGGGCGGCCGGTGGCGACGAGTTGCTCGACGAGGGTCTTCTGCGAACCGGTCGCCGTCACGTTGTACGTTCCGACGACCACCGCGTCGGCCTCCTGGGCCGCCGCGACCGCCCGCGCGATGGTCGCCGCCGACGGTGCGGTGCCGGTGGACAGCGCCGTCGCCGAGAAGCCCAGCTCGGTGAGGGCGGCGGCGAGGACGGTGGTGGGCGGTCCGTCGCTGGCGGACGGGGAGGCGAGGTCGGCGCCGACGACCAGCACCTTCGGGTGGCTCCGGCGGGAAAGGGGCAGCAGGCCCTCCTTGTTGACCAGGAGGGTGGTCGTGCGCTCGGCGATCCGGTCGGCCGCCTTGAGGTGCGCGGGGGTGCCGACCGTGCGCTCGACGCCGCCGTCGGTGACGTACGGATCATTGAGCAGACCCAGCTTCGACTTCAGGCGCAGGATGCGCAGGATCGACTCGTCGAGGCGGGCCTCGGTCAGCTCGCCGCCCTGGACGGCCTTCAGGACCGCGTTCCACGCGACGTCGAGGGAGGGCGGGTTGAGGAGCTGGTCGACACCGGCCTTGAGCGCGAGCACGGGGACGCGGTCGTCGCCGTACTTCGTCCGTACGCCCTCCATCTGGAGCGAGTCCGTCACCACGACGCCGTCGTAGCCGAGTTCCTCGCGCAGGATGCCGGTGAGGATCGGGTGCGAGAGTGTGGCCGGGTCGCCGGACGGGTCGAGCGCCGGGACCATGATGTGCGCCGTCATGATCGAGTCGATGCCGGCGCGGATGGCGGCCCGGAAGGGCACGGCGTCGAGGTTCGACCACAGCTCCCGGCTGTGCGTGATGACCGGGAAGCCGAAGTGGCTGTCGACGGCGGTGTCGCCGTGCCCCGGGAAGTGCTTGGCCGTGGCCGCGACGCCCGAGCTCTGATACCCCTTCACCTCGGCCGCCACCAGCGCGGCCACCGCGTCCGGGTCGGCGCCGAAGGAGCGTACGCCGATGACCGGGTTGGCCGGGTTGACGTTCACGTCGGCGACCGGGGAGTAGTCCTGGCGGATGCCGATCGCGTGCAGCTCGGCGCCGCTGATGCGGCCCGCCGTGCGCGCGTCCTCGCACGAGCCTCCCGCACCGAACGCCATCGCGCCCGGGAAGAGCGTCGCGGGCTTGCCCACCCGTGCCACTATCCCGTGCTCCTGGTCGGTGGAGACGAGGACGGGCAGGCCGCGCGGCTGGTCCAGGCTGGCCTGCTGGATGCCGTTCGACAGAGCCGCGATCTGGTGGGGATCGCGGGTGTTGTGCGCCCAGACGAAGTAGATGATCCCGCCGACGCGGTACTTGGCGATCAGCTCGGCGGCCGTTCTGACGCCGATCTCCTTGAGGTTGGCGTCGATGTCGACCTGGTCCGGCGCGGTGGCCGAATGGCCGTACACCCGCATCACGAAGAGCTGGCCGACCTTCTCCTCCAGCGTCATACGGGAGATGAGGGCGCGGAGTTCCTTGTCGTCGTGCGGGGCGGCGTCGGCGGCGTCGGTGGCGTCGGCGGCGGCGTACGAGGTGGTGCCCGCGGCGAGGGCCGCGGTGACGCCCGCCGTGGCGGCGAGAACGGTACGTCTGGACGGTCTTGCGGTGCTTCCCGTGCTGGAGTCGCGCACGTGCGCTCCTTCCCTCATGAAGGAAACTTCCGAGGAGTCACGAATATCCGGGAAGTTTCTTCCAGTCAAGGGTGTGCACAGTAACCGGGAAGGGGCCGCCACCGGCGCAGTTGGAGGGGGGCGCGCCGGTGACGGCGTGCTGCCGGCCGCAGGCGGCGGAGAGGGTGGTCAGCGTTCGCAGCCAGCAGCGAGGCCGACACCGCACTGCGGAGACTCATCCGACAGCATGCGGTTTGGACGAACCGGCGGGGGTCCGGGTTCCCGGGTTTCGGGGAACTCCGGAAGTTGGTGCGCGGGTGCAGGAGGGGGACGGTGGGACGTCGTAACCGCCCTCGCTGCGGGCAATCGTGCCGCTAGGGGCGGCGCCCGTCCCCAAGAGAGCGGCACCCCGCAAGCGCCGGTAAGCGCACCCACCCCGAGCTCAGCCCCCAACGCGGGCGCGCCAGGCGTCAGTCGGAGGTGCGGTGGGCCGACACCGACGGCCAGTGCGCCTGGAGCGTGCGGACCGTCTCCGCGATGGCGGGGCGCCGAGCCGCACCCGTACGCCACAGCGCGTACAGCCGCCGTACCGGCAGGGGATCGAGCGGCACCTCCACGACCCCGTCGGGAAGCGGCCCCCGCCCGAGCCGCGGGATGAGTGCGACGCCGAGCCCGGCGGCGACGAGGGCCACGAGGGTCGGGTTCTCGTCGGCCTGGTGGACGATGTCGGGCTCGCAGCCCGCCGCGCGCAGGGTGCGTACGAGCCAGTCGTGACACACCCGCCCCGGCGGCTGGCAGATCCACCGCTCCCCCTGGAGATCCTCCCGCCGCACGGACCGGCGCCCGGCGAAGGGATGCCCCGCGGGCACCAGCAGATCGCACAGATCGTCCCCGATCACCGCCTGCTCCACCCCGTCGGGCGCGGGCAACGGCGCGATGTCCCAGTCGTGCGCGATGGCCACGTCCACCGCGCCCTTGGCGACCAGATCGACGGACAGATGCGGATCGACCTCGGTGAGCCGGGTGTCCAGCGCCGGATGCCGCCGCGCGAGATCCGCCAGCACACCGGGCATGAGCCCCCGCGCCGCCGACGCGAACGCCGCCACGCTCAGCCGCCCGGCCGGCAGCCCCCGCCGCTCCTCCAACTCGGTCTCCGCGCGCTCCACAATGGCCAGCAACTCGCGAGCGGTGGCGGCAAGTTGCTCGGCCTGCTCGGTGAGCCGCACACCGCGCCCCTGCCGCTCCAGGAGTACGGTCCTGGTCTCCCGTTCCAGCTTGGCGATCTGCTGGGACACGGCCGACGGGGTGTATCCGAGCGCGGCCGCGGCGGCGCCGACGGTGCCGTGCACGGAGACGGCGTGCAGGGCGCGCAGACGTTGGAGATCGAGCACGGGAGCCTCCCGGGGTGCGGCGGTCCCTGTCAGCTTACGTAAGCGTTGCTTCATCCATCCATACAGATATCCGCGCTGGTGCTACACGGTCCGCCCGCCCGATGCTCGACCCATGCGACCCACCCCCGTGCGCCCCGCCTCCATGCCACCCACCCCCATGCGCCCCTCCCACATCGGTCTCGCCGTCCTCGTCGCCGCCGTCTGGGGCGTGAACTTCACGGTCATCGAGGTCGGCCTCGACCACTTCCCACCCCTCCTCTTCTCGGCCCTCCGCTTCCTGGTGGCCGCGCTGCCCGCGGTCTTCTTCGTGGGCCGCCCGAAGGTGGCCTGGAAGTGGATCGTGGCGGTGGGCCTGGTCCTGGGCGTCGCGAAGTTCGGGCTGCTCTTCATCGGCATGGACGCGGGCATGCCGGCCGGACTGTCCTCCCTCGTCCTCCAGATCCAGGCGGTCTTCACGGCACTGATCGCCTTCGCGGCCCTCGGCGAACGCCCCACCCGGGTACGGCTGCTGGGCATGGCGGTGGCCCTGTGCGGGGTGGGCCTGGCCGCCGTGGACGAGGGCACGGGCGGCCCGCTCGGCGCCTTCGCCCTGGTCATCGCTGCCGCGGCCTGCTGGGGCCTGTCCAACGTCCTCACCCGCAGGGCGTCCCCGCCGGACCCGCTGAACTTCATGGTGTGGGTGAGCACGGTCCCCGTACTCCCGCTCCTTGGCCTGTCGCTCCTGACGGAGGGGCCGTCCCGGGACCTCGCCGCGCTGCGCGCCCTGGACTGGCAGGGCGCGGGCGTCGTGCTCTACGTCGCCTGGATCACCACCGTCTTCGGCTTCGGCGCCTGGGGCTGGCTGCTGCACCGCCACCCCGCCTCCACGGTGGCCCCCTTCTCCCTCCTGGTCCCGGTCTTCGGCATGTCGTCCGCGGCGCTGTTCCTGGGGGAGTCGGTGAGCCCGCTGCGGTGGGGAGCGACGGCGCTGCTGGTGGGCGGGGTGGCGCTGACGTCGCTGGCATCGGACGGGAAGGGCCGGGCGAAGGTCCATCTGGCGGACGTTCCAGCGCGGGAGCAGGCCAGGGAGCCAGCATGAGGGCATGGCCGAAGTCGACATTCCCGGTTCCAAGTCCATCACCGCGCGCGCCCTCTTCCTCGCGGCGGCGGCCGACGGCGTCACCACCCTGCGGCGACCGCTCCGCTCGGACGACACGGAGGGCTTCGCCGAGGGCCTGACCCGGCTCGGCTACCGGGTCGGCCGTACGCCGGACACCTGGCATGTCGACGGCCGCCCGCAGGGCCCGGCGGTCGCCGACGCGGACGTGTACTGCCGGGACGGCGCGACGACCGCCCGCTTCCTGCCGACGCTGGCCGCCGCCGGACACGGCACGTACCGCTTCGACGCCTCCGCGCAGATGCGCCGCCGCCCGCTGCTTCCGCTCACCCGGGCGCTGCGCGACCTGGGAGTGAACCTCCGTCACGAGGAGGCGGAGGGCCACCACCCGCTGCGGATCGCGGCGGCCGGGGTGGAGGGCGGTGACGTGACCCTGGACGCGGGCCAGTCCTCGCAGTACCTGACGGCCCTCCTGCTGCTGGGCCCGCTGACCCGCAAGGGCCTGCGCATCACGGTCACGGACCTCGTCTCGGTGCCGTACGTCGAGATCACGCTCGCCATGATGCGCGCGTTCGGCGCGACGGTCCGCCGCGAGGGCTTCGTGTTCACGGTGGAGCCCGGCGGCTACCGCGCCACCACCTACGCCGTCGAACCCGACGCCTCCACCGCGAGCTACTTCTTCGCGGCGGCGGCACTGACGGGCCGCGCGGTCACGGTGAAGGGCCTCGGCTCGGGCGCGCTCCAGGGCGACCTGGGCTTCGTCGACGTCCTGCGCCGCATGGGCGCGCGGGTGGACGTCGGCCCCGAGGCCACGACGGTGACGGGCACCGGTGAACTGACCGGCGTCACGGTCAACATGCGGGACATTTCCGACACGATGCCCACGCTGGCCGCGATCGCCCCCTTCGCCTCCGGCCCCGTCCGCATCGAGGACGTCGCCAACACACGCGTGAAGGAGTGCGACCGCCTCGATGCCTGCGCCGAGAACCTCCGGCGGCTGGGGGTACGCGTGGAGACCGGCCCCGACTGGATCGAGATCCACCCCGGTACGACTCCTCCGGCCGGCGCGGAGATCAAGACGTACGGCGACCACCGCATCGTGATGTCCTTCGCGGTGACGTCCCTGCGGGTACCGGGGATCGGCTTCGACGACCCGGGGTGCGTGCGGAAGACGTTCCCCGGCTTCCATGAGGCGTTCGCGGCGTGGTCGGGGGAGGGCGCGTCCGCGTAGGGGCGGCGGGATGAGCCTCTGGCTGAACGGCACCTTCGGCGCGCACTGGTGGTGGAGACGGCGCGCCAGGTCCTGGAGCTCCGACCGGGGTTCCGCCTCGCCCTGACGGCCGATCGAGGGACCCGTCCGCGGAACGGTGCCGGGAATTTCGTTCGACGGCCTCGGGTGTGTGCGGAAGACTCTCCCGGACTTTGAAGAGGCGTTTGCGGAGTTGTGCGCGAAGGGGTGTCGGGCGTTGAGTTTCAAGCTGGAGGGGCCGGTTCTCGAGGGCGCGCTCGTGCGGCTGGAGCCGCTGGAGCATCGGCATGCGGCCGACCTCGCCGTGGCGGCGGAGGAGGACCGCGGCTCGTACGCGTTCACATGGGTGCCGAGGGCCCACGAGGTCGACGCGTACATCGACGCGCAGCTCGGCCGCGCCGCGACGGGGAAGCTCGCGCCGTACGCGCAGGTCGAGCGGGCCTCCGGGCGGGCCGTCGGCGCCACGTCCTTCTGGGAGCCGCGGTTGTGGCGGACCGACGATCGACTCGACGCCATCGAGGTGGGGTTCACGTGGCTCGCGTCCTCGGCCCAGGGGACGGGGCTGAACGCCGAAGCCAAGTTGCTCCTCTTCCGGCACGCGTTCGAGGAGTGGGGTGTGGCGCGCGTCGACCTGAAGACGGATGCCCGCAACGGCCGCTCTCGCGCCGCGATCCAGAGCGCGGGCGCGCGTTTCGAGGGTGTGCTGAGGAACTGGTCCCGCTCTTGGGCGCCCGGGGAGGACGGGCGGCTCCGTGACTCCGCGATCTTCTCGGTCACGGCGGGGGAGTGGCCGGAGTGCAGGGTGCGGTTGGAGGAGCGGGTGGCGAAGTTCACGGGACGGGCGGCGGAGGTGCGGTGAACGGAGTTCATGGGCGCCGTTGGGCCGCCCGTTTGTAGTTGCCAGTTGCCTTCAAGCGGGCGGCCCTGACAGTCGCTTCACGGGGGACCCGGGTGTTCAGGTGACCAACCCGGCGGCTGTGGAGCACAGTTGATCCCGTACGGCAGCCAGTACTGGATCCTGCTCCGACCCCGTCCGCACCGCCACGAACACGTTCCGCGACGCAGCCGTGCACTCGGTGGTCAGCAGGGCGAGCCGACGGTGGGCGTACAGGGGGCGGACCAGGCGCGGGATCAGCGCGACCCCCTGGCCCGCCTCGACGAGTGCCGCCAGCGCACCCCAGTCGTTCACCGCGTGCCGGATGTCCGGCGAGAAACCGGCCGCCGAGCAGACGGCCCGCGCGACCGCCCCGCAGCAGCTGCGGGCGTCGCCGACGATCCACGGGTCGGTGGCCAGCTCCCGCAGGGCTATGCGGTCGCGATCCGCCAGCCGATGGCCGGCCGGTACCGCGACGTCCAGGACGTCGGTGAGCAGGTCGACTCGGCTGTAGCGGCCGTCCGTGTGCGGTGGCGCCGCCGAGAAGTCCACGGCTACGGCGACGTCGACCTGGCCCGCGTCGAGGGCCGTGAACAGGTCCGGCGGTTCGGCCTCGACGACGTCGATACGGACGTGGGGGAGGCGGGAGGACAGCGAGCGGAGCGCATCCGGCAGCAGACCCAGGATCCCGCTGGAGAAGCACCCGATGGTGACCGAACCGCGCCCGCCCTCCGCGTACGCCGCCAAGTCGGCGCGCGCCCGCTCCAGTTGGGCCGCGATCAGATCGGCGTGGGCCAGCAGGACCCGTGCCTGTCCGGTCAGCCGTACGCCCCGCCCGTCGCGCTCCGTCAGGGGCGCGCCCACCTCGCGGGCGAGGGCCGCGATCTGCTGGGAGACCGCCGACGGCGTCAGGTGGAGGGCCTCCGCGGTCCTCGCCAGGCTGCCCCGACGCTGGAGTTCACGCAGGACGGTCAGGCGGCGCAGGTCGACTATGAAGGTCTCGCTTACCTGTTCCATCGCAAAAGATTAACTGGACCGAAGGCCGGTGATCGGAAACCATCGGTCCATGACCACACGCTCCTACCTCATCCTCCACGGCTGGCAGAACCACCGCCCGAAGGCCCACTGGCAGCACTGGCTGGCCGACCGGCTGAGCGAGCTCGGCCATCACGTCAGCTACCCGCAACTGCCCGACCCCGACTACCCCGACCTGGAGGTCTGGCTGGCGGAGCTGGTGCGCCACGTCGACGATCTCAGCGCTACCACCGAGCGCGTGATCGTCGCGCACAGCGCGTCCGCCGTGCTGTGGCTGCACGCCGTCGCACGCGGCGTGCCGGGCCTCGACGCCGTCGACCGGGTGCTGCTCGTGGCCCCGCCGTCCGCCTCCGTGCTCGTACGGCACCCGGAGGTCGCGGAATTCGCTCCGCCCCCGCTGGACTTCGCCCTGCCCGGGCCCACCCGGCTCGTCGCGGGCGACGACGATCCGTACTGCCCGGAAGGCGCGCGGACCGTCTTCGGTGACCCCCTGGGCATCCCCACCGAGATCCTCCCGGGGGCCGCCCACCTCGACCTGGACGCGGGCTACGGCTCCTGGCCCGCCGTACTGGACTGGTGCCTCGACGAGACGACGAAGTTCACTGCTCGTCCGGCGGCGTAGTCCACCGCTCGTCCGGCGGCGTAGCCCCGTCCCGCAGTTCGGGTGTCGTCGTGCCGACGAAGCCGACCGCGAGCAGGCACAGCAGGCCGCCGGTGACCAGGGCGGTCGCGCCGGAGGACCAGCCGGCGACCAGGCCGCCGCGCAGGTTGCCGAGGTTGGGTCCGGCCTGGCCGACGATCTGCTCGGCCGCCGTCACCCGGCCGAGCAGGGTGTCCGGGGTGCGGGTCTGCACGATGGTGCTGCGCGAGATCACGGAGGTGGTGTCGGCGGCCCCGGCCAGCACCAGCAGCCCAAGACCCGCCCACGGGTTCGACATCAGGCCGAAGAGGGCGAGCGCGAGCCCCCATGTGCCGGCGCCGCAGAGCATCACCGGACCCGGACGCCCGAGCCGCGTGACGGAACCGGACAGCGCGGACGCGGCGATGCCGCCGACGGCGAGGGCCGACAGGAACAGGCCGAGGGTGCGCGGGTCGCCGCCGAACCGCTCGGCGTTGATCAGGGGGAAGAGGCTGGCCGGCATCGACAGCACGGTCGCCGCCAGGTCGGTGATCAGCGCGCCGCGCACCACCCGGTGCCCGGCCAGGAAGCGGAGCCCGTCCAGCACGCCGTGCAGTCCGGCCCGCGACGGCTCGCCCTCGGGCGGCAGCGCGGGCAGCCCGAAGGCGCCGTAGAAGGAGAGTCCAAAGCTCAGGGCGTCGATCAGATAGCAGGTGCCGATGCCGACCCAGCCGAGCAGCAGGCCGCCGAGCGCGGGACCGACGAGCATCATCGTCTGGAAGAAGATCTGGTTGAGGGCGAGCCCGGCCGCGACCTGGTCCTTGGGCAGCAGCCGGGGCACGAACACGCCCGCCGCCGGGCCGCCCACCGCCCCGAAGCAGGACTGCGCGGCGACCAGCGCGAGTACGCCGGTGACCGGCACATGCCCGGTGAAGCCCTGTATGGCGAGCAGGAGTGAGCAGACCGCCTGGCCGACGGTGGCGAGGAGGAAGATGCGGCGCCGGTCGCCGCGGTCCACCCACGAACCGGCGAACAGCCCGACGACCATCATCGGCAGCGCCTGCGCCAGCCCCACCGCACCGGTCCAGACCGTGCTGTGCGTCAGGTCCCAGACCTGGTACATGACGGTGACCATGGTCATGAAGCCGCCCAGCACGGACACCGTCCGCCCGATCAGCAGCCGCCGGAAGACGGGCGAGGTGCGCAGGGGCCGTACGTCGATCAACGTACGGGTGAGGCTCATGAGGGCATGCCGGGGCGCGGCTCGGGCTGATACACGGCGGGGAGGTTAACCGCCCGACCGCAGGTGAGGCCAATGCATTACGGCGGGCCTACGGAGTAGGCGGGCCTAGGCGGAGTCGTTGAGCAGCCGCGCCAGGTGATCGCGTCCCGCCTGCAGCAGCCCGGGAAGCGGCGCGGCCCCCTCGTACCACCGCTTCTCGTACTCCCAGCACAGCCAGCCGTCCCAGCCCTCGCGGGAGAGCAGTTCCACGCACTCGGCGAGGGGCAGGACGCCCGCGCCGAGGGGGAGCGGGGTGGTGTCCTCGGCGGACGCGATGTCCTTCACCTGGACGTAGCCGAGGTACGGGGACAGCGCCGCGTATGTCGACGACGGCTGTTCACCGCCGAGCCAGGTGTGCATCACGTCCCACAGCGAGCCGACCTGGCGGTGGCCGACCAGGCCGAGGATCCTGATCGCGTCCGCTCCCGTGCGGTGCGAGTCGTGGGTCTCCAGCAGGATCCGTACGCCCAGGTCGGCGGCGTACTCCGCGGCCGTCCCGAGGCGCCGGGCCGCCGTCGCGTCGGCGTCCTCGGGGCTCTGGTCCGGGGCGGCGCCGGGGAAGACCCGTACGAAGGGGGCGCCCAAGTCCTTTGCCAGATCGAGCAGGTCACGGATCTCGGCGAGTACGGGGGCGTCGTCGCCCGGCGCGGCCACGCGCGCGTACCCCGCCAGGCCCAGGATCTCGACCCCGCCCGCCTTGAACTCCGCCACCGCGTCGGCCCGCTCGGCCTGGCCGATGCCGGGGTGCACCGGCTCCTCGGGGTGCGCGCGCAGTTCGATGCCGTGGTAGCCGTGCGTGGCGGCGAGCCGCACGACGTCGGGGAGGGGGAGTCCGGGCACGCCGAGGGTGGAGAAGGCCAGCTTCATGAGGCGGACATTACCTCTCACTCCCCACTGGCGTGCAGGTCCAGGCGCCAGTCCTGGCCGACGAGATCCGCGCCGAAGGAGCGGTGCGGTTTCTCGGAGACGAGGACGAAACCGTGCCGCTGGTAGATCTTGCGGGCGGCGGAGAGCACGTCGTTCGTCCACAGGACCAGCTCGCGGTAGCCGACGCCGCGGGCGAACCGGACGCAGGCGCCGACCAGCTGATCGCCGATGCCGAGGCCCCGCGCGTCCGGTTCGACGAGCAGGAGGCGCAGCCGGGCGGTGCCGGGGGCGTCGTCCCGTACGCACATCACGCACCCCACCGGCCGGCCGTCGAGCTCGGCGATCCACACCCGCTCCAGATGCGGGTCGTGATCCTCGGCGAAGTCGGCGACGACCCTCGCCACCAGGCCCTCGTAATCGGTGTTCCACCCGTACTCGGCCGCGTACAGCGCGGCGTTGCGCTGCACGATCCAGCCGAGGTCACCGGGCCCCGGCTCGCGCAGGACGACGTCCTCACGGCGCGGGGCCCGGCCGTCGCCCAGGATCGTCCGCACCGTACGCATCGCCTCCGCCAGCCGCGCCCGGTCGGCGGGGGTCACGGTGGCGAGCAGCGAGCCCACGGTTTCCCGCGCACGCTCGTCGAGCAGGTCGGCGGCGTCCTGGCCGCGCGCGGTGAGCGTGATGCGGCGGCGGCGCGGGTCGCTCTCGGACGGGGCGCGCTCGACCAGTCCGTCCTGCTCGAACTTGTTGAGGATGCGGCTCAAGTACCCGGAATCCAGGGAGAGTTCGGTGCGCAGGTCGGCGGCGTCGGTGTGTGGGGAGTGCGCGAGTTCATACAGCACGCGGGACTCGGTGAGGGTGTACGGGGCGTACAGGTGACGGCCGTAGTCCAGCGCGCCGATGACGTTCGTGTAGAAGCGGTTGAAGGAGCGGATGTCCTGGACGGTCATGATCGGCCCCGGATGGTCGGCTCTGGGCTGGGTGGTCGGTCCTGGCTGGTCGGGCCCGAATGGCTGACTCAGTCAGAGATGCCGTTGCTCCGAGGATAGAACGGACACCCGCGCACCGCCTACCCCTCGGCGGCCGGCCGGTAGACTCTTCGTCGTTCGGGCGGTTACGGCAAGAGAGACCGCGGGGCCGCGCGAAACTCATCGCCGCGGCACTGATCAAAATGCGAGTGGACCGGGTCGCGCATGTCCCGGGCCGTTGCCTCAGGCCCGCGGTGCCCCCGTAGACCCCCGCACCATCAACTCCCCCCGCACCGTGGCGATCCCGCCCGGCGGCGGCTCCTCCCGCCCCATCGCGATCCGCCCGGCGCGGGCGCCCGCGTCGGAGAGGGGGAGCCGGACCGTGGTGAGCGCGGGCACGGCGTCGATACTGAAGGGGAGATCGTCGAACCCGGCGACGGACACGTCGTCCGGGATGCGCAGCCCGGAGTCCCGCAGGGCGGCGCAGGCGCCGAGTGCGACGGTGTCGTTCGCGGCGACGACAGCGGTCAACTCCGGGTCGCGGCGCAGGAGTTCGAGCGTCGCCTCGTACCCCGAGCGACGGTCGTAACGCCCGTACACGGTGCGCCGCGGATCGTCCTCGATGCCGTGCGCGGCGAGCGCGGCACGGTGGCCCTCCAGCCGGTGCCGGGTCGTCGTCCGCTCCTCGGGCCCCGCGATGTAGCCCAGCCGCCGGTGTCCGAGTCCGATCAGATGCTCGGTGAGCTGCTGACCGCCCCCGCGGTTGTCGAAGGTGAGCGCGATCGCCTCGGCGGCCTGCGGCGCCGGCGGGCGCCCGCACAGGACGACCCGGGTCCCCGCGTCCGTCAGCCTGCGCAGCTTGGCCGCGACGGCCGCGGCGTGCGCGGTGTCCTCGACCGCGCCTCCGGTGAGGACGACCGCGGCGGCGCGCTGGCGCTGAAGGAGCGTGAGGTAGGTCAGCTCGCGCTCCGGGGAGCCGCCCGTGTTGCACACGACCCCCAGCCGCTCCCCGCCCGCACGCCCCCCGGGCCCCCCGATCTCCGACTGGATCGCGGCCGCCATGATCCCGAAGAAGGGGTCGGCGATGTCGTTGACGAGGATGCCGACGAGGTCGGAGGTGGCGGCGGCGAGTGAACTCGCCGGTCCGTTGAGTACGTAGTCCAGCTCGTCCACCGCGCGCAGCACCCGGTCACGCGTGGTGGCCGCGACCGGATAGTTCCCGTTCAGCACCCGGGACACGGTCGCGGGCGAGACCTGTGCACGCGCCGCCACGTCAGCCAGGGTCACGGTCATTTCGTCGTCCTCCGGTTGCGCATCTCGTCGTCGACCTCAAGGGCATCCAGTTGCCCGGCCCCGCATGTGGGTCCACAGGTGTGCAGTCGTATGCCCCCACGTGCTGGTCCATCCGACCGTGTCCACGCCCCCCGCGTCCAGCCGTCCGGACGATCGAACATCTCGTCACCCACATGGTCTTGTCCAATCGGCTGGACAGAGGCTAGCTTCTCAGAGGAATAGAAAGCGCTTGCTGTCACGCTCACCAGTTCTCCAGTGGGGGCGTACGCGGCGCGGACCCGCGTACGAAGGGAATGACGTGACACGCAAGACGGTGCGTATCGCCATGAACGGCGTGACGGGACGCATGGGCTACCGCCAGCACCTCGTCCGCTCGATCCTCGCCCTGCGCGACCAGGGCGGCCTCGACCTGGGCGACGGCACCGTGCTGTGGCCCGAGCCGGTCCTCGTCGGCCGCCGCGAGCACGCCCTGAAGGCGCTCGCCGAGCAGCACGGACTCGAGCACTGGTCGACGGACGTGGACGCGGTCCTCGCCGACCCGTCCATCGACATCTACTTCGACGCGCAGGTCACCTCCGCCCGCGAGGAGGCCATCAAGAAGGCCATCGACGCCGGCAAGCACATCTACACCGAGAAGCCGACCGCGACCGGTCTGGACGGCGCCCTGGAGCTGGCCCGCCTCGCCCACGACAAGGGCATCAAGCACGGCGTCGTCCAGGACAAGCTCTTCCTCCCCGGCCTGCTGAAGCTCAAGCGCCTCATCGACGGCGGCTTCTTCGGACGGATCCTGTCCATCCGCGGCGAGTTCGGATACTGGGTCTTCGAGGGCGACTGGCAGACCGCCCAGCGGCCCTCCTGGAACTACCGCGCCGAGGACGGCGGCGGCATCGTCGTCGACATGTTCCCGCACTGGGAGTACGTCCTGCACGAGCTGTTCGGACGCGTCACCTCCGTCCAGGCGCTCACCGCCACCCACATCCCGCAGCGCTGGGACGAGCAGGACAAGCCGTACGACGCGACCGCGGACGACGCCGCGTACGGCGTCTTCGAGCTGGAGGGCGGCGCCATCGCCCAGATCAACTCCTCCTGGGCCGTGCGCGTCAACCGCGACGAGCTGGTCGAGTTCCAGGTCGACGGGACGGAAGGCTCGGCCGTCGCCGGACTGCGCAACTGCCGTGTCCAGCACCGCAGTGCGACGCCCAAGCCGGTCTGGAACCCGGACATCCCGGCCACCTACTCCTTCCGCGACCAGTGGCAGGAGGTCCCGGACAACACCGAGTTCGACAACGGCTTCAAGGCCCAGTGGGAGCTGTTCCTCCGCCACGTCTACGCCGACGCGCCCTACCACTGGGACCTCCTCGCCGGCGCCCGCGGCGTCCAGCTCGCCGAACTCGGCCTCAAGTCCTCGGCCGAGGGTCGCCGTCTCGACGTACCGGAGATTTCCCTGTGACCATCCAACTCCCGGACGTGAACGGCCGGTTGACGGCGTATGAGCCGCGCACCGAACCCCTCGCCCTCGCCACCGGCGCGCCCTTCACCTCCCGTACGGTCTTCTCGGCCGCGCACGTCGTCGCCGACCCGTACGCGGACGTCTCACCCGACTCGCCCGCAGCCGTCGACTGGGACGCGACCCTCGCCTTCCGCCGCCACCTGTGGTCCCACGGGCTCGGCGTCGCCGAGGCGATGGACACCGCGCAGCGCGGGATGGGCCTGGACTGGGCGGGCGCGGCGGAGCTCATCCGCCGGTCCGCGGCCGAGGCGAAGGCCGTCGGCGGCCGTATCGCGTGTGGAGTGGGGACCGATCAGATCGCCTCCGGCTCTCTGCGGGAGGTCCGGGCCGCGTACGAGGAGCAACTCGCCCTCGTCGAGGAGTCGGGCGCGCAGGCGATCCTGATGGCCTCCCGGGCGCTGGCCGCGGCCGCTGCCGGGCCCGAGGACTACCTCGACGTGTACGGCCATCTTTTGCGCCAGGCCTCCGAGCCGGTGGTTCTGCACTGGCTGGGCCCGATGTTCGACCCGGCGCTGGAGGGCTACTGGGGCTCGTCGGACCTCGACGCCGCGACCGACACGTTCCTGGAGGTCATCGCCGCGCACCCCGACAAGGTCGACGGCATCAAGGTCTCCCTCCTGGACGCCCAGCGGGAGATCGACCTGCGCCGCCGGCTGCCCGACGGGGTGCGCTGCTACACGGGCGACGACTTCAACTACCCCGAGCTGATCGCGGGCGACGACCAGGGCTTCAGCCACGCCCTGCTGGGCATCTTCGACCCGCTGGGCCCGCTCGCGGCGGAGGCGGTCCGCGTCCTCGACACGGGTGACGTGAAGGGGTTCCGTGAACTCCTCGACCCCACCGTCGAGTTGTCCCGCCATCTCTTCCAGACGCCGACCCGCTTCTACAAGACGGGCGTGGTCTTCCTGGCCTGGCTGGCCGGGCACCAGGAACACTTCACCATGGTGGGCGGGCTGCAGTCGGCTCGCTCGCTCCCGCACTTCGCGCGCGCCTACGAACTGGCCGACGGCCTGGGCCTGTTCCCGGACCCGGCGCTGGCCCAGACACGCATGAAGACCCTGCTGGCCCTGTACGGAGTGACCCCATGAGCCTTGCCCGCTTCTCCATCAACCAGATGACGGTCAAGCAGCTGTCCATGCCCGAACTGGTCGACGCCTGCCTCGAATTGGGTGTCCCGGGCGTCGGCTTGTGGCGCGAACCCGTCCAGTCGTACGGCGTCGAGGCGACGGCCAAGCTCGTCCGGGACGCCGGTCTGTCGGTGACGACACTGTGCCGGGGCGGCTTCTTCACGGCGATCGACCCGGACGAGCGTGCGCGGGCCCTGGACGACAACCGGGCGGCGATCGACGAGGCGGCCACCCTCGGTACGGACACGCTGGTGCTGGTGTCGGGCGGTCTGCCGGAGGGCTCCAAGGACCTGCACGGCGCGCGGGAACGCATCGCCGACGCGCTGGGGGAGCTCGGCCCGTACGCCTCGGACAGGGGGGTGCGCCTGGCCATCGAACCGCTCCACCCCATGTACGCCGCGGACCGCTGCGTGGTCTCCACCCTTGCCCAGGCTCTTGACCTCGCGGAACGCTTTCCCGCGGAGCAAGTGGGTGTCACGGTCGACACGTACCACATCTGGTGGGATGACCAGGCCCCCGCGCAGATCGCCCGCGCCGGTGCCTCGGGCCGCATTCACACCTTCCAACTCGCCGACTGGACCACCCCGTTGCCCGAGGGCGTCCTCAACGGCCGCGGCCAGATCGGCGACGGCTCCATCGACATGCGGGAGTGGCGCTCGTACGTCGAGGCGGCGGGCTACTCCGGCCCCATCGAGGTCGAACTGTTCAACGACGCGCTGTGGGCCCGGGACGGCCGGGAGGTGCTGGCCGAGACGGCGGCACGCTTCCTGGAGCACGCGGCCTGACGTTCGGGGCCCTAGGCGGAGGCGCCGGGCACGGGTGACTCCTCGCCCGTGCCCGGCGCGGCCGACATGCTCCGCTCGGGTGCCCCGCTCTTCCGTACACGGCTCAGCAGGCCGTTGGACGCCAGGTGCAGCACGTTCACGGTCAGGATCGCCGGTGCGACGATCGCCACCGCCCGGGGCAGCCGGGGTTCCAGCAGCAGCGCGAGGATGATGGCCGTGATGCCGTTCTGCTGGCTGAGGCACAGGGACGCGCGGTCGCGGTGCGAGAAGCCGACCGACACCGCCGCGCCGACGAGGATCTGCGCGGTGAAGGTGGCGAGCCCGAGCACGGCACCGACGGCGAAGTCGGCGCCCTGGGCCAGCAGTACGCCCAGCAGGAAGGTGGCCACCAGCAGGGCCGCGCCGGTCGCCCGCCCCAGCAGGCGGCCCAGCGCGGGCCGGAAGAACAGGGCCGACAGCGCGAGCCCGAGCATCAGGAACTGCCATGCGGCCACGGCGAGCAGCGCCACCAGGGCGACGATCTGCATCGCCCTGCGGGTCCCGCCGACCGGAGCGTCGGCCGGACCGCGCCGCCGCACCGCGAGCCAGACGAGCGCCGCCGCCACCAGGAGCGCGAGATTGCCGACGAGGGTCGCCGCATATGTCTTGGTGTCCGCGGCGATACCGCCGGTGCCCTGCAGAACCATCGAGCTCAGGATCACCACGAGGACGGTCGTCACCGGGTCGTCGAAGGAGGCCCAGGCCGCCAGCAGTGACTTCGCCCGCGGCGACATGCCACGGCTCTCCAGCATCGCGGACACCGACAGCGGATCGATCTGCGCCATGGCGACCGCGAGGACGAGATATTGGGGGTCGCCCGGGAAGGCCAGCGCCAGGACGCCCGCGATGAACGCGGCCTTGACGAGCACGCCGAACGTGATCGCGACGACGATCCGGTACACGTCGCCGCGCGCCTGCGGCCGGGAGATCCCGCCGGCACTGCCGTACAGCCCGACCGCCAGCAGCGCGGACGTCAGCCATCCGTAGAACCCGCCACCGGCCCGGATGTCGAGCCTCGTCCACGCGCCGACCAGGCAGCCCGCGCCGGCCACGGCGACGGGCAGCAGGAGGGGCAGGAAGAGCGCTTCCAGCAGGGCGTACGGCCGTCCGGAACGGCCCGTTCGAGAAAGCACGCCCACGTCCTCTCGGCCGGCCGCGGCGCCGGGTCAGTCGTCGGTCAGTTCCTGCCTCAGCCGTACGATGCGGTGGTCCGCCTCGGTCACCCGCGACTGGTCGAGCGTCACCCCCACGAGGAACCGCCCGTCGGGCAGGGCGTGGAAGTACACGGCGCCCTGCTCCACGTCGAGGACCACCTGGAGCACCTCTCCCCGCAGGATCGCGCGCAGGGACATGTTCATCCGGCGGGTCACGCCGGGCAGCAGCTGGCCCATTCTGCCGTATTTGTCCCGCCGCTGATCCGCGGTCCGCACCCGGAAGAAGTCACTGAGCGCCGGGTGGTTGAAAATGTCGGCGGTGCACACGGACGTCGGGTCGGTGTAGTAGGCGATGTAGTGCAGCCCGTTCACATCGAGTGCCGCCCGCAGCGTCCCCTCGGCTTCGGCCGGTATGCGGCCGTCGTCCGTCAGTTCCCCGAAGGCGTAGGAGCCGGCGTCGCCTTCCGGGCCGCGCTCGGCCGCGGGGTCGGCGGGCGCCGCGAACGCGTCGGGGGCCGGTTTCTCCACCCACACTTCGTCGTTGAACCAGGCGCCGTAGTTCAACGGGCTGTAACGCACGGCCGACCTGAGGCCGTTGACGCACTCGGCCATCCTGGTGTCCAACTCATTGAGCCGGTCCATGGCCGACGTGGCACCGTAAAGATGGAATCCCGGCTCGACCAGGTAATAGAGCACCGCGCCCGTCGGGACGCGCAACACGGTGCGAATAAGTGCGCCGGTGCGCAACTCGGCGAAATCGGGTTCGAGTTCTTCAAGAATGTAAAAGAGCTGCCGCCCGGCGCGCTCATGGGTGCGTGACGTCGTCGAAATCCCGGATTCGTCCGAGCCCGGTGGCGCATTGGCGTCGAGCACGACTTTGGGGGTGTCGCGATCGTAGAGCACCAGATGCGCCAGGCCCTGCGCATGCAGCAACTGACGCAGCCGTGACGCTAGTTCGTTCATTTGTGGAGCCTCCCCGTCCGGATAACGCACAGTGGCTGCCGCGGTGGCGCCCGAGGGGTCAGACATCCTGTACCTCCAGGTCCGCGCCGATCCTGCGATACGGCTCGGCCAGCAGCGCAGCCGCGAGCCGATGCCCTTCGGGGAAACATCCGGAGACCTTGCGCAGGAGGTTTGCCCGCAAGCCGGTGGTGTCATCCGCGCGCGAGTCCACGAGGTTCGCCAGGGCCGTCAGAGTGACCGGATGGTCCTCTCCCCAGGCCGAGGGCTGCCGGCAGTTCTCGTAGATCCCGTTGTCCTCCGAGTCCCGCGAGCCGGTTTCCACTCCCTTGGCGTCCAGGCAGTTGTTCAGGTTCATGCGAGCGACCAGCGTGTAGCGGTGCTCGGGGCCCAGCGCCGCCCGGAGTTCGTAGTCCGCCGTCCGCGCCTGCTCGAGCGCGTCGTCCACCTCCCCGATCCCCAGCAGGTACAGCGCCCGATTGCTGCGGCAGATGCTGGTGAAGGGGTGCTTGGGGCCGAACACCTCGACGTAGCGCTCGAAGACCACCCGCGTGCGGTCCGCCGCGTCGTCCGTCCGCCCGGCCGCGTGCAGACCGATCGCGATGGACAACTCGCAGGACATGGTGCGCGGATGGCGGTCGCCCCACTGGTTCTCGAAGCCCACGTACGCGTCCTGCAGCCGCTTCAGTCCCTGCTGCGCCTCGCCGGCGCGCACCATGGTCATGCCCAGGCTGGCCAGCGCACCGAGGTAGTAGTGGGAGTCCGGCCCCACCAGGTCGAGGAACCGCAGCGAGGCCTGGATGAGATACCTCTCGGAGGAGTTGAGATCTCCCATTTCCCTGAAGTACGTGCCGAGAGCGGCGTACGAGACCCAGGGCCGGTGGTCGTCCGCGCCGAACAGCCGCTTACGGGCCTCGTAGGTGGCCCGGTCCTGGTCCACGGCGGCCTCGACCGTCTCCGCGTAGAACCGGGACAGCGCAAGGTTGTTCGAGGCGTCGAGCGTGCCGTTGTGCTCCCGGCCGATCACCCTGACCAGCCCCGAGTAGGTCCGCTTGTCCTCGTCGAAGGCCTCCTGGAACCGGCCGGTGGCCCGCAGGTCGGCGGCGTAGCCGCGCGCCGCCAGCAGCGTGTAGGGGTCGTGGCTGTCGCGCTCGCGCTGGATCCGTACCGCATGGCTGGACAGTTCCAGGGCGCACTTGTACTGGCCCAGCATCCGGCAGGCCGCGGCGACCTGCGACTCCATGCGCAGCACCATGGTGTCCTCGGGGCCGAGTGCCTCCCGCCAGCCGTCGAGGACGCGCTCGCCCAGCTTCCGTGCCGCGGGCCACTGTCCCGAGGTCCAGCGGTAGTAGACCTGGCTCACCAGCCAGCGGTGCACCTCCGGGTCGGAGCTCTCCAGCGCGCCGGACGCGAGCACATGCCGGTCGAGTTCGGCGAAGGCGCCCCGGTGCCGCTGCTCGTGCCGCCACAGGTCCAACGGCACCAGCGAGGCCAGCACGCCCAGGACCTCGGCGCGGGTGCGCTCCCGTTCCTCCGGGGTCAGCCAGCCGCGGACCAGGTCCTGCACGACCCGGTGCACCTTCAGCCTGCGCGCCTTCTGGTCCACCCCGGCCAGTTCCTGCTCGACGAGCCGGTTCACCACGTTGCCCTGCCGCAGTGAGTCCCGCAGCCTGCCGTCCAGTTGGGAGAGCAGGTCCACCATCGCGGGCGACTCGATGATGTGCATGCCGACGCCGTCCGGCGACAGGAAGGAGCACAACTCCAGCAGCCTGGCGGCGGCCGCGGACTGTGCCTTCAGCTTGGTGTAGGCCAGCCGGTAGACCGCGTCGACCGACTGGTACTCCGGCAGGACCTCGTCCCGGGAGGCCGCCTCGCCGCTGTTGAGGAGGGCGATGTAGTCGTCGATCCGCCGGGGGTACGCGCGCAGCTGGGCCACCGCCGCCTGCAGCAGCAGCGGCAGGTCTCCCACCTGATCCGCGAGCCGGTCCAGCGCGCTGTCGCTCGCCCCCGAGATGCCCCTGCTGAGCAGCTGCAGACTCTCCTCGCGGGTGAACTCCTTCACCTGCTGGGGGTCGTATTCGGCGGGCCACTGCGAGTTGATCGACGTGATCAGGACGTGCCCCGTGCCGGCGCCCGGCAGATACGGCTCGACGGTCTGGTTGTTCTCCGCCCCGTCGAAGACGAGCAGCCAGCGCGAGCAGTGCCGCCCCAGCCGCAGATCCTCCAGCAGGGCCCGCAGGTCGTCACCGGACCGTACGTCGCCGGAGGCCGCGTTGATCGCCTGGGCGAGATCCCTGAGCGAGGCCTGGATGCTGTCCGGGCTCGTCGCCGGAATCCACCACACCAGGTCGTACTGGGACGCGAAGCGATGCGCGTACTCCAGCGCCACCTGGCGTTTGCCGGCGCCCTTCATGCCCCACAGGACGCGCGGTGCCGAGTAGGCGCCCGTCGCGAAGCCGAACCCCTGCCGCAGCGACTCCAGCTGCCGGACCCGTCCGATGAAGCGGGCGTTGCGCATGGGCAGGGACCACACGTCCGGCTGTCGGCCGGGGAAGCGCGGGCCGTACGAGGGAGTGAAGCGCCCGGCGTCGCCGTCGCCCCGGCTGAAGCGGGACAGCAGGGCCCGATGCGCCGCCCGCTCGTTGAGCCCCGCGAGGTTGGCGGCGTCCGGCCAGTCGAAGTGCGCGCCGAGCCGGGCCGTGCTCACCCGCAGGCCCACGATCTTCTGCTTGCGGGCGCTGCCGACGGGCGCTCCCACCGAGAGGCGCTCGACCATCCGTCCCGCGGGGGATCCCTGGAGGTGCGGGGAGAGCAGGGCGAGGACGTAGTCGGAGTCGGGCAGGGAGTCCAGGGGCTTGTCGTCCGCCTGCGGCTGCACCACCACCTCGACGCCGGCGGGCTTGAGCTGCTCGCCGATCCAGTCGGCCCACATCTGGTCGTCGGGAGCGTTCAGTATCGTCACGGTCAGCGGCTCGGTGGACCGTTCGACCTGGAACTTCCAGTCCTCGTACTCGGCCCTGAGCTCGTCCGGCACCGGTTCGAAGCAGTCGACGGCGCCGTCGGTGATCCGCTTGGCGGCCCTCACGTACCCCGCGAGCAAGGTGTGGGAATGCCGGGGGTTCTCGACCATCACCGCGAGTTCCTCGCCGTAGGCGAAGTACGCCCGGTAGGGGATCTGCACCTCGCCCCAGTAGGCGTCGAGCGTGTCCTCGCCGGTGATGTCCAGGAACGGGTCGAGGGCGGTGCGGGCGTCCGCGATGGTGCGGTCGAGTCGCAGTTTCTCGGAGGTGTCGATGCGCATCGGCACCACGTGCAGCTCGATGGGTCGGTGATGGGCCCTGATGCGCTGGGCGATCTGCCGGGCGCCGTCGATCGCCTGCCGGTTCATGGCGAGGCCGATGACGACGGCGTCGGGCAGGGCGAGCGTGCAGATTCCCGCGCCTTCGGACAGTCCGGTGCGGCTGTCGATGAGGACGTAGTCGTAGTTGCTGCCCTGCATCCGGGACCGCAGCGCCGCCAGGAACTCCTTGCCGTCGTCGCTGGTCTGGAACTGGCCCCAGTCGAAGTCGTGCAGCCGGTTGGCGTAGCCCTCGTCCATGCGGCCGGGAGCGATGTAGTGGAGACGGCCGCCCCGCGGGAAGGGGTGGCGGATGTCGACGAGATAGCGATCGAGGTTGGTGTGGTCCTCGTGCAGCCCGCGCAGATCCTCCGACAGCAGCTCGTCGCTGTTCGCGGCCTCGGCGAAGGCGTTGAACATGTCCAGGACCCCGGCGCCGTAGCTCATGTCGGAGACCGGAAGGTACTTGGCGTAGTAGAGATGCAGCCCGGGAGCCTCCAGGTCCCAGTCCACGACGAGGACCGACTTCCCCCTGCTGGCCATGATCCAGGCGATGTTCGCCAGGGCCATGGTGCGTCCCGCGCCCCCCTTGTAGGAATAGAACGAGATGATCCTCGCCGGACGACTGGTCGTACTCATCCCCCGCCCCATGATTCTCTGGGTGTCCCGCTGAATAAGGGGGGCCAGGGCCCCCGCCCGCGTTTGAGCCAGCCGGCGCGCTCGTGCCGTCTGCGGATGAGCCGCTCCGCGGAACTCTCCAGGGGCAGCTCACCCGCTCTGTCCCAGGGAGGGTCTTCCGCCATCGGGTCGGTGAAGGAATCGGCCATCACCGCGGCCACGGTGTGCGTGAGCGATTCCGGCGACCCGACCTCGTGGTGCGAGGCGCCCAGCACCCGCGCCGGGGTCCGCGACAGCGCCTCGCGCAGCCGGGAGGCGGCGAGCCGGCTCTCCTCGTCCAGCCGCGGAAGCACCACGACGACGGCCGCGACGCGCGCCCTCGAGCGTGCCAACTGCTCCCACAGCGCCGGAAAGGAGGCGTCGCCCGTCATCCACGGATCGACCAGCACCAGGACGACGGCGGGTTCGCCGCCACCCGGAACATGACCCGAAAGAGGACCTGGCCGACCTCCGTCCAGGGTGACGACGGTCAGGCGGTCGACACCGCAGGCGTGCGCCGCCCAGGCGGCGGTGGCGGCGGCCGGCTCGTCGCTGTACGGACGAAAGGGCCGCCACTCCTCGGCGGTCTCCCCGTAGGCGTCGACGGACTCGCGCAGGCGTTCCATACGGGACCTGGTGCCGGCGACCAGTACCAGCAGGACGCGCCGCTCACCGGTCCGCCGCTCCGCGGCCCGGGGCGCGGGCCGGTCCGCGCGCTGCTCCTGCGCCGGAACCCGGGCAGGGCCGAAGTACGGCTCCACCGTGCGGCTTTCGGCCTCGGCCATGGCGGGCAGCGGGGTCTTCGCGGCGCGCATCAGACGCTCGGCGACACGCCGGACCAGCAGGCGGTAGCGGTCCCAGGCGCTCGGATCCCGCTGCAGGCCCAGCACTCCCGGGCCTTGGTATCCCTGCCCGAAGTCGTCAAGGAGCTGACCGGTGTTCGCCACGGTTCTGGGCAGCACGAGGGACTCGGCCCGCCACAGCACGCCGATCAGGGAATCGGCCGGCTCTCCCGTCAGCCACAGCCGGCGGTCCATCCGCTCGCGGAAGACGGACCACTCCCTGCCGCACTGGGCGTCGTCCAGATAGTCGGCCGAGTAGAGCACCAGCAGGGAACGGCAGGTGAGGACCGCGGGATCCGGTCCGGGTGCGGGTTCAGCGTGCTTCAGCCGGCCCTCGGCCGAGGGGTGGCGGCCCAGCACGCTGTAGATCTCGGTCTGGACATCGAAGTGGAACCGCTGGACCGGTCCTCTGTCGCCGGTCGAACTGGCATAACTGGTGTAGAACAACGGCCCCACAGCAACCCCCCAAGGGACCAGCCTCCCGAACGACGACGGTCTGTCTCTGCCCCATTGGCCCACATCGGCGTCGGCGCGCTCATTGGTCTGTCCGAGCTTGCGCAACGGTGCCAATTCGGGTCTATCATAGGCAATTTTGCCCTGTGTGAGACTGCTTTGAAACCGCCACATCTTCGCGGGTCCCTCTGAAGTTGCGCGAAATTCCGGATATTTGTGCTGATCGGGGCGCTGATTTCGGGCGTGTGTTCCACGGTCTCTTCATGGGCACAGTCGACCCCGGATGTGCCGGATGAGCAGAGAGAGGTCCCGACAGTACACCGAGGGATTGTCGAAACCCCGTCCCCGCCCGAAGCGGTGAGCACGGAGTCCGCCGCCACAGACGTTGACCAAGGGACACCCGCGACAGGTGTGGCACAGCGAGCCGACGCCGTGTTCCGGGGCTTCGGGCAGCGCGAGCACGGCGTCCAGGGAATGGCTGAATACGTTCGCCCCGGTGTGCGCGGCCCCGTCCGCCACGGCGTTGAGGGACTCCGTCCATACGACGGCTCCGTCCGTCTCGACCACCACGACCGCGGCGGGCACGGTGCCGAGCAGCTCGGTGCTGCTGCCCGTCCCGTACCGGCACAGGGCGACGATCGACTCGAAGAGCCGCACCCGCACGGGACGGCCGGTCTGCCACCACCGGTCGAAGACCTCGGTCAGCCAGACGCCGTACGGCGCTCCCGGGCCGTCCGTGCCGGGCGGCGGGAGGTCCCAAGTCCCGTGCGGCAGAAGGAAGTCGACGGCCGGCGGGTGGTGGGCCGCGAGGGCGTCGTACGTCCGCACCGGATCATTGGCCGGGTCCACCGTGCACAGCAGGCCGCCGTACAGCCCGCGGTAGCGGGGGGAGCCGAGCCGGGCGAGGGCCTCGGCCACCCGTGCGTGGCTGCCCGTCCGCGCACCGCCGCCCTTTCCACGCCGGCCCCGGTGGCGGTTCTGGGCCTCCTCGTCACCGTCGAGGCTGATCCCGACCTGCACATCGTGGTGCAGCAGGACGTCCAGCATGGCGTCGGTGAGCAGGGTGCCGTTGGTCTGGACGGCAAGGTGCGTCTCGGCGCCCGCCGCGCCGAGGGCCCGGCGGACCGACGCGGCGAAGCCGGCGATCACTTCCGCGCCGGCGAGGAGTGGTTCGCCGCCGTGCAGGATCACCCTGACCTGGCGCAGCCCGTGACGGCGTACATGCTCCTCGATCCGCTCCACCACGCGGTCACGGACCGCCGCGGGCATGGTCCGCGGGCGCCCTCGCCACCCGGTGTCCTGCAATTCGTAGACGTAGCAGTAGTCACACGCGAGATTGCATCTGCTGTGCAGCTTGACGATGAATTGGTCGAATGCCGTCAGTGTGGTTCTGCCGTCGGATGTCACGGAAATCCGAGGCATTGGCCAATGCTGGGAAGGCGGTGCCGATTCGCCGAAAGTCGGTCCCTGATACCTGTTCCACAGGTCGTCGGTTGACGTAGTGTCAGTACGGGTCCGAACGGATGGATGTGGCGTGTTCGGGATCGCTGTCCGATGGAGTGCTGCCTGATGGTTCCACAACCGCTCCACCCCTGCCCCCGTTCGCCCCGAGGGGGTCGGCGCATCCCCGGGCCGGAGTGCTCGGCCGCATGGCGATGAGAGGTCCCCCCGCCTACCGTACGCAGCGCGATTCATGTGCGGTGAGGCATCAACTGGCCAACGTTCGCGGCTTTTCGGCGTCATCGAGGACGCCGATGGGCAAGGGGAAGTGAAGGGGGTTGCCCATGGCGAACCACTTCGTCACGAGTTTCGCCGCCGCGGAAAACCTTTGGTACGTGAGGCGATTCCATCAGGATCTGGCCCAGGAGGTGGGCAGGCAGCGGGGGCTCCCCGTCAGCGCCGAGATGTGCGACGACAAGGTGCCGGCCGACGTCCGCCGCTCGCTCGTCGCCGAGGCCGGTGTCCTGGTCGCCCTCTGTTCCCCGAAGTACTACGCGGACGGCGGTTGCGGCAGGGACTGGGCCCTCTTCCAACACCGCCTGAACCGCGTCCCTTTGCAGTGGCGCCCCCTCGCCGGCCCGAAAATGCGTGTGCTGGTCCGGTGGCAGCCGGTGGAATCCCTCCCGCCCGGCCTGCCCAGAGCCCCCATGATCAGCACCGATGTGGTGGCCGAGTACTCCGAGAGCGGGCTGTTCGGGCTCGTGTGGAATCTGGGCCCCGAATCGGAGCAGTACGCCAAGGTCGTGGACGAGATCGCGCGCTCCGTCTGCAGGGGATACACGGCCTACCTTCCCCCGTTGCCCAAGGACGACCGGCCCGACCTGGAACCCGCGTTTCCGCGGGCCGCCGAGCCGAGGACGGCGAAGGTTCCGAAGCCGAGGAGTTCCGCGCCCGGGGAACGGTGGCAGCCGCGGGTGTTCATCTCCTACGCGCACGACGAGGACGATCCCGCCCACAAGCGGCGGGCGGCCTCCCTGGCGGATCTGCTGCGCAACGGGGGCGCCGACGTGCGACTGGACCAGGAAGCGGCCAGCGAGCCGCAGATCTGGACGCGGTGGATGCAGCGCCAGTGCCAGAAGGCGGACTTCATCATCATGGTCGCGTCACAGGCGTACAAGCGCCGGTTCGAGCACACAGAGGCACCGGGCAAGGGCGAGGGGGTGAGCTGGGAAGGGAGTTACCTCTCGGACTACGTGCACGGCCATCCCACGACGTGGCACCGACGCCTCCTGCGCGTGGTCTTCCCCGAACACAGCGTGAACGATCTTCCCTACTTCCCCGGAAGCGGCTCCGCCACCTACTACAAGATCGACCCCATCACGGGAGCCGGCGACCTGGAGACCCTCCTGGCCTACATCATGCGCAGACCGGCCTGAGGACTCGACCTCCCGATCTCCCGCCCCCCGAAACCCCCGAAAAGAATCTCAGAAGACCGTGCAACCCTTCCCGCACTCCGTGGGTCGTACTTGGCATCAGGACTTCTGGAGGGGGATCTGGGGGGATCGCGGGGTTCTGATACGGAGGGGAAACCCGAGGGGGCCCGGTCCATGGACCGGGCCCCCTCGAAGTTGTTTGGCCCGGTCGAGGTCAGAAGAACACCCCGCAGCGCAGCAGCACATTCGCGTACGGCCGGGCCTCCCCGGTGCGTACGACCAGACGCGCGTCCGCCGACAGCTCCTTGAGGCGCTCGTGCGGGACCAGTGTCAGCCCGGGGAAGTGCCCGTCCAGCAGCGCCGACGCGGCCGGGTTCGCGTCGCGGACCTCGGTCGCCGCCGTGGCGCCCTCCACCACGAGCTCGTCCAGCAGGCCGTCCAGCACCTCCGCGAAGGACGGCACCCCGGCCCGGAAGGCCAGGTCCACCACGCGCGGGCCCGCCGGTATCGGCATGCCCGCGTCGCACACCAGGACCTCGTGCCCATGGCCCAACTCGGCGAGCGCGCCCGCGAGATGGCGGTTCAGGATTCCGGCTCTCCTCACCGGGACTCACCTCGCCAGGGCTCTCCGGCCAACTCTCCCGAGCTGCTTTTCCGGCCGGGGGTCCGGGGGTTGTCCCCCGGGATGGCACAGCACAGGGACGCGACCTCTTCGGCGGTGGGGAAGGACACCTGCGCGCCGGGCCGCGTGACGGCGGCGGCCCCGACCCGGGCGGCGTACCCGGCGGCGTCGGTCAGCGGCTCACCGCACCCCAGCCGCCAGGCCAGCGCCGCCGTGAACGCGTCGCCCGCCCCCGTGGTGTCCACGGCCTCGACCTTCACCGACTCCACCCGGACGACGCCCTCCGCGGAAGCCACCAGCGCGCCCTGGGCGCCCATCGTGATGACCACCGAGCGCGGGCCGAGGGCGAGCAGGGCCGCCGCCCACTCCTCGGGGGAGTCGCCCAGAGCCGTACCCGTACCGGCGATCACCCGCGCCTCGTGCTCGTTCACGATCAGCGGGTCGCAGGCCGCGAGGACCTCGGCGGGAAGAGCGCGCGGCGGTGAGGGATTCAGTACGAAACGGCCGCCGGGAGCGAGATTCCGTACGACCTCCACGACCGTCTCCAACGGGATCTCCAGCTGTGCCGAGACCACCCGGGAGGCCTGGAAGAGGCTCCCGGCCGCGCGGACGTCCTCGGGGGTCAGCCGCCCGTTCGCGCCGGGCGAGACCACGATGCTGTTGTCCCCGGACGGGTCCACCGTGATCAGCGCGACCCCGGTGGGCGCACCGCCGACCAGCACGCCCACGGTGTCGACGCCGGCCTCCCGCTGCGCGTCGAGCAGCAGCCGCCCGTTGGCGTCGTCGCCGACCCGGGCCAGCAGGGCCGTACGGGCTCCGAGGCGGGCGGCGGCGACCGCCTGGTTGGCGCCCTTGCCGCCCGGGTGGACGGCGAGGTCGGTGCCGAGCACCGTCTCTCCGGCCGCGGGCCGCCGCTCGACCCCGATCACCAGGTCGGCGTTGGCCGATCCCACGACCAGCAGGTCGTAGTCGTACATGAACCGTCTCCCTAAAACAGATCGGTCGAGCGGCCGGACAGGCATGCTGTCCGGCCGCTCACCGGTGTCATCCGCTGAACTCGTCCACGTTCTTCGACGTGACCACCTTCACCGGCACCTTCACCGTCTTCTCGACCTTCTTGCCCTCGGCGGCCTTCAGCGCGTTGTCCACCGAGATCCGGCCGAGCTCGCTCGGCTGCTGTGCGACGGAGGCGTACAGCGTGCCCGCCTTGACGGCCTTGAGACCGTCCGGGGTGCCGTCGAAGCCGATGACGGCGACCGACGTGCCCGCCTTGGAGCCGAGCGCCTTGATCGCGCCGAGCGCCATCTCGTCGTTCTCGGCGAAGACGCCCTGGATGTCGGGGTGCGCCTGGAGCAGGTTCGTCATCACGTCGAGCCCCTTGGTGCGGTCGAAGTCCGCGGGCTGCTGGGCGACGACCTGGATGCCGGGGTAGGCCTTCAGACCCTCGGCGAAGCCCTGGCCGCGCTCGCGGCTCGCGGACGTACCGGCCAGGCCCTGCAGGATCACGATCTTGCCCTTGCCGCCCAGCTTCTCGGCCATCGCCTTGGCGCCCAGCTTGCCGCCCGCAATGTTGTCGGAGGCGACGAGCGCGGCCGTGTCGGCCTTGTTCACGCCCCGGTCGACGCCGACGACGGGGATGTCGGCCTTGTTCGCGGAGCGGACCGCCGGGCCTGCCGCGTCCGAGTCCACCGGGTTGACGATGATCGAACCGAAGCCCGAACTGGTGAAGTTCTGCAGCTGGTTGGCCTGCTGCGAGGCGTCGTTCTGGGCGTCGGTGACGGTCAGGTCCACGCCGAGCTTCTTCGCCTCCGTCTGCGCACCCGCCTTGATCTGTACGAAGAAGGGGTTGTTCAGGGTGGAGAGGGACAGGCCCACCTTCTGCGTCGTCGACGAGGACGAGCCGGTGTGCAGGAAGGACATCGCGCCGACGACGGCCGCCGCGACCACGGCAGCGAGTGCGTACGTCATCGCCTGCTTGCCCTTGCCGCCCCCCGAAGCCCCGGCGGCCACCGGGGTCGCCCCGGCCTTGCGCCGCACCGTGTCCAGCAGTACCGCCAGCGCGATCACCACACCGATGACGACCTGCTGCCAGAAGGCGGACACGGAAAGGAGGTTGAGGCCGTTCCTCAGCACGGCGAGGATCAGCGCGCCGATCAGCGTGCCGGACGCCTTGCCCGTGCCCCCCGCGAGCGAGGCGCCGCCGATGACGACCGCGGCGATCGCGTCGAGCTCGTACCCCTGCGCGGCCTGCGGCTGCGCGGAGGAGAGCCGGGAGGCGAGCACGATGCCCGCGGCTGCCGCGAAGAGACCGGACAGCGCGTAGATCGCGAGCTTCTGCTTCTTGACGCGCAGACCGGAGAGGCGGGCCGCCTCCTCGTTGCCGCCGATCGCGTACATGGAGCGGCCGATGTACGTACGGCCCAGGATCACGGCGGTGATCAGGCCCATCACGATCATCACCAGGACGGGGACCGGCAGCCAGCCGCCGAGCGTGTCACCGAGGTGCGAGACCGAGTCGGGGAACGCGATCGGGCTGCCCTGCGAGATCACCAGGGACAGGCCGCGGCCCACCGAGAGCATGGCGAGCGTCGCGATGAACGGCGGCAGCTTCCCGTACGAGATCAGTACGCCGTTGACCAGGCCGCAGGCTATGCCGGTGGCGACCGCGAGGATCACCGCGATCCAGACCGGGACGCCCTCCGAAGTCGCCATCCAGGCGAGGACGGTGGCGGAGAGCGCGGCGACCGAGCCGACCGACAGGTCGATGCCCGCCGAGACGATCACGAAGGTCACGCCGAAGGCGAGGATGGCGGTGACGGCCGCCTGGACGCCGATGTTGAGCAGGTTGTCCGTCGTCAGGAAGTCGCCGGACAGGGCCGACATCGCGATGACGAGGGCGATGAGCGCGGTGAGCGCGCCGTTGTCGAGCAGGAGGCGGCGGACCGCCGAGGCGCCACTCGCGCCCGATGTGCTCTTGAGCGTGTCAGTGGCCACGGGAGCCCTCCACAGCGGTAGTTGCATGGGTTGGTGTGCTGACGGCGAGTGCCATCACTGCGTCTTGCGTCGCCTCGGCTGCGGACAGCTCGCCCGCGATCCGCCCCTGGGCCATCACCAGCACCCGGTCGCTCATGCCGAGCACCTCGGGCAGATCGCTGGAGATCATCACGACGGCGGCACCGGCGGCCGTCAGCCGATTGACGAGCTGGTAGATCTCGACCTTGGCACCGACATCGATGCCACGGGTCGGCTCGTCGAGGATCAGCACCTTGGTGTCGGCGAGCAGCCACTTGCCGATGACGACCTTCTGCTGGTTGCCGCCGGACAGGGTGCGCACGTGCTGGCCGAGCCCGGCCATCCGGACGCCGAGCTGCTCGGCGATCCGCGCGGCGGCCTCCCGCTGGCCCTTGAGGTCGACGAGCCCGCCGCGGGTGGCGGCGCGCAGGGTGACCAGGCCGAGGTTCTCCTCGACGGAGGCGTCGAGGACGAGACCCTGGCCCTTGCGGTCCTCGGGGACGAGCCCGATGCCGGCCTCCATCGCCGCGTTCACGTCGTGGCGGCGCAGCTCGGCACCGGCGACCTTCACGGCGCCCTTGTCGTACGGATCGGCGCCGAAGACGGCTCGGACGACCTCCGTACGTCCGGCGCCCACGAGTCCCGCGATGCCGACGACCTCACCGGCCCGCACCTCGAAGCTGACGTCATGGAAGACGCCGTCACGGGTCAGCCCCTCGACGGTCAGCAGCGAGGCCCCGGCATCAGCCCGTTCACGGGGATACTGCTGCTCGATGGAACGCCCCACCATGAGCCGTACGAGTTCGTCCTCGGGCGTGGACGCGGGCACCTGGCCGACGCTCTTGCCGTCGCGGATGACCGTAACTCGGTCCCCCAGGGCGGCGATTTCCTCCAGATGGTGCGTGATGAAGACGATGCCGACACCGTCTTCGCGCAGCTGACGCACGATGGCGAAGAGTTTTTCGACCTCTTCGGAGGTGAGCACCGCGGTCGGCTCGTCCATGATCAGGACGCGCGCGTTCAGGCTCAGCGCCTTCGCGATCTCGACCATCTGCAGGCGTGCGATACCGAGTTCACGCACCCGCGCGCGCGGTGACACGTTCACACCGACCCGCTCCAGCAGTTCGGCGGCCTCGGCCTCCATCCTCTTCCGGTCGATCATCCCGAAGCGGCGCGGCTGGCGGCCCAGGAAGATGTTCTCGGCGACCGTCAGATCGGGGACGAGATTGAACTCCTGGTAGATGGTCGCGATCCCGAGGCGCTCGGAGTCCTGCGCCCCCTGGATACGGACCTCCTCGCCGTCGACGAGGACCCGCCCGGCGTCGGGGTGGTAGGCGCCGGAGAGCATCTTGATCAGCGTGCTCTTGCCCGCGCCGTTCTCGCCGAGCAGTACGTGTACCTCGCCGCGGCGCAGATCGAAGTCCACACTGTCGAGCGCGACCACGCCGGGGAAGGTCTTGCGTATGCCCTCGATGCGCAGCAACTCGTCCTGGTTGCTCACGACTTACTCCTGTTCGTTGCGGGGGAGTGCGGGGTGGGGGCCGGCTCGCCGCACGAGCGGCGTGCGACGAGACGGGCGGGGAGGGTGACGGACTGCGGGGGCCGCCCCTCGATGCGGTCGACCAGGGCGCGTACGGCGGCCCGGCCCAGCTCGCCCGTCGGCTGGGCGATCGCGGTGATCGGCGGATCGGTGTGCACGAACCACGGGATGTCGTCGAACGCGGCGAGCGCGATGTCGTCGGGAACCCGCAGCCCGCGCGCGCGGATCGCGTCCAGCGCGCCGAGCGCCATCAGGTTGTCGGCGGCGAAGACGACCTCGGGCGGCTCCGCCAGGTCGAGGAACCGCTCGGTGGCCCGGCGCCCGCTCTCGGCCTGGAAGTCGCCCTGCCCTATGTAGGCGTCGGGGAGGGGAAGTCCGTACTCGGCCAGGGCCTCCCTGAAGGCCTCGACGCGCTCACTGCCGGTGGTGGTCGCCGCCGGGCCCGCGATGATGGCGAGCCGCCGGTGACCGAGACCGTGCAGGTGGGCGACGAGATCCCGTACGGCCGCACGCCCGTCCGCCCGGACGACCGGCACGTCCACGCCCGGGATCCACCGGTCCACGAAGACCATCGGCGTCCCCGCGCGCGCGGCGTCCAGCATCCCGGGGGAGCCGCCGTCGGTGGGGGAGACCAGCAGCCCGTCGATCCGGCGGTCCAGCAGGGTCCGTACGTGGTGGTCCTGGAGGTCGGGCCGCTCGTCGGCGTTTCCGATGATCACGCTGTAGCCGAGGGCGCGGGCCTCCTCCTCGACGGAGCGGGCCAGTTCGGTGAAGTACGGGTTGAGTACGTCGCTGATGACGAGGCCCAGGGTGCGGGTCTGGTCGGTGCGCAGAGAGCGGGCGACGGCGTTCGGGCGGTAGCCCAGGCTCTGCACGGCGGCCAGCACACGGGTGCGTGCTTCCTCGCTGACCGACGGATGGTCGTTCAGGACGCGCGAGACAGTGGCGACGGATACGCCTGCCTCGGCGGCAACGTCCTTGATGCTCGCCATCGCCGCTCCACCTCCTCGTGGAATCGATTACACGGAGGATTGGAATCGATTACACGGGTGTTAATCAAGCCCTCAATCACCTGCCGAGACCGGATCGTGATGAATCGCGCTCAGATGAGCGCGGTTCGGTGGAGGGGTGACGGGTGCCCTTCCGGGATCAACTCCTCGCCGTCGCGCGGAAGATGACCACCGCCGAGACCAGCCCCGCGCCCACCGGCACCGCCCCGGCCCCCGGCAGCCCGCCCAGCGTGCCCAGCACGGCGACCCCGAGTGCCGAGCCCGCCTGTCGCACCCCGTTCAGCGCCCCCTGGCCGGTGGCGGCCGGCTCGGCCGGTGCGGCGCGGTCATCTCGGCGGCGGCCCCCGGAATGGAGAGCGTGCCCGTCGCCGCGGCGACCCGTCGGCCGGACTCCCCGCGGCGGCGGCCCCGAGCGGCGCCGAAGCGTCCTGACCCGGCACGGCTGTCAGTCCCGGCCGGTACCTTCGGATCATGTCCAATCAGGCGGGGAACCGCCAGGTGAACCTGGCGGTGGTGGAAGGGGTCCTGGAGCGGATCACCTACGCCAACGAGGAGAACGGGTACACGGTCGCCCGGGTAGACACCGGCCGCGGCGCCGCCGACCTGCTCACCGTCGTGGGCTCGCTCCTCGGCGCCCAGGTCGGCGAGTCGCTCCGCATGGAGGGCCGCTGGGGCTCCCACCCCCAGTACGGCAAGCAGTTCACGGTGGAGAACTACACGACGGTGCTCCCCGCCACCGTCCAGGGCATCCGCCGCTATCTCGGCTCCGGCCTGGTCAAGGGCATCGGCCCGGTCTTCGCCGACCGCATCACCCAGCACTTCGGCATCGACACCCTCCAGATCATCGAGGAGGAGCCGAAGCGGCTCATCGAGGTCCCCGGCCTCGGCCCCAAGCGCACCAAGAAGATCGCCGACGCCTGGGAGGAGCAGAAGGCGATCAAGGAGGTCATGCTCTTCCTCCAGACCGTCGAGGTGTCCACGTCCATCGCGGTCCGCATCTACAAGAAGTACGGCGACGCGTCGATCTCGGTGGTCAAGAACCAGCCCTATCGCCTGGCCGCCGACGTCTGGGGCATCGGCTTCCTCACCGCCGACAAGATCGCCCAGTCCGTCGGCATCCCGCACGACAGCCCGGAGCGCGTCAAGGCCGGTCTCCAGTACGCCCTGTCGCAGTCCGCCGACCAGGGCCACTGCTATCTGCCGGAGGAGCGGCTGATCGCGGACGCGGTCAAGCTGCTCCAGGTGGACACCGGCCTGGTCATCGAGTGCCTCGCCGAACTGACGGTCCCGCAGGAGGAGGACGGCGACCCCGGTGTCGTACGGGAGAAGGTCCCCGGCCCGGACGGCGGGGACCCCGTGACGGCCATCTACCTGGTCCCCTTCCACCGCGCCGAACTCTCCCTGTCCGCCCAGCTGTTGCGCCTCCTGCGCACCGACCAGGACCGGATGCCCGGCTTCCGCGACGTGACCTGGGACAAGGCGCTGACCTGGCTGAAGGGGCGTACGGGCGCGGAGTTGGCGCCCGAGCAGGAGGAGGCCGTCCGGCTCGCGCTCACCAAGAAGGTCGCCGTTCTCACCGGAGGTCCCGGCTGCGGCAAGTCGTTCACCGTCCGCTCGATCGTGGAGCTGGCCCGCGCGAAGAGGGCGAAGGTCGTCCTCGCCGCCCCCACGGGCCGCGCCGCCAAGCGGCTCGCCGAGCTGACCGGCGCCGAGGCCTCCACCGTGCACCGGCTGCTGGAGCTCAAGCCGGGTGGCGACGCGGCGTACGACAAGGACCGGCCGCTGGACGCCGACCTGGTGGTCGTGGACGAGGCCTCCATGCTCGACCTCCTGCTCGCCAACAAGCTGGTCAAGGCGGTGCCTCCGGGCGCCCATCTGCTGTTCGTGGGAGACGTCGACCAGCTGCCCAGCGTCGGCGCGGGCGAGGTCCTGCGCGACCTGCTCGCCGACCACAGCCCCGTCCCGTCGGTCCGCCTGACCCAGGTCTTCCGTCAGGCCCAGCAGTCCGGGGTGGTGACGAACGCGCACCGGATCAACTCCGGGCAGCACCCGGTCACTGACGGCATGAAGGACTTCTTCCTCTTCGTCGAGGACGACACCGAGGAGGCCGGGCGGCTCACGGTGGACGTGGCGGCGCGGCGCATTCCGGCCAAGTTCGGGCTCGACCCGCGCCGGGACGTGCAGGTGCTGGCGCCCATGCACCGGGGGCCCGCCGGCGCGGGCAACCTCAACGGCCTGCTCCAGCAGGCGATCACCCCCGGCCGCCCCGACCTGTCCGAGAAGCGGTTCGGCGGCCGGGTCTTCCGGGTCGGCGACAAGGTCACCCAGATTCGCAACAATTACGAGAAGGGCGAGAACGGTGTCTTCAACGGCACCGTGGGCGTTGTCACCTCGCTCGATCCGGTCGAACAGCGCCTGACGGTGCTGACGGACGAGGACGAGGAGGTCCCTTACGACTTCGACGAACTCGACGAGCTGGCCCACGCGTACGCGGTGACCATCCACCGCTCCCAGGGCAGCGAGTACCCGGCGGTGGTGATCCCGGTGACCACGGGCGCGTGGATGATGCTCCAGCGCAATCTGCTCTACACGGCGGTCACCCGCGCAAAGAAGCTGGTCGTCCTCGTCGGTTCCCGCAAAGCGATAGGCCAGGCGGTCCGCACGGTGTCCGCGGGGCGCCGCTGCACGGCCCTGGACTTCCGGCTCTCACCCCGCCCTCTGGAGGGCTGACCCCCGCTCGCCCGGAGGGCTGACGTCCGGTCCCCTGGAGGGCTGACGCGGCGTTGATTCGGCGGCTCGGAGGCCTGTGCGGGCAGGCTTCACAAAAAATGATCGATCAAATGAGTCGCAAAGGTCACACAGCACTTCCGGAACCCGGGCGAAGGGGGGCAGGATGAGCAGGTTGGCGGCACTGAGTGCCGCCAATAGGCCCAATGGTCGACCCCGAGTGCACTCTCCAGGGCCAAATGGGGGATGGTAGAGACAGTCAGGGCACCTCGAAGAAGAGGCACAACGTCGGTGAGGGATGACGTGAGCGACAACTCTGTAGTACTGCGGTACGGCGATGGCGAGTACACCTACCCGGTGATCGACAGCACCGTCGGCGACAAGGGCTTCGACATCGGGAAGCTCCGCGCCCAGACCGGGCTGGTGACGCTGGACAGCGGGTACGGCAACACCGCCGCGTATAAATCCGCGATCACCTACCTCGACGGTGAGCAGGGCATTCTCCGGTACCGCGGCTACCCGATCGAGCAGCTTGCCGAGCGCTCCACCTTCCTTGAGGTGGCCTCTCTGCTGATCAACGGCGAGCTGCCGAACGTGGACGAGCTCTCCACCTTCAAGAACGAGATCACCCAGCACACGCTGCTGCACGAGGACGTCAAGCGTTTCTTCCAGGGCTTCCCGCGCGACGCCCACCCGATGGCGATGCTGTCGTCGGTGGTCAGCGCCCTGTCGACGTTCTACCAGGACAGCCACAACCCGTTCGACGAGAAGCAGCGTCACCTCTCGACGATCCGGCTGCTCGCCAAGCTTCCGACGATCGCGGCGTACGCCTACAAGAAGTCGATCGGCCACCCCTTCGTCTACCCGCGCAACGACCTCGGGTACGTCGAGAACTTCCTGCGCATGACCTTCTCGGTCCCCGCCCAGGAGTACGAGCTCGACCCGGTCGTCGTCTCCGCGCTCGACAAGCTGCTGATCCTGCACGCGGACCACGAGCAGAACTGTTCGACCTCCACCGTGCGTCTGGTGGGCTCCTCGCAGGCGAACATGTTCGCCTCGATCTCCGCCGGTATCTCCGCCCTGTGGGGCCCGCTGCACGGTGGCGCCAACCAGTCCGTGCTGGAGATGCTGGAGGGCATCCAGGCCTCCGGCGGCGACGTCGACTCCTTCATCCGCAAGGTGAAGAACAAGGAGGACGGCGTCCGCCTGATGGGCTTCGGCCACCGGGTGTACAAGAACTTCGACCCCCGCGCGAAGATCATCAAGGCGGCCGCGCACGACGTCCTCTCGGCCCTCGGCAAGTCCGACGAGCTGCTGGACATCGCGCTCAAGCTGGAGGAGCACGCGCTCTCCGACGACTACTTCGTCTCGCGCAGCCTCTACCCGAACGTGGACTTCTACACCGGCCTGATCTACCGCGCCATGGGCTTCCCGACCGAGATGTTCACGGTCCTGTTCGCCCTCGGCCGCCTCCCGGGCTGGATCGCCCAGTGGCACGAGATGATCAAGGAGCCCGGCTCCCGCATCGGCCGCCCGCGCCAGATCTACACGGGCGAGGTCCTGCGCGACTTCGTGCCGGTCGAGGCCCGCTAAGGCCCAGTTCACTCCGGGCTGCTGCGCCCGGAGGCGAACCGAGCTTCAAAAATACGGAAAGCGCCCTGCTACCAGTCCCCCCACGGGCTGGCAGTCAGGGCGCTTTCCTTGCGCCGGTGCGGATTCCCCCCACGGGATCCGGCCGGGCGTCTGTGGGACAGCGCCTGAATCGCTGCGTATTACTGCCTACTACTGCGTACTGCGAACGTGCTGCGAGCTAAACGAGCAAAACCTCAGCTACTGCTGTGCGGTCTGCCGGGACCCGTACCGACGGGAGGGCCGCTCAAAGCTCCCCGGTGTACGTGCCCCGGCAACGCAGTTCCGGGAACGTCCCCCAAGACATCCCCAGATGTCAGAAACGCCCCCCAAGACGCCTCTGACACCGCCAACTTAGACTCACGAACCCCTTCGATGGTTACGTTCACATCACTGTGATCTGCGTCTCTTGCATATGTCCTGAAGATGCGCAAGAGGCCCGATACGGCAATCGGGACCCAAGCGTAAGGAAGATGCGCGAGCCTTGTGAAGAGCTTATGTGAGGCTGTCGTTGGACTCTAGGGGGACTCTTACTCCGCCGTCATGAGAATGTCCTGAGCCGAAGGCTGTTCGTCACCACGAACACCGACGAGAAAGCCATCGCCGCCCCCGCGATCATGGGGTTCAGCAGACCGGCCGCGGCGAGCGGCAGCGCCGCCACGTTGTATCCGAAGGCCCAGACCAGGTTTCCCTTGATGGTGGTGAGGGTCCTGCGCGACAGCCGGATCGCGTCCGCGGCCACCCGCAGATCCCCGCGCACGAGCGTCAGATCGCTCGCCTCGATCGCCGCGTCCGTGCCCGTGCCCATCGCAAGGCCCAGGTCGGCGGTGGCGAGGGCCGCCGCGTCATTGACCCCGTCGCCGACCATCGCGACGGTCCGCCCCTCACCCTGCAGCCGCTTGACCACGTCGACCTTGTCCTCGGGCAGCACCTCGGCGATCACATCCCCGGCGTCGATGCCGACGGCACGCGCCACGGACTCCGCGACCGCCCGGTTGTCACCGGTCAGCAGCACCGGCGTGAGCCCGAGGGCGCGCAGCTCGCGCACGGCCTCCGCACTAGTCTCCTTGATCGCGTCGGCGACGGTCAGGACACCGAGTGCCGCGCCGTCCCGGGCGACCACGACGGCGGTACGGCCTTCCGCCTCGGCCGCCGTCTTGGCGTCGGCCAGCTCGTCCGGAAGGGCGTCCGGGAACCGGCCCACCGTGACGTCGTGCCCCTCCACGCGCCCGCGCACCCCGCGCCCGGGAACGTTCTCGAAGTGCTCCGGTGACGGAAACTCCCCAGCGCGCTCCTGAGCGCCCGCCGCGATCGCCCGGGCAATCGGATGCTCGGAGGCGTGTTCCAGGGCTCCTGCCAGCCGCAGAACGTCCTTCTCGGCGACGCCACCGACGACGTACACCTGTTGAAGCTTCATCTGTCCCGTCGTCACCGTCCCGGTCTTGTCCAGAACGACCGTGTCGACGCGGCGCGTGGACTCCAGGACCTCGGGGCTCTTGATGAGGATGCCGAGCTGGGCGCCGCGCCCCGTGCCGACCATCAGGGCGGTCGGGGTGGCCAGGCCCAGCGCGCACGGGCAGGCGATGATCAGCACCGCGACGGCCGCGGTGAAGGCGGCGACCGTGTCACCCGTGACCGCGAGCCAGACCCCGAACGTGCCGAGCGCGATCAGCAGCACCACCGGCACGAAGATCCCGGAGATCCGGTCGGCGAGCCGCTGCACCTCCGCCTTGCCGTTCTGCGCGTCCTCCACGAGCCGCGCCATCCGCGCGAGCTGGGTGTCCGCGCCGACCCGGGTGGCCTCGACGACCAGCCGCCCCGCGGCGTTCACGGTCGCGCCGGTCACCGCGTCGGCGACGGTCACGTCCACCGGCACCGACTCGCCCGTCAGCATGGAGGCGTCGACGGCGGAGGAACCCTCCACCACCGTCCCGTCGGTGGCGATCTTCTCGCCGGGCCGTACGACGAAGCGGTCGCCGACCTCGAGCCGGGCGACCGGGATACGGACCTCACGGCCTCCGCGCAGCACGGCGACGTCCTTCGCGCCCAGCTCCATCAGTGCCCGCAGCGCCGCCCCGGCGCGCCGCTTGGAGCGGGCCTCCAGATAGCGGCCGAGCAGGATGAACGCGACGACACCGGCGGCGACTTCGAGATAGAGCGCCGAGGACCCGTCCGTACGCGAGACGGTGAGGTCGAAGCCGTGCCGCATGCCCGGCATCCCCGCGTCCCCGAAGAACAGCGCCCACAGGGACCAGCCGAACGCGGCGAGCGTCCCGACCGAGACGAGGGTGTCCATGCTGGCCGCGCCGTGCCGCGCGTTGGTGAACGCGGCCTTGTGGAAGGGCAGTCCGCCCCAGACGACGACGGGCGCGGCGAGCGTCAGCGAGAGCCACTGCCAGTTGTCGAACTGGAGGGCCGGGACCATCGACAGCAGGACGACGGGGAGGGCGAGAAGGGCGGAGGCGAGGAGCCGTACGCGCAGGGAGGCGAGTTCGGGGTCTTCCTCGGCGGCGGCGGGTTCCGGCGTGTGGACCGGCGGCGGGGGTTCCTCGGCCGTGTACCCCGTCTTCACCACGGTGGCGATCAGATCGGCGACCTGTACCCCCTCCGGGTACGAGACCTTCGCCTTCTCCGTCGCGAAGTTGACCGTGGCGGTGACGCCGTCCATGCGGTTGAGCTTCTTCTCGACGCGGGCCGCGCAGGAGGCGCAGGTCATCCCGCCGATGCTGAGCTCGACCTCCGACGTCGAAGGGGTCTCGGCTATGCGTGTCGCTGGTGCTGCGGTGGTCATCGTCCGGCTCCGTTGCTGAGCCGGGCCGTGCGGAGCCAGTATCAGCTGGTCGGCACGGCCCGGTATGGAGAAGCTGTTGGGTGTGCTGGGTGCTCAGGCCTTGCCGGCGAGCTCGAAGCCCGCCTCGTCGACGGCGGCGCGCACGGCTTCCTCGTCCAGCGGCGCGGCCGAGACCACGGTGACCTCGCCGGTGGAGGCCACGGCCTTCACGGAGCTGACGCCGGCGATCTGGGAGATCTCACCGGAGACCGATCCTTCACAGTGTCCGCAGCTCATCCCGCTCACCTGGTAGACGGTCGTGACGGAACCCGGGGTGTCGGTCTGGGCGGCCATGTCGGTTCTCCTCGTCGAGGCGTGTGGGGCTTACGGGATCCAAGATATACCCCTAGGGGGTACTTCTCCAAGTAGGGTCCCGGCGTGCCAGCGAGTGCACCCAGGCGATTCCGGCGAGCGAGACCAGGACCAGGCCGCCGACCGAGAACAGCGTGAAGAGATGTTTCTGCTCGTCGGCGGGGGTGGGGATGTAGCCCTGCGCGAAGAGGGTCTGGTCGAGCCCCGTGGTGGTCAGCCGTGCGACCAGCCAGATCGCGATGCCGTGCGTCGAGTCCCACAGGGCGTGCAGCAGCGCGACGCCGAAGTAGGCGCTGAGCACCGGAGCGGTGAGCTGGAAGCGCCCGTTCGGCCGGCGGTACGCCAGCAGCACCGCACCCGCGATCGCGGTCCACAGGGCGTGCCCGAACGGCGCGAACACCCCGCGCAGGATCTCGGTCTCGAGCAGCGCGCGCAGGTCCACGCCCTTGAGCGAGACAGCGGCGTTGAACGCGTATCCCGCGCTCTCCAGCGCCGCGAAGCCGAACCCGACGGTCGCGCCGAGCACCAGGCCCGCCCGCAGCCCGCGCACCCGGGGGTAGCGGCGCAGCATGAACGTCAGCGCGGCGAGCTTCACCGCCTCCTCGATCAGCCCGACGCCGACGTACATCGACAGCGACGGGTGGAGCAGGTAGTACTCCATCAGGGACGCGCCGAGGACGCCGAGGGTGCCGCCGGTCAGAAAGCACCCCAGGATCAGGTGCACGCCCAGGTCGCGGCCGTGCCGCTCGTACGCCCAGAGCACGAAGGCGACGGGCATCAGGAAGCTGCCGAGCAGGATCAGGGTCGGCAGCAACGTGGTGTTCTTCGTCGCGTACGTGACCACCGCGGTCAGCGCCCAGAGTGCGAGCCCGCCGCCCAGGCAGCGCCTCCAGAGTCCGGCGCGGATCTGGGGATACGACGGCGGGGGCTGCTGGGGTCCGGGAATGCGGGCCCGGGGTGCACCGGGCGGCTGATTCTGGGTCACGGCTCATCCCTCGGGCTCGGTCAGGTTTGTCCGAACCTTATGGCGAATATCCGCTATGTCGCAGTCCGGAACACTCATCCTGATCCCGCCCATCGCGCCGCTCGCCCCGCTGCCGGCGCACGGAATCGGCCGCCGGCCGCCGGTCCCGCCGGTCATCTTCGAGACCCTGCTCAGCATCCTGATCGGTCCCGGCGCGCTGGGCTGGGCCGGTGACGGCCAGGTCATCGACACGCTCTCGAACCTGGGCCTCGCGATGCTGATCTTCCTCGCCGGTGCGGTCGGCGAATCTCAGGGGTGGGCGGGGCCCGCGGCGTCGAGGATCGGCTTGAGGTAGCGGTGCATGACCCGGGAAAAGGTCGTGGGCGGCCGCTAGCGTTCGCTCCCGAAGGTGATCTCCGGGTGGAGGGCGAGACGGATGCGGGCAGTGGTGTTCGAGCGGTACGAGGAGCCGGCCGAGGTACGTGAGGTGGCGGATCCGGAGCCCGCGGAGCACGGGGTCGTGGTGCGGGTGGAGGCCACCGGGCTGTGCCGGAGCGACTGGCACGGGTGGATGGGGCACGACTCGGACATCACGCTCCCGCACGTTCCGGGGCACGAACTCGCCGGGGTCGTCGAGGCGGTGGGCGCCCGGGTGACCGGCTGGCGCCCCGGCGACCGGGTCACCGTCCCGTTCGTCTGCGCCTGCGGAAGCTGCCCCTCGTGCGCGGCGGGCGACCAGCAGGTGTGCGAGCGGCAGACCCAGCCGGGGTTCACGCACTGGGGGTCCTTCGCCCAGTACGTGGCCCTCGACCACGCCGACGTGAATCTGGTCGCGGTGCCGGACGAGCTGTCCTTCGCCACGGCCGCCTCGCTCGGCTGCCGTTTCGCCACGGCTTTCCGGGCGGTGGTGGCGCAGGGCCGGGTCGCGGCGGGGGAGTGGGTCGCGGTGCACGGCTGCGGAGGTGTGGGCCTGTCGGCGGTGATGATCGCGGCGGCCTCCGGCGCCCGGGTCGTCGCCGTCGACCTCTCGCCCCAGGCCCTGGACCTCGCACGGAAGTTCGGGGCGGCGGAGTGTGTGAACGCCGCGCAGGTCGAGGACCCGGCGGCGGCGGTCCGCGATCTGACCGGCGGCGGCGCCCACCTCTCCCTCGACGCCCTCGGCTCCCCGGTCACCTGCGCGGCCTCGGTGAACGGCCTGCGCCGCCGCGGCCGTCACGTCCAGGTCGGCCTGCTGCCTCAGGCCCCCGAGGTCCCGATGTCCCGCGTGATCGGCCTCGAACTCGAACTCCTGGGCAGCCACGGCATGGCGGCGCACGCCTACCCACGGATGCTGGAGCTCGTCCGGGCCGGCGTACTCCGCCCCGACCTCCTGGTGACCTCCACCATCACCCTGGACGCGGCCCCGGCCGCGCTGGCGGCGATGGGCACGGCACCGGGGTCGGGCGTGACGGTCATCGAACCGTGGAGCTGAGCCCGTCGCCCTCGGGGTGACCGTGATGGGCGGCCCACTCGTGGGCGTGGACCGCCATGAGCGTCTCATCGATCCAGACGCCATCCCGCAGCAGAGCCCGGCGCCGGACCCCCTCCTTGACGAAGCCGGCCTTCTCGTAGACGCGGCGGGCCCGGTGGTTGTCGCTGTACAGCTCCAACGTGATCCGGTGCAGGCCGAGTCGCTCGAAGCCGTGACCGACGATGAGCCGGGTCGCCTCGGTGCCGAGCCCCCGCCCTCGGCCACGGGGACCGATGAGCGTACGGAAAGCGCAGCTGCCGGCGGCGGGATCCCACTCGTAGAGGACGACCTCCCCGACGAGTTCGCCGGTGGCGCGGTCGGTCACGGCCAGGTCGAGCCGGTCGGGCCGGCCGGCCCTGGAGCCGTACCAGGAACGCAGCCGCTCCAGGGTGAGTTCACCGGACGGTGGGAAGGTGAAGCGGATGACCTCGGGGTCGTCCAGGATCGGTGCGATGACGTCCGCGTCGTCCTCGGTGAAGGGGCGCAGCACGGTCTTCTCACCGGTGAGGACCGGTTTGACGGAGAAGCTCATCTCCGGATCTTCGACAGCCCGCCGGTGCCTGGGCAAACGAATAAAGACGGTGCCCCGCACACGGGCGGGGCACAGGGGAGTGCGTCAGTCGTCTCTGCGGCCGCGGTTGCGCGGGCGAGACGCGACCCAGGCCCGGACGGTATCCGCGTACCAGTAGGGCTTTCCGCCCTCCACATGGTCGGGAGAGGGCAGCAGTCCGTGCTTGCGGTACGAACGCACGGTGTCCGGCTGCACCTTGATGTGCGCCGCGATCTCCTTGTACGACCAGAGCCTACGGTCGGTCATGAGGGGCACCTCCCTGCGCGTACCGCGGCGGCGGCCGGGGATGGCCGTCGGGGGAGCCGGGGCGCTGCGCTGGCGATCACAAAGCCTGTGCCCCGTGAACGACACGGCGTGAGCACAGGACAGCCCCTGTTGACCGGGTGTGACGCAAGACCCGCGTACACGGGACATGTGTGACAGGGAGGTGGTTTTTGTGACACGAGTGATGCATTAGCCGGATGTCGGCCACCAACGCCGGGCGCCCTGTAAACGGGGCTGTGCTGAAGCCGGGTAACGGCGTGCCACCAGCCAAAGGTGGGCCGGACCCGCTGCGCCGGGCCCGGCCCACCGGCCCCCGCCCCCCCGTTCATGGCCGGAAGGCACAGCGTGCCGTCAGCGCACCCTGCCGGTCTTGGAAAAAATCGCACTCCGGTCACTCCGGTCGGCAGAGAGCACCAGGCTGGTCGCCTCCCCCGCCATGCGATCGGCGCCGGGCGGCCCCGGCAGCCCCACCGACGGAGCGCCCCGCGCCGCCGTGAACTCCCGCGGCGTACACCCCGTCATCGCCCGGAACTCCCCGCTGAGATGCGCCTGGTCGTAGAACCCGCAGGCCGCCGCGGTCTCGGCCTGCGACCACCCCGCCGCCAGCAGCCGTCGCGCCCGCTGCAACCGCAGCACCCGCGCCGCGGCCTTGGGCCCGAGCCCGATCTGTTCCCGGAACCGGTTCTCCAACTGCCTTACGCTCCAGCCGACTTCACCGGCGAGCTTGGGGACCGGAACCGCACCCCAGGTCTGCCGCAGCCGGGCCCAGGCCCGCACCACCCGAGCCGAACTCGGCGTCCCCGCCGCAGCCCAGCGGGCGAACACATCGTCGAGCAGCCCGAACCGCTCCGCCCAGCCGGGCAACGCGGCCAGCGCGGCGGAGAGTTCACCGATGCTGCTCCAGCGGTCACGACTCGAGCGGGCGCCCAGGCGATGCGGCAGTTCGTCGGGATCCACCGTCCGGTCGGCGAGTTCGTACTGCGGTGTGCCGAAGAGCGTGAACGCGGCCCACGGCGCGAGCAGCACCTCGATGCCCGTCAGCCGTCCGTCGTGCTCGCCGACGGCCGCGGTGGTGGTCGGTCCGGAGAACACCGACACGAGGGTGGTGGTGGGCCGGCCCGCGCGTGAGATGCGTATGGGCTGTTCGAAGCCCAGCAGCAGCGTCGCGGCGCCGATCGGTGTCTCCAGCCTGCGCCGCGGCCCGTCGAGGGCGAGCCGGATCCCGCGGTAGCTGAGCACCCCGGGCCGCAGCCGCGGATGGGGCAGCGCGACCACGGTCTCCCAGGCGCCGCCGGGCCCGTACCCCGCTTGCGAGACGACCGCCTCCCGCGCCCGCTGCCCTGTCGCCATCCGCCTCTCCCGCCGCCGCCCGCACCTGGGAAACACCCATGGTGCAACGCCGTACCGGAGCGCCGGAAGGCCCGCCGAGCCCCGAGCGCTCAGCGGGCCACCTATCGGCTAGGCCCCGCAGGAACGCAAGAAGTTCCGGGTCCGCTGGGCGATCGGCAGCGGCTTGTCCGGCGGGCACGGATACATGTCCTGTTCGACGATCGCGAAGAGGTCGACGTCGAGCTTCTGCGCGGCGGCGAGGACGGGCTCGAGGGCCGGTACGCCGGACGGCGGCTCGCACATCACACCCCGGGCGACGGCGGGCCCGAACGGCACCTCGTTCGCCCGTACCTCGGCCAGGATCAGCGGGTCCACCTGCTTGAGGTGGAGATACCCGATGCGCTCGCCGTAGGTCTCGATGAGCTTGACGTTGTCGCCGCCGCAGTAGGCGTAGTGGCCCGTGTCGAGACACAGCGACACGAGCGACGCATCGGTCGCGTCGAGGAAACGCGTCACGTTCTCCTCGCTGTCGATGTGCGTGTCGGCGTGCGGGTGGACGACGATCCGCAGCCCGTAGCGCTCGCGCACCTCGTGGGCGAGGCGCTCGGTCTGGGCGGTCAGATCGCGCCACTGCGCCGGCGACAGCGTGCTGTCCTCCAGTACCTCGCCCGTCTTGTCGTCCCGCCAGAAGGCCGGGATGACGACGAGGTGCTCGGCGCCCATCGCCTGGGTGAGCGCCGCGATGTCCGAGACGTGCGCCCAGGTGGACTCCCACACGTCGGGACCACGGTGCAGCCCGGTGAAGACGGTGCCGGCCGAGACGGTGAGCCCGCGCCGCGCGGTCTCCTCCTTGAGGACGGCCGGATCGGTGGGCAGATAGCCGTACGGGCCCAGTTCGATCCACTCGTATCCGGACTGCGCGACCTCGTCGAGGAAGCGCTGCCAGGGGACCTGCTGGGGGTCGTCGGGGAACCAGACGCCCCACGAGTCCGGAGCCGAACCGATCCGGATGCGGGACAGTGAGGACTGAGGTGACAACGACGTCATGGGCGTCAGCTTCCGGCCACGTGGGAGAGGTGTCAAGGCCTCGTCCGAATGTCTGGACAAAACGTTGACAGGGCTCCCCGCGCGGGACTAGACCTGGGGGCAGCCGAAGCGAAGGGAAGTCGATGGCGTACGACCTGATCACCATGGGGCGGATCGGCGTGGACCTCTACCCGTTGCAGACGGGGGTCCCGCTGGCGCGCGTGTCGTCCTTCGGGAAGTTCCTCGGCGGCTCGGCGACGAACGTCGCGGTGGCCGCCGCCCGGCTCGGTCGGCGTACCGCGGTGATCACGCGGACGGGCGACGACCCGTTCGGCACCTACCTCCACGAGGCGCTGCGCGACTTCGGCGTCGACGACCGCTGGGTCACGCCGGTCGCGGGCCTGCCGACCCCCGTCACCTTCTGCGAGGTCTTCCCGCCGGACGACTTCCCGCTGTACTTCTACCGGCAGCCCAAGGCCCCCGATCTGGAGATCGACGCGCACGACCTCGACCTGGTCGAAATCAGCGCGGCCCGCGTCTTCTGGGTGACGGGCACGGGCCTGAGCGAGGAGCCCAGCCGTACGGCGACCCTCGCGGCGCTGGCCCATCGCGCCAAGTCCGCCACGACGGTCGTCGACCTCGACTGGCGGCCCATGTTCTGGCGGGACCCGGAGTCGGCCCGCCCGTTCTACGCCGAGGCCCTGCGCCACGCCACCGTCGCCGTGGGCAACATCGACGAGGTCGAGATCGCCACCGGTGAGCGCGAACCGCACACCGCGGCGCGCGCCCTGCTGGACGCGGGCGTCGAACTCGCCGTCGTGAAGCAGGGCCCCAAGGGCGTCCTCGCCGTCCACCGCGACGGCACCTGCGCCGAGGTCCCGCCCCTGCCGGTGACGGTCCTCAACGGCCTCGGCGCCGGCGACGCCTTCGGCGGCTCCCTCTGTCACGGCCTGCTCGCCGGCTGGGACCTGGAACGGATCATGCGGCACGCGAACGCCGCCGGAGCCATCGTGGCGTCCCGCCTGGAGTGTTCCTCCGCGATGCCGACACCCGACGAGGTCGAGCACGCGCTCACGGCAGGAGCGGTGCGGTGAGGGCGGGACGCGTCGGACGCGAGGGCGGCGACGCCACCACGACCGACGACGACCGCTCCACAAGCGGCAGCGACCGCGCTACGACTACCGGCGCGCCCTCCGCGACCCGCGCCGCCCCTTCCACGCCCGAAAGACGCCCCGAGGTCGACGTCGCCGACCTCGTCCGCATCCGCACGCATCACCCCGAGGCGATCGCCGAAGCCGCCGCCCGCCGCCCCCGGCGTCCCCTCGTCAACGACTCGGGCCGGCTGATGATCGTCGCCGCGGACCACCCGGCGCGTGGCGCCCTGGCCGTCGGCGACCGCAAGTTCGCCATGGCGAGCCGCGCCGACCTCCTGGAGCGGCTCTGCCTCGCGCTGTCCCGTCCCGGAGTCGACGGCGTGCTCGCCACCGCCGACATCCTCGACGACCTGCTGCTGCTCGGCGCGCTCGACGGCAAGGTCGTCCTCGGTTCGATGAACCGGGGCGGACTCGCGGGCGCCGCCTTCGAGCTGGACGACCGGTTCACCGGGCACCGCCCGCAGGACATCGAGCGGCTCGGCTTCGACGCGGGCAAGCTGCTGCTGCGCATCGACTACGACGACCCCGGCTCGCTGCGCACCCTGGAGTCCACCGCCCGCGTCATCGACGAGATGGCGGAGCGCCGACTCCCGGTCTTCGTCGAGCCGTTCCTGTCCCGTCGCCGAGAGGACGGGAAACTGGTCAACGATCTGGGCGCCGACGCCGTCACCAAGTCCATCGCCATCGCCAGCGGCCTGGGCGGCAGTTCGGCGTACACCTGGCTGAAGGTCCCCGTCACCGAGAACCCCGACGACATGGCCCGCGTCATGGAGACCTCCACGCTGCCCGCCGTCCTGCTCGGCGGCGACGTGGGCGAGGACCAGGAGGGCGCGTACGAGAAGTGGCGCGGCGCGCTCCAACTCCCCACCGTGCAGGGCCTGGTGGTCGGCCGTTCGCTGCTGTATCCGGCGGACGGCGACGTGGCAGCGGCGGTCGACACCGCCGTAGGACTTCTGTGAGGGCCGCATGAGCAACGAGCTGTACGTCCCCAAGGGCACCACCGCCGACGCGAACTACGCGCTCGACATCGACCCCAAACGCGCCGGCTGGACCCACAGCAGCCTGCGCGTCGTGGAGCTGGAACCCGGCGGCACGCACCTCTTCACCACCGGTGACAGCGAGTGGATCGTGCTTCCCCTGAGTGGCGGTTGTACGGTGCACATAGAGGACGAAGAGTTCCAAATCCTGGGCAGGGAGAGCGTCTTCGCGGGGGTCACCGACTTCGCGTACGTGCCCCGTGACGCCCGGGCACAGATCGCCTCCGGCGTGGGAGGCCGCTTCGCCCTGGCAGGAGCGAAGTGCGAGCGCCGACTCCCCGCCCGCTACGGCCCCGCGCCGGAGGTTCCCGTCGAAGACCGCGGCAGCGGCAGCTGCGCCCGCCAGGTGCGCAACTTCGCCTCCGCCGACGCCTTCGACTGCGACAAGCTCATCGCCGTCGAGGTCATCACCCCCGGCGGCAACTGGTCCTCGTACCCGCCGCACAAGCACGACGAGCACCGGCCCGGCATCGAATCGGAGCTCGAAGAGATCTACTACTTCGAGATCGACGGCCCGAACGGGTTCGGCTATCAGCGCGTATTCCCTTCGCGCGAGGGCGGATCCGATGTCCTCGCCGAGGTCCGCACCGGCGATGCCGTCCTCGTCCCCGACGGATGGCACGGTCCGTCCATCGCCCAGCCCGGCCACACGATGTACTACCTGAATGTGATGGCCGGACCGGGCAGGGACAGGGAATGGCGGATCTGCTTCCACCCGGAGCACACGGAGGGGTACCGATGACAGAGCCGACGACAAGGGCGTCAAAGGCCTCGGGGGCGACGACCAGGCTTACGGTCGCCCAGGCACTGGTGCGGTTCCTGGCCGCCCAGTACACGGAACGGGACGGCGAGCGGCAGCGGCTGATCGGCGCCACCTGGGGCATCTTCGGCCACGGGAACGTCGCCGGGATCGGCCAGGCGCTCGTGGAGTACGGCGACGACATGCCGTACCACCAGGGCCGTAACGAACAGTCCATGGTGCACGCGGCGGTCGGCTACGCCCGGCAGAGCAACCGGCTCTCCACGCACGCCGTCACCACCTCCATCGGACCCGGCGCCACGAACCTCGTCACCGGCGCCGCCCTCGCGACGATCAACCACCTCCCGGTGCTGCTGCTGCCCGGCGACACCTTCGCGACCCGCCCCGCCGACCCGGTGCTCCAGCAGCTCGAAGTCCCCTACGCGGGCGACGTGTCGGTCAACGACTGTCTGCGCCCGGTGTCGAAGTACTTCGACCGGATCACCCGCCCCGAGGCACTGATCCCGGCCGCGCTCCAGGCGGTGCGCGTGCTCACCGACCCGGTCGAGACCGGCGCGGTCACGCTCGCGCTGCCGCAGGACGTGCAGGCGGAGGCGTACGACTGGCCGGAGGAGTTCTTCGCGGAGCGGACCTGGACCGTGCGCCGTCCGGCGGCCGACGCCTCCGAACTGACCGCCGCCGTGACGGCGATCCGCGACGCCCGGCGCCCGCTGATCGTCGCGGGCGGTGGGGTCCACCACAGCCGCGCCGAGGAGGCGCTCGCCGAACTCGCCGCCGCCACCCGCATCCCCGTCGCCTCCACCCAGGCCGGCAAGGGGTCCCTGCGCTGGGACCATCCGCAGGACGTCGGCGGCATCGGCCACACCGGGACGGCGACCGCCGACGAGCTCGCCCGCACCGCCGACCTGGTGATCGGCGTCGGCACCCGCTACACCGACTTCACCACCGCCTCCGGCACCCTCTTCACCGCCTCGGGCGTCCGCTTCCTGAACCTCAACATCGCGCCGTACGACGGTCACAAGCTCTCCGGGATCCCGCTGATCGCCGACGCGCGGGCGGGCCTGGAGGTCCTCACCGAGGCCCTCGCCCTGCACGAGCACCGGGCCGAGCCCGCGTACGTCACCGAGTACGGCGACGACAAGGAGCGCTGGGAGTACCGCGTCGACGCGGCGTACGAGGCCGAGGACATCGACATCCGGCCCACCCAGCCGCAGGTCCTCGGCGTCCTCGACGAGCTGGTGAACGAGGACGACATCCTCATCAACGCGGCCGGTTCACTCCCCGGCGACCTACACAAACTGTGGCGGGCGCGGTCGCGGGACCAGTACCACGTGGAGTACGGCTACTCGTGCATGGGCTACGAGATCCCGGCCGCGATCGGGGTGCGGATGGCGGCCCCCGACCGTCCCGTCTGGGCGCTGGTCGGCGACGGCACGTATCTGATGATGCCGACCGAGATCGTCACCGCCGTGCAGGAGGGCATCGCGATCAAGGTCCTCATCCTGCAGAACCACGGATACGCCTCCATCGGCGGCCTCTCCGAGTCCGTGGGCGGCGAGCGGTACGGCACCGCGTACCGCTACCGCTCCGAGGACCGTACGTACACAGGGGCGCCGCTGCCCGTCGACCTCGCCGCCAACGCGGCCAGCCTGGGCATGCGGGTCCTACGCGCGAAGACCGTACGTGACCTGCGGGCGGCCCTCGCCGAGGCGCGGGCCGCGGACACTCCCACATGTGTCTACGTGGAGACCGAAACGGCAGACACAGTGTCGGGCGCGCCTCCGGCTCAAGCCTGGTGGGATGTACCTGTGGCCGAGACCGCGACCCGATCGTCGGCGGTCAAGGCGCGTGAGGAGTACGACCGGCACGTCGCCGCCCGACGCCGCCATCTGTGAAGGAGTTTTTGGCCATGACGAAGACCGTCAACCACTGGATCGGTGGCAAGACTGTCGAGGGTGCGTCGGGTACGTACGGGCCGGTCACCGACCCGGCGACCGGCGCCGTGACCACGCAGGTCGCCTTCGCGACCGTCGACGAGGTGGACGCGGCGGTCGCCGCCGCGAAGGACGCGTACGCGACCTGGGGCCAGTCCTCGCTGGCCAAGCGGACCACGATCCTCTTCAAGTTCCGCGCGCTGCTGGACGCCAACCGTGACTCGATCGCCGA
>NZ_JBVHXR010000013.1:0-138743 GCF_055569295.1 Streptomyces sp. NPDC029292
CCGGACGGGATCGCCGGGGTCTTGGCGAGGATTTCCGAGACCGGGTAGCGGGATTCCCGCCGTACCGCCATGAAGATCCGCGGCATGACCGGGAAATGGAACGCCATGTGGCACTCGTCGCCTCCCGACGGGAAGTCGCCGAAGTAGTCGACGACGTCCTCCGGCCACTGGTTCGCCTCGGCGAGCAGCACCGTGTCGGGATACAGGACGTCGATCTCGGTCCGGACCCGCTTCAGGAACTCATGGGTGGCGGGGAGGTTCTCGCAGTTCGTGCCCTCGACCTGGTAGAGGTACGGCACGGCGTCGAGGCGGAACCCGTCGATGCCCAGATCGAGCCAGAAGCGGAGTGCCGCCAGGATCTCCTCCTGGACCCGTGGGTTCTCGTAGTTGAGGTCCGGCTGGTGGGAGAAGAAGCGGTGCCAGTAGTACTGCTTGCGGACCGGGTCGAAGGTCCAGTTGGAGGCCTCGGTGTCGACGAAGATGATCCGGGCGTCCGGGAACTGCTTGTCGTCGTCGGCCCAGACGTAGTAGTCGCCGTAGGGTCCTTCGGGGTTGGCGCGCGACTCCTGGAACCACGGGTGCTGGTCGCTGGTGTGGTTCATGACGAAGTCGATGATCATGCGCATGCCGCGATGGTGGGCGGCGTCCACGAACTCGACGAAGTCGGCGAGGTCACCGAACTCCGGCAGTACGGCGGTGTAGTCGGACACGTCGTACCCGCCGTCCCGCAGCGGGGACTTGAAGAACGGGGGCAGCCACAGGCAGTCGACGCCCAGCCATTGCAGGTAGTCCAGCCGCGCGGTCAGACCCTTGAGGTCGCCGACACCGTCGCCGTCACTGTCCTGGAAGGAGCGGACCAGGACCTCGTAGAAGACGGCGCGTTTGAACCATTCCGGATCGCGGTCCTTGGCCGGGGTGTCCTCGAACGTGTCCGGGACGGGCTCGTTGACCATCATGCGGGTGACCCTCCGATCCGCGGTGAGGGACCGACGGCGAGCACATGCGCACCGCCCGGCCCCAGGCGCACAAAGTTGGTCCCGCCCCAGTTGTAGGTCTCGCCGGTGAGCTCGTCGCGCACCGGCACGCGTCCGTCCCGGTCCAGGCCGAGTCGCGGCATGTCCAACGAGACCGTGGCCTCCTGGGTGTGGTGGGGGTCGAGGTTCGCCACCACCACGACCGTGTCGTCGCCCGTGCGCTTGCTGTACACGATCAGGGCGTCGTTGTCGGCCTGGTGGAAGTGGAGGTTTCTGAGCTCGTGCAGGGCCTTGTGGCGCCGCCTGATCCGGTTCAGCTCCGTGACCAGCGGTGCGATCGTCGCGCCCGCATGCTCGGCGGATTCCCAGTCTCGCGGCCGCACTTGGTACTTCTCGGAGTCCAGATACTCCTCGCTGCCCTCCTTGGCCGGAAGGTTTTCGCACAGCTCGTATCCGGCGTACATCCCCCACGCAGGTGAGAGGGTCGCGGCGAGCACGGCCCGCACTTCGAAGGCAGGCCGGCCGCCCTGCTGGAGGTAGCCGGGCAGGATGTCGGGGGTGTTGACGAAGAAGTTGGGGCGCATGAACGCGGCTGTCTCACCGGAGAGTTCGGTGAGGTACTCGGTCAGCTCCTCCTTGGTGTTGCGCCAGGTGAAATAGGTGTACGACTGCTGGAAGCCGACCGTGGCGAGCCGGCGCATGATCGCGGGCCGGGTGAACGCCTCCGCCAGGAAGATCACGTCGGGGTCGGTGCGGTTGACGTCCGCGATGACCCGCTCCCAGAAGATCACCGGCTTGGTGTGCGGGTTGTCGACGCGGAAGATCCGTACGCCATGGTCCATCCAGAAACGCAGCAGCCGTACGGTCTCGGCGATCAGCCCCGGCATGTCCTCGTCGAAGGCGATCGGGTAGATGTCCTGGTACTTCTTCGGCGGGTTCTCGGCGTACGCGATCGAGCCGTCGAGCCGGTGGTGGAACCACTCGGGGTGCTTCTGCACCCACGGGTGGTCGGGGGAGCACTGGAGCGCGAAGTCGAGGGCGACTTCGAGGCCCAGGTCCGCCGCCCGGCGTACGAACGCGTCGAAGTCGTCGATCGTGCCCAGGTCCGGGTGGACCGCGTCGTGGCCGCCCTCGGGGGAGCCGATCGCCCAGGGCACACCGACGTCCAGACGGCTGGCCGAAAGGCTGTTGTTGGGGCCCTTGCGGAACGTCGTGCCGATGGGGTGGATCGGGGGCAGATAGACGACGTCGAAGCCCATCTCCGCGATGGCGGGCAGGCGTTCGGCGGCCGTGCGGAAGGTGCCGTGCGGCCGCTCGGGCGTGCCCTCGGAGCGCGGGAAGAACTCGTACCAGGCGCCGTACAGCGCCCGTTCCCGTTCCACGAGGAGCGGCAACGGCAGGGAGCGGGTGACCCGTTCACGCAGCGGGTGCTCCGCGAGAACGGCCTCCACCTCCGGGGTCAGGGCGCCCGCGAGACGGGCGGCCGGTGGCCGGGACTCGTCGCGCAGGCCGCTCGCGGCGGCCACCAGCGTGTCCTGGCCCGCCACCTCCGGAACGCCGGCGGCGGCCCGCTCGTACAGCGCGGCGCCCTCCTCCAGGATCAGACCGAGGTCGATACCGGCCGGGACCTTGATCTCGGCGGAGCGGCGCCACGCGGTCAGGGGGTCGCTCCATGCCTCCACCAGGTACGTCCAGTGGCCCACTTCTTCCGGAGTGACGTCAGCGCCCCATCGGTCGCTGCCGGGGGCGAGTTCGCGCATCGGGGTCCACGGGCCGGTGCGGCCGCCGGGGTCACGCAGGACGACATGGGCGGCGACGGCGTCCTGGCCCTCGCCGAAGACGGTGGCGGTGACCTGGAAGGTCTCCCCGCGTACCGCCTTCGCCGGGCGCCTGCCGCACTCGACGACCGGGCCGACATCCACGATCGGGATGCGGCCGGTGTCCGGGTTTGCGGTGTCCAAGTGTGCGTCCATGCGTTTCGCCTCCGCCGTCCTCGAGCCCAACCTGCGGTTCAGATTCGCGTCGCAACGTCCCGACGCGCGGGGGGACTCAGGGACACCTGCCTATCGTGCGGCCCGGTCCGCGGCCCCGGGCCGCTTGTGCCCTGGCGACCGGCGGGGTGGCGCGCAGATAGTGCTCGGCGGCGTCGGCGGCCTCCCGCGCGCAGCGCTTCCCCATCAGGACGCACAGGGTGTACCCCGTGTTCTCGAAGTTGCCCCGCACTACGTGATCGGCGGGGGCCGCGAGCAGCAGGCGTTCCCAGGCTCGGAAGCGCTCCAGATGCCTGGCGACCTCGGCTTTGGCAGGCAGCAGCATCACGCTGGTCACCTTCCCACTCTCTCGACCGCGCACGGCTCGCCTGGATGGCGAGTGAAGACCGTGCACGCAGGGGAACCGATCCGTTACGGAGATCGGAGCCCTCACCCATGGTGCCCGTACCGACACCGAGCGTCTTGTTGGGTCTTCAACCACGTTTGGTGGCGCTCTCGTGTTGCACGAATGGAGTAGCGCCGTCACGCTTGCACTGACTCAGAAGCGATCAGCGCTCACGCTTCGTGTTCGGGGCTCGGCCCATTGGGGCGAGGAGAAGCAGGAGCTTCGCCGGTGAGGAGCCAACGACGATGAAAGCTGCAGTGCCCTGCTACTACCACCTCGACGTCGAGGTCAGCCCGGTACGGGTCGGACAGGTCAGGCGCATTCTGGCCGCGCACCTCCGGTACTGGAACCTGGAGATTCTCGTCGAGTCCGTCTGTCACTGCGCCGAAGCGCTGCTCCATACGATCGAGGAGCACGCTGCGGACAAGAACACGACCATCGAGATGTGGTGGAACGGTCAACACCTCATCACCGCCATCTCGGACAACAACCAGGACATCCGCCCGCACAACGCGCCGCAGGGCTGCCTCGCGCAGATCGCCGCGCTGAGTGACGGCTGGGGCTGCTGCGCCACAGGCGCCGGCGGCAAGATCATCTGGTTCTCGTGGCGGGCCCGCGCCGCCGAACGTGCCCCGCTGGTCCCGGCCACGCCCATGCCCAGCCTGCGGGAGGCGCGCCGGATGCCCCGCCCGCTGCCGCTGCCGCTGCCGGAGCCGGCGGTTGCCGGATCCCGTGACGGCATCCTGTCTGTGATCGGCGCGGGGTGAGCTCGTGACGACATCGCGTCCGTGATCACCGCGGGGTGAGCTCGTGACGACACCAGGGCCGTGATCGCCATACGGTGATCACGTGCGTACCTGGACCGGGCGCCCCTCTCCACTGGGCGCGGCATTCGACGGCGAAGGGGCCAACTTCGCCCCGTTCTCCGAAGTCGCCGAACGCGTCGATCTCGTTCTGATCGACGCGTTCGGCGACTCTCGTACGGTCACGCTCACCGAGGTCGACGGCTTCGTGTGGCACTGCTGTCTCCACGAACTGGGCCGCACCCAGCGGGGCAACAACAACGCCTACTGCCAGGACAACGAAGTCTCCTGGACCGACTGGCAGTTGAGCGACGAACAGCGCGAGCTCGCGGAGTTCACCCGGCGTGCCATCGCGCTGCATGCCGCCCACCCCGTCCTGCGCCGTCGCCGCTTCTTCCTCGGCGGCACCCCGACGCCCGAACACCAGCCACGGCCCGACCTGATGTGGCTGCTGCCGGACGCCGCCTACGGCGAGCGGTGGACGGCGCGGATCGACACCGCGGATCCCCGGGGCCTCCCCGGCGAGTCGGAACGCAAGGCCGACACCGACGTCCGTGTCGAGGCACGCAGCCTCGTCCTGCTGTCCCGGCCCCATCGGCCCGCCGCGCAACGGTGAGTTCGCGCGCCCCGCCGGGCGGCGCGGTGCGTGCCACAATGGCGCCGTGGATCGGGGGATCCTCGAACGCGACCACGAGCTCGCTCAACTGGCTGCCGCCGCGCGGGAAGCGGTCGACGGCGCCGGATCCGTGGTGCTCGTCCTGGGAGAGGCCGGTATCGGCAAGTCCAGCCTGGTGAAGGCGCTGCCGAAGGTGCTGCCTGCCGGGGCGCGCGTGCTGCTGGGGGAGTGCGACGACCTGGCGACACGACGGCCGCTCGGGCCCTTTCGCGACCTCGTCGGCAGCGTCGGACCGGAACTGGCACGGGCGCTCACCGAGGGTGGTGACCGCCATCGGGTGTACGACGCCCTGCGGGCCGAGCTGAGAAGGCCGCCGCACCCTGTGGTACTCGTCGTCGAGGACGTGCACTGGGCGGACGAGGCATCGCTCGACGCCCTGCGCTTTCTCGTCCGCAGGGTGGAGCGGCTCCCGGCCGTGCTGGTCCTGACGTACCGGGACGACGAGTTGGGCCGCGAGCATCCGCTGCGCCATCTGCTCGGCCAGGTGTCCCGTGCGGAGCGCGTCCACCGCCTGCCGCTGTCGCGGCTCTCCCCGGAGGCCGTACGCCGGCTGAGCGCGGCCAGCCGACTCGATCCGGCGCAGGTGTACGAGGTGACGTCGGGCAATCCGTTCTTCGTCGCCGAAGTGGTGGCGGCCGGGGGCACCGGTGGTGTGCCGCCGACGGTCGTGGACGCCGTACTGGCGCGTCTGCGAGGGCTCGACGACGGCACCCGTGATGCGTTGGAGCAGCTGGCCGTGGTGCCGTCCGCGGTGGAACGCCCGCTGGTCAACGCGCTGTTGAGGCAAGGGATGGCCGCGTTGACGGCCGCCGAGCAGCGCGGACTGCTGGTCGTCACCCCCGAACGGGCCGGTTTCCGGCACGAGTTGATCCGCCGCGCCATCGCCGACTCGCTGCCCGCCGCCCGGCGGATCGAACTGAACCGGGACGTGCTCGCCGCGCTCGTCGCGACGCCTGGGGCGGACGCCTCCCGGATCGTCCATCACGCGGCCGAGGCGGGCGACCATGCGGCGATCGCGCGCTACGGCCCGGACGCCGCCCGCGACGCCTCTCGCGCGGGCGCCCACCGCGAAGCCGCCGCCCACCTGCGGCTCGTGCTACGGGAGCGGCAGCGCCTTGAGCCGACCGCGCTGGCCGACCTCCTTGAGCGGTACGCGGTGGAGAGCTACACCATCGCGGACTCCGGGGCGGCCGTCGACGCCGAGCGGGAGGCGGTCGCGCTGCGCCGGTCCCTCGGGGACGCGCGGGCGCTCGGCGCCGATCTGCGCTGGCTGTCCCGCATCCACTGGTGGGCCGGTGACGCCGAGGAGGCACGGAAAGCCGCGCGCGAGGCCATCGCCGTACTGGAGAAGGCGGGCGACGACCGGCTGCTCGCGCTCGCCCTGAGCAACACCTCCCAGCTGCACATGCTCTCCGACCGCAACGCGCAGGCGATCACCCTCGGCGAGCGCGCCATCGGCCTGGCCCGCCGGGCGGGCGACATGGAGATCCTCGCCCACGCCCTGAACAACGTCGGCTCCGCCCGCTGGCGGTCCGGGGACCCGCTGGGCCGGGCCCAGGTGGAGGAGAGCCTCAAGGTCGCCCTGGGGGCGGGCGAGGTCGAGCACGCCTGCCGGGCCTACGCCAACATCATCTGGGCCCTGCTCGAAAACCTCGAGTACGCCGAGGCCGACCGCTTCCTGGCACCCGCCATGGAACTGGCGGACCGGGCGGAGCACCTCGGCTTCCTCAGCTACCTCAACGTCGAGATGGCGCTGCGCCAACTGGCCGCCGGGGCCTGGGACGACGCCGAGAAGTACGCCGAGCTCGGCGCGCACGACTTCGTGCCCGCGTGCTGCCCCGCGCTGACCGTGCTGGCCCGGGTCCGGGTGCGCCGCGGCAGCGGCGGCGGGGACGAACTGCTCGCACAAGCCTGGGAGATCGCGGAGCGCAGCAGCGAACTCCAGCGCACCGGGCCGGTCGCGGCCGCCCGGGCCGAGGCGGCCTGGCTGCGAGGTGATCACTCCGCGGTGGCCGCGGCCGCGGGGCCGGTGTTCGCCGAGGCCGTCCGGCTGGCCGCCGTGCCGCACCGGGCGGAGCTCGGCTACTGGCTCGGCAAGGCCGGACATCCGGTTTTGGCGCCGGACGGTTCGCCGCACCCGTACGCCCTCCAGACCGCGGGGCACTGGCGCGAGGCGGCACAGGTCTGGCAGGCGGCCGGGTGTCCGTACGAGCATGCCGCCGCCCTCGCCGAGAGCCCGCACCCCGACGACAAGCTCACCGCGCTCACCGCTCTGGACACGCTCGGCGCGGAGCCGCTCGCCCGCCTGGTCCGCGGGGAGCTGCGCGCGCTCGGGATACGCCGGATCCCGCGGGGCCCGCTCGCGGCGACACGGGAGAATCCCGCCGGCCTCACCGAGCGTCAGCTGCAGGTCATGCGGCTGCTCGCGGAGGGGCTCACCAACCCCGAGATCGCCGACAAGCTGGTGGTGTCGGTGCGCACGGTCGACAACCACGTCGCCGCCGTACTGGACAAGCTCGGCGTCCGCAGCCGACGCCAGGCCGCCGCCCGGGCCGTGGAACTGGGCATGCTGCCCGCCGGTGAAAGCTAGGTAGCCGCCGGGAGCGAGCTGGGTGGCGGGCACGGATGTCTGCGTACCGGGAACCGGACTAGAACGGGCACATCGGACCCATCAGAGGGAGACTGGAGCAGGGGACCCGGACAGGGGACCCCGGAACCGGTCCCCGGACACGGGGGATGCACACACATGCCCATCACACCGGCACAGGCGGCACGCCAGGAACTGGCGGGATTCAAGGGCCAGTTGATCGGCCCGGACGACTCCCGGTACGACGAGGCCCGTACCGTGTACAACGCGATGATCGACCGGCGGCCCGCCCTGGTGGCGCGCTGCACCGGCACCGAGGACGTCTCCCAGGTCGTCGGCTTCGCCCGTGACCACGGCCTCCCGCTCGCGGTGCGCGGCGGCGGCCATCACGGAGCGGGCCTGGGGACCTGCGACGACGGCGTCGTTCTCGACCTCTCCCCGCTGAAGGACATCGAGGTCGACCCGAAGGCCCGCACGGTGCGCGTCGGCGGAGGCTGCGTCTGGGGCGAGGTCGACCGGGCCACCAACGTGCACGGTCTGGCCACACCCAGCGGCATCATCTCCACGACGGGCGTCGGAGGGATCACGCTCGGTGGCGGCCTGGGCCACCTCAGCCGCAAGTGCGGGCTGACCATCGACAATCTCCTGGAGGCCGACCTCGTTCTGGCGAGCGGCGAGCACGTGCGCGCGAGCGCCGACGAGAACTCCGACCTGTACTGGGCGATCCGCGGGGGCGGCGGCAACTTCGGAGTCGTCACCTCGTTCCTCTTCCGGCTGCACGAGGTGAGCACGGTCGTCGCGGGCCCCACCTTCTGGCCCGTCGAGCTCGGCGCCGAAGTCCTCACCGCCTACCGCGACTTCATCCCCCACGCGCCCCGCGAGCTGGGCGCCTTCTTCCTGTTCGGCTCCGTCCCGCCAGGGCCGCCGTTCCCGGAGGAGATCCATCTGCGCAAGGTCTGCGGCATCGTGTGGTGCCGCGTCGGGGACGACACGGACGCGGCGGCCAGGGAGATGGCGCCTCTCCTCGACGCCGTGCCCGCGCCACTGCTGCACGGTCCCGCGCCGATGCCGCACCCCGCGATCCAGTCCGCGTTCGACGGGATCTACCCGCCCGGCGAACAGTGGTACTGGCGCGCGGACTTCGTCAACGAGATCCCCGGCGACGCCGTCGAGCAGCACGCCAAGTTCGGTGCCGAACTGCCGACCTGGAAGTCGACGATGCACCTGTACCCCATCGACGGCGCCGTCCACGACCACGCCCCGACGGACACCGCGTGGAGCTACCGCGACGCCCGCTGGGCCTCCGTCTTCGCGGGTGTGGACGCCGACCCGGCCAACGCCGATCTCATCAAGCGGTGGAGCGTCGACTACTCCGACGCACTGCACCCGTTCTCCGCGGGCGGGGCCTACGTCAACATGATGATGGACGAGGGCCAGGAGCGCGTACGGGCCAGCTATCGCGACAACTACGCGCGCCTGGCCCGTATCAAGGCCGACCGCGACCCGGGCAACCTGTTCCGCCTCAACCAGAACATCGAACCGGCGCTACAGGTCTGATCACGGTCCGATGGCGGTCCTGATCGCGCTTCTGATCACGGCTTGAGGGCCACGCCCCCGTGGACGTCCGTGGGTTCGGGCGAGGTACCGGGCTCCGGGCGCCACAGCGGGCAGGACACGATGCCGGGTTCGACCAGTTGGAGGCCCTCGTAGTAAGCGGTGATCTGGGCAGGGCTGCGCAGCACGTAAGGGATCGCGCCCGTGTCGTCGTAGCCCTGCTGGGCCTCCTTGAGCGCGGCGTCGGTGTCCATGCTGTCGTAGTGCACGAAGTAGCTGCCGGAGGGGAGGGCGGCCTGGAGGCGGCTGACGATCGACTTGGCCTCCTCGTAGTCCTGGATGTGACCGAGGATGCCCATGAGCATCAGGGCGACGGGCCGGTCGAAGTCCAGGATGCGGCTCGCCGCCTCGATGATCTTCTCGGGCTCGTGCAGGTCCGCGTCGATGTAGTCGGTGACGCCCTCGGGAGTGCTGGTCAGCAGCGCCTGGGCGTGGCGTAGCACCAGGGGGTCGTTGTCGACGTAGACGATGCGCGACTCGGGTGCCACGCGCTGGGCGACCTGGTGGGTGTTGTCGTACGTGGGCAGGCCGGTGCCGATGTCGAGGAACTGGCGGATGCCGAGTTCGCCGGCCACGAAGGTCACGGTGCGGATCAGATAGCCACGGGAGGCGCGGGCCATGGTCTCGATGTTCGGGGCGACTTCGCGGTAGGCGTCGCCCGCCTCCCGGTCGACCTCGTAGTTGTCCTTCCCGCCCATCCAGTAGTTCCAGATGCGAGCCGAGTGCGGCACCGTGGTGTCGATCTTGGACAACGCCTCTTGGTCGGGGGTCGGCCGGTCGTCTGCCATGGGATGTCTCCTGCCGTACGTGCCGCGGTCTGTCACTAACCTATCGACAACTTCTGTGGGTGGAGCCTGAGTTGAGGTGAGAGGAGGCGGGCCCACGGATCGGATGGCCCAGTTCTCCGGCGTCGAAGGTCACGAGGGGGACGTGCTGGGCCAGGGTGCGCAGCGCCCGCTCGTACGCACCGACCGCCTCGGTGTCGTCCGTCTCGCCCGTCACGTGCACGAGGGCGCCGTCGCGTTCGGCGACCGCCTCGGCGAAGTCGGGCGCCTGGATCCAGGTCACCCGGGAGCGCCCGCGGCGCGGTGGCCCGTAGACGAGCTCGTGGAGGACGCTGCCGTCGACGGCCAATCGCCCCGGTGCGGCGAGGAGTTCGCGGTAGGGACGGATCGGGTCCACGTGGTGAAGCTGCCCGGGTGAGCGCCGAATCATGAATCCGTGGTGGGTCAGCTCGGAGATCAGGCCGCTCCGGCTGATGCCGTCGGGGCCCTCGACGACCAGCGTCCGGCACTGTGCGAGCGCGTGGTGGAGGAACATCCCCGCACCTCGGGGCGAGGGCGACCAGTGCGCATACCGCTCCCTCCGGGACGACCGACTCCTGCAGTGTGAGCGGACAACCCGCACGGCGGGAGTGGGCGTGCGGGTTGTCCGGTTGTGCGGGCGTAGTGGTGGGGCCTCAGGCGATCAGGAAGTCGGCCTGCCCGGACTTGGCGCCCTCGAGGAACGAGACGATCTCGTCCCGGGAGTAGACCAGTGCGGGCCCCTCGGGATCCCTGGACTGACGGAAGGCGACGCTTCCGTCGGGCAGTCGCTTGGCCTCGACACAGCTGCGGACGACGGTCCCCGCTCACCCGTCGCGCGCGGGTGGCGTACGGGCCATGGTCGCCGAGCACCTCACCGACCTGCGGCTGCCGCCCGAGCACCTCGACATCGCGGTCCTCGCGACGGGCGAGCTGTTCGCCAACGCGGTCAAGCACGGCAGCCCCGACCCCGGTGACCCGATCACGGTCACCGTCGAGTGCACCGGGTGCGCCCTGCGCGTGACGGTCGCCGACCACTCGCCCGCCCTGCCGCGGTTGCGTACGGCGGACGGAGCCGAGGAGTCGGGACGCGGACTGGCCATCGTCGCCGCGCTGACCGACGACTGGGGCAGCGCACCGGCCGACCCGGGCACCACGGGCAAGCGGGTGTGGTTCACGCTTTCGGTTCAGGGGATGCCGTGAAGGGATCTTCAAGGCACCACTCGGTCGGCGGCGAGGCACGGCCCGAGGCCCCGGCCGCGCGGCGGGTGATCCCGGCGCTCGCGGCCGCGCTCGCCGGGGAGCTGGTGCGCAGAGCGGACGAGGAGCGGCGCCTGATGCGGCAGGCGCACGGGAACCCCACCCCGCAGTGGCGAGGCGCGATCGCCGAGTGCCGCGGAGCCAACGCGGAAGCCCTCGGGGCGATCGTGCGCCGGCACGGCTGGCCGACCGCCGAGCTCGTCGGGGCACCCGCCTCGACGGCCGCCCTGATGATCCTTCTGCACGCCTCGGACCTCGGCTTCCAGCTCACCTGCCGCGACCTGATCGCCCAGGCCGCGGCGGACGGGCGCTGCCCCGCCCTCCACCACGCCTATATCGCCGACCACTGCGCCGTCGAGCAGGGGCGGCCGCAGTTCTACGGCACCCGCGTCAATCCCGTGACCCTCCGCCCGTACCCGATCCGCTGTCCCCGCACTCTCGACGAACGCCGCCGCGACGTCGGCCTGGGCCCGCTCGACGAGCAGATGCGGGCACTGCGCGACGGCCTGTGAGGCGTGGCGGAACGTGATGTGCAGCACGCGCGGAAATGCCGTCGCGACCCCCGGGGAAAGGTTCTGGCTGGGCACGGCTTGATCGCCGATCAAGCAAAGGGAAATCCCTGGCCACGGTGCGTTCCGCTCATTTGACACTTCGTTGAGGGCACAGATAGGAAACAGCTCTCTGAGGTGGAGAGGTGGACTGTGCGCGAGCCGAACGTGGTCGGGGACTGGCAGGAGTACGACGAGCATGCCGGCCTGCGTGTCCGCGTCCAGGGTGTGGAAAAGGCGGAGCCGCCGCGCGGGCGCGACGACGCCGCCGAGGGACTCACCTACTTCAGATTTCGGGTGACCGTCGAAAACCGCTCGAGTGACAGCTTCGGTATCCATCTCGAAGACGGCCACATCGATATCCGCATCGGTGCCGACGGCGAGAGCGCGTTCCTCGACTGGCGGAACTCACAGTTCATCGAGGGCTACGACGTCTACCCCCTGCGCCGGGCCACAGCCGTCCTGTACGCCGCGGGCTCCGACGCCTGTCTGCCCCGGGTGGACATCCAGATCCAGCTGAAGGTCGACGACGAGTGGACCGAGCGGTATCTCTGGGCGGGCGGCGTCGACCTGGACGAGGCATCCGTCGACGCGGGCACCCGTGGCGGCACGGCCAGGGACAGCCTCGCCTGCCAGGTGAGCAACTTCCTCAGGAAGGAAACGGGGTCCTGAGCCGCGCCGGGGCCGCTGTGCTGATCCTCCGCAGGGCGTCGGTCGAGGCGTTGGGTGCGGTCGTCGCGGTCGTTCGCTAGCGTTCGCCGGCCGGGTTTCCCTCGACCCACTGGATGAGGAGATGGCGCACATACGGGTTGCCCTCCTGTGCGGCATGCGCCAGGCGCTCCGCACTCGCGCGCGCCGCCCGCCAGCCCGCCGGGGTGTCCTCGGCGTACGCCTGGTCGGCGGCGGCGAGCGCGTCGGCCGCAAGGCCCCGGAGGTCCTCGGACAGATCGTCGTCCGCCGCGGCCCGGTACGCCTCAAGGCGCAGGGCCGCCATGTCCCTGGAGGAAGCGGCGGGCAGTCCCAAGGGCTGGGCGTAGCCGCTGACGGCGATGACCACGCAGAAGGTCGCCACGTCCCGGCGGCTCTCCCGCTGGCCCTTCGCGATCGCGGGCCCGAGCCACGAAGGGGCCCGCCAGTGCGAGATCGACGTAGCCGCGACGAGGGCAACGACCAGGAGCGCGACAGGAATCCAGCCACCCAGGAAATAGCCGATCGGCCCGAGCACGAGGAGGCAGACTCCGCTGCTCATCCATATGCGACGGCGACCGGCTCTCAGGTGTAGAGGATCCATGCGGTTCAGTGTCGCAGGGGCGCGGAGGGCGCGATGAGGCGGCGGGCGATTCGCGGGGTCACCCTGCTTCTCGCGCCGCCACCGTATGGCCGGATCGCGACCGTTTGCGGCCCACCCCGCCGTAGGCGTCGACGGAGGTGCCCGATGAACGGCCGGGTTCCGGACGCCACTCCGTGACCTGGACGATGCCGGGCTCCGCCAGCTCGAGACCGTCGAAGAAGCCACCGATCTCCTCGACGCTGCGCACGTAATACGGCACGGCCCCGCTGGAGTTGTAGGCATCCGACGCCGCGACCACGCTCTCGCTGGTGGCGGTGCCGTCGCTGATGACGAGGTGGCTGCCCGGCGCGAGCGCGTCCAGGAGCCGGGACACCAGGGCACGCGCCTGGTCGTATTCGGCGACATGGCCGAGCGTGTGGAGGATCATCAGCGCGACCGGCCGGGAGAAGTCGAGCGTGTCCTCGGCGGCCTTGAGGATGGCGTCGGGGTCATACAGGTTTGCGTCGAGATGCGCGGTCTCGCCCTCGGGCGTGCTCGTGAGTAGGGCGCGGGCGTGCGCGAGCACCAGGGGGTCGTTGTCGACGTACACGATCCGGGCGTCCGGTGCCAGGCGCTGGGCGACCTCGTAGTTGTCCTTGTCGCCGACGAAGGAGTTCCAAAAGCGCGCGGAGTGGGGCTTGCTGGTGTCGATCCGGGCACGTATCTCGGCGGCGGCAACGAGTTGGGCGTCGGGGTCCGACACGAGAGCGCCTCCTGCGCAGCGTTGTTCGACGGGCGAACATCAACTTGGACGAGGCCGCTCAGGTCATGCCCGGCTCGGTCACCTCAACTCCCTGTCGAGGTAGGAGGTTTGGCCACACGCCAAGCGTCGGATACCGACGGTGAATGGCCGGAGATCGCCCTGGCTGCTGTCGGCGGGCGTACATACGATGCGCTCACTCCCGGTCTTCACAGTTCCTTCATAGTCATCTCACAGGCCGGGCTGTGCGCAGGCGATTGTCATGCGCATGATCCAACGATCCATGCTTGATCCAACGCACTGGTCTGCGACGGCCCTCGCGTACGCGGGAGCCGCACCCCCCATTTCACGGCGGCGCGCCTCCCGTGCCGCCGGAACACCAACGCAACAGATTGGAGCACCATGGCTGGTGGGCTGCTTCTGGGTGGCGCGATCGCCGCCCTGTTCGCCTCAGCGTTCCCGGCGCAGGACCCGTCCTCCGGGTTCGTCGACCCGCCCCCGGACAAGATCATCATCAAGGTCGCCACGGTGAACGGCTCCGGCTGTCCCCAGGGGACAGCCGCGGTCGCCGTCTCACCGGACAACACGGCCTTCACGGTGACCTACAGCGACTACCTCGCCCAGGTCGGAGGCAACTCCGACCCCACCGCGTTCCGCAAGAACTGCCAGCTCAACCTGATCGTCCACGTCCCCCAGGGCTTCACCTACGCCATCGCCAGCGCGGACTACCGCGGCTTCGCCGCACTCCAGTCGGGGGCGAGCAGCACGGAGAAGGCCTCGTACTACTTCCAGGGCTCCCCGAACACGGCCGCCATCACCCACCCCTTCCGCGGCCCCTACAACGACAACTGGCAGGCCACGGACAGCACGGACTGGGCCCAACTGGTCTGGGCCCCCTGCGGCGTCGAACGCAACTTCAACATCAACACCGAACTGCGCGTCAGTGCCGGCACCTCCGCTCCCGGCAGCACGAGCTTCATGACCATGGACTCGACGGACGGTGACATCAGTACCGTCTACCACCTGGCCTGGAAGGAGTGCCCCAGCTCCTGACCCGCACCGCGGGAGCTGAGCTCGCCCTGACCGGCTCTGCCGCACCGGAGCCGGTCGGGGACGGGGCCATACGGAAGGGAACGGCGCTACGGAAGCAGCTTGTCGAGTGCGGCGGGCCCCTCTTCGGCCAGCTTGCGCTCGGCCCAGGCCAGGCTCCGGGGAGTGATGTCACGACCCGTGACGAGCACCAGATCCTCGGCGGTCACCGCGCCGCCGGCGCCGGTGTGCAGCAGGGCGTCGGGGGTTGTCGTGTCATCGGACGGAGAGGGTGAATCGGGCTGACTTATTGGCATGGTCTCTCCTTGCTCCAGACGCACGTCCGTGGACGGACCTCGTACCGTCCACGCTACGGGCATTCCCCACAGCCCGCGCGACGCATACGCCACAGACTTGCAGCTCAGCGATGCGCCGCTCGGCGAAGGGCCCCGTTCGGGCGCACAGAAATGTCGGCCTTCGGCCACGGAGGCGATGGTGGAGGCACTCGCAACCGTGCGAATGATGGGAGCTTGCTATGCGTATCCGCCTGATGGTCGCCGCCGGACTGGCGAGCGTGGCCGTTGTGGCCGGCGCGGGGGTCGCCGCCGCCGCGGACCCCGAACCGATCGGCGTCGCCGAGAACAGTCCCGGCGTCCTGTCCGGCAATGTCATCCAGATCCCCGTCGACGTCGGTCTCAACCTCTGCGGCAATTCCATCGACCTGGTGGGCCTGCTGAACCCGGCCGTCGGCAACATGTGCGTGAGCGATTGACCGGTCGGCGATTCGCTCGTCGTACCCGGTGAGCGGTTCGTCCGAGGGCACGGCTGATCCGGGCCGTGAGGTCCGGATCAGCCGTCTCCGGCTCGAGAACGCCACCACGAGAACGTCCAGGTCGGCCCGCGCGGGCCGACCTGGACGCCATGATCAGACGAGTCGGACGAGAAGGATCTCGACTCAGACGAGGTCGAACCGGTCGAGGTTCGACACCTTGACCCACGCCGCGACGAAGTCGTTCACGAACTTCTCCTTCGCGTCATCGCTCGCGTAGACCTCCGCGAGCGCGCGCAGCTCGGAGTTCGAGCCGAAGACGAGGTCGGCACGGGTGCCGGTCCACTTGACCTTGCCCGTGGCGTCGTCGCGACCCTCGAACGTGTTCTGGTCCTCGGACGTCGCCGACCACGTCGTGCCCAGGTCGAGCAGGTTGGCGAAGAAGTCGTTGGTCAGCGACCCGGGGGTCGTGGTGAGGACGCCGAGCGACGACTGCTGGTAGTTCGCGCCCAGGACGCGGAGGCCACCGACGAGGACCGTCAGCTCGGGGGCGCTCAGGTTCAGCAGGTTCGCCTTGTCGAGCAGCAGGTACTCGGCCGGCAGCCGGTTGCCCTTCCCGAGGTAGTTGCGGAACCCGTCGGCGGTCGGCTCGAGCGCGGCGAACGACTCCACGTCGGTCTGCTCCTGCGAGGCGTCCACGCGGCCCGGCGTGAAGGGGACCTCGACGGCGAAACCGGCGTCCTTGGCGGCCTGCTCGACGGCGGCAGCACCGGCGAGCACGATCAGGTCGGCGAGCGAGACCTGCTTGCCGCCGGTCTGGGCGGCGTTGAAGGACTCCTGGATGCCCTCCAGGGTGCGCAGCACCGTGGCCAGCCGGTCGGGCTCGTTGACCTCCCAGCCGCTCTGCGGCTGGAGGCGGATGCGCGCACCGTTGGCGCCGCCGCGCTTGTCGCTGCCGCGGAAGGACGAGGCCGACGCCCACGCGACGGACACCAGCTGGGACACCGACAGGTCCGAGGCGAGGACCTGGCTCTTGAGAGAGGCGATGTCCTCGGCCGAGATGAGCTCGTGCGTCACCGCGGGGAGCGGGTCCTGCCACAGCAGCGTCTCGGACGGGACCTCGGGGCCGAGGTAGCGCACGACCGGGCCCATGTCGCGGTGGGTCAGCTTGAACCACGCGCGGGCGAAGGCGTCGGCGAACTGGTCGGGGTTCTCGAAGAAGCGGCGCGAGATCTGCTCGTAGGCCGGGTCGAACCGGAGCGAGAGGTCGGTCGTCAGCATCGTCGGGGCCTTGCTCTTCGACGCGTCGTGGGCGTCGGGGATGGTGCCCGCACCGGCACCGTCCTTCGCCACCCACTGGTGTGCGCCGGCGGGGCTCGACGTCAGCTCCCACTCGTAACCGAACAGGTTCTGGAAGAAGCCGTTGCTCCACTGGGTCGGCGTGCTGGTCCACGTGACCTCGAGGCCACTGGTGATCGCGTCGCCACCCTTGCCGGTGCCGTAGGTGCTCTTCCAGCCGAGGCCCTGCTGCTCGATCGAAGCGGCCTCGGGCTCGGCGCCGACGTGGTCCGCCGGGCCCGCGCCGTGGGTCTTGCCGAAGGTGTGGCCGCCCGCGATGAGGGCGACGGTCTCCTCGTCGTTCATCGCCATCCGGCGGAACGTCTCACGGATGTCGCGGGCCGCGGCGAGCGGGTCCGGGTTGCCGTTCGGGCCCTCCGGGTTGACGTAGATGAGGCCCATCTGGACCGCGCCGAGAGGGTTCTCCAGCTCACGGTCGCCGGTGTAGCGCTCGTCGTCGAGCCAGACCTTCTCGGGACCCCAGTAGACGTCCTCGTCGGGCTCCCAGACGTCCGGGCGCCCGCCGCCGAAGCCGAAGGTCTCGAAGCCCATCGACTCCAGGGCGACGTTGCCGGCGAGGATCATGAGGTCGGCCCAGGAGAGGCTCTGGCCGTACTTCTTCTTGACCGGCCACAGCAGACGGCGGGCCTTGTCGAGGTTGCCGTTGTCCGGCCAGCTGTTGAGGGGGGCGAAGCGCTGCTGACCGGCGCCGCCACCGCCGCGGCCGTCGCTGATGCGGTAGGTGCCCGCGCTGTGCCAGGCCATCCGGATCATGAACGGGCCGTAGTGGCCGAAGTCGGCGGGCCACCAGTCCTGCGAGGTCGTGAGCACCTCGGCGATGTCCTGCTTGACGGCCGGGAGGTCGAGGGTCTTGAACGCCGCGGCGTAGTCGAAGTCCTCACCGAGGGGGTTGGCCACGGCGGGGTTCTTGGCGAGGATCTTCAGGTTCAGCCGCTCCGGCCACCACTGGCGGTTTCCGCCGCCCTGCGTCGGGTGCGCGGCGCGCCCGTGCGCGACGGGGCAGCCACCTCCGCCCTCCGCTTTCGCGTCTACGACGTTTGCATCTTGGTTGTCAGACATGGGAATCCTTCCGGACGGGGCGGATCATGGTGCTCAGGAACTGCGGGCGGTGGCGGTGGAACAGTCGGGGCTGTCGGTGCTCAAGAACTGCGGGCGGTGGAACGGTCGGGGCACAGGCCCCGGTGGAGGACCTCGGCCTCGTCGGTCGAGAAGCCGTGGTCGTCGGACACGGTCGGGCAGGGGGCCGGTTCGATACGGCGTACGAGTCCCGTCGCGGTGGCCGCGTGGATGGCCTCACGCACGACTCGAGGAGCGCGACGCGGGTGGCCGTCACCCACAGGCCGGCACCGCGCAGCGTCTCGGCGGTGGTCCCGTCACGTCTCTGTCTCCTGCCGTACTGGAGTCTTCTTGTCTCTTGGCTATCGCCAGAACTGATCCTACGATGGACAGAGTCCAAGTCAAGAAGCGCGCCAAGCCCGCATCCAATCGGAACCCGGACATCCACCGGTAAACTCCGGGTATCCCACCGAACGTGAATAGGTGAACCGATATGAGTGACCTGCTGGAGCGACTGCGAGGGCGCGGCTGGCGCATGACCTCCCAGCGGCGTGTCGTTGCGGAGGTCCTCGACGGCGAGCACGTGCATCTCACAGCCGACGAGGTGCACGCCCGCGCGGCACAGCGGCTGCCCGAGATCTCCCGGGCGACCGTCTACAACGCCCTGGGCGAGCTGGTCTCCCTCGGTGAGGTCATAGAGGTCTCCACCGACGGCCGCGCCAAGCGCTACGACCCCAACGCACACCACCCGCACCAGCACCTGGTGTGCTCCAACTGCGGCACCATCCGGGATGTCCACCCGACCGGCAATCCGCTGGCCGACCTCCCGGCGGAGGAGCGGTTCGGCTTCGCGGTGTCCGAGGCCGAGGTCACCTACCGCGGGCTGTGCCCATCCTGCGCCTAGGCTCATCTCCGCTTCGCCAGCCCGCCAGGTTGTCCCACGATGTCGCACCCGCACAGCCTGACGGCCGCGTGCTGCCCGGGACAGGATCCGGGCGGCGCGTCATGTCACGACAGGGCAAACGTTGCCTGACGCGGCGCTAGGCGCGGTCACAGGGGTGCGGGGGGCCGCAGGGGCAACTGGTGTTTTCTGGACGGCGAGTTGACGGCCGACGTCCATTCATTGGTCTGTACATGACCATCGGTAGGGGTCAGACTGTGCGCCGAACGCGCCACCGCACCCCCCACCGAGGAGTCCACTCTCATGCGCATCCCCGCCTGGCAACGTTGTCATGCGCTCCTGGCCGGTCTCGTCACGCTCGCCACGGCCGCGGTCCTGTCCGTCTCCGCCACCGCGCCCGCCGCGGCCGCCGACACCTGGAACGAGGTGGGCTCCGACCGCGCCGATCCGCTCACCGAGAGCCAGGGCCTGACCTCGGTCGAGGTCCCGGCCGGAAGTCCGAACCGCTACACCGGGATCGGCACGATCCCCTCCGGCGTCAGCGGCCGCGGCTGGAACCACGTCGGCGACCCGGACGCCTCCTACGACGGCTATTACATCGAGCCATACCAGAGCGACTCGGGCAGCTCCAAGATGTTCCGCGTACAGGCGCCGGGCGGCGGCTGGTCGGAGTACGTCCACGCGCTGAGCGCCGGAGAAGCGCTGAACAACTCCTTCGTCACGATCACTCCGGGCCGTACGTGGATGGTGTCGGGCGAGTACGGCACGATGAACCGGCTGCTGGTCTTCCCGACCCCCGGGGTGAACACCAGCACCTCGCCGTCGGCGAACCTCCCGCAGGCGTCCACCATCAACCTCGACCACGCCGTACGCGACGTACAGGGCTGCGACTTCGTCACCGCGACACAGCTGCTGTGCTCGTCCGACGACCCGGCCGGCACGCTCTTCGGCATCACCAAGCCGCTGCTCCAGATCGACCTGTCCGGAGAGCCGAACGGCACGGCGGACGTGTCCGGCCACGTCACGGCCTTGCGCCAGCTCCCGCTGCGCAGCTCCTGCTCCGGCACCTTCGAGGCCGAGGGCATCGACTACGACCGGCGCACCGGAACCCTGCGTGTGATCGTCGTGTCGCCGGGCTTCTGTGTCCTGACCGACAGCAAGACCTACCGGTTGACCAGGAGCTGAGCGTGCGCACCCCCGGCACGGCACGGGGGATCGACAGAGGCGTAGGCGCCTGACGTGGGTGGGTCTAAGGTCGTAAGGAGAACCACAACGATTGGGGGCGGCCGACAGTGGTGCAGGACGAGGCCGTGATCGGCTGCACGGGGGAGCTGCTTGTCGGCACGCGCGGAGCAGCCGGTCCCGGCGAGATCCTCGTGCGGGTAAGAGGCGGATCCGAGACGTTCCTCGCCTGGTCGCAGGAGCCCCTGCCGATAGGGGCCACTGTGCTTGTGATCGAATCCCGGGGATGTCGCGAGGTCGACGTCATCGAGTGGACCGATCCGTTGGACGCGTTGGGCGGGATTACCGCCGACGCCGGTTAAGGAGTACAAGGATGTTCGGTTACCGCGTTCCCGCTCCCGATGAGGCGATGTTGATCTCGGGTGGCAGGCGGGGACTGGGGGGCGCGCCGTTCCGAGTGGTGACGGGGCACGGCAAGTTCGTGCTCCCCGTCTTCCGCAAGACCCGCTTCCTCACGCTGTCGATGTGCGAGGCCGAGGTCACCGAGACCTGTGTGACCAAGCAGGGCATCGCGCTGCACGTCCGCGCAGTCATCGCGTTCAAGGTCGGCAACGACACCGAGAGCATCATCAACGCGGGGCAGCGGTTCCTTTCCGACCAGGATCAGATGTCGGTGCTGACCGGGCGGATCTTCGCCGGTCATCTGCGCGCCATCATCGGCTCGATGACGGTCGAGGAGATCGTCACCGAGCGGCAGAAGCTCGCCGCGGAGGTCCTGGACACCTCGAAGACCGAGATGGCGAAGATCGGCCTGATCGTGGACTCGCTGCAGATCCAGTCGATCGACGACGGCGACGTCGGCTACATCGACGCCATGTCGGCCCCGCACAAGGCGGCCATCCAGCGGCAGGCCCAGATCGCGCAGGCCCAGGCCACCCAGGCCTCGGTCGAGGCGGAGCAGGTGGCCGCGCGCAACCAGGCCGAGTACGCCCGGCAGACCGCGATCGTGAAGGCGGAGTACTCGGCCGAGGTGGACCGCGCGCAGGCGCAGGCCGCCCAGGCCGGACCGCTGGCGCAGGCCCACGCGCAGCAGGAGGTGCTCGCCGCGCAGACTGAACTGGCCCAGCGTGCGGCCAAGTTGCGCCAGCAGCAGCTGGTCGCCGAGATCGTGAAGCCCGCCGAGGCGGAGGCCGAGCGGATCAAGGTGCTCGCCGTCGCCGAGGCGGATCGCATGAGGATCCAGGCGGCGGCCGCGGCCTCGCACGACCGGGTCGCACTCGACCGGATGCTGATCGACCAGCTCCCGCTGATCGTGAAGGAGGCCGCGGGTGGCCTCGCCGGCGCCAATGTCAACGTCCTGAACGGCGCGGACGGCCTGGGCGAGATCGCCGCCGGTCTGGTCGCCCAGGGTCTGACGATCCTGGATTCGGTCCGGCAGAACCTGAACGGGCAGAACTCGGACGGCAGCCCCGAGAAGAAGGGCGGCCTGCTGGAGTTGCAGGGGTACGTGCGTACGCCGGAAAAGGAGACCAAGGAGACCGACGAGGACGAGCCGAAGGCCGGCCGCGTCGACCTCGACTGAACATCGGGCAGGCCGTCCAGCCGCCCGCGCTGGACGGCCTGCCCTGACGTCCGCGTCCTGCAACATGTGTCACCGCGGCGTGAGGTCGGCCGCCGTCCCTGCCCGGACGGCGGCAATCGCCCCGCCGTACAGCCCAACGAGCCTGGAATCGGCGGCAGTTGATTCCGGTGCCGCGACAGGGCATCGTCTGACGGCACCCTGGCCGTCGTTCACCAGCGCTGCGGTTCGCTGCCCACGATCGGCACCGACGGCTTGCCGTCCACTCCTTCCGGGACGTCTCCGGCGAGCATCACGCGGTGCATGACCCGGGGGTGGTCGACGTGGGCCGTGTCGCTGGGCGCCAGATGGATCGTCGCCCGGTTGTCCCAGAAGGCCACGCTGCCCGGTTCCCACCGGAACCGGACCGTGTACTCGGGCCGGGTCGCCTGTCCCAGCAGCATCTCCAACAGCGGCCCGCTCTCCATACGGGACAGCCCCAGGATCTGCTCGACGTAGTAGCCGTTGACGAACAGCACACGCTCACCCGTCTCCGGGTGCACCCGTACCAGCGGATGCTCGGAGGCCGTCTGATGGTCCAGCAGATGGCGTACGTACGCGTCGTCGCCGGGCCGTGCCTGGTACCCGACACCCAGCCGGTGCTCCGCACGCAGACCGTCGACGAAGTCCCGTACGGGCTGCGAAAGCCCCGCGTAGGCCGCCGCCAGGTTGGACCAGGTCGTGTCACCACCGTACGGCGGCACGGTCTCCGCACGCAGGATCGTCGCGGCCGGCGGATCGACCCGGGCGCCGTGGTCGCAGTGCCACCCCCGCAGCAGCGAATGACGACGCCGTCGCAGCCACTCGCCGTGGTCCATGCCGTAACGGCCGCCGAGTTCCAGCCGGTCGGCCGTCGTCTCGACCTCGGGGAAGTCCCGGGGCGACGCGCTGCCGCGCGACGGGAGGCGGACCGGTTCGCCGAACCGCCGGGCGAACGCGACATGGGAGGAGTGATCCAGCCGCTGTTCCCGGAAGAACACCACCTTCCAGCGCAACACCGCCGCCCGGATCTTGGCGACGACCGCGTCCGCCAGGTGCTCGGCCAGGTCGACTCCCGTGATCTCGGCGCCGATATGACCGGCGACCGGCTTCACTTCGACACCTGTGACCTGGTCGTCCGTCGTCATGAGTGCTCCGTTGATCGATCTTTCGGCTCGTCGGGTCCAGCATGAACGTTCTGCCCGGCGCGCGACAGAGCGCCACCGCCGTCCGGGCCGTGGGTGACACGGATCTTGGACTGACCGTGTGGCAGCTCCTCCCAGTCGGTCATGAAGCGGGCTGTCAGACCGTGCTTCTCGGCCAGGGCGACGAGGGTCTCGGTGCGGTAGTAGAAGTCCTCCCGCAGGACTTGGTGCTCCTTGCCCTCGGTGCGGTCGAAGGTGAAGTCGAACCAGCCGCCGGGCGCCAGTACCCGGCCGACGTTGGCCAGGCACTCCTCGATGACGGGGAGCGGGGAGTGGGAGAAGACGCTGTGCGCGTGCACCACGTCGAAGTGGGCCTCGGGCAGGAAGCGCAGCGTCAGGTCGCGGACCGGGGTGAGCGTGGGGAGCCGCTTCTGCAAGCCCATGCGCACCATCGTGTCCTGCGCGGCGGCGAGAATGTCGGGTGAGATGTCGATGCCGTAGTAGTGCCCCGGTTCCAGGTGCCGGATGAACCGCCAGCCCGCCCGCAGATTGCCGCACCCGATCTCCAGCATCCGGTGCTCGGGGCGCAGGCCGTGCCCGAGCAGGTAGTCGAACTGCAGGGCTCCCAGCGCCAGCCACCGCTCGTGGTCGCGGCTGCCGACCGCCGCGTCCGGATCGGCGCGGGTGTCGGACCGCATCACCGCGCGGTAGTACGCGATGTGGTCCGGCCAGTGGTGGCGCAGCCACGCGTCCCGGGTGGCACGGACCAGATGGCGCGGCACCCGCTCGGGATGGCGCAGCGCGTAGGCGACGCGGTGCCCGAGGGCGGCCCGGTTGACGGTGACGTTCTTGGCAGGCACGCGGTTTCGTCCTCCTCGTTCGGTGCGGACACGGCGGTCGGGCCGCCGCGCCTCGCGGGTCTCGATCTCAGCCTCGGTGCGTGAACGGGAGCCCGAGGTGGCTGACCGGCCCTGATGCGGGGGAAGTTCGGGGGATGCCGGTATCAACCGATCGGATGTTGCGCTGCCGCGTCGGGCACGTTGGACTGGCGTCGAGGAGAGGCCGGGTGGGGCGATGAGGAGGCGATCGGTGCGGCAGGGAGAACGGTCGGATGGGGCGTGCGTCCTGTGATGGCGGTGATCGGGCGTCGGTACCCGGTGGAGGGTGAGCGTGACGATCCGGACGGGCGCTGGCTGGCGGCGGTCATGCACGGCGCGTTCTTCGTGCTGCTGGGTTCCTCGCTCGCCCGCTTCCTGACACGTGACCAGGGCGACCTGCGCACCGCCTGGGTCCTCGCGCTGTTCGCCCTCTTCTGGCTGCTCTACGTCCTCGGACGGCTGCTGGCCCCCGCGCCGCGACCGGGCGGCAGCCCGACCGCCCGGCACCTGGCCTGGCTGGGCTCGGTGTCGGCCGTCTGGATCGTCCTGCTCGCCCTGGCGCCGAGCGCCACCTGGTGCGCCATGCCGCTGCTGTTCGCCGGACTGCACGCGCTGCCCGCGCGGATCGCGGTGCCGGTGGTGGCAGCGCTCACCGCGCTGGTCGTCGCCTCCGAGGTGCGGGTGTCACACGGCATGCTCAACCCCAACATGGTGGTCGCCCCACCGGCCATCGCCGCGGTCGCCACCGCGGTGCTGGTCCATCTCCAGCGCCAGGCGGCCCGGCAGCGCGTCCTCATCGACGACCTGGTCCGCACCCGACGCGATCTGGCCGCGACCGAGCGGCGGGCGGGCATCCTCGCGGAGCGACAGAGACTGTCCACGGAGATCCACGACACCCTCGCCCAAAGCCTGTCCAGCCAGCAGATGCTGCTGCAGGCCGCCGGCCGCGTCTGGCAGACGGACCCGGAGGCGGCCCGCGCGCACCTGCGGGACGCGGCCGAAATTACCTCCCGCAGTCTCGTCGAGGCCCGCCGCTTCGTGCACGACCTGGCCCCGGCCGACCTCGCCGAGCGCACCCTGGCCGAGGCGCTGCGCGCGCTCGCCGACCGTGAGAGCGGTGCCGGGCTCACGGTGGCCTTCCGGCTCGACGGCACCCCGGGGCCGCTGCCGGAGCGGGCGGAGGCGGCGCTGCTGCGCATCGCGCAGGGCGCGCTGGCCAACGTACGCGAGCACGCCGCGGCGACGCGGGCCGCGCTGACTTTGACCTGCCTGGACGATCAGATCTCCCTGGACATCGCCGACAACGGCCGCGGGTTCGACCCGACCGGCCTGCCCGCCCCCGCAGCGGGCCGGTCGCGCGGGCACGGGCTCCCGGCCATGCGGATCCGGGCACGCCAGTCCGGCGGCGCCCTCACCGTGGAATCCACACCGGGCGAGGGCACCGTCGTATCGGCGGCCCTACCCCTCGCCCCGCTCCTCCCCAACATCCCGACGGAGACCACCCCGTGAGCTCACTGGAGCACCCCTCGCCGATCCGGCTGCTGCTCTGCGACGACCACGCCATGGTGCGGGCCGGACTGCGCGCGCTGCTGTCCAGCACCGACGGCATCGAGGTGGTAGGCGAGGCGGGCAGCGGCGAGGAGGCCCTCGCCGTGGCCGCCCGCGTGCGGCCCGACGTCGTGTTGATGGACCTTCAGCTCGGCGAGGGCATGGACGGCGTGACGGCCACCCGGCAGCTGTCGTCAAGTGGTGGGGAAGGGACGGGCGCGGCCGGACCGCGTGTCCTGGTGCTCACCATGTTCGACACGGACGCCGACATCTCCCGCGCCATCGAGGCCGGGGCCACCGGCTACCTGCTCAAGGCGGAACGGCCGGAGGAGCTGTTCGCGGCGATCCGCCAAGCCGCATCCGGCCGCACCGCGCTGTCGGCCCCGGTCGCCGACCGGGTGTTGGCCCAGATGCGCAGCCCGCGCCCCGCCCTGTCCGAGCGCGAGCGTGACATCCTCGAGCAGTTGGCGCGCGGCCTGGGCAACCGGGAGATCGCCCGGACCCTGTTCATCAGCGAGGCCACGGTCAAAACCCACCTGGGACGGATCTACGCCAAGCTGGGGGTGGACACCCGAGCGGGCGCGGTGGCGGTCGCCAAGGAGCAGCGGCTGCTGCCGTGACCCAGGGTCCCCGCCCGCGGTATGTTCCGGTGGCCGGCGGCCGCGCCGTCAGTCGTTGCCGCTGGACGGTCCGAAGAACTCGATCTCGGCGATGGAGACCTGCCCCGCAGGAGGCCCTCGCCCTGGCCCGCGAAGAACTGCGCGTCGCGCAGGTGTGGAACACACCGCGACTCGTGGGCCGGGCCATGCGGGCGCTCGCCACGGCGACCGGAGGGCGACGCGGCCTCGAACTGGCCGACACGGCCGTACACATGCTGCGGGACGCGGCGGCGGACACGGAGCTGATCCCGGCCCTCATCGCGCAGGGGCGGCAACTGGCCGCGGCGGGGGACCGGGCGCAGGCCCGCGACGCACTGAGGGAGGCGGCCGAGCGCGCCGAACGGCTCGGCGCGGTGTGCGTCCTCGCGGAGCTCCACGACGTTGACGTCGTATCCCACGTTCCGCAGCGCGATGGCGGTGGACAGTCCACCGATCCCGCCGCCCACGATGAGAACACTGCCTCGGCTCATTTCCACCACCCGGGTTCGTCCGCTTGGGCCCGGTGCAGGAGTGCATGAGGCCGATGGGTGGCGAACGTAATGTCCGCCCCGGCAGATGGGAAGCAGGCGGAAACGCACGGTTGGCTTGCGCCTCCATCACCTTGCCCAATCGGCTGGAATGCTCTCTCGAAAACAGCGGCTGCATGCGTGAGTTCTTCATTTCAGGAGCTTTCGGAAGGTCGGATTTCGTCACTTGCCGTACAAGCTGTGAGCTGTGGTTTTGCAGGGGGCGGGTGGCCGCCCTGGTGAAGTGCGCGACGGAAATCCCGTATCCCCCGGGAGTTGATGTCGGGTTTCCCTGGTGCACTGGCTACCCGCTGGCTCGCGGGCGCTGACACGGCTCACAATAGGGCGATGCAATCATCCGAAGTGCGCCGCACCGCACAGGAGAACACCGTGGCGCCCTCAACTCTCGACATGCTCGACCTGAAAATGCTGCAGGCACTGGAACTCGACGGGCGGGCACCGTTCAGCCGGATCGCCCAGGTCCTGGGAGTCTCCGACCAGACCGTCGCCCGCCGGTTCAGGCGACTGCGCACCACCGCGCACCTGCGGGTGACCGGCATGATCGATGACAGGCGTCTGGGCCGCACCAGTTGGATCGTGCGGCTCGGCTGCAGCCACAACGCCGCAGCCCAACTGGCCGCCACCCTCGCCGCGCGGTCCGACACCCACTACGTCGACCTGGCCGAGGGCGGCACCGAGGTGGTGTGCGCCATCAAGCCGCGAAGCCGGCAGGAACGCGACGACCTGCTCCTCGACCGACTCCAGCGCAGCCCGCACGTCACCTCGGTCAGTGCCCACTGCATCCTGCACGCCTACTACGGCAACTCCCTGAGATGGCTGCGGAAGATCAGCGCCCTAGAGCCGGACGAGGAAGCCGCACTGCGCACCCCGGCGCCCGCACCCACGACGGCGCCGGTCACTGTGGACGCCGCCGACCAGAGCATGCTGGAGGTGCTGCGGCGAGACGGCCGGGCCACGCTCACGGAACTTCAGGCGGCCACCGGCCTGTCCGAGACCGCCGTCAAAAGACGTCTGGAGCGGCTGCGCTCAACGGGCGTGCTGTACCTCGCGGTCGAATACGATCACGAGCCGCTCGGGCAGGGTGTGGAAACGCTGTGCTGGCTGACCGTCGCTCCGCACGCCCTGGCCGGGGCCGGACGCGCCGTCGCGGCCCACCCGGAGGTGCGGTTCGCCGCCGCCGTCACCGGGCGGACCAACCTGGTCGTCTCGGCGCTCTGCCGCACCACCGACGACCTCTACACCTTCGTGAGCGAGAAGCTCGGCGCCCTGCCCGACGTCCACACCGCGGAAACCGTCCTGACGCTGCGACGAGTCAAGACCCTCACCCACGAACCCCAGCCCCATACGTGGTGAGCCGCCCGTCCGGGTCGTGGAACCTCGACGGGTTGGCCGGGTCCCGCAGCATGCCCCGCGCCACGGGCTGCGCGCCCACCAGCCGCAGCACCTTCTCATCTGCGGGCGTGACGTCCTTCAGCCGGGTACGGATCGACACCCCCGAAGGACCGGGCGCGACAAACGGCGCCGCAAACGTCCGCAGCCCACCCATCCCCACACCCCCCTCACGCGGCCCTCGAAAACCCGGTCATCACACCCACGAGCGCCATCCGAAAAGGTCATGCATTCGACAAGCGAACTCCTCTTCCCACGCTGGAAGGGCAGCGCCCAGCCCCCGACCGGGAGCGTCAGCGCTCACTCATACACGCCAGAACACACTCGTACTCAGTCAAGCCCCAGCAGTTCCCAACCCTTCGCACGGGAGACGCGGCATCCACACGGGGTGTGCTCCGCCGCACCCACGCGGCCGGCCCCACTCCCTGCCGGAAGCCGCGCGCGACGCCGAAAATGAGGCGGGTGAGCGGGTCCCGCCCGCCATCCGCAGAGGGGTGGGACCCGTTCACTCAGGTATGACTCAACTCTGGTGGTCACGCAGGGCGGTGAGAGCCCGGTCGGCGTGTGTGCTCATCCGCAGTTCGCTGCGGACCACCTCCAAGACGGTGTGGTCCTGCGCTATGACGAAAGTGACGCGCTTCGTGGGCGCCAAGGAGAAACCGCGCTTCACGCCGAACCGCTCACGGACGGTTCCGTCGGCATCGGACAGCAGCGGGAATCCGAGCGTGTGGCGCCCGGCGAACTCCTGCTGCCGGTCGACCGCATCACCACTGATCCCCACCGGCCGCGCACCGGCCGCGGCGAACTCGGCGGCCAGATCACGGAAGTGGCAGGCCTCGGCCGTGCAGCCGGGGCTCAGGGCGGCGGGATAGAAGAACAGCACCACCGGCCCGTCACCGAGCAGTTCGGACAAGCGCCGACTCACCCCGGTCTCGTCCGGCAGCGCGAAGTCCTCGACCTTGTCGCCCACCTCGACCCGCCCCGTCATGACCGGCCCTCCCCGTCCCGGGCGTCACCGCTCGCGCGTGGCGTGACGAAGTGATGGGTGTCCGCAGTGGCCGGCAGGCCTGCGAGCAACAGGGGCGAACGTTCCGACCGCGGCACGGTTCCTCCTCTGGGGGGTCTGTCGCGCGATATTACTGGACGTACAGCTCGACTCGTCTGCCATCAGGTCTCTGACCAGGTGCCCTGGTGGTGGCGGGAGTTACGGCGTACGCCCCATACGGGTTCTGCCTCGGTATCTACGACCGGTGAGCGAGGCCCACCGGGCCCGGCTGGGTCGAGCGGTTGTGTCGCACGTCCGCCTTTTCCGAGCCGACTCCCGGCTGGTCAACTCCCGCGCCTGGCAATTGAGTGGGACGAGTCGAAACAGATGAGAGAACTCGTCCCACGGTGTCCGCGAGGGCCTCGGTCAGGTGCCGACGTAGGCCGCGAGGTGCTCGCCGGTGAGGGTGGTGCGGGCGGCGACGAGGTCGGCGGGTGTGCCCTCGAAGACGATCTTGCCGCCGTCGTGGCCGGCGCCGGGGCCGAGGTCGATGATCCAGTCGGCGTGCGCCATGACCGCCTGGTGGTGCTCGACGACGATGACCGACTTGCCGGCGTCGACGAGCCGGTCGAGCAGGCCGAGCAGCTGCTCGACGTCGGCGAGATGCAGGCCGGCGGTCGGCTCGTCGAGGACGTAGACGCCGCCCTTCTCGGCCATGTGGGTGGCCAGCTTGAGCCGCTGCCGCTCGCCGCCGGACAGCGTGGTGAGCGGCTGGCCGAGGCTGACGTAGCCGAGCCCGACGTCGGCGAGCCGGTCGAGGATGCGGTGGGCGGCCGGCGTGTGCGCCTCGCCGGCGCCGAAGAACTCCTCGGCCTCGGTCACCGACATCGCGAGCACCTCGCTGATGTCGCGCCCGCCGAGGTGGTACTCCAGCACGGAGGCCTGGAACCGCTTCCCCTCGCACTCCTCGCAGGTGCTGGCGACGCCGGCCATCATCGCCAGGTCGGTGTAGATGACGCCCGCGCCGTTGCAAGTGGGGCAGGCGCCCTCGGAGTTGGCGCTGAACAGCGCCGGCTTCACGTCGTTGGCCTTCGCGAACGCCTTGCGGATCGGGTCGAGCAGTCCGGTGTACGTCGCCGGATTGCTCCGCCGCGAGCCGCGGATCGCGCCCTGGTCGACCGACACCACACCCTCGCCGGCGGGGATCGACCCGTGTACGAGCGAGCTCTTGCCGGAGCCGGCGACGCCGGTGACGACGGCGAGCACCCCGAGCGGGATGTCGACGTCGACGCCCTGCAGGTTGTGCGTCGTCGCGCCGCGGATCTCCAGCGTGCCGGTGGGCTTGCGCACCGTCTCCTTGAGGGAGGCCCGGTCGTCGAAATGGCGGCCGGTGATGGTGCCGCCTGCCCGCAGCCCCTCGACGGTGCCCTCGAAGCAGACGGTGCCGCCCGCCGTACCGGCGCCGGGGCCGAGGTCGACGACGTGGTCGGCGATCGCGATCGTCTCCGGCTTGTGCTCCACGACGAGCACCGTGTTGCCCTTGTCCCGCAGCCGCAGCAGCAGGTCGTTCATCCGCTGGATGTCATGGGGGTGCAGGCCGATGGTGGGCTCGTCGAAGACGTAGGTGACGTCGGTGAGCGAGGAGCCGAGGTGGCGGATCATCTTGACGCGCTGTGCCTCGCCGCCCGACAGCGTGCCCGACGGCCGGTCGAGCGAGAGGTAGCCAAGACCGATGTTCCCGAACGACTCGAGGGTCTGCTGCAGCGTGGAGAGCAGCGGCGCCACCGACGGCTCGTCGAGACCGCGGACCCATTCGGCCAGGTCGCTGATCTGCATCGCGCAGGCGTCGGCGATGCTGATCCGCTTGATCTTGGACGACCGGGCCCCCTCGCTGAGCCGGGTGCCGTCGCACTCGGGGCAGGTGGTGAAGGTGACCGCCCGCTCCACGAACGCGCGGATGTGCGGCTGCAGCGCCTCCTTGTCCTTGGAGAGCATCGACTTCTGGATCTTGGGGATCAGCCCCTCGTAGGTGAGGTTCACGCCCTCGACCTTCACCTTGGTCGGCTCCCGGTAGAGGAAGTCCTGCATCTCCTTCTTGGTGAACTTGCGGATCGGCTTGTTCGGGTCGAGGAGGCCCGACTCGGCGTAGACCCGCACGGTCCAGAAGCTGTCGGACTTCCAGCCGGGGATGGTGAACGCGCCCTCGGCGATCGACTTGGAGTCGTCGTAGAGCTGGGCGAGGTCGATGTCGGAGACGGTGCCCCGGCCTTCGCAGCGCGTACACATGCCGCCGGTGCGGGTGAAGGTCGCTTTCACCGCCTTCTTGGTACCGCGCTCGACGGTGATCGCACCGCTCGCCCGGACCGAGGGGACGTTGAAGGCGTACGCGCTGGGCGGGCCGATGTGCGGTGTGCCGAGCCGGCTGAAGAGGATGCGCAGCATCGCGTTGGCGTCGGTGGCGGTGCCGACCGTGGAGCGGGGGTCGGCACCCAGCCGCTGCTGGTCGACGGCGATCGCGGTCGTCAGCCCGTCGAGTACGTCGACCTCGGGCCGCGCCAGCGTCGGCATGAAGCCCTGCACGAAGGCGCTGTACGTCTCGTTGATCAGCCGCTGCGACTCCGCGGCGATCGTGTCGAACACCAGCGAGCTCTTCCCCGAGCCGGAGACACCGGTGAACACCGTCAGCCGCCGCTTCGGGATCTCGATGCTGACGTCCTTGAGGTTGTTCACGCGCGCGCCGTGCACGCGGATCAGATCGTGGCTGTCGGCAGCGTGCAGCGCAGGCGACTGCTGGTCCGTCCTCGTGGCCTTGCTCATCGTGTCTCCATCTGTGGGGCGGGGCCGCCTTCGCGGTCTCCGTCGGCGTCGCCTGGCTCGATCTGCCCAGCTGCGGGCAGTACGTCTGGTTCTACTTCGTCGGCGCGGTCGCGGCAGCGTCCGCTGTCTACCTGATCGGCGGTGTCGGCCAAGGTGGCGCGACGCCCGTCCGGCTGACACCGGCCGGGGTCGCGCTGGGCATCTCTTTCACCTCGCGCCAAGCCTGGATGCGGCGAGGGGAGATGCGGAACCAGCGGGACGGCGTGACCGGCGCACGCGGGTCGAAGCCGGTGTGCGCGACGAAACGGTCCCCCCGCTCCTGCGGCAGTGCGTCGATCTCGAGGACTGAATGGTGATGCCCATGGCGGTCAGGCTAGTTGCGGCTTCGTGATCCGCGCTTCTCGAATCCTGATCTGTCTGGTCACCTGTTTCGCCCCGCGCGACGGTATCTCCGCCGTCACGCGCTCGGTGCGCCGCGTCATGAGGTAGCCGTACGGCGACTCACCGTGGGCGAGCGGAACTCGCGGCGGAGTGCCCGGCCGACCGGCACCGGCCGCATCCTGTTCGACGGTCGAACCTTGATCGGCTCATGCGGCGCTGACCGTTGGAACCGAGCGAGGATGAGACTCCGCCCCGGGCGCCATCACGATGGGCGCTGCTTCTAAGGTGCGGGCATGATCTCGCAGACGTACCTCTCCGAATTGTTCTCGCTGGATGGCCAGGTCGCCGTGGTGACCGGCGGCAGTTCCGGTATCGGCCGGGCCATCGCCGGGGCCCTCTCGGGTGCGGGGGCGAGCGTCGTGATCGTGGCGCGCAAGGAGGCGGAACTGGCCGCCACGGTCGATGAGCTGACCGCCGACGGCTGCCGGGCGGCCTGGGTGAGCGGCGACCTGAGCACGCGCGACGGCGTGCGCGCGGCGGCACAGGAGGCGGTCGAGGCGTTCGGGGAGCCCGACATCCTCGTGAACTGCGCCGGGGTCAACCTGCGGCCGCCGATCAGCGAGCTGAGCGAGGAGGTGTGGGACACCACGATGGCGCTGAACCTGGAGGCACCCCACTTGCTGGGACAGCGGTTCGGCCCCGGCATGGCCGAACGAGGCTTCGGGCGGATCATCCACATCACCTCCCAGCAGGCGCATCGGGCGTTCGTCCAGAGCGGCGCCTACGGGGTGTCCAAAGGGGCGTTGGAGTCTCTGGCTCGTTCACAGGCCGAGGCATGGTCGCCGTACGGCGTCACCTGCAACACCCTTGTCCCGGGTTTCGTGATGACGCCGCTCAACGCGCGGCTGTCGTCCGACCCCGAGAAGGTGGCGGCGCTGGCCGCGCGCACCATGGTCGGACGCAACGGTCTGGCCGAGGACTTCGCGGGCGCAGCGGTGTTCCTGGCGAGCCGCGCCTCCGCCTACGTCACCGGGCAGTCCATCTTCGTCGACGGTGGGTTCTCCGTGCACTGAGTCGGCGGCAACACAGGCCGGTAAGGTCGGCCGCCGTTCTGTTTCACTTTGAGCGGCGGCACCCGGGGCACGCCCGCGCCGGGTGCCGCTGTCCCCTCGGTGGGACGGCCGCGGCTGCTGGTCCCCCTCACCACCCGGTCCGCTCTCGCCGCGAATGGGCCCGCGTGAACGGGGCGCGGGGGCGCACAACCGCAATCCACCTGCGCCGCACCAGGGTCGACTGGCTCACGATCGGCCGCAGAATCGCCGTTGGCTCCTCGATCGACTACAACGGTCCGGATCAGTGAACGGTTCGGTTGTCTCCCTCACCGAGCGGCTGCCCGAGTCGTAGGTTCCAGCGTCCGGACCGTCCGCTGAACTGCGTGACAGTGAGGGGCGGTACGTCGATTCGCCAGAAGCCCAACTCGGGGGCGCCCAGTGTCCGTATCACCGCGGCTCGGACGATCTCCGGCTCCACGACGGCGATCGTCCGGCCGGAGGTCTGCCCGGCCGTCTCCAGCCAGAGCGCGACGCGGGCGCAGAGCTGGCTCACTGACTCGCCGCCGTGCGGGGCAGCCGTCGGGTCCGTCAGCCAGGTGGCGAGTTCGTCCGGCTCCTTGGCGCCAACCTCGTCGAGGGTCCGGCCCTGCCAGCGCCCCATGGCGAGTCCGGACAGTTCGGGCACGGGCAGGGCATCGAGGCCGAGTGCGTCGGAGGTCTCCCGGCAGCGCGCGGTGGGCGACGCCAACGCACGGTCGGCCGCTGGAAGCGTTCCCGCAGCCGACCGGGCACGCGCGGCCCCCAGGGCATCGAGAGCGCACCCGTCGTCGAAGCGGGCCTCCCGCAGCGCCGCACTGATCGCGGCTGAGATCAAGATCACTCGGCTCGTCATACGTCCACTCTCGTGCTCAAAACTCTTGTCAGGTCTGGAAACTGAGGCGCGGGTCGGCGCACGGTGCGCCCCCCCCAGCGCACCGTGCGCCCTTGGCGGCATTCCCGCTTCGCGGTACGGTCTCGACGATATTGACGACGGTTCGGCGGAAGTCCGGTGGGAATCCGGCACGGTCGCGCCACTGTAAGCCCAGCAAGAACCGCTCCCGCCAGGGGTGGTGAAGGTCGAGCAAGTCAGACCCGCGGCCGTCGTCCTGTGCACCACCGAGATGGGACGCGAGTTCCCCAGGAGGTTCTGCCCCATGGCGCAGTCCGTCGCTCAGCCGACCGTTACACCCACTGCCGTTCCCGCCAAGCTGCCGATCGGCGCGATCGTCCCTTGGGCGGTCTTCTTCGGCATTCTGATGCTGGTTCTGCTCTATTTCGTCGGCGCCGAACAGGGCGCCACCTCACTCGTGTCCGGCGAGAACGTCCACGAGTGGGTCCACGACGGCCGCCACCTGCTCGGCTTCCCCTGCCACTGACGGCGACAAGGAAGCGTACGAGCTCATGAATTCCGCAATTGTCAGAAATCTCCTGGTGCGTGGCATGCTCGCGGGTCTCGCCGCGGGCCTGCTCGCCCTGGTCGTCGCCTACTTCCTGGGTGAGCCGCGCGTGGACTCGGCGATCGCCTATGAGGAGGCGCACTCGCACGAGCACGGCGTGGAAGCCGTCACCCGCACGATGCAGTCCACGGGCGGCCTGGCCACCGGTGTCCTCGTCTACGGGGTCGCTTTCGGAGGAATCACCGCCCTCGCGTACTGCTTCGCGCTCGGAAGGATCGGCCGCTTCGGACCGCGCGCGAGCGCGCTGCTCCTGTCGGCCGCGGGCCTGGTCGCCGTCTATGTCGTGCCGTTCCTGAAGTACCCGGCCAATCCGCCGTCCGTCGGCGACCCCGACACCATCGGCAAGCGCACCACCTTGTACTTCCTGATGATGGTGCTCAGCGTGCTGCTCGCCGTCGCGACCGTCATCCTGGGCAAGCGCCTCGCGCCGCGCCTGGGCAACTGGAACGCGACGCCGGCCGCGGGCGCGTTCTTCGTCCTCGCCATCGGTCTGGCTTACGCGTTCCTGCCGGCCGTCAATGAGGTCCCGAAGGACTTCTCCGCCACTCTGCTCTGGCAGTTCCGCCTTGCGGCCCTCGCCATACAGCTGACCCTGTGGACTGCCTTCGGTCTTGTCTTCGGCTTCCTGGCGGAGCGGGTGCTGTCCCCTCGGACGGACGCTGCCGAGGAGCGCGGAGCCGGTACGCGGGCAACGCCTGTACCGCGCTGAGAACGTCACCCCGGCAGTTCATCCGAAGGCCCCGATTCTCGTCGGGGCCTTCGGATCGCCGCACCCCTGAGCGCGGCTGCCGACCGCGGCTGTCCGCACCGACCGCGGCACACAGCACGCGGGGCGAGCAGGACACGGTACGCCGTGTCCGCGACGGTGTACCGGACGGCAATGGGGAAGTCGCTGGCGCCCATCAGGAACGCCGAAGGGCCGCCGCTCCCGACCGTCACCTGGTAGGCGAGCGTGTCGCCCTCCGGCAGGTCGGAGATGGGACGGAGCCTTGGGTCCGCTGCGCGCGGGCGTGCCGCCCGACACCACGGCCGCCGTACTGTCCGCGCTGCTGGCCGCCTGCGCGGAGCGCTCCCCGGGCCTCTCCGTCGACCTGCACGAGGTCACCGCCGAGGAACAGCTGCGGCTGCTCGCCTCCGGCGGACTCGACGTCGGGCTCGTCCACCAGCCCGTGGACGCCACCGGACTCCGGCTCGGTCCGGAGGTCTCGGTGGATCTCGGAGTCGTCCTGCCCCGCACCTCGCCCCTGGCCCGCATGCCCGAGGTCGCGCTCGGCGAGCTGTCCGGCCACGATCGGGTGCCTTCCGCGGGCCCACGCCCCGGGCTGGTACGACCGGATCCTCGACGCCTGCCGTGCCGAGGGCTTGGGGGAGGAGCAGCCGGCGTCGGGGGATCGCCCGGCCTTCTGCTTGCATCCTCTTGACTCTGCCTTTCCCGAAATACCTCTGATACAGAGCTATTCTGGAGGTGTGGAGTCAGAGAGCTTTCCCGAGGCCTTGGCCGACACCTTGGCCGGAGTGCAGCGGCTGATCCGGCGGCGGCTGCGCAGCGGCATGACCGCCCCGCGGCTGCGCGGCGCCGAGGTCGACCTGCTGCGCCTGGTCGTGGCCCGCCCGGGCATCGGTGTGTCGGAGGCCGCCAAGGAGCTCTATCTGGCGGGCAATTCGGTCTCGACGCTGGTCAACCAGCTGGTGCGAGACGGCTATCTGATCCGCGAGACGGACCCGGCCGACCGGCGGGCCGCGCGACTGCTGCCGACACCGGCGGCCGAGGCACGGCTGCGGGACTGGCAGCAGCGGCGCGCGGCCCTGGTACGCGGCCAGCTGACCCGTCTCGACGAGGCCGACCGAGCGGCACTGGAGGCGGCCCTTCCGGCCCTGCGCAAGCTGGCGGCGAACCTGCACGAGGAGGCCGAGGAGACATGATGCGGTACACGACCGGCGGGGGAGACCCCGCCGATCCGGGAAGCGTGAACACCGAGGGACCGAGCACGAACACCGGTACCGGGAGGGACGACCCGGAAGGCGGGGCTTCGGCGACGAGCGCCGCCGATGGACAGCGCGCCGTGACCGGTACCGCGGTGGCTGTCTCCGATGGAGAGTCCGAATCGACCCGTACCGGAACGGACGCCGTCACCTGCGCCGGCCTCGCCTACGCCTTCGGTGAGACGACCGCGGTCGACGGGCTCGATCTCTCCGTCCGTGACGGCGAGGTGTTCGGACTGCTCGGGCCCAACGGCGCGGGCAAGACCACGGCGATCCGCTGCATCACCACGCTCCTGCCGGTCCCGGCCGGCATGGTCCGCGTGTTCGGGCACGACGCCACGCGCGAACGCATGGCGGTACGCCGCCTGTTGGGCTACGTGCCGCAGCAGCTCTCCGCCGACTCCGGACTCACCGGCCGGGAGAACGTGGCCCTGTTCGCCCGCGTCTTCGACGTCTCCCGCCGGGAGCGCGCGGCGCGTGTCGGCCAGGCGCTGGCGGCGGTCGACCTCACCGACGCGGCCGACCGCCTCGCCAAGACGTACTCCGGAGGCATGGTCCGCCGCCTCGAACTCGCCCAGGCACTGGTGAGCGCTCCCCGGCTGCTGATCCTCGACGAGCCGACCATCGGCCTCGACCCGATCGCCCGGACGAGCGTGTGGGAGCACATCAACGCCGTACGCGCGGCCACCGGGATGACCGTCCTGGTGACGACCCACTACATGGACGAGGCCGATCAGTACTGCGACCGGGTCGCGCTGATGCACCGGGGCCGCGTCCGCGCCCTCGGTACCCCCGACGAGCTGAGGGCCGGCCTCGGCGAGCGGCGCGGCACCGCGAAGAACGGTGAACTGCCCACGCTGGAAGACGTCTTCCGCGACATCGCCGGCAGCGGCCTCGACGACAAGTCAGGAGACTTCAGCGATGTCCGAAGCACCCGCCGTACCGCGTCCCGTGTCGGCTGACCGCGTCCACCCGGCCGGCCTCGACCTGCTCCTCGTGCCGCCCCGGGCCCGCAGCGGCTGGAAGGTGCTGCCCGCCCGGGTCGGCGCGATGTGTGCGGTCGAGCTGCAGAAGCTGCGCCACGACCGCACCGAGCTGTACACCCGGGCCGTCCAGCCCGCGCTCTGGCTGCTGATCTTCGGCGAGACCTTCACCCGGATCAAGGCGATACCCACCGGCGGCATCCCCTACCTCGACTATCTGGCGCCCGGCATCATCGCCCAGTCCGCGATGTTCATCGCCATCTTCTACGGCATCCAGATCATCTGGGAGCGGGACGCCGGGATCCTCACCAAGCTCCTCGTCACTCCGACTCCGCGCTCGGCGCTCATCACCGGCAAGGCGTTCGCCGCCGGAGTGAAGGCGGTCATCCAGGCGGTCGTGGTCGTCGTCATCGCAGCGCTGCTCGGGGTGGCGATGACCTGGAATCCACTCCGCCTCCTCGGAGTCGCGGTGGCCGTCGTCCTCGGCTCGGCCTTCTTCTCCTGCCTGTCCATGACCATCGCGGGCATCGTCCTCACCCGGGACCGGTTGATGGGCATCGGCCAGGCCATCACCATGCCGCTGTTCTTCGGCTCCAACGCCCTCTACCCGGTGGCCGTCATGCCCGGCTGGCTGCAGGCCATCAGCAAGATCAATCCCCTCAGCTACCAGGTGGACGCGCTGCGCGGCCTGCTGCTCGGCACGCCCGCCCATCTGGCCCTCGACTACGGGGTCCTCGTCCTGGCCGCGGTCCTCGGCATCCTGTCCGCCTCGTCCCTGCTGGGCCGCCTGGCCCGCTGAGCCCGGCCCACCTCAGTGCCTCTCCGCCCGGCCCACTGATCGATTGGTGGGGCCGGGCGCTCTGGTCTGACGTCGGTGCAGTGAACGCCTGCATTCACTGCCGACCTGAGACGCAGGGCCATCCCATGACGGCCGCTCACGCGACGCCTCGGAGCCTGCCGAATCCCCGGAGCGGGGCCGAGGCAGAGCAATTGCCAAGACCTGCGGATGGCTGCTCACCGGGTCCAGTGATCAAAATTGTGTCGCCTGTGGGTGGTGAGTGACCGTAGCGTCCGCCTATGGATTGGAGTGCCTGGCACGACCAGTACGACGTGGCCGACTCGTGGATGGCGCGGCGACTGCGGACAGTTCAAGCACAGGTCCGCGCTGCCTTGTCTGATGCCCCGGCTGGTGGGTTGAAGGTGATCAGCCTCTGCGCTGGGGAAGGCCGCGATCTTCTGGACGTTCTGGCCGAGCATCCCCGCCGCGACGATGTGCGGGCGAGGCTTGTCGAGCTGGACCCGCGCAACACCGCGGTCGCTCTGGAAAGGGCCGGCCGGGCAGGCTTGCACCAGGTTGAGGTCGTGACCGGCGACGCCTCCCTCATCGACCATTACGAGGACATGGCCCCTGCAGATCTTGTCCTGGTCTGTGGCGTTTTTGGCAACGTCGCCGACGTCGATATCGAGCACACCATCGCGGCCTGCAATCAGCTGTGCAAGACCGGCGGCACCGTCATCTGGACCCGACATCGCGCCGTGCCTGACCGGGTACCGCTGATCTGCGAATGGTTCGAAGCGCAAGGCTTCGAACTGCGGTGGCTGTCAGCACCGGACGCAGGCTTCGGGGTCGGCGTGCACCGGTTCGTCGGCGCACCTGAACCCCTACGCCGCAGCACTCGCCTGTTCGAGTTCGTGGGCTACGACGTGCTCCGTCAGGCCGTGGCAGCGGAATCCCTCGGCCGTAACGGCCCCACGCCGCACGACCAACGCGGGTTGTCATCAGGTGGGGGATGCTCCGGCGGCGTGGGCCTCGGGCCGTTCGACCAGGACGCCGTTCTCGAACCTCGCGCCGGCGCGGACAAGGGGCACCAGGCGGGCTCCGGTGATCGCCCGCCAGCGGGCCTGGGCGGACTCGACAAGCCTGAACACCATCGCGAGCGCGGCGGCGGGGCGTAGCAGTACGCCACCTCAGAGCAGGGGCTGTGCGGCCCAGATCACTTTGCCGGCGGGGGTGTAGCGGGTGCCCCAGCGTTCGGCGAGCTGGGCGACGAGGAACAGGCCGCGGCCGCCCTCGTCCGTGGAGGCCGCGTAGCGCAGGTGGGGTGAGGTACTGCTGCTGTCGAAGACCTCGCAGATCAGGCTGCGATCGCGCAGCATCCGGACCTGAATGGGGCCGCCGCCGTAACGGATCGCGTTGGTGACCAGCTCGCTGAGTATCAGCTCCGTGGCGAACACCATCTCGTCCAGACCCCAATCCGCCAGCTGCCGGGTGACGGCGGCGCGCACCTCGCCGACGGCCACCGGGTCGGACGGCACCTGCCACTCGGCGATCCGGTCGGCACCGAGGGCGTGGGTGCGGGCGACGATCAGGGCGATGTCGTCGCTCGGCCGGGCCGGGAGCAGGGTGTCCAGAACCACCCGGCAGGTGCCCTCCGGCGACCCGTCGGCCCTGGCCAGGGCGGTGCGCAGCAGGTCCAGCCCGGTGTCGATGTCCCGTTCCCGGTCCTCGACGAGCCCGTCCGTGTAGAGAATCAGCCGAGTGCCCTCTTCCAGCTTGAGCTCGGCCGTCTCGAACGGAAGGCCCCCCAGGCCGAGCGGCGGACCGGCGGGCACCTCGGGGAACTCGACGCTGCCGTCGGGACGGACCAGCGCCGGCGGCGGGTGGCCGGCACGGGCGACGGTGCAGAACCGGGAGATCGGGTCGTAGATGGCGTACAGGCAGGTGGCGCCCGTGATGGTGGCGCCGTTGTCCCCATCGGCCTCGTCCTGGTCGATGCGGGCGACCAGCTCGTCGAGGAGCCCGAGAAGTTCATCGGGCGGCAGGTCCAGAGCGGAGAAGTTGTGGACCGCCGTACGCAGCCGTCCCATCGTGGCCGCGGCGTGCAGCCCGTGCCCGACGACGTCGCCCACCACGACGGCGACCCGGGCGCCGGGCAGCGGCAGCACGTCGAACCAGTCGCCGCCCACGCCCGCCTGCGCGGGAAGGTAACGGTAGGCGACGTCCAGGGCGCTCTGCTCGGGCAGATTGCGTGGCAGCAGGCTGCGCTGCAGCGTCACGGCCATGCTGTGCTCGCGGGTGTAGCGGCGCGCGTTGTCGATGGAGACCGCGGCGCGTGCGACCAGTTCCTCGGCGAGGGCCAGGTCCTCCACATCGAAGGGCTCGGGCTTCTCGGAGCGCCAAAAGTTGACCACGCCCATCACCAGGGGGCCCACCCGCAGCGGGACGATGATCAGCGAGTGGATTCCGTAGTCCACGACCCGTGCGGTGCGCTCGGGATCCTGGGCGAGCCACCCGGGAGCCGCTCTGAGGTCGGGCTCGACGACGGCCTGGCCGGTACTGATGCTGCGGGCCTGCGGTGAGGAGGCGACGAAAGTGATGTGCTCGCCCACCGGGTAGAGCGGAACGTCCTTGCGAATTCCGCTGCACGCCGTGCGGCGCAGCTCGGTGACCGCTTCCGGCTCCTGCCCGTTCAGCACGGTCTCGGCCAGATCCACGGTGGCGAAGTCCGCGAACCGGGGGACCGCCACCTCCGCCAGTGCCTCGGCGGTGCGGGTGACGTCCAGGCTCGTGCCGATGCCCACGCCGGCGTCGTACAGCAGTTTGAGCCGCTCCCGTGCCACCTCGGCCCTGCCGGACAGCGCACGCAGTTCGGTGGAGTCGCGGAGCGTCGCGACGCTGCCGGGCGGGCCGCCCTGAAGGTCCGTGGGCCGTTGGTTGATGGCCAGCAGCCGGTCTCCGACCAGGTGCACCTCGTCGGTGGCGACGCGTCCCGAGGCCAGCAGGTCGGCGGTGTCCGAGTCGAGGCCGAGGTCGAGGACGTGCCGCCCCTCGGCGTCCTGGGGCAGGTCGAGCAGTCGGTTCGCCTCGTCGTTGGCGAGCAGCAGCCGTCCGTCGCCGCTGACGATGATCACTCCCTCCCGGACGGCGTGCAGCACCGCGTCATGGTGCTCGTACATCCTGGTCATCTCGTACGGGCCCAGGCCACGCGTCTGGCGCAGCAGGCGTCTGCTCACGAGCGCCGTGCCCCCCGTGGCCAGGGCGAGCGCGAGACCCGCGGAAGCCAGCAGCAGCGGCAGCTGCCGGTCCGCGACACCGCCCACGTTCGCGGTGGTGATACCGGCCGACACCATGCCCACGACCTTGCCGCCGGGTGCCTTGATGGGAACCGTGGCCTGCACCAGCGGCCCGATGGTTCCCGTGATCTCCTCGGTGATGCTGTGACCCGCCAGCACGGGTGCGACGGTCCCGACGAACTTCTTTCCGATCCGGTCCGGCTTGGGGTGGGTATAGCGGATCCCGTCGGTGTTCATCACGACGATGAAGTCCACCCCCGACGCCTTGCGGGCGGCCTCGGCCCTCGGCTGGAGCACAGCCGTCGGGTCGGGGGCACTGAGCGCCGCCCGGGTGCCCGGTGCGTTGGCGAAGGTCTCGGCTACGGCGATCGAACGGTTGCGGGCCTCCTGAGTGCTGTCGTGTCGTACCTGGAGGACCAGCGCCGCCACCGCGGACACGACCAGGAGCAGCACGATCACCACTTGCAGGAGGAACACCTGTCCGGCGACGCTGCGCCCGCTCAGCGCCGAGCGGGTACCTGTGGACGACCCGCGTCGGTGCCTGCCTTCGTGTGCCCCCTGCCGGCCGAGCGTTCTGTGCGCCGACTGCCGCGCTGACTGCTGCGACGGCTGCCCCGGCGCGCGGCGAGCGCGGTCACGCCCGCGCTGTGCGCGCAGACCGTTGAGGCAGCGGGTCGACTGGGCCCAGGATCGACCCAAAAGTCGGACCATGTGCCCATGTCTACACTGCCCCGGGCCGGGAGGCGAGGGGCGTCACACAGTGTGAGCGGCGGTGGTCTCCGTCGCATATCGGGCCGGGGCCGTTCGCCGCACACGGCGGGTGCTGCTGTCGAGATGATCCGGCCGCATCATGGAGGAGGGGCTATTTGCCTGCATTCGTGTCTAAAGCGCGGGAGGTCGTCATGCAAACCCCGGACCACTACCGGCTGACTTTCACCCACCAGGGATCGGGCACCAGCGTCGTGACCGACGAGGTGGTCGTCGAACGCACCGACGCCCTTGGACCGGGCGGCAACCCGGTGTACTGCGACCCCACCGGCATTCTCCGCGCCGAGATCAGCCCGACGGGGGAGGTACGGATGCTGGCCAGCGGCGCATATCAGGCGCCCATCCTGCCCTCCGCCGAACCGATTCCCTGAGTGCGCAGTGGCGATCGGGCCCGGGATGCAGGCTGACTGGCCCGGGACGACGAGGTCGCTCACTGGTCCTCGTACGCCGGCGGCAGGCGTGACGTCTCAGCCTGCCGCCTCCTCTCCTACTGGACAGTCCACAGCACCCGATGGAGATGCGGCCACGGCATCAGCCGGCGCCTGGGCAGCGGCGCGCGGGGTGCGTACTTGGCCGCCGCCTCGTCGGGACGGGCCGCAGGCCCGGGGATCAGCCGGGAGGTGGACGGGGCGAAGTCACCGGCCACCCGCATGGCCAGACGCCGACCGGCGCGCTCCTCAACCGCCTCGGCCTGTGCCATCCCGACCCGGTTGAGGACGACCAGGGCCAGCGGGACACCGAAAGCCGCGGCCGTCACGGACGAGAACACGTTGGTGACGAATGCCTGGTCCGCCCAGAAGCCCTCGCCATCTCCTCGCCAGCCCAGCCCTAGCAGCACCACCACCGGTCGCCCACAGCAGCGCGCATCCAGCACGCAACCCGCGCTGGGACTCCTCCCGGATCGCCCGCACCCGCCTCACCAACGCCACGCCTTCTCCCCGAACGGCTTGATCACCCAGCCCTCGACGCTACACCGCAGACACAAGCGCCAAGATCCCGCGAAACGGGGCCAGTTGGAGACGCCTTGGTGCAGCTGCAACTCGGCGGCCGTACGCACCCGACCGCATCGACGGCTGCCTCGCCGGAACAGGGCTCGCCCTCACACCGAGGACAACCCGAGTTCAACCTCAGTAACTGGAATGCCGGAACCGGCTGCGGTACTCCGTCGGCGTCGTGTTGAGCTTCCGGCGAAACGCGCGGATCAGGGTGTCGATCGTGTTGAAACCGCAGGCGGACGCCACACGTTCGAGAATGTCATCCGTGGATTCGAGTCGGTTCCGTGCCGCTTCGACGCGGGCTGACTCGATGTAGGCAGCCGGGGTCATACCAAGTTCCGTCTTGAAGATCCGGGTCAGTTGTCGTTCGCTCACGTGGGCGTGCTGGGCGAGAGCGGGCACGGTGAGGTGATCGGCGAGGTGCTGCGCGATGTAGTGCCGGAGATCGTCCATGCGCCTGGTTGTCGAGACAGGTTCGATGGGGACGCTGAACTGGCTCTGCCCGCTGGGCCGTTTCAGGTACATCACGAGCTGCCGGGCGACGCGCAGCGCGACGGCCTCGCCGAAGTCCTCGGCAACGAGAGCGAGGGACAGATCAAGGCAGGCGGTGATGCCCGCGCCGGTCCAGACTTGGCCGTCGCGGATGAAGATGGGGTCGGCGTCGACCTCGACCGAGGGGTGGTCGGCAGCGAGTTGCTGCGCGGTCGACCAGTGGGTGGTGGCGCGTTTGCCGTCGAGCAGTCCGGCGGCCGCGAGGATGTGCGCTCCCACACAGACGGATGCGATGCGCTGTGTCCGGCCGGCGAGTGTTTTCACCCAGTGGACCACGGTGGGATCGGTGAGGGCGTGGACGCCGCGTTGGTCGTCGACTTCCACCGAGCCGGGAACCATGAGGGTGTCGATGCTTCTCGCGGCGGCTTCCTCGAAGGTGATGTCGGGGAGGACGCGAACCCCGGCCGAGGTGGTGACGGGGTCCATGGTCTCGGCGGCCAGGGCCACCTGGTAGCCGGTGGTGTCGCCGGTTTCGCGCTGGAGCAGGGCGAACACCTCCGGTGGTCCGGTGACGTCGAGGAGGTCGACGCCGTCGAAGAGGAGAACGACGACGAACCGGCTGATGCTGGCCGTGGGCATGGGCGCTCCGTCCAGGGAGGCAGGCAGGGGTGCCGAGTGGTGGGCGGGTACCGACACCCCATCAGGTGTCGGTATCTGCAAGTTACGTGACATTGCCGCCATGCGGAGCGGGTTCGTAGCGTGGGTTGTGTCACCGCTCGGTGACCGTCTTCCATCCACCCAGGACGAGGTGCAGCCATGCCTACGACGACTCTGCGGGAACTCAACGGCTTCGACCAGACGCCGGCGTCGCTCGCGTCCGCGACGCTGATCCTGATCGACTACCAGAACACCTACACCCGGGGAGTGATGGAGCTGGACGGGTGGCAGGGCGCGCTCGACGCGGGCGCGGCGCTGCTGGCCGGGGCCAGGGAAGCGGGCGCGCGGATCATCCACGTCATCAACGACGGTGGCGAGGGTACCCCGTACGACATCCGGGCCGAGATCGGCCAGATCCACCCGAAGATCGCCCCTGTCGAGGGCGAGGCTGTCGTCGTCAAGAAGGTGCCCAACGCCTTCCTCGACACCGACCTGGCCGACCACGTGGCCGCCGCCGGGAACAAGGACGTCGTGATCGCCGGCTTCATGACGCACATGTGTGTGGCGTTCACCGCCCAGGGCGCGTTCCTGCGCGGCAACCGGCCCACCGTCGTCGCCGACGCCTGCGCAACTCGGCCCCTGCAGACGGCGGTTGCCGAGGTGTCCGCCGAACAGGTCCACCACAGTGCGCTGGCGACGATCGACGACCTGTACGGCGTCGTCGTCCCGTCCGCTGCGTCGCTGAACTGACCGCTCTACCGATGAACCCCGCTGCGGGGGCGCGCTGCGTTCCCGCGTACAAGGCGTCCCCGCAGCGGCTCGGCGAGAAGGCCGACGCGCAGGCGGTCTGCCCGGTCAAGCACACGTAGTCGGCGGTACTGCAGGCCGTCCACCAAGCGCGAATTAAGCACGATCTGACTGCCCCGCCATGGCGGCCGGGGTAAGACGACGGCTTCCCCCCCCACGAGAAATGGCGTAGACCGCGCCACCTTTTCGGGGGGAGCCGTCGTTGTTTTCTACGGGGGAAGTTCATGATTCTCTTCAGGCGCGCCCCGAGCTGTCCGGGTGTGGAATTTCATCGGCCTGATACTTCTCACGCTTAATCTACGCGCGGCGATCACCGGTCATGCCGAGCCCGAGACCCGCTCACTTCACCGCGCGTATGCGCAGTTCGGCCAGGAAGGACCTTACTTCTGCCGCCGTTTGACCCGGCGTCGGGCGGGGCCCGGAGGTGACGACCGGCTGGGCTGTCACGGTGGCCGCGTCGTTACCCCAGACGCACCGTGAGCTGGTCGTGTGGGCGACCTCGTACTCCACGCAGCGCAGTTTGCCTCCGACGGGTCCCGGATCGTAGCTTTTCGCCTCGTCCGACTGGACGGAGGTGCCAAGGATCACGGAGACGGTGTCGTCGTCCTCGCCCGGGTCGGAGACGTCGATGACCGGGTCGAGGTCCAGGGTGATCGCGAAGGACTTCCTGCCGTCGGCGCGCAGATAGGTGGCATGCGCCGTCCCTGCCGTCGGGTCGAGGTTGTCATCCTGCCCGAACTGCGCCCACAGGGATTCCCCTGCACCGGCGAGTCGATAGTCACCGAACCCGGTCGGCATTTCGGCCGTGTGCTTGGTCGGCTGCTTCTCTTTGTCTCCGGCGGTGAGCCAGGTGCCGATGGTCACGGCGGCGATCAGAGTGCCGCCGACTACTCCACCGATTACTCTGCGCCGTGTGCGAAGGCGGCCCGCTCGTTCCCTGACGGCCGCCCAGTCGATGGGCGGCAGAGGCTGCTCGTCGGACTCCGCTGACGCGCTCGCCTGCGGCGTCCCGTCGGCGGGTGGCACATCGTTCGGCATTCGGTTCCCCCAGTGGTGTTCAGCGGCGATGGGGCGGAACGCTCTTGGCCGCCCGTATCGCCGGTGATGCGTGTGACAGCGGAAGACCATCATCGCCCTCACCACCGCGGCTGCGGTGATCAACCGCGCACAGTGGCCGACTGAAGACCCGGCCCGAGGTCAAGAGACAGTCCGAGCGTCGGTCCCGCTCCGGCGCGAGCGGACCAAGTCGCCCTCCTGCACGCGGTGTTCGTGCACGAGCCGGACGGCGATGGCGCTCTCGCCCACGGCGGAGGCCACCCGCTCGACCGACCCGCTTCTGACGTTTCCCGCGGCCAAGGCACCTGGCAGTGTGGACTCGAGCATCAGCGGGCCGCGGCCGAGCGAGGCCCAGCTGTCCAGGTCCGACGCGGCCCGGGGCGTCCGCGCCGGTGAGGACGAAGCCCCGCGCGTCGAGGGCGATCACGTCCCTGAGTCACTCGGTGTGCGGGCGGCCCCGATGAACACGAAGAGGGCGCGTGCCTCCAGCTCGTGCGTGTCCCCGGTGACGTTGTTCCGCACGACCGGCGAGACAGCGGCGCCCGTGGTCCACGGCTGGTGCGTCGAGCCTCTCCGGCCGGACATTCGGGAACCCCCATGCGCTGAGGGCCGACGACCTCGTGCATGACCGGCAGTAGAGGGATAACCCTTGAATGCCCCCAGAAACCTGACATGTCGCGGTCAATGGTGCGATGGTTCCTCCACCCGTCGCGCCGGTCGTCGTGCACGGCCTGCCCACGGTCGGGTTCCCGCACCGCACCACACTGCTCAGCTCGTCCCGGACAGCACACCCCGTCTGCCCGGTCTGTCACCGGCCGTCGATGCGCGGCCGTCGCAGAAGGAGTACGAGTGAGACGAATCCCCCGTCAGGCAACCGCGGCCGGAGCCCTGGTGGCCACCGCCGCGTTCCTGGCCGTCGGCATACAGACGGTCCCGGCGGCTGCCAAGCCCGCCCCCCACCCCAGTCCCCTCCGCAGCGGGGGCCTGGAGGCCGAGCTCACCCCGGCCCAGCACACGGCTCTGCTGAAGAAGGCATCGAAGCAGACCACGACGACCGCCGCCTCCCTCGGCCTGGACTCGAAGGAGAAACTGGTCGTCAAGGACGTCGTCAAGGACCAGGACGGCACGCTCCACACCCGCTACGAGCGCACCTACGTCGGCCTGCCGGTACTGGGCGGCGACGTGGTCGTCCACACCCCGCCGGCCTCCCTGGCCTCCGGCACGGTGAGCACCACCTTCAACAACAAGCACACCATCAAGGTCCCCTCCACCACCGCGACCTTCACCAAGTCGGACGCCGCGAGCAAGGCGTTGAAGGCCGCCAAGGCACTCGACGCGGCGAAGCCCTCCACCGACAGTGCCCGCAAGGTGATCTGGGCCGGCAGCGGCACCCCCAAGCTCGCCTGGGAGACCGTGATCGGCGGCGTCCAGGACGACGGCACGCCGAGCCAGTTGCACGTCATCACCGACGCCACCACGGGGGAGAAACTCCACCAGTTCCAGGGCATCGAGACCGGCACCGGCAACACGCAGTACAGCGGCACGGTGACCCTCAACACCACCCTGTCCGGTTCGACGTACCAGCTGTACGACACCACGCGCGGCGGCCACAAGACGTACAGCCTCAACAACGGCACGTCGGGCACGGGCACGCTGATGACCGACGCCGACGACACCTGGGGCACCGGAGCCGGGTCCAACACCCAGACCGCCGGCGCGGACGCCGCCTACGGCGCGCAGACGACCTGGGACTTCTACAAGAACACCTTCGGCCGCAGCGGCATCAAGAACGACGGCGTCGCCGCCTACTCGCGCGTCCACTACAGCTCGGCGTACGTCAACGCCTTCTGGGACGACGACTGCTTCTGCATGACCTACGGCGACGGCTCCGGCGGCACCCACGCCCTCACCTCGCTCGACGTCGCGGGCCACGAGATGAGCCACGGTGTCACCTCCAACACCGCGGGCCTGGACTACAGCGGTGAGTCCGGCGGCCTCAATGAGGCGACCTCCGACATCTTCGGTACCGGCGTGGAGTTCTACGCGGGCAACAGCAGCGACCTCGGCGACTACCTCATCGGCGAGAAGATCGACATCAACGGCGACGGCACGCCGCTGCGCTACATGGATGAGCCCGACAAGGACGGCGGCTCCGCGGACAGTTGGTACTCGGGCGTCGGCAACCTCGATGTCCACTACTCCTCGGGCCCGGCGAACCACATGTTCTACCTGCTCTCCGAGGGCAGCGGCTCCAAGACCATCAACGGGGTCACGTACAACTCGCCGACCTCCGACGGAGTCGCCGTCGCGGGCATCGGCCGGGCCGCCGCCCTGCAGATCTGGTACAAGGCGCTGACGACGTACATGACGTCCAGCACCAACTACGCGGGCGCCCGCACCGCCGCCCTGAACGCCGCGACGGCGCTGTACGGCTCCAGCTCCACCCAGTACGCGGGTGTGGCGAACGCCTTCGCCGGCATCAACGTCGGCAGCCACGTCACCCCGCCGACGAGCGGCGTGACCGTCACCAACCCGGGCAGCCAGTCCTCCACCGTCGGCACCGCGGTGAGCCTGCAGATCTCGGCCAGCAGCACCAACAGCGGCTCGCTCAGCTATGCCGCCACCGGGCTGCCCACCGGTCTGTCGATCAGCAGCTCCACCGGCGCGATCACCGGCACCCCGACGACCGCGGGCACGTACAGCACCACGGTCACCGTCACCGACAGCACCGGCGCGACCGGCACCGCGGCCTTCACCTGGACCGTCAGCTCCTCCGGAGGCGGCGGCACCTGCACCTCGACCCAGCTGCTCGGCAACCCGGGCTTCGAGTCGGGCAACACGACGTGGACCGCCACCAGCGGGGTCATCACCAACTCCAGCAGCCAGGCGGCGCACGCCGGCTCGTACAAGGCCTGGCTGGACGGCTACGGCTCCACCCACACCGACACGCTGTCCCAGTCGGTGGCCATCCCGTCCGGCTGCAAGGCGACGCTGACCTTCTACCTGCACATCGACACGGCGGAGACGACGACCAGCACTCAGTACGACAAGCTGACGGTCACCGCCGGATCGACCACCCTGGCGACCTACTCCAACCTCAACAAGGCGACGGGCTACACCCAGAAGACCTTCGACCTGTCCTCCCTCGCCGGTACCACCGTCGCCCTCAAGTTCAGCGGCGTCGAGGACTCCTCCCTCCAGACCAGCTTCGTCGTCGACGACACCGCCCTGACGACCAGCTGACCGGCAGCACCTGACACCACACGCCCTTCAGGAGGGCACGAGGGGGTGTGGCTCCGGTTCCGTCAGGACCGTGGTCACACCCCGCTCGGGCCACCCGCGGCCGGGCTACTCGAACCGGTCGGGATCCCCCGCTCCTCGGCGTACGATCTCGGGTTCCCTGCCGGAGAAGTCGATGACGGTCGTCGGCTCGACGCCGCAGTCACCGGAGTCGAGGACCGCGTCCACCACGTGATCGAGTTGTTCCTTGATCTCCCAGCCCTGGGTCAGGGGCTTGTCCTCATCGGGCAGGAGCAGGGTGCTCGACAGCAGCGGCTCGCCGAGTTCGGCGAGCAGAGCCTGGGCCACGACATGGTCGGGAATCCTGACGCCGACGGTCTTCTTTTTCGGGTGCAGCAGCCTGCGCGGTGCCTCCTTCGTGGCCGGGAGGATGAAGGTGTAGCTGCCGGGAGTCGACGCCTTGATCGTGCGGAACGCCGTGTTGTCGACGCGTACGAAGTGGCCCAGCTGGGCGAAGTCCTGGCACATCAGGGTGAAGTGGTGCCGGTCGTCGAGATGGCGGATCGAGCGGATGCGATCGATCCCCTCACGGTTGCCGAGCTGGCACCCGAGGGCGAAGCAGGAGTCCGTCGGGTAGACGATGAGACCTCCGGAGCGGACGATGTCTGCCACTTGGCTGATGATGCGTCGCTGCGGGTTCTCCGGGTGCACGTCGAAGTACTTGGCCATACGCCGAGCTTAGGTCCGAGACGGTGGTGTTACCGGACTCGGCGTGCGGACGGCGGAACTTCGCAGCCAACTCCCGCGGTACGCAACCCGGAAGACGACTGGCCCCTCATACCAGTCGAACAGACCCGGTGTGCTCAGGTCGTCCACGGTTGACCCGATCCGCGATCAGGGCAGGGTGCGGCGCCGACGGAGAGGATTGTCAGTTGGACGGCTTCGAATCATCCGGCCCTGACCCGGACGTGCCCCAGCACGGGGAGCGACGGCCGAAGCTGTCCCGCCGACGGTTCATGGTCTACTCGCTGGCGGCGTCCACCCTGACCGTCGCGGCGCCGATCGGCTGCGACGGGCCGTCGGCGGAAGGCGCCGAACCCGGTGCGGACGGCGTCCGCAGGCCGTCCGACGTCGTGGTGACCGGAACCGACGAGGAGATGCTGGTTCTGGAAGTCACGACCGCCAACAAGGTGGTCGTACGGCTGCCGCGCGTCGAGGTCGGCCAGGGCATCACGACCGCGGTCGCCATGATGATCGCCGAGGAGCTGGACGCCCGGCTCGAGGATGTCGACATCCCGCTCGCCGAAGCCCGCTCCCGGGGGAACCAGTACACCGGCGGCTCGAGCTCGGTCAGTTCACTGTACGGACCGGCCCGTGAGCTGGCCGCCACGGCACGCGCCAGACTGATAACGGCGGCCGCCAGGCGGTGGCACCTCCCGGCGAGGACGCTGCGCACCCACCACACGATGGTGGTCGCACCGGACGGGCGTACGGCCACGTTCGGGTCGCTGACCGCGAGCGCCGCACGGATCCGCCGGCCGGCCGTGTCGAGCCGACCCAAGCCGGCGTCCCGGCACCGGGTGATCGGGCGCCCGACCACCCGGATCGACGCGCGGGACATCGTCACCGGCAAGGCGAAGTACGCGGGAGACCTGTCGGTGGCCGGAGCAAAGCCGACGGTGGTGGCCCGGCCCCCGACGATCATGGGCAAGGTCGTCTCGGTCGACGACAGGGCGGCCCGCGCGCTGCCCGGCGTCCTCGCGGTCGTCCGGATCGCCGGGGGCGTCGCCGTGGTGGCGGATTCGTTCCACCACGCCTTCAAGGCCAGGGACGCACTGCGGATCACCTGGGCCCCGGGCCCGCTCGCGCCCGTGTCCGACGCCGCCATCCGGTCCCGGCTGCGCGCCGCGGTCCCACCCCTCGGTGCCGCACCGCGCGGATCGACGCAGGTGGCGGGCGAGTTCGAGTTCGCGTTCGTCAGCCATGCCCCGATGGAGGTGCTGACCGCGGTCGCGGACGTACGCGCCCACCGCGCCGAGATCTGGTTCTCCTCCCAGACGCCGATGGACGCGCGGGACAGCATCGCCTCGGCGATCGGGCTGCCGGCGTCATCGGTGCGCGTCCATGTCACCCGGGGCGGCGGCTCGTTCGGGCGGCGGCTGAACTACGACGCCGCGATCGAGGCGGCCCTGATCTCCAAAGCGGCACACCGGCCGGTGAAGCTGATGTGGAGCCGTGGCGACGACATACGGCACGGCCGGATGCGCCCGGCCAGCCACCACAGGATCCGGGCCAGCCACGCGCGGGGCAGGGTGGTGGCCTTCACCCACGCGATGGCCTCGGTGAGCGAGTCCTACGAACAGGAAGGCCTGGCCGCCCAGGGGGGTGTGAGCACCACCGCACTCACCGGGCGCGCCGCGGCGGCGGGCCCGCTGCCCAGCGACAGCGGCTTGTACAACTTCGGACGCGTCTCCGGGGACTCTGGCTCGGTCGAACTGGCGATGCCCCTCGGCGCCTGGCGCTCGGTGGATTCCGGGACGATGCGGACCGCGGAGGAGATCGTCGTCGACGAGGTCGCGGGGAGCCTGGGCAAGGACCCGGTCGCGTTCCGGCGCACCACGCTCAGGAGCAAGACCGTCAAGGCCGTACTCGACAAGGTCGCCACCGCCGGGAGCTGGGGCCGGACCATGCCGACGGGCCAGGCCCAGGGCGTGGCCGTCCACGAGGAGTACGGCTCCTGTGTGGCCTGTCTGGTCGAGATCGACGCCACCGACCCGAAGAACCCCCGGGTGACGAAGGTGGTGATGGCGGCCGATGTCGGAACGGCCGTCAACCCGCGCGGACTTGAGGCCCAGCTCATGGGCACCGCGGTCGACGGCATCTCCACGGTGCTGCAGGCCGGTCTGCACATCGACCGGGGCGCCGTGCGCGAGGGCAGCTTCGCCGACTTCCACTACGCCCGTCAGCGGCACGCCCCGCCGCACTTCGAAGCGCACATCATGCCCTCCCGGCGGGACCCCGGCGGGGCAGGCGAACTCGGCGTCCCGGCCGCGGCGGGCGCCGTCGCCAACGCCTATGCCCGCGCCACGGGTACCCGTCCCCGCCGCTTCCCGATCAACTTCTGAGAAGGTACCGATGCCCTCGTACTCGTTCGTCGTCAACGGGAAGCCGGTCACCGTCGAGGCACCGGCCGACATGCCGCTGCTGTGGGTGCTGCGCGACATCCTGGAGGTCACCGGCCCCAAGTACGGCTGCGGCGTCGGGGTCTGCCGCGCCTGCACCAGCCACCTCGACGGCGCCGAGATCCAGCCCTGTGTCGTCCCGGTCGCCGACTGCGCGGACCGCGAAGTCACCACCATCGAAGGCCTGGCCGACGGCGACACATTGCACCCCGTGCAGCAGGCCTGGCTCGACTGCGATGTCGCGCAGTGCGGCTTCTGCCAGCCGGGCCAGATCATGGCCGCGGCGGCCCTGCTCAAGAAGAAGACGAAGCCGACGGACGCCGACATCGACCGGATCGAGAACGTCTGCCGCTGCGGCACGTACTCGCGTATCCGCGAAGCCATAAAGAAGGCCTCCGCTGACAGCTGACAGCTGACAGCTGACAGCTGACAGCTCACAGCTCACAGCGGAAGGCGGAAAGCGGAAGGCGGAAGGCGGAAAGCGGAAAGCCGAAATCGACCGCCCGGCGGTGGAGTGCCCGCCCCCGGACATCTTCACCAGTCACGGCCCTATGAACCTTCAGGACCTCTCGCTACCCTCCGCCGCATGATTTCGACAGTGGTCTGGGGTACCGGCAACGTCGGCCGCGCGGCGATCCGCGCCGTCGAGGCCCACCCGGCGCTGAGTCTCGCGGCCGTCCTCGTCCACAACCCCGACAAGGTCGGCCGCGACGCGGGCGAACTCGGCGGACTGGAGCACGGATTGGGGGTCGCGGCGACCGACGACATCGACGCCGTACTGGCCGCGGCTCCCCGGGCCGTGGTGTACGCGGCGTCCGGCGACATCCGGCCCGACGAGGCCCTCGCCGACATCTGCAGGGCGATCCGGGCCGGAGCGGTGGTCGTCACCCCCGCGCTGTACCCGCTCTACGATCAGCGCAACGCCCCGTCGGACTTCCGGGATCCGGTGCTCGCCGCCATCGCGGACGGCGGCGGTTCGCTGTTCGTCTCCGGTGTCGATCCCGGCTGGGGCAATGACGTACTGCCCTTGCTGATCAGCGGACTTGGCACCACGATCGACGCCATCCGCTGCCAGGAGATCTTCGACTACTCGACGTACGAGCAGGAGGAATCCGTTCGCTACCTGGTCGGCATGGGCCAGCCGATGGACTACGAGCCGCTGATGCTCGCGCCGTCGATCCCGACGATGGTGTGGGGAGGGCAGATCCGGCTGATGGCCAGAGCGCTCGGCGTCGAACTCGACGAGATCCGCGAGACGTTGGACCGCCGACCGCTAGAGGCCACGGTGAGTACCCGCACCATGGGCGAGTTCGCGGCCGGTACCCAGGGTGCGGTGCGCTTCGAGGTGCAGGGGATCGTCGACGGCGAACCCCGCATCGTCATCGAGCACGTCACCCGCATCCACCCGACCTGCGCACCGGACTGGCCGACGCCGCCCGACGGCGACGGAGCACATCGCGTGATCATCGAGGGCCGCCCGCGCATCCAGGTCACCGTCGAGGCCACCGACGAAGGCGAGAACCGGTCCGCCGGCGGGAACGCCACCGCGGTCGGTCGGCTGGTCAGCGCGATCGACTGGCTCGTGGACGCGGAACCCGGACTCCATGACGCGCTCGACGTCCCGCTGCGTCCCGCAGTCGGCAGACTCGGAAGGAAATGATCCATGACCCTGCAGATCGACATTCCCGAGGGCCAGGAGCCGATCGGGTACGTATGGGGCGAGATGGTCCCCGGCATAGGCATGGCCGCCGCGAACTTCTCCCTGTCGGTGTACGAGCACACGACCCTGGGACTGCGCGAGTTCGAGGCCGCGCGACTGCGCATCGCACAGATCAACGGGTGCCTGTTCTGCCTCGACTGGCGCACCGAGCGGGAGGGGCAGAAGGTCGAGGAGGAGTTCGCGGACGCAGTGACCCAGTGGCGTACCACCGACGCCTTCGACGACCGCACCCGGCTGGCCGCGGAGTACGCCGAGCGGTACGCCCTGGATCACCACGGCCTCGACGACGAGTTCTGGACCCGGATGACCGTGCACTACAGCCAGCACGAGATCGTGGAGCTGAGCATGTGCATCGGCTCCTGGCTGGCGTTCGGCCGGCTCAACCACGTGCTGGGTCTCGACGCCGTGTGTGTGCTGCCCACGCACTGAGCGGGACCGGGCCGTGCGCTCGGCCCGGCTGCCGCTAGAGGTCGGCGGCGATGATGTTCTCGATGTTCCGTTCGGCGAGCGCCGTGATGGTGACGAACGGGTTGACGCTGGTGTTGCCGGGAATCAGCGAGCCGTCGATGACGTACAGGCCCGAATAGCCCTGGAGACGGCCGTAGTTGTCGGTGGCCTTGTTGAGGACCGCGCCGCCGAGCGGGTGGTACGTGAGATGGTCGCCCCAGATCTTGTAGGTGCCGAAGAGGTCGGTCCGGTAGATCGTCCCCTCCGTCGAGTTGATCTTGTCGAAGATCGTCTTGGCCATGTCGATGGCCGGCTGCTTCCAGGCCGTCTGCCAGTTCAGGTCGACGTTGCCCGTGGAGGCGTTCCAGGAGAACTGGGCGCGGTTCGGGTTCTTGGTGATCGACAGATAGAACGAGGCGTAGGTCTCGATTCCGGTGGGCAGCGGCGCGACCTCGGCGAACGCGCCACCGGCGGCCCAGTTGTCGATGCCACCGCAGGGGATGCTGGACTGGAGTGCGCCGGTCGGGTCCCACAGGTGGTTGGCGCGACCGCACATGACGTTGCCGTTGTCGCCCCAGCTCTGGCCGATCTCGCTGTTCAGGTTGGGCAGCGCGCCGGTGGCCTTCAGCTTGACCAGCAGCTTGCTGGTGCCGACGCTGCCGGCCGCGAAGAACACCCGGTCCGCGGTCACGGTCTTGGTGGCCGTGGTGTCACCGTTGGTGTTGATCTGGTCGATGAGGACCGTGTAGCCGCCGCCGGTCGCCGGGGAGACCGAAGTGACCTTGTGCAGGGGGGAGATGGTGACCTTGCCGGTGGCCGCGGCCTGGGCCAGGTAGGTCTTCTGGAGTGATTTCTTGCCGTAGTTGTTGCCGTAGAGGATCTCGCCCGCCAGCGCGGACTTGGGCACGGTTCCGGCGGCCTCCCGCTTCATGTAGTCCCAGTCGTAGACGTCGGGGACGAAGACGAAGGGGAAGCCGGAACGCTGGGCCTGCTTGCGGCCGACCCGCGCGTACTGGTAGTAGTCGGTGGTCTCGAACCAGGTCGGGTCGACGGTGGCGACCCCGAGCCCGGCGTTGGCGCGCGGGTAGTAAGTCCCGTACATCTCATCGGCGTTCACCGACGGCAGGATGGCGCCGAAGTTCTCGCGCTTGGGTGTGACCGCCATGCCGCCGTTGACCAGCGAGCCGCCACCGACGCCGCGGCCCTGGTACACGATGATGCCGCCCATCTCCTCGGCGTCCAGGATCCCGGTGTAGCGGGGGACGTCCTTGTCGATCGGGAAGCCGAGGAAGTTGCTGAGGGGCTGCTTGGTCCTGGTACGCAGCCAGTAGGACCGGTAGTCCGGACTGGTCGTGTTGGCGAAGATCTTGCCGTCCGAGCCGGGGGTGTCCCAGGCCATCCCCATTTCGATCATCTGTACGTCGATACCGGCCTGGGCGAGGCGCAGCGCGGCGACGGAACCCCCGTACCCCGTGCCGATCACCAGGACGGGGACGTGCACTCCGGAAGGGATCGACGCGGCCGCGGCAGCGATCGGCGCCTCGGCCGCGGCGGCGTGTCCCGCCAGGGTCACGGCACCAAGAATAGAACCAGTTCCAGCGATGAATCTTCGACGCGAAACACCCCTGGAGGCCTTGTATTGCTGGGTAGTGTCACTCATGTGACGCTCCTCACTCTCGATGAGTGGGAACACGTTCTACTGTTGCTTGCTTGTTAAGTCACTACATACCTCTAGGTAACTTGTGTCCGATCTTGGGGTGGTGTGGAGGGGTGGTGCGCTCGCCTCTTGACTTCACAAGACCCCCGCGCCACATTTCCTGACGCCGCATCAGAAAAGGCACGGCGGGCGCCTGTTGGTACCCGAAGCCAGAGCACGCACCTCCCATTCCTTCGCCCCGCTGGAGCGCCCTGCCATGTCCCCGAGCGCGGACCCCGCCAGACGTACCGAATCTTCGTCGGCCCACGGGCCGTCACGGCGCCATGTGCTGGGAGCCGCGACGGGAGCGGGGTTCGCCCTCGCGGCGGGTCTCCCGGGCATCGCCGGGGCGGCCGACCTGCCGCTGCTCGGCACGTACGACGTCGTGGTGATCGGATCCGGAGCGGCGGGGATGACCGCCGCGCTGACCGCGGCGAAACAGGGCCTGAGCTGCGTCGTCGTGGAGAAGGCGCCGACCTTCGGCGGCTCGGCGGCACGCTCCGGGGCGGGCATCTGGATACCGAACAATCCGGTGATCCTCGCCGCGGGCGTCCCCGACACCCCGGCGAAGGCCGCCACCTATCTCGCGGCCGTGGTCGGCCCCGACGTCTCCGCCGAACGGCAGCAGGCCTTCCTCGGCCACGGACCCGCCATGATCTCCTTCGTCATGGCGAACAGTCCGCTGCGCTTCCGCTGGATGGAGGGATACAGCGACTACTACCCGGAGCTTGCCGGTGGACTGCCCGGCGGCCGCTCCATGGAACCCGACCAGCTCGACGGGAACATCCTGGGCACCGAACTCGCGCATCTGAACCCCTCGTACATGACGGTCCCGAGCGGCATGGTCGTCTTCAGCGCCGACTACAAATGGCTCACCCTCTCCGCGGTCAGCACGAAGGGCGCCGCCATCGCCACCGAATGCCTGGCGCGCGGCACCAAGGCGGCGCTGCTCGGCCAGAAGCCGCTGACCATGGGGCAGTCGCTGGCGGCAGGCCTGCGCGCGGGGCTGCTGGCGGCCCAGGTGCCGGTGTGGCTGAACACTCCGCTGTCCGACCTGTACGTGGAGAACGGAGCCGCCGCGGGGGCCGTGGTGACCCGCGACGGCACGCCGGGCCTCATCAGGGCCCGGCGCGGAGTGATCGTCGGCTCCGGCGGCTTCGAGCACAACGCGGCGATGCGCGCCCAGTACCAGCGGCAACCCATCGGCACCGCCTGGACGGTGGGCGCGAAGGAGAACACCGGCGACGGCATCCAGGCCGGTCAGCGGGCGGGCGCCGCGCTCGACCTGATGGACGACGCCTGGTGGGGCCCGGCGATCCCGCTGCCCGACCAGCCCTACTTCTGCCTGGCCGAACGCACCCTGCCCGGAGGCCTGTTGGTCAACGAGGCGGGAGCGCGTTTCGTCAATGAGGCGGCCCCCTACAGCGATGTCGTGCACATCATGTACGACCGTGACGCGGCCGCGCCGGACATCCCCGCCTGGCTGATCGTCGACCAGAACTACCGCAACCGCTACCTCTTCAAGGATGTCGCGCCGACGTTCACGTTCCCCGACGCGTGGTACACCTCAGGCGCCGCCCACAAGGCCTGGACCCTCGACGCCCTCGCCGGCCAGATCGGCGTACCCGCGGCAGCCCTGCGTGCCACCGTCGCCCGCTTCAACGGCCTGGCCCAGTCCGGCAAGGACAGCGACTTCCACCGCGGCGACAGCGCCTACGACCACTACTACACCGACCCCGCGATCCTCCCGAACTCCTGCCTCGCCCCCCTGTGGCTCGCCCCGTTCTACGCCTTCAAGATCGTCCCCGGCGACCTGGGCACCAAGGGCGGCCTGCGCACCGACGCCCGGGCACGCGTACTGCGTCCGGACGGCTCCGTGATCCCTGGCCTGTACGCGGCGGGCAACGCGAGCGCGGCGGTCATGGGACACAGCTACGCGGGCGCCGGTTCGACGATCGGTCCCGCGATGACCTTCGGCTACATCGCGGCCCTGGACATCGCGGCCGGGACGGCTGCCTGAAACCGTGGGACGGGGACAACGTCCTACCAGGGGACCGGGCCGGCGGCGTCGAAGTAACCCCCGGTGGGTCCGTCCGGTCCGACCTGCGCCATGCGGACGATGATCTCGGCACCCTCCTCGACGGTCTGCGTACCCGTGTTGCCGTTCAGGTCGGTTGCGGTGTAGCCCGGCTCGACGCAGTTGATCCGCATGCCCGGGAACGCCTTCGCGTACTGCGCGGTGATCATGTTGACCGTGGTCTTCGACGCCGGGTAGGCGACGCCCGGGTAGCCGTACGTCGGGGTGTCGGGGGAGGTGACGAGGGCCATCGAGCCCAGGCTGCTGCTCACGTTCACCACGACCGGGGCGGCGGACCGTTGCAGCAGCGGCAGGAAGGCGTGGGTGACGCGCACCACGCCGAAAACGTTTGTCTCGAACAGATGCCGCATCATGTCCGCGGTCACGTCCGCGGCGCCGATCACGCCTCCGTCCGGCGCCCGCCCCTCGATGCCCGCGTTGTTGATCAGCACATCCAGTCCGCCGTCGGCCTCGACGGTCTTCGCCGCGGCCGCCACGGACGCGTCGTCGGTGACGTCGATGACGAGCGTCCGCGCCCCCAGCTGTTCGGCGGCCCGTCGCCCGCGCTCCGGGTCCCGGCTGCCGATGTACACGGTGTGGCCCGCCGCGACGAGCCGACGGGCGGTCTCGAAGCCGAGACCCTTGTTCGCTCCGGTGATCAGTGTCGTAGTCATGCCTCCAGGTTCCGCCCGGGCGGTGCGATCAGCCAGGAGTCCCGTCTTCCTGGGACTGCCAGTACCAGGCAGGTCCGCGCGGGGCGGTGCACAGTGGAGGCATGGCGAGGACGGAGTTCGGGCAGACGGTGCGGCGCTGGCGCGACCGAGTCCCCCCGGAGGCGGCCGGGCTGCCCGCCGGAGGCCACCGGCGCGCGGCGGGACTGCGCCGCGAGGAGCTGGCCCTGCTGGCCGGGATCTCGGTCGACTATGTCACGCGCCTCGAACAGGGCCGGGCGGCCAACCCGTCGGAGCAAGTCGTCGAAGCTCTGGGCCGCGCGCTACGGCTGTCCGGAGCCGAGCGCGAACACCTGTTCAATGTCGCCGGACTCGTGCCGCCGGGTCGCGGCACGGTGCCCGCCTACATCACGCCGAGCGTTCAGCGGCTGCTGGACAGGCTGACCGGGACGCCCGTCGCGGTCTACGACGCGGCGTGGACTCTGCTGCTGGCCAACCCGCTGTACGCCGCGTTGATGGGTGATCCGACCGGGTGGCGCGGCCACGAGCGCAACGGGGTGTGGCGCAACTTCCTCGGCCCGGGCACCCGCGTCCGCCACACCCCCGAGGCCCGGCGCGCTTTCGAGACCGCGCTGGTCGCCGACCTGCGCACGACCGCGAGCCGCTATCCGGCGGACCAGCGACTGCGGCGCCTGGTCGCGGAGCTGCGCGCGAACAGCGACCGGTTCGCCGAGCTGTGGGACTCCGGAGCCGTGGGCCGCAACGAGGCGTCGCGCAAAACCGTCGATCACCCGCAGCTGGGCCCGCTGACGCTGGACTGCGACGTCCTCAGCGTCGCCGGCAGCGACCTGCGCATCATGATCTACACGGCCGAGCCCGACACGGAGGACGCCGAACGGATCGCGCTCCTCGCCGTGCTCGGCACCCAGACACTCACGGAACAGCCGGACACGCAGGGCACCTCGACGTGACCGAGCAGGACCGGCTGCGCACCTACCGCGGCAAACGCGACTTCGGCCGGACCCAGGAACCCCGCGGCCGCGAGGCATCGACCGAGGAAGAGCCCCGCTTCGTGGTCCAGATCCACGATGCGCGCAGGATGCACTTCGACTTCCGTCTCCAGGTCGGTGACGTGCTGAAGTCCTGGTCGGTACCCAAGGGCCCGTCCACGGACCCGCGCGACAAGCGGCTCGCCGTGCCCACCGAGGACCATCCGCTGGAGTACGAGGAGTTCGAGGGCGTGATCCCCAAGGGGGAGTACGGCGGCGGAACCGTCATCGTCTGGGACCACGGCACCTACCGGCCCCTGAGCCATGACCGGCGCGGCGGGCCCGTTCCCTTCGACGAGTCGATCGAGCGCGGGCACGCCACCTTCTGGCTGAACGGCTCGAAACTGCACGGCGAGTACGCGCTGACACGGTTCCGCGACGGAAAGGACACCTCTGAGGGCGAGGCCTGGCTGCTGGTGAAGACCAAGGACGAGCGGGCCCGCACCGGCGGCCACGGGACACCGGATCCCCGCCGGGCCCGCTCGGTGCGCACCGGACGCACCCTCCGCCAGGTCGCCGCGGACGTAGGAGGAGGGGCGGAAGGGCTGAGGAGCGGTGACTGATCTGCTCGGCACGCTGCCCCCGTACAGGCCGGACTGCTGCGCGACGCGGCTCCCGGCACGGAGCGCTGGCACGCCCGCATCCCATCCTCGCCCGCCTGTTGGCCGAGCAGGAAGGCTGCCTGAACGACGCGGCCTACGACGAGAACCTGCTCTTCGCCGCCTGCGTGATGCACGATCTGGGCCTGGTCACCCTCGCGGCCGGCCAGGCCCGGTTCGAAGTGGAAGGCGTCGATCTGGCCGCATCCGTGCTGACCGAGCACGGCATCGCCGCGGCGGACGTCGACCGGGTGTGGGAAGCGATTGCCCTGCACTCCTCCCTGGGCATCGCCGATCGGCGCGGACTGCTGACCTACCTGCCCCACAAAGGTGTCTTCACCGACGCTGGCCGCTTCACCGACCTCGGCGCCCGCTGTGTGCGGCGCCCGCCGCCGGGCCCGATCGTCAGCCCGAGCGCGTGCGCGAAGTCCCGGTGCATGTCCGGCAGCGGCAGATTGCCCAGTGCCTGCAGATGCCCCCGCCACAACAGCTCCAGCGTGGCCACCGCGTACGCATGCCTTGTGTCCGCAGAGGCCGTGTGCGGTGACCCCGTGTGGCGATTGGGCAGGCGGGTCGTTGCGGACCACTTGCGCGACACAGACAGCCGGAGGTGTTGCATTCCGAGACCGTCGATGTGATGCGTATCACCTTCTGGGTGCTTCGGGTCGGGCAGGCACGATCATGATCGGAATGGACGCTCGTTTCCTTGGCATCGCTGAGTTGGTCGAAGCCCCGTCCGTGGCGGTCGTGGTCGACGTCATGCGTGCTTTCACCGTGGCTGCCTGGGCCTTTGCCCAGGGGGCGGAAAAGATCGTTCTTGCTGAGTCGCTGGACGAAGCCCTGGCGCTCAAGGCCCGCCACCCGGATTGGGTGGCGCTCAAAGACGGTCCGCCCGCGCCCGGGTTCGACACCGTCAACTCGCCGGGCCTGCTGCGGTCTATTGACCTTGGCGGACGGACCGTTGTGCAGAAAACCACGGCGGGGACAGTCGGCGCCCATGCGGTCAAGGAGGCGCCGCTGGTGCTGTGCGCCAGCTTCGTGGTGGCGGGGGCAACGGCTCAGCTCTTGCGGACATGCAAGAGCGACAGTGTCACGTTCGTAGTCACTGGCGACGATGGACAGGCTGATGAAGATCTTGCGTGCGCTCAATACATCGCGCGGAGAGCTGCCGAGGCTGGGACGGATGCAGCTGAGTTCCTCCGCCGCGCTGCCGAGTCGCGCGCCGCCGCCGAACTGGCGGAGGGGGTGCGCCAAGGAGTCCATCCCGATGATGTCGCACTCTGTCTTGAGCTCGACCGGTTCCCCTTTGCCATGGTGGCGACCTTGGAAGACTCGCTCATGGTCCTCCGTCCGTGCGCCGTGCCTTCGCTGACCGACGAGGCTTCGATCTGATCGCTGGTGAGGTCCAACTCTCGCCATGCGAGAGCCGGCATCCGGTCGGGTATGCGGCATCAGCTGCATGTCCCGACTGGACAAGTCCTCCATGACCGGCCTGGTCACCCGCGCCGAGAAACGCGGCCTGGTGCAGCGCCTGCCCTCGCCCGACGACGGCCGTGCCGTCCTGGTCGGCCTCACCCCGCTCGGCCGGGAACTCACCGACCGGTGCACCGCCGAGATGGACCAGCAGATCGCCGCCCTGACCGCGTCACTGACCACCACCGAACACGCCCAGATCCGCGCCCTGACCGCAAAACTCCTGCACGCCGCACCGACCGGCGATGGCGTTCGGTGAGCAGCGGAGTGTCTCGGCGGTGGCGCGCGAGGCCGCGGTCAGTGTGGTGCGGGTGGTGACGGTTGACTGGGGTGATGACGGTGGTGGCCGTTGAGGGGGTGGGTCGGGAGGTGCGGTAGGTGGGGGTGGTGGGAGGTGGCGCGTTGGATGGCGAGGAGGGCGGCGTCGTCGGTGGGGTGGTCGCCGATGTGGGCGATCAGGTCGTCGTGGATGCGGCGGAGCAGGGTGTCGGGGTTGGTGGTGCGGAAGGCGGCGACTCGCTCGGCGAGTGGGTAGAAGACCCCTGCCGGTGAGCGGGCTTCGATGACGCCGTCGGTGTAGAGCAGGAGGATGTCGCCGGGCTCGAGGGTGAAGGTGTCGGGGCGGTGGCTTGGGCCGGGCAGTTCGCACATGCCCAGCGGGGGCATGGGGTGGCGGGCGTGCAGGACCGAGACCTCGTGCTGGTGCAGCAGCAGGGGCGGGGGATGGCCGTAGGTGATCATCTCGGCTTGTCCGGTGTGGTCGGGGATGTCGAGCACGAGTGCGGTGATGAAGTGTTCGCCGGGATCGTCTTTGGTGTCGGCGGCCTCATCGAGGTCGCGGCACACGCTCACCTCGAGCGCCGCGGTGAGATCGGGCAGGGTGGTGTCCCGGTGGGCACCTTCACGGAATGCGCCGAGCACCATGGATGCCTCGCCGATGGAGGCCAGGCCTTTGCCGCGGACGTCGCCGATGATGACCCGGGTGGAGGGATGGGCGGCGCGGGCGACCGCGAAGAGGTCGCCTCCGATCTGGGTCTCGTCCTCGGCGGCGAGATACAGCCAGGCGACGCGCAGGGGCCCGATCCGGCGGGGCGGGGGCCGCAGCAGAACCCGCTGGGCCGTCTCGGCCACCGATCGTGCCCGGCTCAGCTCCCGGGCACGCCGCTCCCGTACATGGCAGACGAAAACGACGAGTGCGGAGAGCACGAACAGGGCGATGATCTGCGAGATGTGGTTGGTCGTCGTCAGCCCGCCGTGGAACAGGGCGATGAATACCTGGGCTGCCACAGCCAGGGCCCCGACCAGTGCGGTCGCCCGCGGCCCGGCCAAGGAGGCGGTGAGGGCGGGTGCGATAACCAGCAACGGACCGAGATGGACAGTGTCGGGGGAGCGGATGTCCGCGACGGTGATCACGACGATCAGCGCGAGCGGGATCGCCACCAGCCCGCGGCCCGACGGCTGCTCCACGAGGCGGTCCACTGTCACACGCCGGACACCCACGTATCCCATTTTGCGCCTGGTCCGCGGGTACCTGCTCCCCGGGACACCAGCCACCGACGAGGCGGGGACACGACCGTCGCGATCGCACTCGCAACGGGTTCTCGCCGTCCCCTCCGACCAGCCGCGTCTCCGCACGGCCCTGCCGCCTGACCGAAGACCTCGTGCGTGACGCGCCGGAGCCCAAGAGAAGTCATTTCGGCTGTCCGTTCCGCCACGCCGTGCCAGCTACCTTTGCGACATGACGATGTGCAAGACCGCCCACGTGAGTGTTGACGCGATGATTGAGGACCTCAGGACACTCGTCGAAGTCGAGTCTCCATCGCGCGATCTCGACGCGTTGACGGCATCGGCCAAAACTGTCGCCGCTGTCATCGAGAGCCGCCTTGGCGGGCAGGCCATCCTCGTCGAGAGTGAAGCCGGGCCGCACGTCCACTGGTCATCCGGCGGCGATCCCAAAGTACTCATCCTCGGTCACCATGACACGGTGTTTCCGCTCGGCACCCTGGAACGCCGCCCGTTCATGGTCGAAGACGGGCGGGCAACCGGCCCCGGGGTCTTTGACATGCTTGGCGGTTTGGTGCAGGCCGTTCATGGGCTGGCGACACTCGATGACCGGTCGGGCGTCGGGATCCTGGTGACCGCCGACGAGGAGGTCGGCTCCCGCTCCTCTCGAGCTCTCATCGAAGAACGAGCCCTTGCCTGCGGCGCTGTACTTGTGTTCGAGGGCGCCGCTGATGGCGGAGCCCTGAAGACCGGCCGGAAAGGCTGCGGCACGTTCCAAGTCTCCATCTCGGGCCGGGCGTCGCACGCAGGCCTTGAGCCCGCAGCCGGGGTCAACGCCCTGATTGAAGCAGCACACCAGGTACTGGATATCGCAGCGCTTGGTCGCCCCGATATCGGCACGACTGTTACCCCGACCGTCGCGTCGGCAGGAACCCTGGACAACGTCGTTCCCGCAGAAGCGACCGTCATCGTCGACGTCCGGGTCGAGTCGGCCGGCGAGAAGGAACGAATCGAATCTGCGTTCGCGGCGCTGGCTCCGCATCTCGACGAGGCGGAGATCGCGGTTCAGGGAGCCATCGGCCGACCCCCGATGCCCGAGTCGGCGTCGGCCGAGCTCTTTGCGGTGGCAAAGCAGCTGCTTCCTGACCTCGAAGGCAGGGCGGTCGGCGGCGGAAGCGACGGCAACTTCACGGCCGCACTGGGGGTGCCGACACTCGATGGCCTTGGAGCAGTGGGGGGCGGTGCCCACGCCGACCACGAGTACCTGGTGATCGAAGCCATGGCTGAGCGGGCGCACCTGGTTGCTGGACTGGTGAACAAGCTCGGCAGGGGCCGGCTCGCATCCCTCTTGTCGAAGCGCTCCGGGCGCCGCGTACAGCCAGACGTCCCGACCCGCCCCCTGCCAGGACCGACCCAACCGGCCGGCCCACGCGCCTATTAGGCGTACTCCTCACGCGCCATGAGCCATCCGCCAGCACCTGCGCAAGCACGGAATCCGCGCGGTGATCCCCGTTCCGGCGGATCAGCGGGGCCACCGGCTGTGTCTGGGCACCCGGGGCTGCGGCTGGTGCGCGACAGCACCAGCCCCCCGGGCCAGCTACTCCCGGCTATCCGAACTGGCCGGGCTGGTAGTCGCCGGCGGGCTGCTGGACGATGACGTTCAGCCGGTTGAAGGCGTTGATGAGGGCGATCACGGACACCAGGGCCATGAGCTGCTCCTCGTCGTAGTGCTTGGCGGCATTCGCCCAGGCCTCGTCCGTGACCCCACCGGCCGCATCCGCGATGCGGGTGCCCTGCTCCGCCAGCTCCAGCGCAGCGCGCTCGGCCTCGGTGAAGACCGTGGCCTCCCGCCACGCCGCGACCAGATTGAGGCGCACCGACGACTCACCGGCGGCCTCGGCGTCCTTGGTGTGCATGTCGGTGCAGAAACCGCACCCGTTGATCTGACTCGCGCGGAGCCTGACCAGCTCCTGCGTCGCGGCAGGCAGCGGCGAGTTCGCGACCACCTGACCCGCCGAAATGATGTGCTTCAGGAACTTGCCTGCGGTCGGGCTGTCGAAGACGTTCAAACGGGCACCCATGGTGAACTCCTCTGCCGTTGTCGGTGGCTACACGCCTATGACGGAACGGCGCGGGCACGATGTGACATGACCGAATGTGACGTGCGTCTCCCCTGTCCGCGCTGCGGGAGCGACCACCTACGACGAGGTTCAGGACCGCTGCCAAGACGCCGCCCCCGCGCACCACGCGCAACAGTCGCAGGCGCCTGTTGGCTCGACTCCCCACCGCGGGAATCCTCCTCTGGTCCGCCCGGTGATCCGAAAAGACACGCCCTAACCGCGGCCTAACCGGCGTCCAACGGCCGTTCGAAGAAGGTCTCCAGAACCACCGTTGCCTGCGTCCCGCTGACCCCGTCGATCGCGTACAGCCGGCGCAACACGTCCTGGAGCCGCTCGGTGGTCGCGGTGCGCACCTTCACCAGGACGGCCGCGCTGCCCGCGATGACGTGCGCCTCCTGGATCTCCGGCACGGCGGCGAAGTCCTCGGCCTGGTCGCCCATCCACGCCGTCGAGTCGACCAGTACGAAGGCGAGGACCCCGCGGTCGAGTGCCGCGGGGTCGACGTCGACCGTCGTGGCCCGGATGACCCCCTGTTCGCGCAGCTTGCGCACGCGCTCGTGCGCGGCACCCGCCGACAGGCCGACCGCCTTGCCCAGTGCGGCGTACGACTGGGTGGCGTCCCGCTGGAGCAGCGCGATCAGCTGACGGTCGATGTCATCTACTGGTTTCATGTAAAGACCATATCTGGTTCGGTCATCTGCGTGTTACGTTGAATCACATTCTTGTTCATCCCTCTGAGAGGACGCCATGTCCACCGACGGCCTGTACGAGATCCTGGACGACCGCTTCCGCACCGGACGCTGCGCGAACGGCGACAGCAGGCTGGAGGTCCTGCACGACGACTGCCGCTGGGCCGAGGGCCCGCTGTACCTCCCCGCCTGGCGCCAGCTGATCTGGAGCGACATCCCGAACGACCGCATCCTGCGCTGGGACGAGGCCACCGGCACGGTCGGCGTCTTCCGTACCCCGGCCGGCCACAGCAACGGCAACACCCTCGACCGGCAGGGCCGCCTGGTCACCTGCGAGCAGGGAAACCGCCGCGTCACCCGCACCGAGCCCGACGGGACCGTGACCGTCCTCGCCGACCGTTACGCCGGCAAGCGGCTCAACAGCCCGAACGACTCCGTCGTACGCTCCGACGGCACGATCTGGTTCTCCGACCCGGACTTCGGCATCACCAGCGACTACGAGGGCCACCGAGCCGAGTCCGAGATCGGCGCGTGCAACGTGTACCGGATCGACCCCGCGACGGGGGACGTGCACCTCGCCGCCGACGGGTTCGCGGGACCCAACGGCGTCATCCTCACCCCTGACGAGAAGCGGCTGTACGTCTCCGACACGCGGGCCGCCCGGATCCACGTCTTCGACGTCCGCGAGGACGGCACGCTCTCGGACGGGAAGGTCTTCGCCGAGGCCCGCGGCGACGTCCACTTCGACAACATCCGCTTCGACGACGAGGGCCGCCTGTGGGCCGCCGCCCTGGACGACGGCGTCCACTGCTACGACCCCGACGGCACCCTCATCGGCCGGCTGCGTGTGCCCGAGCCCGTCTCCAACATCGCCTTCGGCGGCCCGAAGAACAACCGCCTGTTCATCACGGCCACCACCTCCCTGTACTCGCTGGTGATGTCGGTGACCGGGGCGCCGCGCCTCTAGGCCGTTTCTTTTTGATCACCTGGACCAGATGAAGAGGACCGGGTCGTCTTCTGCCTCCGCAACGGCTTCACGGCCGACTCCGTGTCGTCAAGAGTGAGGCAGAGCGGCCCTGTTCACCGGTGCTACCGCTACCGCTACGGTGCGGCATCGGATCCTCGGACCGGCGCCGCGTGACGTCACGCCGGCTGGCGCGCCACGTAGGCGTCGAGCTCGAACGACAGCAGTTGCTCGGCACCGTCGTAGAAGAAACCGCGGCTCGTGCACAGGGCGCGATCCGGTCGGCTGAGGTCGACCTTCAGCGCCACGACGACGGCATGGACCGTCGCCCCGGGATGCAGCGGACTCGGACAGCGGGTCGAGGTCGCTCACGGTGCTGTCACCTGCTCTTCGTCGGTCGGGGCCGCTTCCACGATGAACCCGACGCTCTCCAGGCCCGGTTGTGGCGCGGATGTCGGAAGGTCAGGTTCCCGTTGCCGGACGTGTGGCGCGGTTCCGTGGTCGCGTCCTCGCCAGCCCGGTTTCCACGGCGGTGAGCAGGGTGAGGGCCGCGTCGAGGTGGGTGGCGTCGTGGTCGGCGGCAACGGAGACGGCTGCGGCCCATTCCCGGCGGACGAGGGCGTAGTTGGCGCGCCCGCGTTCGGTGGTGTGGACGGTCACGCCGCGGCCGTCGCCCGGGTCGGCGCGTCGCTCGACAAGGCCCTTGCGCTCCAGCCCGCCCAGGACGGTGGAGAGGTTGGTGCGCTGCAGTCCGGTCGCGGTGGCGATGCGGCTGGGCGGGGCGGCGGGCTCGCGCTGCAGGTAGCGCATCACCATGCCCTCGGACGGGGACAGCGGAACGGCCCGCTCGTCGGTGTAGCCGCGGAACTGGATCTCGCGGCTGATGATCAGCGCGAGGTCGGCCAGCTCGGCCCACCGCTGCTCGTGGTCCGGTCCTGCTGTCGGGCCTGTCTGGTGCGCTTGGTCCTCCATCACGGCTCCAGGGTACGGGGTTGCCAGGAAGTAGTTATGAGCACATACTCCTTATGTGCTCATAGTTATGAGCACATAACTTCCGCTCTCTGGGAGCTGTCATGACGACAACCACCTCCTCCCCGCATGCCAGGGCGACCGCGCTCTCGCCCCGTGCCACGGCCCGTGCGGGCGGGCTGCACCCGGTCGGGGTGTTCATCCTGCTGGCCGGCGCATTCCTGCCGATCATGGACTTCTTCATCACCAACGTGGCCCTGCCCAGCATCGACGCTTCACTGCACGCCTCGGCGTCCTCGCTGGAACTGGTGATCGCCGGGTACGGCGTCGCGTACGCGACCCTGCTGGTCCTCGGAGGCCGGCTGGGCGACCGCTACGGCCGCCGCCGCATCTTCCTCGGGGCGCTGGTGGGCTTCGTCCTGGCCTCGCTGGCCTGCGGTGTCGCCCCGAGCGTGGGTGCGCTGATCGCGGCCCGCATAGTCCAGGGCGCCACCGCCGCCCTGCTCATCCCGCAGGTGCTGGCGACCTTCCACCACGTCCTCGAAGGAGAGCGCAAGGCTCGTGCTGTGGCTCTTTACGGGGCGACCTCCGGCATCGCCGCCGTGGTCGGGCAGTTGGTGGGCGGCCTGCTGGTCAGCGCCGACATCGCCGGCACCTCCTGGCGGCCGATCTTCTTGGTCAACGTGCCCATCGGCGTGGTCGTGCTCCTGGTGGCGGCCCGCATCGTGCCGGACACCCGCTCGCACCACCCGGTCGGTATCGACCTGCCCGGCACCGTCCTGTTCGCCGCCACCCTGACCGCCCTGCTCGTCCCGCTGACCGAGGGGCACTCCCTGGGCTGGCCGTGGTGGACCTGGCTGCTTCTCGCCGTCGCGGTCGTCCTGGGCGCTGCCACCCTCGCCGTGGAGAAGCGCGCCGAGCGGCGCGGCGAGGTCCCGCTGCTGCCGCCGTCCTTGCTGCGCCTGGCGTCGATGTCCCGCGGACTGGCCATGGTGTTCGCCTTCAGCATCGGCTTCGGCGCGTTCATGTTCGTCTTCGCCCTCACCGTCCAGAACGGCCTGCACGCCGACGCCCTGCACAGTGGGCTGGCGATCCTGCCGATGGCTCTGCTCTTCTTCGCAGGTTCACTGGTCGCGCCCCGCGTGATCACGCGGTTCGGCCGGGCGGCGCTGTCCGCCGGCGCCGTCGTCCAACTCGCCGGACTGGTCTCACTGGTGACGGTCCTGCTCGGGAACTGGCCGCACGTCAGCCTGTGGGCGATGGCCGTACCACTGGCCCTGGTCGGTGCCGGACAGTCGATGCTGTTCGCCGGCCTGTTCCGCAGCGTGCTCGCCGACGTCCCCACCCACTTGGCCGGTATCGGCAGCGGCGTGCTGATCACCTTGCAGCAGAGCGGTCTCGCTCTCGGTGTGGCCACTCTTGGCACCCTCTATCTGGCCCTGGCGCCGCACAACGTCGCCCACGCGTTCGCCGGAGTCGAGTACGTGCAGATGGGCATCGTCGCCCTGCTCGCGGCCGGCGCTGCCGCCCTGCCGCGCTTCACCAAGGCCGCGTCGGCCGCCACTCCGGTCGTCGACGCCTGAACCCGCGGCCCCGCGGGGCGCGGACGCGGAAGCACTCATGCCCAACACCGCACATGCGTGCCGACCTCGGCGCCGACGTGGTCAAGGTCGAACGGCAGGGCATCGGGGACGACACCCGGGCCTGGCGCCCTCCGGCGGCACGGCGACCTATTTCCTCAGCGTCAACCGGAACAAGAGGTCCGTCGTCCTGGACCTCACGACCGAGGCCGGCCTCGAACAGGCCCGTGCCCTGGTTGCCGAGTCCGACGCCTGGTGGAGAACTTCCGTCCCGGCACGATGGAACGGCTGGGGCTCGGCCATCGCGAACTCCGTGCCCGGCACTCTGGGTTGATCTACTGCTCGATCAGCGGTTTCGGCAGCGGTGCGGGCTGTGATGCGGCCCGCAGGCAGCCGACCCCGAACGGGGCGCCGAGCGGAGAACCGGGCGGGCTCGATGCCGCAGGCACAAGCCGTGGGCTGCCAATCGGTGAGGATTGTGAGCGGTCACATCGCCGCCGTCAAGAGATGGAAACCGGAGATTTACGCGGCGATCACACCGGGCACGTCACGGGTCGTCCGGTGCTGCACCGGACGGCGGCCGACAGAAGGCCCGCGAAAGGTCGTACACCACAGAAGGGGAACCGCGTTGACTACTGCTGTCGAAGCAGCCGAGAGATCTCTTCTCTGGTCCCATGAGGCCCTTGGGCTGCACGCCATCGCGGATGCCGCGGGGTCGGTCAGGCTGGGAGCGCCGGGCCAGGTCTGGAACTCCCTGCTTCCCCTGGTCGAGGTCACCGCCACCGGTCACGGCCGTACCTGGTCGGGGGAGCGTTTCATCGACACCGCGATCGGCGACCGCCTGACCTACCGCGGCCACGAGACGGGCCAGGACGGGGCCTGGCAGTGCACAACCATCAGGCTGGCGGACCCGGCGACCGGCCTCGCCGCCGACATCACCCTGCGGACATGCCCCGGCGCTGGCTTCCTCCGCTCGCAGGTGCGCCTGGTCAATGAGGGGAGTGCCACGCTCCAGCTGGAGAGCGTGTCGAGCCTGGCCCTCGGCGGCATCGTGGACGCCATGGGCGCTCTGGACGGCCTGACCCTCCACTGGGCCGACAACGACTGGCTCGCCGAGTGCCGTTGGCAGCACGCCGCCTTCCGTGACCACATCGTCCCCCTGAACCGGTCTGCCCATGGCCACGAAGGGCGCGGCTGCTTCGAGCGGTACTCGCAGGGCAGTTGGTCCACGGGACGGCACCTGCCGATCGCCGCGCTCACCGATCGGACGGGTCGCGCCCGGCTCTGGCAGATCGAGTCCAGCGCCGGTTGGCGCTACGAGACCGGCGAACGAGAAGGCGCCGCCTACCTCGCCCTGTTCGGACCGGACGACGCCCATCACCAGTGGCGCCAACTCCTGGCGCCCGGCCAGGAGTTCACCACCGTCCCGGCCGTCCTCGTCGGGGCCGAGACCGGCGGCCTGGACGCCGCGTTCGGCGAACTCACCGCCTACCGCCGCCGTATCCGCCGCAGCCACCCGGACCATACGACACTCCCGGTGATCTACAACGACTACATGAACACCCTGATGGGAGACCCCACCACCGACAAACTCCTGCCGCTCATCGAAGCGGCGGCGACCGCCGGCGCCGAGGTCTTCGTCATCGACGCCGGCTGGTACGACGACGACGCCCAGGGCTGGTGGGACGCCGTCGGCGCCTGGGACGCCTCCGGCAGCCGCTTTCCGGGCGGCATCCAGCAGGTCCTGGACGCCATCAGGAAGCACGGAATGACCCCCGGACTCTGGCTGGAGCCCGAAGTGGTCGGCGTCCGCAGCCCGCTGGCCCGTACCCTGCCACCAGAGGCGTTCTTCCGCCGGGGCGGAATCCGCGTCACCGAACACGGCCGCCACCACCTGGACCTGCGCCACCCCGCCGCCCGCGCCCACCTCGACCAGGTCGTCGACCGGATCGTGGGCGACTGGGGGGTGGGCTATCTGAAGCTCGACTACAACATCAACATCGGTCCCGGTACCGAGCACGGCGCCGAAAGTGCAGGCGCCGGCCTGCTCGGGCACCACCGCGCGCACCTCGACTGGCTCGGCTCCCTCCTCGACCGGCACCCCGGCCTCGTCCTGGAGAACTGCGCGTCGGGCGGGCTGCGCATGGACTACGCCCAACTCGCGGTCACCCAGCTGCAGTCCACCAGCGACCAACAGGACCCCCTGCGCTATCCGCCCATCGCAGCCGCCGCCGCCACCGCGGCGACCCCCGAGCAGACCGCTGTGTGGGCCTACCCCCAGCCGCACTTCAGCCCCGACGAGATCGCCTTCACCCTCAACGGCACGATGCTGGGCCGTATCCACCTGTCCGGGTTCCTCGACCGTATGAGCCCGCAGCAGTTCGAACTCGTCCGCTCGGGCATCTCCGTCTACAAGGCCATCCGATCGGAATTCCCCGACAGCCTCCCCTTCTGGCCCCTCGGACTGCCCTCGTGGCAGGACACCTGGATCGCCTCCGGCCTGCGCGGCCCTGTCGGCACCTGGCTCACACTGTGGCGACGGGAGCCAGCCTCCGACGAGCAAGGGAGAGGGACACGCCCACGCGGCGAGTACGGAGCCGACGACAGCGCCCGCACCGTCACGATCCCTCACCTGCGCGGTGCCCGCCTCCAGCCCACACTGCTCTACCCGGCCACCGCCGACGCCACCGCGGCCTGGGACGCCACCCACGGGCAGCTCACCGTCTCCCTGCCCCGCCCCAACACCGCCGTGCTCGTCAGCCTCAGCGCGACGCCGTCGGCCCCGGGCCGTGAGCCGTGACGGGGCGGGCCTGACCCGTGCTCGTCAAGTGGAGGGCACCTGGCTGCGGGCGGCCGAGCTGCCGGCGACCAGCGACGGAGGCCAGGAGGCCGTCCCGCCCAGGGCCGGCTGTGGCCCCCGGCCGTGGGTACGCAGGGCCCGGGGCCACCCGCGCCTTCGGCGTGACCGGTGCGGTGGCGGTCCTGGCTTCGCTGACCGCTTTGGCCATCCCGGGCCGTCGGGGTCGGACCGTCGGCGAAAAGGTTCCGCGGGCCGAACCGGCTGCCGAAGGAGACATGGAAGACCTCGCGCGACCCCGACTACGCCGCCAAGAAGGCCAGGGTCGAGCACCTCTACGCGATCGCCGACAGAGAGGTCATACCCGACGACGGCGAGCCTGAAGTCGTCTTCTGCCTGGACGAGTTCGGGCCGCTCAACCTCCAGCCCCACCCGGGGCGGCAGTGGGCTGAGCGCGGAGGGCAGCACAAGGACCCCGGCCGGGAGCCGAGGCCCCGCCGACGGGCGACCTACACCCGCCCGCACGGGGTCCGGCACCTGTTCGCCGCCTACGACCTGGGCAAGGACAGGCTCTACGGCCATATCAAGCCGAGAAAGCACCGCACGAGGTTCCTGGAGTTCTGCCGCTACCTGCGCAGCCTCTACCCGCCTCAGGTCCGGATCGCGGTCGTGCTCGACAACTTCTCCCCGCACCTGGCCACGAAGAAGGACAGCCGGGTCGGCGACTGGGCCGCGGCGCACAACGTCGAGCTCGCCTACACGCCGACTCACAGCTCCTGGCTGAACCGCATCGAGGCCCAGTTCACCGCCCTGCGCTACTTCGCGCTGGACGGCACCGACCACACCAGCCACAAGGAGCAGGGCAGCATGATCCGCCGCTACATCATCTGGCGGAACAAGCACGCTGCCGACGAACGCCTCCGCGCGGTCGTCACCCGCGTGAACGTGGCCTGAGCCAGCGCAGCACCCGGTGGTTCACACTCGCGGCAGACAGGCTCCCGGGACTGCGGCTCCCAGATGACCAGGCGGTACTCCGCCGCGAGCTCCTTCCTGTTGCGGCACTGGCTGACCTGATGCTGTTCGATCGCGTGAAAAGGCTCCCCGTCGGCGGCATCCGCGCCGCTGGGACGGGCACAGCACTGCCCCGAGGCGGCTGATCACCTAGGCGGACACATATGTGAGTGCCGGATACACCTCCGGGTCGCCCTCGACACCTGCCTCACGGAGGATCGGAATGAGGATCTCGGCGAAGCGGTTGAGGGCCTCCTCGGACTCCCAGACGTCGACGACGCGGAAGGTGCTCTCGCCCTGTCCCGCGATGTGTGCGAGCAAACCTTCTACGGGCCAGTCGGCTGGAGATTCCATCCGGTTCTTGCCCCCCGTCAACTTGCGGTTGGTCTCCTCGTACTGCTCCTGTGTGAACTCGGGGGAGATGAGGACGATCGGCATTTGGGTCCTTCCAGATCGCGGAGACGCGGCATGGGGCTGCCACGTCTGGGCCGGAATCAGGCGACGGCGACGTCCGCCTGTTCACATAGCGATCCTGGGCCGCGTCGCATCATCGCGCATGACTTGCTGCTCCACACGAGACGGAGTCACGCCCGTCGAGAGGGCGAACCTTGCCTGATGCGGCACTTGCAGGCCGAAGCGACGCCCGCCCACGCCGCCGCCGGCCCGCCCAACGCCTGCGTCCCGCCGTGCGGCGTCTGCTCGACCAGCTCACCGAAACCCCCGCGCTCGTCCTTGGCAAACGCCTGGACATCCTGGCCTGGAACCCCGCATCCGCAGCCCTCTACACCGACTTCGCTGCCCTCCCGGCCCACCGGCGCAACTACCTGCGGCTGCTGTTCATGAACCCGGTGGTCCGCCAACTGCACCAGGACTGGGCCCACGACGCCCGGGAAGCCGTCGCCGCGCTGCGCATGGAGGCCGCGGCCGACCCCGACGATCCCGACCTCGCCCAGCTCATCGGCGAACTGTCCCTCCAGGACCTCGACTTCCGCACCTGGTGGGCCGAACACCGCGTCAACAGCGCCAGTTACGGCACCAAGCACTACCGCCACCACCTGGTGGGCGACCTCACCCTCGACTGCGACACCTGGACCAGCCCCGACGGCTCCGGACAGCGCCTGATGATCCTGTCCGCCGAACCCGGCAGCCCCTCCCACGACGCCCTGCGCATCCTCACCTCATGGACTACCCGGCAACCGAGCACCGACCGGACGGAGGACCTGACGCGATGACCACCTGGACACCCGAAGATCTCGCCCTTCTCACCGGGTCTGAATCCCTCGTCCTGACCGCCGGGGACGACGGACACTCCGGCGTGGAGATCGGTATGGTCCTGGTCCGCGGCGAGCTGTATGTCCGCGCCTACCGAGGGGTCCGCTCCCGCTGGTACCAGGCGGCGCAGAAGGACAGCCACGGCCAGATCCGGGTGGGGGCCGCCACCCGCGACGTCCTCCTGGAAACCCGGGATACCAGGCCCGCCTCCGAGATCGACGCCGCCTACCGGAGCAAGTACGGACAGGCGGCCGGCGCCCTCGCCGCGAGCCCCGCGGCACACGCCGCGACGATACGGATCGACCCGGCACCCTCATCGAACGGCGCCACGGGCATGGTTCGCTGACGGAACGGGGCCCTGGGCAACGTCAGCGCGCAGCAGGGCACGCTCACCGCCGAGCAGTCCGGCGAGACTGCTCGCCAGGGTGAGAGCGCCAAGTCGTGTGTGCAGCATGCTCGACGTGGCCGTTCCGGGACCGGTCTACGCCGGCCGGCTGCGTGAGCAAGGCCAGGAAGTGTACCGATGGCGTCAAGAACGCCTCTCTCGACCCGTTAGGGGAATTGGTAGGGGCCGGGCGATCTTCCCCGGGGTCAACTGCGAAGAAGCCGGAACCGGCGACCTCGCGTAATCAGCCAGTGGGCCGCCCCCAGCCGACCTGCTGCCGGGGCAGGGTGGGCATGCCCAGAGGTCCACCCTGCCCATCCTGGCGGTTCGGTGGCCCGGGGCTCGCTTGCTGCGCAGGAACCTCAGGGTGAGGTCGAGTCCTTCGACCTCACCACGCCAGCCCTCGTCGATCGCGCGTTGGCGGCGGGCCAGCAGGTCTGCCTCCAGTTCGTCGAGGCGGGGGCAGCATCTTAGGGTTGATCGACAGCATCGGGCAGCGGATGCAGGCGTGCTCGTGCGCGCAGGGCGTGCCGTAGGGGCGTCCGCAGGAGCCGAGCTCGACCTTGCGCTTGTCGAAGTGGTCCTGGAAGTCGCTCCACTCCTCGTCGGTCGGCCGGCGGTACTCCGTCGGCGGCCGCCTGGCCCGGCGGCGGTCGAGGAACTCCGCTGGATCCCTACGGTCTCGCACTGATGGAGCGCGCGCTCTGGCGCATGACCAGGTGTGTGCCGAGCAGGACGCTCTGGTCGGAGTACAACGGGTCGTCGCGGTGCAGCGCCATCCGCACCGCGGTGCGGCCCAGTTCGTCGAAGGGCACGTGCACGGAATTCAGCGGTGGGCAGAGGTCGGCGCAGATCGGCTCGTCGTTGTAGCCGATGAGCGACAGGTCGTCCGGAATGGACAGGCCGGCCTCGCGGGCGGCAGTCATCGCGCCGGCCGCGAGGTAGTCGTCGAAGCAGAACGCCGCGGTGTACGGCAGTGGCCCGGCGGCCAGGTGGGCGCGCACGGTCTCGTAACCGAACGGCCGGTCGGCCCGTCCGATGTAGAGGAGTCCCGGATCCGGGGTGATGCCGTAGTCCTCGTGCGCGCGGCGGTATCCGGCGATGCGCAGGTCGGTCGTGGTGTGGTCACGGAGGCCGCCGAGGAGGGCGATGCGCCGGTGGCCGAGGGACAGCAGGTGGCTGACGGCCGCGTGGGCGCCGCCTTCGTTGTCGTAGTCCACGACCGTGATCGGCAGGTCGGGCGCGGGGGCGGGGCGACCGCAGAGCACCAGCCGTGAGCCGTTGGCGTCGAGGACTCGGGCGAAGCGGGAGATGCGCTCGGCGTAGTGCGGCGTGACCAACGTTCCGCCGATGAGTACGACCGCCTCGGTGTTGTGCTGGCGCAGTGTCTCCAGCAGCGCCATCTCCCGGTCCGGGTCGTTCCTGGTGGAACAGACGATACAGAGCCGATTCTCGTTGATGGCCTGCTCTTCGATGCCGCCGGCGACCCGGTTGTGGAACTGCCAGGACAGTGTCGGCAACAGGACCGCCACGGTGCGTGAGTGCGGTGCCGACAAGGCGCGCGCCTGGGCGTTGACCACGTAGTCGAGATCTTTGATGGCCCGCTGCACGCGGGCCTGAGCCGTGGGGGAGACCGGGCGGTTGCCGGTCAGAACCCGGGAGACGGTCGCCGGGGAGACGCCGGCTCGAGTGGCGACATCGCGGATTGTGGCGGCACGCGGAGCCGCGTCCTGGCTGTCGTGCATATCTGAAGTATACGGTTGCCTGTCTGTTTCCTCTGGAGACAACGGGCTCACTTGAGCATCCCCACGGTGAGGCCGGCCTGGATGCGCCGCTGGAGCATCAGATAGAGGGCGATCACGGGGACGGCCGCGATGACGAGTCCGGCGAACAGGGCGCTCCAGTCCGCCTCGTAGCCCTGCTGGCTGGACAGGCTCGCCAGGCCCTGGGACAGGACGTACTTGTCACGGTCGGTGTTGAGCGCGACCGGCAACAGGTACTGGTTCCACATGCCGAGGAAGTTGAAGATGCCGACCGACAGCAGACCGGGCTTGGCCATGGGCAGCATGATTCGGAAGAATATGGCCTCCTGCGAGGCGCCGTCGATGAGGGCGGCCTCGGCGACGGCCGTGGGCAGGGTGCGGAAGAAACTGGTCAGGAAGAAGACCGTGAACGGCAGCGCGTACGCCGTGTAGACCAGGATCATTCCCTGGTAACTGCCGAGCAGGCCGAGGTTCTTGACGATGAAGAAGAGCGGGACGAGGGCGAGGACGACGGGGAAGGCCATGCCGGCGACGAACGTGTAGTAGATCAGCCGGGATCCGGGGAAGGTGAACCGGGCCAGCACGTAGGCGACCATCGAACCCAGGATCATCGTGAGGGCCAGCGCGCCGAACACGACGACGAGGGTGTTGACGAAGAAGTCGCCGATGCTCGCCTTGGACCAGGCCCGGGCGAAGTTGTCGGCGTGCCAAGTGCTGGGGAGCCGCCACGGGTTGCCGAACAGCTCGCGGTTGTCCTTGAACGCGCTGATCAAGGCCCACAGCAGAGGCACGGTGGACAGCAGGGCCCAGACGGCGAGCAGAGCGTGGGTCACGCCGGTGGCCACGGGAGCGGTGGGGCGTGTGCGGTGGGGTGAAGTCGTCTTCGGGTTGGCCTCAGAACTCGATCGTTTGGCCAGGGGGGCAGTGGGGCGGGTGCGGTGGGGCGAAGTCGTCATCGGGCCGGCCTCAGAACTCGATCGTGGTCTTCTTGCGGGAGGTGCCGAAGGTGAGCGCCGTCATCAGCAGGCTCAGCAGGCTCAGCAGCACACCGATCGCGGTGGCGTAGCCGAAGTTGCCTTTCTGGAACGCGGACAGGTAGAGGTACTGGGACAGCACCATGGTGGAGTTGTCCGGTCCGCCGGAGGGGGCGAGAACCATGAACAGCGCGAACGCGTCGAGCGCGTGGATGCCCAGATATATCCAGGCGACCTGGACGGTCTCCCGCAGCAGCGGCAGGGTGATGCGGGTCAGCGTCTGGAACCGTCCGGCGCCGTCCAGTTCGGCGGCCTCGAAGATGTCCTTCGGAATGGACTGCATCGCGGCGCTGAACAGCACTACGTAGAACCCGACGCCGGCCCAGACCAGCACGCCGATCAGCGCCCACAGCGCGACGGTCGGGTCGCCGAGCCAGGAATGCGCCAGCCCGCCCAGCCCGATCGCCTCCAGCCCTCCGTTGAGCAGCCCGATCTGAGGGTTGTAGATGAACTGCCAGAGCACCGCCGTGATCACCACGGGGAGGATGTGCGGAAGGAAGTAGACGCGGCGGTAGAAGGCCGAGCCGCGGACTCCCGCCACCTTGCCCCCCGAGCCGCCGACGTTGAGCATGGCGGCGAAGAACAGTCCGAGCGCGATCGTGACCAGCGGCACCACCAGCAGAAGCAGCCCGTTGTGAGCCAAGGCCCGCCAGAATTCCGGGTCCTGAAGCAGGCGCTGGAAGTTGTCGAACCCGACGAAGGGCTTGTCTGCGGTGAACCCCGACCAGCTGGTCAGCGAGATCTGGAACGCCTGCGCGTAGGGGGAGACCACCAGCACCGCGTACAGGGTGAGCGGCAGTGCCAGGAAGAGAAGGATGATGCGGGTTTTTCCGTGGTTCACGAACGACTCCGGAAGTAGGGAGACGGGATCTGCCGCCCCAACCTCGTGGGGGCGGCAGATCGGATCCGGCTAGCGCTTGAACTTCGTGATGGAGGAGTCGGCGGCGACGGCGTCGGCCTTGGCCTGCATCTTGGAGAGGAAGCCGGCCGCGTCGGTGCGCCCGGCGAGCAGGTTGGCTATCTCGGTCTTCAACGTGGTGGACAGGTCGGCGTACCAGCTGGTGAACAGGTGGGAGAACAGGTCGTCCCCGGCCGCGTCGATGGCCTTCGTCACCGATCCCAGCGCGGTGGAGCCGAAGTCCTCGTCCCCCGTCGCCCCCTTGACGACGGTGAGGGCATGGGTCGTCTTCGTGAAGTTGACCGCCGCCTTCTTGGAGAGCATCGTCCGCAGGTACTCCTTGCCGCCACGGACGTTCTTGGCCTTGGCGGGGATGACGTAGATCTCCCCGGCGATGGCGTACAGCGCGGTCTGCGGCAGGCTGCCGGTCGCCGAGAGCGGGGGGACCGTGCCGAAGACCATGTCGAACCCGTCCGGGGTGATCGACTTCATCTCGTTCTCGATGAACGATCCGGAGTGGTACATCGCGGCCTTGCCCTGCACCCACGCGGTCTGCGCCTGGGTGTGGTCGAGCCCCTCGCTGCCCTTGAGGAAGTACCCGGACGAGGCCAGTGAGGCGATCGCCTCGGCGGCGGCCTTCACCGGCTCGGCCTGCCACGCCTTGGCTTCCAGATTGTCGATCGCCTTGATGACGTCGGCCCCGCCCTGCTTCGCCGCGAGCGCGATCAGCGCCTGGAGGTAGTAGTCGGGCGCCGTCGTGCCGCCGTATGCGAACGGTGCGATGCCCGCCTTCTTGATCTTGGCGGCCAGCGCGGTCAGACCGTCCCAGGTGGTCGGCCAGGTCCACCCGTGCTTGTCGAACAGCGTCTTGGAGTACCAGAAGCCGTGCACGGTGAAGACGTACGGAAGACCCATCACCTTGCCGTCGAACGTGGCGGGGTCCAGCGCGCCCGGCAGCAGGGTGTCCTCGACCGTGGTGTCCGGGTCGTCGGCCGAGGGGGCCTTCAGCAGGTCGGACAGGTTGGCCAGCTGGCCGTCGGCGACCAGAGTGCCCAACACCATCTTCTTGGCACCGCTGTTGTCGACGACGTCCGGCGGGTCGCCGGCGACGAACCGCGGCTGCAGTTCGGTCCCGATCTCGGTGATGCCGGAGTGGCTGACCTTCGCCTTCGGGAACTTCTTGGCGTACAGCTTCTCGTCGAACTTGGCGTAGTCGTCGCTGTAGCCGCCCTTGAAGACGACGACGTCCAGCGTGGCGTCTTCCGCGACACCGAACGGGTTGTCGGCGGTGACCTTGCCTTCAGCCGCGGTGCCGCTGTCGCCGCTGGAGCCGGCGCACGCGGTCAGCAGGCCGGCGCCGGACACGGCGAAAGCGGCGACTGCTGTGGATCTCAGCAGGGCCCGCCGTGAGAAGGACGGGGGGAGGGTGTTCATTGGTGCCTCTCCTTGATTGCGATGGGGACGGTGCTGCGATGGGTCGGCTCCGGACAAGCCAGGTCAGGCCAGCAGCGCGAGTTGGTCGCCGCGGATGCGCCCGTGCAGGGGCTGGTCGGCGGCGAGGCGTTCGATCTCGGCGACGGCGAACTCGCCGAGCCGACGTATCTCGGTGCCCATCGCGCCGGCCACATGTGGCGTGACCGTGACGTTGGGCAGTGCCAGCAGCGGGTGGCCGGCGGGCAGGGGTTCGGGGTCGGTGACATCCAGGACGGCGTCGATCCGGCCGGTGGCGCAGTGCTGTAGCAGTGCCTCGGTGTCGATCAGCTGTCCGCGCGCGGTATTGATCAGGACGGCGCCGTCACGCAGCAGCGCGAGACGGCGGTCGTCGAGCAGGTGGTGGGTCTCGGGCAGGGCCGGTGCGTGCAGGCTGACCACGTCGCTGCGGCGCAGCAGGTCGTCCGGCTCGACCAGTTGCACCTGTCCGGCCGGAAGCAGCTCGGCCGCCGCGCGCGCGTCCAGGGTCGGGTCGCTGACCAGCAGTTGGAAGCCGTGCGGGGCGAGCAGCTCCAGAACCAGACGACCGGTCCGGGAGGCGCCGACGACCCCGACGACCCGTTCGTGGTTGCCGGTGTCGTCGGCGAGCTTGTTCTTGTAGTGGCCCCGCGAGTACGCGTCGGCCAGTCGGAAGGCGCGCTTGCCCGCGAGCAGGATCGCGCTGACGGTGTATTGCGCGACCGGGAAGGCGTTGGCGGAAACCGCCGAGGAAACGAGGATTCCTCGCTTCCAGACCTCGGGCGTGAGGTGGTGCTTGACCGACCCCGCGGCGTGCACGATCGCGCGCAGCCGGGGTGCGGCGTCGAGGACGTCGCGGTCGACGAGGGGACAGCCCCAGCCGGTGAGGAGCACGTCGATGTTCGCCAGGCGCTCGCCGGCGGCCGGATCGGTGAAGTCGGTGATGACGTCGGGCTGTACGGCCGTGCTCTCTTCCAGCCGGGCGACGAGCGCTTCGGTGAGGGCGAGTGCGGCGACCTCAGGCTGCATCGCGATCGCGACGGTCATGCGGCGGCTCACCGGTTCACTGCTCCTTGGGAAAGGCGGTTGCTCCTGTGCGTGCAACCGGTTTCATGTTTGGGCGTCGTCAAGGTAGAGGCCATCGAGACGCTGCGTCAAGAGACGGCAGTGAGGAGAAGATTTCGCCATGAAAATCGGCTAAGAGTTGAGAACGGTGATGGTCGGAGAGATTGCCTCTCATGATGAAACCGGTTTACCGTCCCCGCCAACTGACCTGCCCCAGCTACCGGGGGGAGCTGGACAGCCGTCCACCGCGGACGCCTGCGTCCGCCTGACCCACCCCGCACGGGGTGCGGAGGGGATCCCCGATGCTCACTCGCCGACAGTTGCTGCAAGTCGCCACCGCCACGGCCGGCATCACCCTGGGCCTGGCCGCGACCGGTGCGCCGCCGGCCTTCGCCGCCGACGAGTACGACACCCTGCGCCTGCGCTGGATCGACAAGACCCTGCTGGGTACCGGCTACGACTCCTCGGACGAGCCGTTCGCCACCCTCCTCGCCCTCATCGGCAGCACCGCGACCGGCTTCCTGACTGACATGAACCCGACCAGTGGGTCGCTCTGGGACGACCTGCCGGTCGGCAGCGTCAGTGGCAACGTCACCTCCAGCTATGTGCGTCTGAAGTGGATGGCCCAGGCGTGGGCCTTCGACGGCACCGGGCTGACCGGGGACGCCGATCTCCTCTCCGACGTCCTGACCGGCCTGGACTGGATGTACGCCAACGCCTACACCCCGACGACCACCACCTACGACAACTGGTGGGACTGGCAGATCGGCGCACCGCGCCTCTCGCTGGACATCGCCTGCCTGTTGTACGCCGAGCTCAGCAGCGGCCAACTCGCCGACTACTACGAGGCGATCGACGCCTTCGTGCCGGATTCGGCGGTCTCCTCCTACAGCGGGGTCAGCACCGGAGCGAACCGGGTCGACCTGTGCCGCGTGCTCATCCTGCGCGGCGTCCTCGCCAAGAGCTCGGCGAAGATCACCACAGGGGTCGCCGGACTCTCACCGGTGTTCCCGCTGGTCAACAGTGGCGACGGGTTCTACGCCGACGGCTCGTTCATCCAGCACACCACCGTGCCCTACACCGGGTCCTACGGCTCCGTTCTGATCAGCGGACTGGCCGGCCTGCTGTCGCTGCTGGCGGGATCGAGCTGGGAGGTGACCGACGACAACCGGCAGCTCCTCTTCGATGCCGTCACTGACGCCTTCGCCCCGTTCCTGTTCAACGGGCTGATGATGGACGGCGTGTCCGGGCGGGCGATCAGCCGCGGCGTCAAGGTCGTCGACAATCCGCTGGGGAATCAGCAGGACGACCACGTTCGCGGCCATCTCATCATCGGAAGCATCCTGATGCTGGCGGACGCCGCCTCGGCCACCGAGGCCGCCACGTGGAACGCGATGGCCAGAGGCTGGCTGGAGCGCGACTACTGGGCACCGCTGCTCGAGGACTCGTACCAGACGCTTCCCGTCCTGGCACTCGGCAAGTCCGTTCTCGAGGACACCTCGATCACCCCGACCGCCGAACCGGTCGCCGCCCGGGTCTTCGGCAGCATGGACCGCGCCACCCACCGCCGCGGCTCCTGGGCCCTCGCAGTCTCCATGTGCTCAGGTCGGACCGCGTTCTACGAGTGCATCAACGGCGAGAACCTGCACGGCTGGCACACCAGCTCCGGAATGACCTACTGGTGGGGCGGCACCTACGGCAACGGCCAGTACTCCGACGCATACTGGCCGACCGTCGACCCCTACCGCCTGCCCGGCACGACCGTGTCCCGCATCCCGCTGTCGGACGGCCAAGGCGGTTCCCGTCCGGCGCCGTCCTCGGGCGTCGTCTGGGTCGGCGGCGCCACCGACGGCACCTACAGCGCGCTCGGCCAGGACACCCGCGGCCTCGGCTCCACACTCGTCGCCAAGAAGTCCTGGTTCTGCCTCGACGATCAGGTCGTCTGCCTGGGCGCCGGGATAACGGCCACCGACGGATACACCGTCGAGACCACTGCCGACAACCGCAACCTCGGCGCCACCGCCTCCAACGCGCTGGTTGTCGACGGGGTCAGCCAGTCGACCACACAAGGCTGGTCCGCCACCTTCACCGGCGCCTCCTGGGCGTCGATCAACGGGGTCGGCGGCTACGTCTTCCTCGGCGGGGCCACCGTGAAGGCACTGCGCGAGGCCCGCACCGGCGCCTGGAGCGACATCAACACCGAGAGCTCGACCACCTCTCTGACCCGCCGTTACCTGACCCTGTGGTTCGACCACGGCACCGATCCCACCGCCGCCGCCTACAGCTACATCCTCCTGCCCGGCGCCACGTCCACGGTCACCGCCGCCCGCGCCGCCTCCCCGACGGTGAGCGTCCTGGCCAACACCAGCTCCAGCCAGGCGGTCACGGACACCGCCACCGGTGTGACCGCCGCCAACTTCTTCGCCGCCGGCACCGCGGGCCCGATCACCGTCTCGGCCCCCTGCTCCGTCCTCATCCGGGAGTCCGGCGGCACGCTGGCGGTCAGCGTCGCCGACCCCACCCGCGCCGCCGCCACCGTCACCGTCACCATCGACCGCAGCGGATACACCAAGGCCACCGCGGACGACGGCGTCAGCGTCGTCGGCCTGTCCCCCATCACGCTGATCGTGGAGGTCGGCGGCGCGCAGGGCGCCTCCCGCACCATCACGTTCGGCACCGGCACGACCGTCACCGCCGGCGGATACACCAAGCTCACCCCGACCGCGGACGCGTACGTCCGCGACGGCTCCTACGCCACCACCAACTACGGCAGCACCACCGACCTGGACCTCAAGACCGCCAGCGGCACCGGCTACAACCGCCGGTCCTTCCTCAAGTTCGACCTGTCCGGCCTGACGGCCACACCCAGGCGCGCGGTGCTGTGGGTCCAGGGGGCCACCTCCGATTCCGCCGGCACCCAGGCCACCGTCACCGGGTACGCGGTGAGCAGCGACAGCTGGACGGAGACCGGCCTGACCTGGAACACCCAGCCGGCCCTGGGCAGCGCGCTCTCGTCCGGCTCGATCGGCAGCGCCAAGGACTGGATCCCGATCGACGTCACCAGCCACATCCAGACCCAGTACGCCGGCGACCGGACCGCGACGGTCGCCCTCGCCGAGGCCTCGGCCGGGCTCCTCGTCCTCCTGGCCAGCCGGACCAACTCCACGAATCCGCCGTTCTTGCAGGTCATCACGGGATGATCCGGCTGATGGAAACGTAGGAAACCGGTTGCACATCGCGGGCTTGATCCATACGATGGCGGCCATGCCCACCCCGTCACAGCTGTTCGGCCCAGCCCCCACCACCCGGGAGGGCTGGGCCGACGCGCTGCTCGCCCTTGCCGCACCGGCCACGCGCACGGCTGCCGCCGGGCCCGAGCGCATGCCGGTCCACCCGAGCATGAGCGACCGTGGGGCGGTCTGGTTCGAACTCGTCGCCCGCCCGCTGTGGGGACTCGCCGGGCACGCCGCCGGCGGCCTGTCCGGCGCGGACCGGCAGTGGGACGAACTGCGCCGCGCATTGACCGCCGCCGTCGACCCCGAACATCCCTGGTACGTCGGCCGACCGGCCGACATGGACCAGCGCCTCGTCGAGTCCGCCGCCGTCGGCTACGCCCTCGCCGTCGCGAAGGACCAACTCTGGGATCCCCTCACCGAACGGCAGCGGGAACAGCTCGCCGACTGGCTGTCGGCGGCGGCGTCGGCAACACCCTTTGACAACAACTGGTGTTTCTTCCCTGTGCTCGCCGCCGTCGGACTGCGTTCGGTGGGCGTACCCGTGGACGAGGCGCGGGTGGCCGCGCACCTGGATCGCATCGAGGACTTCGCACTGCGCGACGGCTGGTATGCCGACGGGCCCGGCACGCCCGAGCGGCCCGGCTCCCGCGACTACTACGTCCCGTTCGGGTTCCATTTCTACGGGCTCCTGCTGGCGTCGTTGAAAGCGGTCGACGACGAGCGGCGCCGACGCTACGGGCAGCGGGCGACCGAGTTCGCGGCGCACTTCCAGCACTGGTTCGCCGCCGACGGAGCCGCCGTGCCCTTCGGCCGCAGCCTCGGCTACCGGTTCGCCCAGGGCTCCTTCTGGTCGGCACTGGCCGCGGCCGACCTGCCCGCCGTCGACTGGGCCACCGCGCGCACCCTGGCACAGCGCAACCTCGGCTGGTGGTGGCAGCAGCCGATCCTTGCCGAGGACGGCTCCCTCACTGTCGGCTACGCCTACCCGAACACCGGTGTCGTCGAGCAGTACATGGCCGGCGGGTCACCGTACTGGGGCATGAAGATCTTCGCGAGCCTCGCCGCGGCCGACGATCATCCGTTCTGGACGGCGACGCCCGCGTCGGACCTGCCTCCTCGCGTCAGCCCGCAACCGGCCGCGGCGATGATCGTCGCGCGGGACGCGGCGGGGGATGTCGTCACGCTCGCCGGGCAGAACGCGCCCGGCTGGAACCCCCGTGGCGGGAACGCCAAGTACGCGAAGTTCGCCTACTCCACCCTCGCCGGGGTCAGCGTGCCCACCGGTGAACCGTCCCTGGAGCAGGGCGGCTTCGACAGCGCGCTGGCCCTGTCCGACGACGGCGAATCCTGGCGTGCGCGTTCCGCCGGAGAGTCCCGGATCGAGGGCGAAACCCTCGTCGTGCGCTGGCAGCCGTGGCCGGACGTGGTCGTCGAAACGCGACTGTGGCACGACGGCGGCGGGCACGTCCGCGAGCACCGCATCACCACCGGGCGTCGGCTGTGCACGGCCGAAGGCGGGTTCTGCGTCCCGAAGACCGGCCTCGGGGCGACGCCCCACAACGTCACGGAGCGCCCCGGCCTGGCCCGGGCGACGGCCGACACGGCCGTCAGCGAGATCGTCTGCCTGACGGCCGACGAGCCGCCACGCGACGGCGTCGTCGTGCTGCAGATGCCGGGCTCCCATCTCCTGCACCCGCGCACGGTCCTTCCGGCTCTTCGAGGCGTCCTCGATCCCGGCGAGCACACCCTGCGCTGCCGTGTTTCCCTCACCCGCCGGTGATGACAGCGCCATCAGAAGGGTCAGCGGGTGGCGATAAAGATCGTTTTCCAGCACTGGAGCGTGCATGTCCACCAGACAGGTTCTCGTGTACACAGCGACCGCCGCATACCGGCACGAGTCCATTCCCGCCGCCGTCGCCGCCTTCGGCGAGCTGGGCGCCGAGCACGGTTTCAAGGTCCACGCCACCGAGGAGCCGCTGCGTTCCCTCGACGGGTACGACGCGGTCGTGTTCTTGTCGACCAGCGGTGAGGTCCTCGACGAACCGGGCCGGGTGGCACTGCTCGATCACCTCGCGGGAGGCGGGGGATTCCTGGGCGTTCACTCCGCCGCCTGCACCGAGTACGAGTGGCCCGCCTACGGCGAACTCCTCGGCGCCAGGTTCGCCGGACATCCCCCGGTGCAGCCGGCCGTACTCACCGTCGACCGCTCGCACCCGGCCACCGCACACCTTCCCCGGCAATGGCACTGGACCGACGAGTGGTACGACTTCAGGACACCACCCCGCGACGTCACTGTCCTGGCCACCGTCGACGAAGCGACCTACACCGGCGGCGGTATGGGCGTCTGCCATCCCCTCGTCTGGCACCGGCGCCACGGCCGCGGACGCAGCTTCTACACCGCGCTCGGCCATGCGACCGAGGCCTACGGCGACCCGGTCTTCCGGGCCCACCTGCTCGGCGCCCTGCGATGGGTCGCCTCCTGGCCGGAGGGAACGGAGCGTTTGTCGGGGCATTCTATGTGAAAGGCGTCGCCCGAGACGGCGCTCGGGCGACGTACAAGGGACAGCGCAGCACGCCTGACCCATCAGCGCGAAGGCATGCCTGAGTGCGTGCCACTCCCCGCAGGGGAAGGCGAACCGGCCACCCTGGCTGTCGAGTACGGCCGATCCGGAGCCAGGGGCGCGGGCCTTCTGCGCTGTCCCGTCGCTCCTGGTTCGGCGTTCTAGCGAGGCGCGTTCTGTACGGCGAGGATGCGCACCCCGAGGATGTCCTGATCCTCTGTCAGAACCCGCCAGCGGTGCGGGGTTCCGCCTGGGTAGAGCAGGCTGTCTCCGGCCGAGAGCCGGTGCAGCTCGCGGCCGCCGGGGCCCAGCAGGTCGACCTCGATCGCGCCGTGCACTACATAGAGGAACTCGTCGCCCGGGTGGTCGTAGTACTCCTCGAAGCCGGTGGGTCCTCCGGTGTACTCGACCGGGTGGACGGCGAATTGGGGTGCCCCGAGCATCCGGGCCGAGCCGCCGCTGTTGGCGACGGGGGTGCCGGTCCCTTCCCGTACGACATGGATGTCGGCGGGGGAGGTGGCCGAGTGCGCCAGCAGGGCCTGCTGGGTGGTGCCGAGCGCCTGGGCGATCCGGTGCAGCGAGGGCATGCTCGGGCGGGTCAGCCCGCGCTCCAGCTGGCTGAGGAAGGGGTGCGAAAGGCCCGCGCTGCCCGCGAGTTGGACAAGGGTGAGGCCGCGCTTCTTGCGCAGCTGACGGATCGCGTTACCGAGCTGCTGGTCCGGATCGGCGGGGGATTCGGTGGGGCGGTCTGCCATGGCGGAAATCCTAAGCGGTCACTTCAGGGTGGGATTTACTCCCGCGAAACACATGTCTCCTACGCTCAATGTTGATGTGACGAACATTTTAGGCGAGGAGCTCGAATGACCGCGACCACCGCTGACCGACCCGCCACGGCCGGATTCCTCGATGCCATGGCCGCCCTCGCCGGCGGCGTCTGCGTGGTCACCGCCACCGCAACCGATGGCACACCTGCCGGATTCACCAGCACCGCCGTGATGAGCCTCAGCCGCACGCCGCAGCTGATCGCGATCGGTGTCCAGCGCGGCAGCCGCACCCTGCCGCTGCTCCAGGGCGGCGGCAGGTTCGCCCTCAACATTCTTGCCGCGGACGGCGAATCCGTTTCGCGGCGGTTCGCCGATCCGGTCGCCGACCGGTTCGCCGGGCTGGAGTGGACGGCGGGGGAGGGAGACGTCCCGCTGCTGCTCGCGCAGAGCACGTACGCCGTGCTGTGCCGCGTACGGGAAGAGGTGGCGGCCGGGGACCACCTGTTGCTGATAGCCGACATCGAGGAGATCATCCCCGGGCAGGGCGGGGTCAGTGCTCTCGTCCACCACGCCCGCCGCTACCACGGCGTCGGCGCATGAGCGGGCGCGACTGGTTCTCCGTGCGGGAGACCGCACCCGGGACGTTCCTCATCGCCGAGCCCGGGCACGTCAACAGCTATCTCGTCGTGGGTGACGACCTCGCCCTGCTGTACGACACCGGGATGGGCATCGGGGACATCGGGCGCGAGGTGCGCGCACTGACCTCGCTGCCGCTGCTCGTCGTCAACTCCCACCACCACTACGACCACCGGGGCGGCAACGCCTCGCTTGTGGGCGAGGCCAAGGACTTCGCTGTCCACGAGGCGGGCGCGGACCTGCACGGCGAGCCCGCACCGCGCGAGTGGCTCGAGGCGTACGAGCACATCGCCCAGGACATGCGACAGCGCTACATCGAGCTGAGCGCACTCTCCGCCGAGGGCTTCTTCCTCACCGACTCGCGGATCGAGGTGCGGCCCGTCCCCGAGCTGGCCCAGTGGCGTATCGACGCGGTGCGCCCGACCCGGCTGCTCAGGGAGGGGGAGCAGCTCGACCTGGGCGGGCGGAGGCTGCACGTCCTGCACACCCCCGGGCACTCGCCCGACGGCATCTGCCTCTGGGAGCCGGAGAGCGGCCTGCTCCTCGCCGGCGACACCCTGATCAGCGGCACCTTCTTCGCCCATGTGCCGGGCGCCGATGTACCCGCCTTCGCCGAATCGACCCGGCGACTGGCCGAACTCCCGGTCAGAACAGCCCTGTTGGGGCACAACCTCCGCCACCGTGAGGACCACTGCTTCGTGGGACGGGTCGCCGAAGCCTTCGGCCGGGTGGCACGCGGACAAACCCGCCCGGTCCGCCGCCAGGACATGTTCGGCGCGCCCGCGATGTGGCACGCCTTCGACGGCTTCGCGGTACTCACCGCACCGGAGAACGAGGAGGCACGATGACGGCGACGGCACTGCTGCTGCGCGGCGCGCGGCTGCCCGAAGGTCAGGTCCGGGACGTACTGATCGAGGACGGGCGGGTGTCGGCCGTCGCGCCGACCGGTCAACTCCCCTCCCCGTGCGAGGAGATGGACCTCTCCGGCTTCCTGCTGCTGCCCGCCCCCGCCGAACCCCACGCCCACCTCGACAAGGCCCTCACCTGGGACCTGGCCGGTGCGCCGCCCTGCGACCTGCCGGGGGCGGTCGCTGCCTGGCACGGCTATGCCGAGCGGGTAACGGAGGAGGATGTGCTGGTCAGAGCCCGCCGCGCGCTGCACGAGCTGGTCGCCAACGGTGCCACCGCCGTCCGCACCCACGCCGACGTCCTGCCCGGCCCCGATCCGCTCCGGGGGCTGCGGGCGCTGCTGCGGCTGCGCGCGGAGCTGAGCGAGCGGGTCGCACTGCAGATCGCCGTACTGCACGTTGAGGCGCCCGACGAAGTCCTCGACGAGGCGCTGGAGTCGGGGGCCGACCTGCTCGGTGGCTGCCCGCACCTCTCCGACGACCCGCAGGCCGCTGTCGCCCGCGCCCTGGCCATCGCCGAGCGGCACGGCGTAGGCGTCGATCTGCATGCGGACGAGCATCTCCGTCCGGACCCGAAGGATCTGCTGCTGCTCGCCCAGGCGGTACGCGAGCGGGGCTTCGCCCACGGTGCGACCGCCAGCCACTGCGTGGGACTGGGCGGCCTGGACCCGGCCGAGGCCGCCCGGATCGCCAAGGAGGCGGCGGCATCCCGGATCGCGGTCGTCGCACTGCCGCTCACCAACCTCTACCTCCAGGGCCGCGACACCCCTGCCCGCACCCCGCGAGGTCTGACCGCCGTACGCGCCCTCCTGGACGCGGGCGTGCCCCTGGCCGGGGGCGGCGACAACATCCGCGACCCCTTCAACCCGGTGGGCAGGGCCGACCCCCTGGAGACCGCCGGACTCCTCGTCGCGGCAGGGCACTTGACGCTGCCCGAGGCCGTCCACGCGGTGACCACCGGCGCCCGCACGGTCCTCGGGCTACCCGCCGCAGGGCCGTACGAGGGTGCGATCGCCGACCTCCTCGCCGTACGGGCCGACTCCCTCTCCGGGGCCGTCGGAGCCTCGTACCCGGACCGGATCGTCTTCAAGGGCGGGCGAGCGGTGAGTCGCACCACGGTGATCCGCGAAGCGCTCTGACTGGTCCCGGGCGTAAACGCCTGGGACATCCCCCCGAAACAATGAATGTTGATGCTACGAACATCGGTGAATGCATCACAGTCCTGGAGGAAGGAGTTGACGTGGCGACAGCAGTGCAGGCGGCGCTGAGTTTCGCAGCCGTCGACAAGCGTTTCGACAGCGGGACCACCGCGCTCTCGGGTGTGGATCTCCGCGTCGGGGCGGGGGAGTTCGTGGCGGTCGTGGGCCCCTCCGGATGTGGCAAGTCCACACTGCTGCGGCTGGCCTCCGGGCTGGATGCCCCCAGCGCGGGGGAGATAGACACCCCGGGCGGGGACGTCGGTTACGTCTTCCAGGACGCCACCCTGCTGCCCTGGCGCAGCGTCCTCGCCAATGTGGCGCTGCCGGCTGAACTGGCCGGCCGCCCCAAGACCGAACGGCACGAGCACGCCATGGATGCCATCCGCCTCGTCGGCCTCGACGGCTTCGAGAAGCAGCTGCCGGGGCAGCTCTCGGGCGGGATGCGGATGCGGGTGTCGCTGGCTCGCGCGCTGATGATGCGCCCCGCGCTCTTCCTCTTCGACGAACCCTTCGGTGCGCTGGACGAGATGACCCGGCTTCGTATGCAGGAGGAGCTCCAGCGGATCTTCGCCGAGACGGGATTCGCGGGTCTCTTCATCACCCACTCGGTGACCGAGGCGGTCTTCCTGGCCAACCGGGTCGTGGTGATGTCGGCCCGACCTGGACGCATCACCGCCGAGTTCGAGGTCCCGTTCGCCCACCCCAGGCCCGCATCGCTCCGTTACGAACCGGAGTTCGCCGCGATCGCGGGCGCGGTCTCCGAGGCCCTGCGAGGAGACGCCCAGTGACCACGAACACCTCGGCCGCCGACGCGCCGACTGCCCACGCAACCACTGCCGCCCCGTCCCGCGAGGCGAAGACCCCCGCGCACCAGTCGGCTGCCGTCGACGCCACGGTCGCGACTTCCCCAGCCGTCGAGGCGCCCGCCCGCACCCGCCGGGGCCCCGTCGCCCTGCTCGCCCCCATCGGCTCGCTCGTCGTCGCCATCGGCCTCTGGTACGCGGTGAGTTACCTGCTCCTCGCCCCCGCCCGCCGCTTCCTCGTACCGCCCCCGCACCAGGTCCTCCAGGTCGCCGTCCTCGACCGGACCCACCTGCAGCCCATGCTCCAGGCCCTCGCCCTCACCGCGCAGGTCGCCCTCGCCGGACTCGCCATCGCTGCCGCCCTCGGGATCACCGGGGCCGTCGTGATGAGCCGTGCCCGCTGGCTGGAGCGCTCCCTCTATCCGTACGCCGTCATCCTGCAGACTGTTCCGATCCTCGCCATCGTCCCCCTCATCGGCCTCTGGTTCGGCTTCGGCTTCACCAGCCGGGTCGTCGTCTGCGTCCTCATCGCCCTCTTCCCGCTGATCGCCAACACCCTCTTCGGACTGCAGTCCGTAGACCGCGCCCACCACGACCTCTTCACTCTCCAGAAGGCGAGCGGCTGGGCCCGCCTGCGCAAGCTGGAACTGCCCGCGGCGCTCCCCGCCATCTTCACCGGGCTGCGCACCTCCTCCGGGCTCTCCGTCATCGGCGCGATCGTCGGCGACATGTTCTTCAAGCAGGGCGCGCCCGGTATCGGCACCCTCCTCGACGTCTACCGCTCACGCCTCCAGTCCGAGGACCTCTTCGCCGCGATCATCCTCGCCTCCCTCTTCGGGGTCGCCGTCTTCGCGCTCTTCACGTTCCTGTCCCGCCTCGCCGTCGGTTCCTGGCACGCGTCCGGCCGCAGCTGAGCCGGCCCCACCCCCTCTCCGCTTCCTCGTCAGAGCCCCTCCCGGGAGACAGCCATGCCAATTTCCGTCAGAAGAAGCCTTGTTGCGGGACTGAGTACCACGTTCCTCCTCGCCGCCACCGGCTGCGGCGCCGGCGCCACCACCGCCGCCGGTTCGTCCGCCGACCTCAAGCCCGCCCCCGCTGCCCAGCGTCTCGACAAGGTCTGTCCCGCCACCGTCGTCGTCCAGGCCGACTGGGAGCCCGAGGCCGAACACGGTCCGATCTACAACCTCGTCGGCCCCGGCTACACCGTCGACACCGACAAGAAGCGGGTCACCGGCCCCCTCGTCATCGGCGGCAAGGACACCGGCGTCAAGATCCAGGTACGGGCGGGCGGTTCGGCCGTCGGGTACCAGACGCCCGCCTCGGAGATGTACATCGACCAGTCCATCACCCTCGGCATGGTCACCACCGACAGCGCCATCCAGACAGCGGGCAAGCGGCCCGTCACCGCGGTCGCCGCGCTGATGAAGAAGAGTCCGCAGGTCCTGATGTGGGACCCCAAGACCCACCCGGGCTGGAAGACCGTCGCCGACATCGGCAAGAGCGGCGCCAAGGTCGTGTACCGCGACGGCGAGGTCTTCGCCCCGATGCTGGTGGCGAAGGGGCTCATCAAGAAGAGCCAGCTGGACGGGAGTTACGACAGTGCGCCGTCCCGTTTCGTCGCCGACCCCTCCATCGCGCAGCAGGGCTTCGCGACCGCGGAACCGTACATCTATGAGCACGAGGTCGCCGCCTGGAAGAAGCCGGTCAAGTTCCAGCTGCTGTCCGATGTCGGCTACACCGTCTACCCGGAGGCACTCTCCGTCCGCACCGGTGCGCTGAAGAAGCTCAGCCCCTGCCTGAAGAAGCTGGTCCCCGTCATCCAGCAGTCGGCCGCCGACTTCGCCGCCGCACCGGACACCGCGGTCACGCTCATCGACGACATCGTGAAGCAGTACGGCACGAGCTGGGTCTACTCCAAGGGCACCGGCCAGTACGCCGCCAAGGAGATGGTCAGGCTCGGCATCCTCGGCAACGAGGCCGACGGATCGATCGGGAGCTTCGACAAGAAGCGCGTCGCCGACTCCCTGAAGACCTTCGGGCCGATCCTCACCAAGGGCGGCGTCAAGATCCCGGCCGGGCTGAGCGCCGATGACCTGGCGACCAACGAATTCATCGACACCAAGATCGGAATGAAGTGATGGCCGTCGACCCCAAGAACACGACTCTCTCCGCTGCCGAACTGCGCCGGATGACCGAACTGGTCGTGGACGAGGCGGTATTGGACGCCGGAGCAGGTACCACGCACCGCACCCCCGGCATCGAGGAATTCTGCACGGAGGCCGCCGCACTCCTGGGCGAGGATGCCGTCGTACGCGAGGACTCCGCCCTCGACAAGGCGTCCCGCGACTGGGCGCACATGTCGCCGATCCTCGCCGCCAAGCTCCCCGCCGGTCGCGCCGAGGTGGTGCTGCGCCCGTCGTCGTACGAGCAGATCCAGCCCCTCGTCGCCCTCGCCCACCGCCTGCGCATCCCGCTCACCCCGCGCGGCAAAGGCACCGGCAACTACGGCCAGGCGATCCCGCTCCACGGCGGCGCCGTCCTCGACCTCACCGGATGCGGACGCATCCTGGGCGCGGGCGACGGGTGGATCAGGGCCGAGGCGGGTGCAAAGATGTCCGACCTGGAGGCGCATGCGCGCACGCTGGGCCAGGAGCTGTGGATGTTCCCCTCCACCTTCGGGACATCGCTCGGCGGCTTCCTCTGCGGTGGGAACGGCGGCACGGGATCGCTCGCCAACGGCACCAACGGGGACGGCTTTGTACGGGAGTTGACCGTCGTCCCGTGCACGGCGGAGGCCGAGCCCTTCACCGTACGCGGCGAGGAAGCCCTCCCGTACATCCACGCCTACGGCACCACCGGCATCACCACGACCGCGACCGTCGCACTTCAGCCGGCCCGCGTCTGGACCGGCCTCTTCACCTCCTTCGACACCTGGACCTCCGCCACGGCCGCGCTCTCCGACCTCGTACGCCTGGAGCCCGCCCCGCGCTTGGTCTCCCTCGACGAGCCCGGCCTCGTCGAGACCTTCGAGGCCGACCCGGCCCTCGACCCGGCCGCGCTGAGCGTCCGCGCGATCATCGAGGAGCGGGCCGAGGACGACGCCCGGGCGATCATCGAGAAGCACGGCGGCCGGGTGACCGAGGTACGTCCCGCACCGCGCGGCCCGGCTCTCATCTCCTCGCTCTCCTTCAACCACCCCACGTACCACCTGATGAAGGCCCAGGACGGCTACTTCCACCTGGAGATCGGCGGCGACGTACTGCTCGGCGACCCGGCAGCGGTCAAGGCAGTCTTCCCCGGGACGGTGCTGCACCTGGAGGGGATGCGCTCGGGGACCGTCGGCATGCTGATGGCGCACTACCAGGACGAAGCCACCGTGTACGAGGGGATCGCCGCCCTGGAGGCCCTGGGCGTCGGCGTCCACGACGTCCACAACTGGTACGTCGACCGGCGCCTCGACCTCGCCCGCGCCGCGGCCCGCACGGCCGACCCGCTGGGGCTGCTCAACCCCGGCCACCTCCTGGGAGCGCACTGACGATGACCTTCACCCGCTTCACCGACCTCAGCGGACCGTCGGTCACCGACCTGTCCGCCGACACCGTGGCCGTCCTCCCCGTCGGCGCGATCGAACAGCACGGGCCCCATCTGCCTGTCGCCACCGACTACTTCATGGCGGAGGCGATAGCCAAGGGCGCCGCCCTGGCCGCATCCGACAGCTGCGACATCACACTGCTGCCGGGCCTTGCGTACGCCAAGTCCGACGAACACGCCTGGTCGCCCGGGACGCTGTGGCTCAGCGCCTCGACGCTCTTCGCGGTACTGGACGACCTCGGACGGTCCCTCGCCAAGGGCCCCGTCCGGCGGCTCGCGTTCCTCAACGCACACGGCGGCAACAGCGCGCTGCTGGGAGTCGCCCTGCGTGAACTACGCACCAAGTACGGCCTGTTCACCTTTCTGCTGCACGCCGCGCTGCCCGCGGACCAGGGCGGCGCGTCATCCGCCGGCGAGCTGGGCCTTGGCGTGCACGGCGGGCTGAACGAGACCGCGGCGATGCTGCACCTCCACCCGGATACGGTGGACATGTCGCTGGCCGAGCGGAGTGTCCCCGAACACCTGACCGCCTACGAGCACATCGGCTTCGGCAAGTCCGTCTCCTTCGGCTGGACCAGCGACGACTTCGGTACGGGCAACGGCGTCATCGGCGACCCCACCGGAGCCACGCCCGAACTCGGCCGCAAGCTCGTCGACACCGCCATCGCCAACAACGCGGCCGCACTGCGCGAATGCGCCCGCTTCCTGCCTTCCGCCTGACCACCATCTGTCCGACCGCCTGACGTCGAGGACACCCGCCATGGCCATCCCCCCGCTCCACAAGCCGCTCAGCGAGATCACCGCCCACCACATCACCGCAGGCGACACGGTCAAGCTCGCCGTCCTCACCGGTCCGGCCGACGGCTCACCGACCACCGTCGTCTTCGAGGTGTGGGAGCCGGGCGGCGCCCAGCCGCTCAACTGGCACCCCGAGTCCGTGGAGACCTTCGTGGTGCTCGCGGGCGAGGGCCGCGCGGTCAGCGACGAGCACCAACGCGATCTCGCACCCGGCGATGTACTGGTCCTGCCCGTCGGATCCAAGCACCGGATCACCAACACCTCGGCCACCGAGCGGCTCTACACCCTCACGATCATGTCCCCCGACGAGGGCTTCGCCGACCTGATCCAGCGCGGCCCCTTCGCGGTGCTCGACGACGCGGACCTGGCCGTACTCGGAGCTGCCCGATGAGCACGGTGCCTTCCCGGGGGGCAACCCCCGGACCCCCGGCCGGACAAGCAGGCCGCCCCGCCACGCCCCACCGCACTGACGGGGCGAACCGCAGCGAACTGCTCGACGCCTTCTGGTCGTACGAACAGGCCCTCGGCGCCAATGACGTGGCGGGCCTCGACCACTGGTTCCTGGACGCCCCGGACACGGTGCGCGCCGAGGGTTCCACGGTGCTGAGCGGGCACGCGGCCATCTCGGACTTCCGTCGCGGCCGCAGCGGGGGAGCCCCGGCCCGTACGGTCGAGCGCGTCCATGAGGTGCGGATCGCCGAGGACGTCGCCGTACTGACCGCCGAAACGCTGCGGGCCGGCGGGGCGCGCGGGATGCAGACACAGGTGTGGCGGCTGACGGGGGAGGGCTGGCGGATCGCGGCCGCGCACGTCAGCGCGGTGCCGGAGCCGGTGGCGGACGAGGCTCCGGACTCCGCGGTGTGGCGGGTCGTGGGCGAGCCGCTGGTCGCCGGGGCGGAGGCGGGGCCGCTCGCCGGTGCACGTACCGCCGTCAAGGACCTCTTCGCCGTTGCCGGACAGCGGATCGGCGGGGGTAACCCGCAGTGGCTGGCCGAAGCGCTGGTGGAGCCCCAACACGCCGACGCTGTAAGGGAATTGCTCAGCGCAGGCGCTCAGCTGGCCGGGATCGCCCAAACCGACGAACTCGCCTTCAGCCTCGCCGGGACCAACATCCACTACGGCACCCCCGTCAACCCCGCTGCCCCCGGCCGGATCACCGGCGGCTCCAGCAGCGGCCCGGCGGCGGCGGTCGCCCGCGGCTGGGCGGACCTGGGGCTGGCCACGGACACCGCGGGCTCGATCCGGGTCCCCGCCTCCTACTGCGGCCTCTACGGCTGGCGCCCCACCCACGGAGCCGTCCCCACCGGCGGCCTGCTCCCGCTGGCCCCGTCGTTCGACACGGCGGGACTGCTTGCCCGGGACCCCTACCTGCTGCGTACAGCGGCGAAGGTGCTCCTGCCCCGGGACGACGAAGCCCCGATGACCACGCTTCTGGTCGACGACGCCCTCACCGCGCTCGCCGAACCCGAGGTCCAGGCATCCTTTGAGGCGGCATGCCGGGCGCTTTCCCTCCGCACCGGCCTGGAGCTCGTACGGACCGACACCGGCATGGCCCCACACCTGGAGGAGTGGCTGCCCGCCTTCCGTACCGTCCAGGCGGCCGAGGCGTGGGCCGCGCACGGGGAGTGGATCGAGAAGCACCCAGGCGCGCTGGGGGCCGACATCGAGGCCCGGTTCGCCGGGGGGAGCCAGGTCACGGAGGGTGAAGTGCGTGACGCCACCTCCGGGCTCCTGTCCGCCCGTTCGGTCATCGTCGAAGCCCTCCCGCCCGGCACCGCGCTCCTTCTCCCCGCCACGAGCAGCCCGGCCCCCCGCGACGATGCGACACCGGCCGAGGTCGAGACCGTACGAGCCGCAACCCTCCGCCTCACCTGCCTTGCCTCGCTCGCCGGGCTGCCCGCCGTCACCATGCCCCGGCTGCGGGTCCGCGACCTCCCGGTCGGCCTCTGCGCGATCGGCGCACCGGGCACGGACCACGCCCTCCTGGAGCTGACCCATGCATGAAATCGGCCCCAACTCCCGCAACTCCTGGCGCGCGGACGCCACACACGTCGACCTTCGCCGCCCGCAGCGCCCGGCCCGCCCCGTGACCGTGGAGGCTCAGCCCCAAATCCTGACGCTCGACCTGGCCTCAACGGCCATCGTCGTCATCGACATGCAGAACGACTTCTGCTCGCCCGACGGCTGGCTGGCCTCGATCGGCGTGGACGTGTCCCCGGCCCGCACCCCCATCCCCGTACTCCAGAGGCTCCTCCCCGCCCTCCGGGCGGCCGACGTCCCCGTCGTCTGGCTCAACTGGGGCAACCGCCCCGACCGCGCGAACCTCCCGCCCGGCGTCCTCCACGTCTACGACCAGGAGGGAACCGGAGGCGGCATCGGCTCCCAACTGCCCACCGGGGCAAGGGTCCTGGAACGCGACAGCGCGTCCGCCGACATCACCGCACCCCTCTTTGCGGCACCCGGCGACCTGCACATCGCCAAGTACCGCATGAGCGGCTTCCAGGACACCGAATTCGACAGCGTCCTGCGCAATCTCCGCGCCGACACGCTCCTGTTCGCCGGAGTCAACGCCGACCAGTGCGTCCTCGCCACCCTCATGGACGCGGCGAACCTCGGCTACGACGTGCTGATGCTGGAGGACGCGGTGGCCACCACCTCACCCGCGTACTGCATGGACGCCACCGTCTACAACGTCCGCCAGTGCTTCGGCTTCACCCTCACCGCCGCCGACCTCCAGGAAGCCCTGTGACCCTCCTCCAGCCCCACCGGGGCCCTGTCGACGGCGACCACTACCTCCCCGCCGACCCGGCCGCGGTCCACTGGGGCCTGCTTCCCAACGCCCTTTCCAAGCCGTCCCTTTCGGTGCCTTCAGGCGCGAGCGTCACTCTCGACACGATCAGCCACGAGGGCATCCTCGCCGACCAGGGCCGCGACCCGGCCGCCTTCTTCGCCGCCGCCGGAATCCACGGCATCCTCCACGACACGGCCGAACTCGCCTCCTCCACCCGCCTCCACGACGCCGCCGCCCACGGCCCGCATGTGGTCACCGGCCCTGTCCACATCCAGGGGGCCGAGCCGGGCGACGTACTGGAAGTCGAGGTCCTCCGCCTGCGCCGCCGCGCCCCCTACGGAGTGATCAGCAACCGCCACGGCAAGGGCGCGCTCCCCGGCGAATACCCCCAGGGCCCCGGCCCCGACCCGGTCAGCCTGGTCGCCACGGTCGGCGACGACGGCCGTGGCCGCCTCCCGGTCGGCGACGGTCGCGACATCCGCTTCCCCCTTCGCCCCTTCCTCGGCATCATGGGCACCGCTCCCGCCACCGAAGATCCGGTCCACTCGGTGCCTCCCGGCCCGCACGGAGGCAATCTCGACGTACGCCACCTGGGCGTCGGCGCCCGCCTCTTCCTCCCCGTTGCCGTCGAGGGCGCCCTCTTCTACGCAGGCGACCCGCACTTCTCCCAGGGCGACGGCGAAGTGGCCCTCACCGCCTTCGAAGCCCCTCTGCGCGCGACCCTCCGCCTCACCGTCCACCGCGACCCCGCCCTCCGCCGACTCGCATCCCGCCTGCGCGCCCCCTTCGCCGAGACCGACACCGAGCACATCGTCATGGGCCTGGACACCGACCTCGACGAGGCGATGCGCCATGCCGTACGCGACGCCCTCACCCTCCTCGACGAGCGCTTCTCCGTCCCCGGCCCGGTTGCCCTCGCCTACCTCAGCGCGGCCGCCGACTTCCAGGTCTCCCAGGTGGTCGACATCGTCAAGGGCGTCCACTGCCGCATTTCCAAGGCGGACCTGACCTTCTGACGCCACACTGCTCGCGCTCTGCCAGGGGAGCGAGCCTGGATCTCAGGTCTCGACTGCAGGCGACATCACGCCGGTGGCACCTTCGCGATCACGAGCCGTCCCACCCTGAGCGGCTCATCGAGCAGCACGCGATGCGTGACTGGATCCGGGACGCGGTGAAGGAGCTGCCGCAGCAGCTGCGGCTGGTGCTGATGCTGCGGCACTTCAGCGGCGTCACCTCCTACCAGGAGATCGCCGCAGCCTGCGAGGTACCGGTCGGTCAGTGCGCAGCCGGGCGCAGGTGCGGACGGTGGCGCTGGGCGCGCGTGGTGACGCTCCTGCGACGCTCATTCTGATGGGGCGTCGGACGGCTCACCCCTTGTCCTCCTTGCCCAGTGACGGCGTGCTGGGCGGTGCCGTCGGTCTCGCTCCCGGTGGGACAGCCCTTAGTGCGGGGGGCTCGGCCCGGGTGAACGCCGGTGCCCGTGCCCAGCGTGAAGCGCGGGGACCTGCCGTGTCCGGGAGCGCGGCAGGGCACCGGCCGTCGTGACCGGTGCCCTCCCGCTGCGCAGCTCCGCTCGGGGAGCCCTGCGGCCGGGCCGCCTACACGGTGGGGGCCGGTTCCGGCCTGCCGGCGCTTCCCGGAGGCAGCAGTGCGGATACCTCGTCCTCGGCAGAACGATGGGCGTGGACCCCGATCATGCCGAAGGCGGTCAGGGCCGCCGCGGCGGCGGCCGCCACGCCGCAGATCAGGTAGGCGGTGCTGAAGCCGCTGCCCAGGGCGTCCAGGGCCAGACCGTGCGCCGCGGATCCCGGGGCGCCGGACGGCAGGCTGTTCACGGCGACAGGCCCTCCGGCCTCGGCGATCTCGCGTGCCGCTGCCGTCTGACTGGCCGGCAGGTCCGCGCCGGCCAGGTTCGCCGCGAACGCCGACCCCGCGTTGCTGAGGGCGACCGCGCCGACGACGAAGGGGCCGAGGGCGAAGCCGAGGTCGCGCAGCATGTTGGTGGTGGCGCTGGCCATGCCCGCCAGGTTCGGGGGCACGCTGTTCAGCGCCACGGCCGTCACCGAGCTGACGGTCAGGGCGAAACCGATGCCGGTCAGCAGGGCGGGCGTGACGAACGCGCCGAGTCCCGGGTCGGTGACGTCCAGCCGGGTGCACAGCAGACAGCCGATCGCCATCAGGACGAACCCGGAGGTCAGCAGCCAGGACGCGGCGACCCGGTGGAGGAGCCGCGAGACGATCGGAATGAGCAGGAAGGCGGGCCCCTGGAGGAGCAGGAAGGGGATCGCGACGCGGATCGGGTCCTGCTGCTGCACGGGACCCAGCCACATGCTCGTCGCGAAGCAGGCGCCGAGGAAGGCGAACATGCCGATGACCGCGACGACGGACGACACGGTGAAGGCCCGGTTGCGGAACAGGGTCAGGTCGAAGATCGGGGATTCTCGGCCCCCAGCTCCACCACGACGAACCCGGCGAGGAAGCAGATGCCGAGGGCGAAGGCGAGCATGACGGGAAGGGTGGTCCAGCCCGGTGTCCGGGCGGCCCCCGCGGTTGGGCCCGGGGACGTCGTCGTCCCGTTGTTGAGCGTCATTGCTGTTCTCCCTGGCTGGGAAAGGCGGGCATCCCGAAAACGGGAGCCTTGAGAGCGTGGAAGCCTCGGCTCTGCGTGCGCGGTGGGGGGAGAAGGGCACGACGCGAGTCGGGTGCGATTCCGTGGAGAATGACACTCGATTTGCGAGTGGTCTCCATGTAAGGGAAACCGCCACGCCGTAGTGCGGTCAGGGGATCAGCGCTGCTCGGCCAGGTCCTTCTCCAGGGCGTGCGCCGTGGCGTCCAGGGCGGCGACCAGGGGCTGGAGGCGATGCGGGTCGTAGCGCACGCTGGGCATGGACACCGACAGACCGGCCAGCGCGGTGCCGTCCCGGTCGCGCACCGGCACGCCGACGGCGACGAGACCGCGTTCGGACCGCTCCTGGTTGACGGCGAACCCGTTGCGACGCAGACGCCTCAACTCGGTCCGCAGCCGGGAGAGATCGGGGCGGTCGCCAGGGCGGTCGCGGTAGCGCTCGGGGGCGTACACCTCGTCCAGTTCCTCGTCGGAGAGGTCGGCGAGCAGCAGCAGTCCCGCCGTCGTGCGGTGGGCCGGGAACACCATGCCCTCCCGGGAACCGACCCGTAGTGCCTGCCGGCACTCGACACTGGCGATGAACCGGGCCGTGTCCCCGGTGCGCACGATCAGGTTCGTGGTCTCACCCAGAAGATCGACGACCCGGTGCAGATGGGGCAGGGCCGCCGCGCGCAGCCGCGACACCAGGGACTGGGAGTGCGCGGCGAGTTCCAGCACCGGCCCCGCACGGTAGACGCGGTCCTCGCCCTGTACGGCGAAGTCCCGGTAGACGAGCATCGCCAGGACCCGGTGGGCCGTCGACCTGGCCACGCCCAGCCGCTCGGCGATCTGCGACACGGTCGCGCCGCCCTCCATCTGCAGGATGGTCGCCGCCCGCAGCGCGTGGTCCACGCTGGCGATGGGGTAGGGCGGCGGCGTCTTGAGCGGTTTGTCCATGGCATCCTCCGGATTCTGCTCTCCAGAATCTATATGTTCTTCTGGCGGACACGGCGCACGCTGTGGGGCGTGACTCAGTCCTCCATCGCCCAAGACATCCGCACGGGTTCCCCGGTCCGGCTCCAGGCCGTCTCCGCGGAGGGGCAGCCCGAGGTCACCCCGGCGCTCGAAGAGCTGTACCGGGGCTTCGAACAGGAGCTGCTCGTCCCGCTGTGGACCGAGATCGGCGACCTGATGCCGGCCCACCCGCGCTCGCGCGCCGTGCCGCACCTGTGGCGCTGGGAGCGCCTGCGGGAGCTGGCAGCCCAGGCCGGCGACGTGGTCCCCGTCGGCCGCGGCGGTGAGCGCCGGGCCATCGCGCTGGCCAACCCCTCCCTCGGTGGGCGGCCGTTCGCCACCCCGACCCTGTGGGCGGCCATCCAGTACCTCATGCCCGGCGAGGACGCCCCCGAGCACCGGCACACCCAGCACGCCTTCCGCTTCGTCGTCGAGGGCTCGGGTGTGTGGACGGTCGTCGGCGGCGACCCGGTGCCGATGAACCGCGGTGACTTCCTCCCGCAGGCGGGCTGGAACTGGCACGCCCACCACAACGCCACCTCCGAGCCGATGGCCTGGATCGACGGCCTGGACATCCCGTTCCAGTACGACACCGAGGCGCAGTTCTTCGAGTTCGGCCGCGACGAGATCAGCGACGCCGAGCGGATCACGCCGGAACGGTCGCGCTCCGAGCGCCTGTGGGGCCACCCGGGCCTGCGTCCGCTGTCGGCCGCCCCGGCCACGCCGGGCAGCCCGCTGCTGTCCTACAAGTGGGAGTACACCAACGCTGCCCTGGGCGACCAGCTCCTGCTGGAGAAGGAGGGCTTCGGCGGCACCGTCGAGCCCGGCCACGCCGCGGTGCGCTACTCCAACCCGCACGACGGCTCCGACGTCCTGCCGACCATCCGCGCCGAGTTCCACCGCATCGCCCGCGGCGCCGAGACCGCGCCGGTGCGCGAGACCGGTTCGTCGGTCTACCAGGTCTTCGACGGCTCCGGCGTGGTGACCGTCGGCAACGAGTCCTGGACGGTCAGCCGCGGCGACCTGTTCGTCGTCCCGTCCTGGGAGCCGTTCTCCGCCAAGTCCGAGGCCGGCGCGACCGACTCCGACGAGGGCGCCCTCGACCTGTTCCGCTTCTCCGACGCGCCCGTCTTCGAGGCGCTCAAGCTCAACCGCACCCAGAAGGACGCCTGAACATGAAGCTCGCCACCATCCGCACCGCCGACGGGACCCGGGCGGTCCGCCTCGACGGCGAGGTCCTCGTCGACCTCGGGTACGCCGACCTGGGCCGGCTGTTCGCCGAGGCCGACTGGCAGTCCAAGTCCGCCGCCGCCTCCGGCACCACCTACCCGGTCGAGGGCGCGGACTTCGCGCCGGTCGTCCCCAGCCCGTCCAAGGTTGTCTGCGTCGGCCACAACTACACCAACCACATCAAGGAGATGGGCCGGGAGCTGCCGAACTACCCGACCCTCTTCCCGAAGTTCGCCGAGACCCTGCTGGGCGCAGGCGACGACATCGTCAGGCCGGCCGAGACCGACGCGTTCGACTGGGAGGTCGAGCTGGCCGTCGTGATCGGCAAGGAGGTGCGCCGCGCCGACGAGCAGCAGGCCGCCGACGCCATCGCCGGCTTCACCGTCATGAACGACATCTCGGTGCGCGACTGGCAGTTCCGCACCATCGAGTGGACCCAGGGCAAGATCTGGGAGGCCTCCACCCCGGTCGGCCCCTACGTCGTCACCCCCGACGAGGTCGGCGGCGTCCGCCCCGCGCTCGAGGTCAAGACGGTCGTCGACGGCCAGGTCATGCAGCAGGACGACACCGGCACGCTGCTGTTCGACCCGGTCTTCCTGGTGCAGTACATCTCCACCGTCATCTCCCTGAAGCCCGGCGACATCATCGCCACTGGCACCCCGGCGGGCGTGGGCAACGCCCGCGACCCCAAGGTGTTCCTGCTTCCCGGCCAGACCGTGGTCACCGAGATCGCCGGCCTGGGCGCCTGCACCAACAAGGTCGAGGGATGACGGACGGTACGCGGACGTTCGCCGACGCGCGCGAGTGGGCCCGCACGGGCACCAAGCTGCTGCTCGACGCCGTCGCGGGACTCGACGAGGCCGGCTTCTCCGCCCCCAGCGTGTTGCCGGAGTGGACCCGCAAGCACCTCGCGGCGCACGTCGCCGCCAACGCCGATGCCCTGTGCAACCTGGTGCACTGGGCGGCCACCGGCGAAGAGACGCCGATGTACGCCTCCCCCGAGGAGCGCGCCGCCGGCATCGCCAAGGGTGAGGGCATGTCGGCCGAGGAGCTCAGCTCCTGGGTGACCGCCTCCGCGCAGGCGCTCGACGAGGGATGGGACCGGCTCACCGACGAGCAGTGGCAGCACGAGGTCGTCACCGCCCAGGGCCGCACCGTCCCCGCCACCGAGCTCCCGTGGATGCGCGCCCGCGAGGTATGCGTCCACGCCGTCGACTTCGGTACCGGCGCCGGCTTCGCCGACCTCCCGGCCGGCTTCCTGACCGCCCTGTGCGACGACGTCGTCACCAAGCGCGCCGCGGCCCCCGGCCCGGCCGTGACGCTGCGGGCACCGGCCACCGGCGCCGCCTGGGACCTGCCTGGCGACGGTGAAGCCGCCCTGGTCACGGGCGAGTTGCACGACATCGCGGCCTATCTGACCGGACGGGGTGCCGGCCCGCTTACCGCCGACGGCACGCCCGCCCCCGCGCTGGGCGCCTGGCTCTGACCCGGGGCCTGCCCCGCGACCGAAAGAACAGATCATGAATTCTGAATCCAGCCCCGCCGGGCGGCCCGACGTCCTCGTGGTCGGCGGCGGCATCGGCGGCCTCAGCTCCGCCTACGCCCTGGCCCGCCAGGGACTGCGCGTGCGTGTCCTCGAACGGGCCCCGGAGTTCGGCGAGGTGGGCGCCGGCCTGCAGATCGCCCCCAACTGCACCCGCATCCTTGCCGAGTACGGCCTGCTCGAGGAGGCCAAGACTCTTGGCGTCGTCCCCGAGAACATGGTGATGCGGGACGCGCTCGACTCCCGGCAACTGACCCGGCTGGACCTGCGCGACCTCGAACGCCGCTACGGCTTCCCGTACATGGTCATCCACCGCAGCGATCTGCACGGCATCTTCCTGCGTGCCTGCGAACGCGCCGGTGTCGAGCTGCTGAACGACCAGACCGTCGTCGGCTACGAGAACACCGAGGGCGGCGCTCGGGTCCTCCTCGAGGACGGGCGAGTCGAGTCCGCCCCGCTGGTGATCGCGGCCGACGGACTGCACTCCGTGGCCCGCCGCCAGCTGATCGACGACGACGTGGTCAGCTCCTCCTACGTCGCCTACCGCGCGGCCGTCCCGATCGAGCAGGTCCGGGACAACGGCATCGCGGAGCAGGACGTCACCGTCTACGTCGGCCCCCACTGCCACTTCGTCCAGTACGCCCTGCGCGGCGGCGACATGTTCAACCAGGTCGCCGTGTTCGAGTCGCCCAAGGCCATGGCCGGTCAGGAGGACTGGGGCACCCCCGACGAGCTGGACGCGGCCTTCGAGGCCACCTGCGACACCGTGCGCAAGGGCATTCCGCTGATGTGGCGGGACCGCTGGTGGCGGATGTACGACCGTGACCCCATCGAGACCTGGGTGCACGGGCGGATCGCCCTGCTGGGCGACGCCGCGCACCCGCCGCTCCAGTACATGGCGCAGGGCGCGATCATGGCGATCGAGGACGGCTGGGTGCTCGCCCGGCAGTACGCCCGGCTGGCCGAGGCCACTCCGGCGGGCACCGAACCGGACTGGGACGCCGCGCTGACGGCGTACGAGGCGGTACGGGTGGAGCACTGCCACCGGGTGCAGGCCACGGCCCGCGCCTGGGGCGAGCTGTGGCACCTCGACGGAGAGTCCCGGCTCCAGCGCAACGCGATCATGCGGGCGCGGGACACCTATGACTACTCCTTCACCGACTGGGTGTACGGCCCGACCGCGCTGACGCCGGACGAGGAACCCCCCATGTTCACGCCGATCCCGCTGTCCTCGGCGGTCGTCGAGGACGCGGAGGACGAAGCGCTGACGGTCGCCGGAAGCCGCAGATCATGAGCGACGCCTACCTCTACGCGGCGGCCCGCACCCCGTTCGGCCGTTTCAACGGAGCCCTGGCCGGCATGCGGCCCGACGATCTCGCCGCCACCGCACTGACCGGGCTGCTGGACCGGGCGCCGGACCTGGACCACACCGCGATCGGTGACGTGGTGTGGGGCAATGCGAACGGCGCCGGCGAAGACAACCGCAACGTCGGCCGGATGGCGGTGCTGCTGGCCGGACTGCCGGTGAGCGTTCCCGCCACCACCGTGAACCGGCTGTGCGGCTCCAGCCTGGACGCGGCGATCATCGCCTCGCGCACCCTGGAGTCCGGCGACGCGGACATCGTCGTCGCCGGCGGCGTGGAGTCCATGACCCGCGCGCCCTGGGTGCTGCCCAAGCCGGACCGCGCCTACCCCGTCGGCCATGTCACGGCCGTCTCCACGACCCTGGGCTGGCGGCTGGTCAACCCCACCATGCCGAAGGAATGGACGGTTTCCCTGGGGGAGTGCAACGAACTGCTCCGGGAGAAGTTCTCTATCTCCCGGGAGCGTCAGGACGCGTTCGCGGTGCGCTCCCACACGCTGGCCACCCGGGCCTGGGACGACGGTTTCTACGACGACCTGGTCCTCCCCATGGAGGGGCTTGCCCGCGACGAGGGCATCCGCCCCGAGACCGACCCCGGGAAACTGGCGGCCCTCAAGCCGTCGTTCTGCCCGGACGGGACGATCACGGCCGGCAACGCCTCCCCGCTGAGCGACGGGGCGTCCGCCGTGCTGCTGGGCACCGCGGCGGCGGCCGACCGCATCGGGCTCGCCCCCGTAGCCCGCATCGCCGGCCGCGGAGCGCACGCCGTCGAGCCGCAGATGTTCGGTTACGCCCCCGTGGAGGCCGCCGAGCAGGCACTGCGCCGGGCCGGGATCGGCTGGAGCGACGTGGGTGCGGTCGAGCTGAACGAAGCGTTCGCGGTGCAGTCGCTCGCCTGCGTGGACGCCTGGGGCATCGACCCGGAGATCGTCAACACCCGGGGCGGCGCCATCGCGATCGGGCACCCGCTGGGCGCCTCGGGCGGCCGGCTCCTTGCCACCCTGGCGAAGGTGCTGCGCGAGCGGCGACAGCGCTGGGGCGTCGCGGCCATCTGCATCGGCGTGGGCCAGGCCCTCGCCGTGGTCCTGGAGAACGTCACCGACGAAGTGAGCCAGGGATGAGAACGACCATCGCCGCGACGGCCGACGAGGCCGTGGCGGGCATCGAGGACGGCTCGACGGTCCTGGTGGGCGGATTCGGTCTGGCGGGCATGCCGTTCGATCTCATCGACGCGCTGATCCGCCAGGGCGCCGGCGAGCTGACCGTGGTGTCCAACAACGCCGGCAACGGGGACGTGGGCCTGGCCGCACTGCTCAAGGCCGGCCGGGTGCGCAAGGTGATCTGCTCCTTCCCCCGGCAGAGCGACTCCTATGTGTTCGACGAGCTGTACCGGGCCGGCCGGGTGGAGCTGGAGGTGGTGCCGCAGGGCACCCTCGCCGAGCGGATGCGGGCCGCCGGTGCGGGCATCGGCGGCTTCTACAGTCCCGTCGGCGTCGGCACCCCGCTGGCTCAGGGCAAGGAGACCCGGGAGATCGACGGACGCGCTCACGTTCTGGAGTACCCGATCAAGGGGGACGTGGCCCTGATCTCGGCGCACCGTGCGGACACCATGGGCAACCTCGTCTACCGCAAGACCGCCCGGAACTTCGGCCCCGTCATGGCCACCGCGGCTACCACGGTCGTCGCCCAGGTCACCGACATCGTGCCCGTCGGAGAGATCGACCCGGAGACCGTGGTCACCCCAGGTATCTACGTCGACCGCCTCGTACGGGCCGAGGCCCGCAGGCTCACCGTGCAAGGAGCCCGCTGATGACAGCCACGAACACCACGCCCCGCACGGGCCCCCTGGAGCACACCGACCGGGGCCCGCTCACCACCGACGAACTCGCGGCCCGCATCGCCCGCGACATCGCGCCCGGTTCCTACGTCAACCTCGGCATCGGGCAGCCGACCCGGATCGCCGAGCACCTGGCGCCGGACGCGGGGATCGTGCTGCACACCGAGAACGGCATGCTCGGCATGGGTCCGGCCGCGGTGGGCGACGAGGTGGACCCCGACCTCACGAACGCCGGAAAGGTACCGGTCACCGAGCTGCCCGGGGCGGCGTACTTCCACCACGCCGACTCCTTCGCGATGATGCGCGGCGGTCACCTGGACGTGTGCGTCCTCGGGGCGTTCGAGGTATCGGCCCACGGTGACCTGGCCAACTGGCACACCGGTGATCCCGACGCCATCCCCGCCGTGGGCGGCGCGATGGATCTCGCCGTCGGAGCGCGGCAGGTCCTGGTGATGATGAAGCTGTTCACCCGGGACGGCACCCCCAAGCTCGTCCCCGCCTGCACCTGCCCGCTCACCGGCACCGCCTGCGTCAGCCTCGTCTACACCGATCATGGCATCTTCGCCCCCGGCCCGGACGGGGTCCGGGTCCTGGAGACGTACGGCATCACGGTCGCGCAGCTACGGGAACGACTCTCCGTCGACCTGCTCCCGTGAGCCGCCGGCACCAAGGACCGCGGCATTCGATACACGCCCCGTAAATATTTCATGCACCACGTACCGTATGAAGCCAACATGTGTGTTCGACGTGCAGCGGGGCGTTAAGATCCGGTCATGGCGAACCTTCGTGAGGCACAGAAGCAGATGACGCGTCGTCTGCTGCTGGAGTCAGGACTCGAGCTGTTCAAGACGAAGGGGTACGCCGCCACCACGGTCGACGACATCGCGACCGCGGCGGGCACCACACGGGTGACCTTCTACGCCTACTTCCCTTCCCGCAGCGAACTGATGAAGGCGCTCATCGACGAGCAGCTCAACGAGGCGCTGCAGCGCGTCCGCTCCCCCGAGCACGGCTCCACGGCGCAGGACCTCGTCGCCACCGTCGCGGACGGGACGCCGGAGGTGATCATGGCGTGGCTGCGGCGAACCGCCGACAACTGGCCGGCCATCCGACCGATCATCCGCATCGGCCGCGATGCCGCGGTGGTCGACCCGGAGCTCACCGACCTGGTCGAGCGATGGCTGGAGGAGGCCATCAGCGACATCGAGGACGGACTGGCGACGGCTGGGCGCTTCGAGCCCCATCAACGCCACTTCCGGGGCGTCCTTGCGATGGCCCAGCTCGACTTCGTCGCCCAGAACTGGGATGGCGCCGACTGGAAGCTCACGCGTGACCAGATGCTCGACGAGCTCAGCGCCAGTTGGGTACGGCTGCTGACCTGACCTGACCTGACCTGACCTGACCTGACCTGACCAGGCCCGCGGGACCGGGCGCGCCACGGATGGCAGGGTCGCCGCTGGTCAAGCGGTTCGCGACCATCCGACGCGTGGTCGATTGTTCTGGGCGGCTCCACATCCGCGCAGGCCGACCCCCTGGCCCGGTCCGGCGCTGTGAGCGTAGTCGGCATCAGAGATGCGTTGCGACGTCTGGTGGATCCGGGGATACATGCGGCTTCCACGGCCGCGGACGCGGCCTGGTCGGCGTGGCCGTGCAGGTCACCGTGCCGTGGCACGTGCTGCTCGGAGCCTCGGACGCGCCCGGTGAGCCGGCCGGCTACGGGCCGATCACGGCATCCCAGGCCCGCGCCCTGGCGTGCTCTGGCGACGTGGTCCGGCGGCGACTGCTGACCGAGCTCGGCGCCGGCCGCGTCCTCAGACCGACCCCGCCCGCTACCGCCCCCTGTCGAGCTCGAACGCCACATCATCGTCTGCGACCCGCACTGTCGCTGCCTCGGTTACGCACGCCGCTCCCACCGCGTCGACCTCCACCGCATCCGCAGCTTCCGCGACGGCGGACCTGTCCGGTTCCGTGCAAAAGGTTCCGCGACGACCGTCGAGGAGATGCTCCTGGGCGCCTGCTGGGCGGTCGACGAGGTCGTCGCCCCGGTCGGCTTCGTTGCGCCGGACCTGCGCCGCAAGCGTGCCCGTCTGGTATCAGCCCTTGAGGGGACGGCTCAGGGCATCGCGCGGAGTCTCGGCCGCACGGCCTGACAACAGCCGCCAGGCAGCCCGGCTTGTCGACCCTACCCTCAGTGAAATGTTTTTTCTAAGCGTTCATTTCATTGACGTCATGTAAACCGAATGGCTACCGTGACAGCAGCCACGGGGTGCTGTGCACCCCACCCCGGACATGTGAGGGCAGGCATGAGCCTCAAGAGCAACACCGTGAACACCGTCCTGGGCCCGGTGCCGACTGAGGAACTGGGCGTCGTCTCGGTCCACGAGGCACTGCTGTCGGTGGTTCCGGGCGCGGAGTACGCCTTCGACATCACCATCGACCGCGCCGAGATCTTCGAGACACTCGCCGCGAAGCTGAAGGACTTCCGCGCCCGGGGCGGCGGCACGATCGTCGACAGCACCGGCATGTTCCACGGCCGGGATGTCCGGCTGTACGAGAGCCTCTCCCGCGCGACCGGCGTGCACATCGTCGCCTCGACGGGTCAGGGCCCGGAGGAGCTGCTCGGTGGCTACTTCCTCACGCCCCAGACCAACCCGCCGACGCCCTGGCCGGCCGAGAAGTTCGCCGATCTCTTCACCAAGGAGGTCACCGAGGGCATGGTGGTCCCCCGTGTGGAGCGACGCGGCGTCGCCGGCCTGGTGGCCACCACCGCGACCACCGAGGGCATGACCGCGACCGACGAGAGCCTGTTCCGCGGTGCGGCCCAGACCGCCCTGAGCACCGGCGTCGCGGTCTCCATCCGCTACGGGGGCGACGCTGTCCACGACCTCGACGTCGTCCTGGACGAGAAGCTGCCGGCCGACCGCGTGGTCGTCGGCGGACTCGACCGCAAGGACGCCGTCGCCGCCGGTGCGCCCCTCGAGATCGCCCGCCGCGGCGCCTACGTCGCACTCGACCACGTCGGCGTGGAGGACGCGGCCCACATCACGGATGCCGAGCGTGTCGCCCTGGTCGCCGACCTCGTGCAGGCCGGCTTCGGCGACCGGATCCTGCTGTCGAGCAACGCGACCGGGGTGGCGAAGGGCCACCCCGCCAACGACCTGCCGTACAGCTACGTCCTGACCACCTTCGTCCCGCTCCTGAAGGCACAGGGCCTCAGCGACGAGGACGTGCAGCGGATTCTCGTGGAGAACCCGCGCGACCTGCTGTCGGTGCGCTGAGCGCGCCGACGCGAACGCCCATCAAGTTTCTTTTCTCAAAGGTGAGTTCTGTGTCGCGAGTGAATACCGTCCTGGGGCCGATCCCGACCGAGGAGCTGGGTCTCGTGGCCATCCACGAGCACATCGGCTACGGCATGCCCGGCTCCGAGCTGGACACGAAGTGGTGGAAGGCCCCCGAGCAGCGGTACGAGGAGACCGTCCCGAAGCTGCGCACGTTCCACGAGCACGGCGGCGGCACCTTCGTCGACGCGACCGGGATCTGCAACGGCCGTGACGTCGACTACTACAAGTCGCTGTCCGCGAAGACGGGCGTCCACATCGTCGCCTGCACCGGCTTCGTCGGCGGCGACACCGCCCTGGCGCACTTCGCCCAGGCCGGCGTGGACTACCTGACCCAGCAGTTCGTCCACGAGATCACCGTCGGCATCGGCAACACCGGCAGCCTCGCCGGTGTCATCAAGGTCGGCGTGAGCCGCGGTGGCCGTATGACGGACCTGGACAAGCGCATCTACCGCGCCGCGGCCCGAGCCTCGCTCACCACGGGCGTGCCGATCCTGACCCACCTCGCGATCGACGCCGAGAACGCGATCGCGATCTTCAACGAAGAGGGCCTTCCCCTGGACCGCGTTCTGTTCGGGCACGTCGACGACGGCGTGAACGCCGACAAAACGCACGATGTCTGGATCGCGGAGCAGGGCGGTCGCATCGGCTTCGACACCTTCGGCTACGAGACGGAGCTGCCGGACCCGCCGTTCTGGGCCCGCCCCCGCAAGGAACGGCTGGACCACTTCCTCCGCTTCATCGGCGAAGGCCGGCTCAAGCAGGTCCTCGCCTCCGCCGACGCCAACTGCAGCCCGCTGGGCTGGCCGGGCGTGAAGGGCCACACCGTCAACTACATCTTCGACGACCTCATCCCGGACCTCCGCGCCGCCGGCCTCGACGAGGCCGCGATCAAGACGATCTTCGTCGACAACCCCGCCGACTTCCTGACCATCCAGAAGTAGAGAGAACCACCATGCAGCTCTCAGACCTGAAGAACCTCAAGATCGCCATCGTCGGCGCGGGGTACGGCGGCGCTGCGGCGGCCAAGGCCCTCAGCCTGCTCGGCGCCGACGTCAACGTGTACGAGCAGGCGAGCCAGATCGGCGAGGTCGGCGCCGGCATCGGCCTGCGTCCCTCCACCATGAACCGGTTCCGCCAGTGGGGAATCTTCGACGCGATCGCGAAAGTGAGCTCGCCCAGCGACTACTTCGAGATCCTCACGGCCACCGGTGAACAGATGATGAAGGAGGCGTGGCCGGCCGCCGGCGAGCAGACCCACACCCACCTCATCCACCGCGGTGACTTCATCGACGCGCTCCTGGGCGTACTCCCCGATGGCATGGTGCACCTCGGTCACAAGCTGGAGACCGTCCAGGACAAGGGCGACAGCGCCGTCCTCACCTTCGCGGGCGGCAAGACCGTCGAGGCCGACCTGGTCGTCGGTGGTGACGGCATCAAGTCGGTGGTGCGCCGAGAGCTGTTCAGCGCCAAGGGCCCGGTGTTCTCCGGTGAGCACGCCTACCGCACGGTGATCTCCGTCGACGACGCCTACGGGATGGTCACCGACGACCAGCTGCGGATGTACATCGGCCGGGGCACGAAGATCTACCTGCTGCCGCTGCGCCACCGGGGCCAGGTGTCGTTCGACATCACCGCCCTGTGCCCGGACAGCACCTGGGCACCGCAGGTCACCAAGGACGACCTCCTGGCGACGGTCGAGGGCTTCGACGAGCGCCTCGTGAACATCACGCGCGACCTCGACATGGACACCGTGAACATCCGCGCGGTCTACGACATCGACCCGATCGACACGTGGCACACGGACTCCGTCGTCCTCGTGGGCGACGCGGCCCACTCGATGCTGCACCACCAGGGCCAGGGCGCGAACTCGGCCATCGAGGACGCCGGAGCGCTCGCAGACGCCCTGCAGCAGGCGGACTCCGTGAAGGAGGCGCTGGCCCTGTTCCAGGCCACCCGCAAGCCGGTGACCGACGAGCTGCAGCGCATCTCCCGTCAGGGGTGGACCGAGGAAGAGATTCACGAGGTCTTCCCCGGTCAGAAGCCCGCAACCGCTGCCCCGCAGGAGTAACGCCATGCCACTGCATCCTGAAATCGCCAAGGTCCTCGCCAGCCTGCCTGCCCAGCCCGAAGGCCCGCTCGACCCGGTCGCCATGCGCGCCGGGGACGAGGCGCATGTCGCTCCCCTCGAAGAGCGCCTGCCGCTCCACGCCGTCCAGGACGTGACCGCGCGGACGGCGTCGGGCGAGGTACCGGTGCGGATCTACACGCCGGTCGAGGCCGACACCTACGGCGTCCTGGTCTACTTCCACGGCGGCGCCTTCTTCCTCGGCAGCCTGGAGACGCACGACCACGTCGCGCGCTCGCTGGCCAAGGAAACGGGTCTCAAGGTCGTCTCCGTCGGCTACCGCCTGGCGCCCGAGGCCGCCTTCCCGGCCGGTCTCGACGACTGCTACGCGGTCGTGCGCTGGGCTGCCGAGGAAGGCGAGAGCCTTGCCTGGGACGGCACGACCCTCGCCGTCGCCGGTGACAGCTCCGGCGGCACCTTCGTCGCCGCGGTCGCAGCCAAGGCGCACGACGACGGCTTCGACCGGATCACCCACCAGGTCCTCTACTACCCCTCGCTCGACCTGGACTTCGACGTCGACCGCTATGCCTCGCTGCGGGAGAACGCCGTGGGCTACGGCCTGGAGACGGCGGGGCTGAAGCCCTTCAACGCCTTCTACATCGACAGCGGCGCCGATCCCGCGGACCCGCTCGTCTCGCCGATCAAGCGGGCGGACCTCACCGGGCTGCCGCCGGCCCTCATCGTCACCGGCGAGCTCGACCCGCTGCGCGACGAGGGCGAGCTCTACGGCCGGAAGCTGCAGGAGGCCGGCGTGGAGACGACGGTGAGCCGGTACGAGGGCGCGGGCCACGGATTCGTCCAGCACTTCTCCTGGATCCCGGAGTACCACAAGGTCTTCGCCCAGACGCGCGACTTCCTCAACCGGCGCTGAACCGCCCGACCCCGCGTACGAGTTCGGAAAGAGAGCCATGACGCACGCAGTCAACGTCCATCCCCTGGTCTCGCCGTGGGGTCGATTCGGTCTCTACAGCTTCTTCATCGACGCACCCGAGCCGGCCATCGTCGACACCGGGATCGCCTCCTCGCCCGCCGAAGGGATGGCTCCCGCGCTCGAGGCGATCGGACGCCGCATCGAGGACGTGCGCTGGATCCTGCTGACCCACGGTCACATCGACCACCTCGGCGGGGCGCACGCCCTGTGGGAGCTCACCGGCCGGCGCGCCAAGGTCGTGATCCACGAGGCCGACGCGCCGATGCTCCGCTCGCGGCGGGCCCACGTGGAGGAGTACCTCGCGGGACGGGGCCAGTACCTGGGCGACCCCGAGGGCGAGGCGAAGGTGACGGCCGCCACGCATGCCGTCATCTCCGGTGAGATGGAGCCCTCCCTACTCGTCAAGGGCGGCGAGACCCTCTCCCTCGGCGGCGACGTCACCGTCTCGGTGCACTCGATCCCGGGCCACACGCCCGGATCGGTCGCCTACGCCATCGACGGTCAGCGCTCCGTGTTCGTCGGCGACGCGGTGCAGGTGCACGGGGCCGCCAACGGCTTCCCCGGCTACGTGGATCCGGTCGCCTACCGCACCAGCCTGGAGTACGTGCGTGACGAGATCCGTCCGCGGCACCTGTACCTCGGGCACCCGTACCGCCGCGCCGACGGCACGCCGTACGGCGTCGAGCTCGACGCCGCGCAGGCCCAGGAGGCACTCGACCAGAGTCTCGCTGCAGAGGGCCGTGTCGGCGCGGCCGCCTGCGGCTGCCTGGGGGCCGGCCTGCAGGAGACGGACTCGCCGTACTCCCCGTTCGCCCCGGCCGCAGAGGAGCTCGGCTACACAGGCGACCCCGCACTCGAGCCCTCGCCGTTCTTCACCTCGATGCACGGCTACCGCACCCACCTCGACCAGAACTCGTACTGCACTGTCCTGGGGGATGACCCCCAGGCCCCCGGAGGAGCTTCGCACTCATGACTGACTTTCAGACGATCCAGGCGGGCGAGCAGAAGATCGCCGTCCGCAAGGATCTCCGGGTGCCGATGCGCGACGGTGTCACGCTGGCAGCCGACACCTACAGCGGCGTCGACGACAAGCCGCGTCCGGCGCTCGTGGCGCTCAGCCCGTACGGCAAGGAGCTGCAGGCCCTCGCGCTCACCACGCCGCCGCAGCGGCGCCCCAGCCCGATGTGGGACGGCTGCATCGAGGCCGGTGACATCGCGCGCGTCGTCGCGGAGGACTACGTCCACGTCATCGGCGACCTGCGTGGCTCCGGCGCCTCCGAGGGCGAGCACATCGGCAACTACAACGCCGGTGGAGTCTCGCTCGGCCAGGACGCGTACGACTTCATCGAGTGGGTCGCGGCGCAGCCGTGGTGCGACGGGAACGTCGGCATGATCGGCATCTCCTACTTCGGCTCGATGCAGGTGCTGGCGGCAGCCGAGCGGCCGCCGAGCCTCAAGGCGATCTTCGTCAGCGGCGGCCACTACGACTTCTACGAGACCACCTACCACGGCGGCGTCATGTGGTTCATGCCGCGCGCCGCCCGCGAGGGCCGCGGTGGCGACTCCGGCTGGGCCTTCACCGACGGCGTCAAGTCCCGCATGCTCGAGACCTTCTCCCCCGAGGAGATCAAGGAGCGCGTCGCCAAGCGCCTGCAGGACCCGGACGTGGCCGCCTGGCCCAACCTGGTCCACGTGCTGAACTACCCGAAGAACCACGAGGCCTGGTTCGACATCGTGATGAACGAGGTCGACGGCGACTGGTACGAGGAGCGCAACCCGGTCACGCTCGCGCCCGACATCGACATCCCCGTCTGGCTCCAGATCGACCAGGGCCGTGGCTGGACGATGGACGGCACCATCGAGCTCTACAACTCGCTGAAGGGCCCGAAGAAGCTCGACATCGGCCCCTACCCGCCGATGCAGTCGCGCCCCTTCATCGAGGAGCACGACAAGATGTTCCGCTGGTACGAGTACTGGATCAAGGGCATCGGCAACGGGGTCATGGACGAGCCCGCCGTCACCGTCCACGTCGAGGGTTCGCGCGAGACCCTCACCGGTGCGCAGTGGCCGCCGAAGGACGTGGAGTACAAGTCGCTCTACCTCCGCCCGCGCCGCAAGCTCTCCTTCGAGCCCGAGCTCATGGGCGCCGAGTACGCCGCCCCCGACGGCTTCTACCAGGCGCCGCTGACGGTGACCGACAAGGTGGAGATCCTCAACTGGAGCACCGCCCCGTTCACCGAGCCCACCGAGATGATCGGCCAGGGCGCGGCGCACCTCTTCGCGGAGATCGACCAGCCCGACACCAACTTCATCCTGCGTATGTGGGACGAGGCCCCGAACGGCAAGCGTCAGCTCATCACGACGGCCTATCTCAAGGCATCGCACCGCGAGCTCGACGAGGAGCGCACCACGGAGGGCGACCCCCACCACCCGCACACCCGCGCGGTGCCGGTCGAGCCGGGGAAGATCGAGGAGTACGTGCTGCGCGTCTACCCGTTCGCGGCGACGTTCCTGCCGGGCCACAAGCTGGTCGTGGAGCTCTCCAACGACGAGCCGCTGGCCGACGAGCACAACGCCCTGTTGCCGCCGGACGCCTTCCACCTGCCGGTGGGCCGCCCCGTCACCCACAAGATCTACCGTGACGCCGCCCACCGGTCGAGGCTCGTGCTGCCGTTCACGACGGTCACGGCGACGGACGCGGCGCGGTAGGGCTCCGCGCGTAACCACGAAGGAGACCAGCGCAGCGGTTCCTGATACGGCCATCACAACGCCGACCGGGGGGACCGCGGTACCCCCGGCGGCTGGCCGCGCCTCTTCGCTTGAGTGTCGCGCGGATCATGTGCGGGAGCGCAAAAGTGCCTTCTGAACTGGGGCGACAGGGCTGGTCGAAAGCTTCTGTCGTTCCAGTTCAGGAGGCACTTTCTGGGTGCACGCCACGGCCTCGCACCCCCAGCTCGTCGTCTCGGCCGACGGCCACGGAGTGGTCAGCCACGCCGGATCCCGCCTGCTGGCCGATCCGGCCGATGCCACCGGCCTGACCACCGCCTTCACCAACGCGCTGCGTCGCCCGCGGTCATGCACCTGGTGCTCATCCTGGTGTCCAACACGGCCGGGATGTACATGGTCGGACTCGATGGGCGGGTTCGTGATGCGGTACCGGTGTACCTCTTCGCGCGAACCATGACCCTCAACGGGGCTGGACTGGCAGTAGCAGAGGGCCTCGGTTTCACCCTCGGTGGCACAACCGCTCAGTTCTTTGGGCCGGCCGCCGCTGTCTTCGCCGCCGGTGCCTGCGGTGTCGCCATGACGGTTCTGCTCGTTGGACGCGAGCTTCGTCCCCAACCAGGAAGATGATGGCGACCAGCAGGGTCATGGAGTCGAGGGCGGCGTTTGCGGCCTGACATCAAGCCTGAGTACGTGCAGGAGACCGACCGGGGGGCAGCGGCCTCACTGTTCACGCCCTCAACGCTCCCGGCGGTGGCGTAGCGTGACCAGTAGTGACGCCCTCGCTCCGAAGAGCCGGGGGCCGACCGCCGGATCAGATCCAGGTCACTTGGCGAACGTATACGCATTCATGCCGAGGAACGATGAGGTAGACGAAGAATCCGCTGTCGATATGTGCGGTATCTCCCTTCGGATCCAGCCCTTCGTACTGTGTTCCGAGAAGGCCGCGGCAGCCCGTACCAGCTCGTCAGCTTTTTTCTCGACCTCGGCAACGAACGCCGGCGGTGCTCCGCCGATGACGTACGCCTCGCTGGGGTCGTACTACCACCCCTACGTCACTCGGACACCGCCTGTGTCGCCACGTCCTCGATGGCACGCAGCTCGTCCATGGCGGATCGGAATGCGGGGTCGTCCTTGCTGGTCGTGCCGTGGATCGCGGCGAGAGCACGGCTACGGCGTGCGGAGAGATCGGGCCGACGCTCGATCTCCACCTGAGCGGCCCAGTGGGTCAGCCAGTGCTGAAGGTGCCCGATCTTGCTGGTCCGAATGGCGGCGGCGAGTGCTTCTTCCTTGTGCTTTTCCATCTCGTCCAGGCGGTGAGGGGCGATCCGGGCGAGCGCCACGCGGACGGCGTCGGGGGTACGTTCGGGGCGCGATACCAGCTCCGTGCCGTGGTCCGGCTGTGTGCTCACGATGTCCTCCCAAGGGTGCCCCGGCCAGCATATCCAGCCGGGGCGTATGAATCAGACGTCGTCGTCCAGGCACTCCTCGCGGCGGATCATCCGCCAGGCAGCCTTGCGGGCGCTGCGGTCCAGGCTGGACTTGAAGTCCGGTCGCCTTCACCCCGACCGCCTGGCGCTGCCCGTCGCCTACAGGGTGACGGCGACGGTGCCCGTGCTGCCGCCTGTGCGCCGGGCCTCGATGGCGTCGGCGAGCCTGTCGAAGGGGAACGCCGTCGCGTTGAGTCTGAGGCGGCCCTCGGTCAGGTCGGTGAGCAGGGCCGCGAACGTGGCGTCGGGGACGGGCTGGCGGACCATGTTGACGGGCAGGAGGCGAACGTCGGCCGCGAAGAGGCTGGGCAGATCGACGGTGAGGCTCTTGCCGCGTACGTAACCGATGAGGACGGCGCGGGCGCCCGGGTTGAGCGCGGGCAGGAACAGGGGGACGGTGTCACCGCCGACCGGGTCGAGGAGCGCGTCGGCTCCTCCGGCCTCTTTGATACGGGTCACGGTGTCCTCGTCCCAGCCGACCAGGATCTCGTCAGCGGCTTCGGGGACTGCCGCGGTACGGGCTTCCCGGCTGACGACGGCCGTGACATGTGCTCCGGCCCGCGCGGCCAGCTGGACGCACAGGGAGCCGACGGCCCCGGAGGCGCCGGTGACCACGACGCGTTCTCCCTTGCGAATCTGCCCGACGACCTCGACGGCGGCCCACCCGGTGGTGAGCGGCGAGTAGCAGGTTGCGGTCAGCGGTGCGTCCGCCTCCGTGGGGACCTCCCGCAACGCGGTGACGGGGACGGCCACCTGCTGCGCCCAGGTGCCGTCGCGCTCCAGGCCGATGCCGCCGCCGCGGACCAGGACCCGGCGTCCGCGCCAGGTGTCGTCGCCCGCGACGACGGTGCCCACGCCGGAGGTACCAGGGGTGAAGGGGAGAGTGGGCCGGTAGGCGAAGGTCCCTGACATCACCGTCAGGTCGAGGTGGGTGACCGCGGCCGCCTCCACCTCCACCACGACCTCGCCGTGCACGGGAAGTACCGGGTCCGGCACGTCCTCGATCCTGGCCCCGACACCCCACTCACCAAGCCGGGCTGCCCTCATCGGACGTCACCTCGTCTTCCCGATCTTTCAGAATGCGAACGATGGCAACCGTACAACTGGCCATCGCCCTGGTCCTGCGGGGGCTGTGTCGGCCTCGGCATAGCCGTTGCGCCCGGGGTTACGTCCCGCGCACGCGTCACACCAGCTCCCTCCCGCCTACTCTGGAGTGACGTGCGACGAGGATCACCGCCGTCAAGGGAGATGTGCATGCTCAGCAAGCAGGAAGCCGCCGAAGCCGTACGTCAGGCCAAGATGAAGACCGGGGTCACATGGGCCCAACTGGCCGAAGCGGTCGGCAAGCCGCTGGCCTGGACCACGGCGGCCCTGCTCGGCCAGCACCCGATGGGCAAGGACGAGGCGGCCACCGCGGCGGCCCTGCTCGAACTCGGAGATGACGCCGCCCTCGCTTTCCAGCTCCAGCCGACCCGCGGAGCCCTGGACGCCGCCGTCCCGGTGGATCCCACGATCTACCGGCTCTACGAGGTCGTCCAGGTCTACGGGCCGACCATCAAGGAGCTGATCCACGAGCAGTGCGGTGACGGCATCATGAGCGCGATCAACTTCCGGCTCGACGTCCAGCGTGTCCCCGACCCTGCGGGCGACCGGGTCGTCATCACCCTCGACGGGAAGTACCTGCCCTACCAGTGGTAGCGAGCGCCCCCTCCGGGCTTCGAAGCAGGCGCTGAGGAAGGTGCTAGTTCTCTATCGCGCCGATGTCCGGTGCGTCGTGGTAGAGGGCGGCGCCCCGGTAGTCGGCTCCGCCGTTGTCGGTGATGGCCGCGCCGCTGTCGATGAGCGCGGAGCCGTCCGTCGGGGCGTAGCCGAGAGCCGTGGCCAGTTGCGGGCCGCTGGTGGCGTCTCCGTAGGGGCCGGACACGGCCGGGTTGGCGAACAGTGCGTCACCAAAGACGGCGTGGGTGTCTTCGGACGGGACGGGCAGCGTGGCGCCGCCGTAGTAGTTGTTGTCGTACGTGATGGTCGAGCTGGTGGTCAGGCTGGCTCCGTCCACCGTCGAGAAGAAGGCGTTGTCGCGCAGGGTGTAGTGGCTGGCCAGGGACGAGCCGTAGCCGTAGACCAGGTAGTTGCTGCTGTTGTCGTTGTAGACGGTGTTGTTGTAGATGTCCGCGGCCGCCTTGTCGGAGTGCAGGTACAACGGGTAGCGGCTGCTGTTGGCGACGATGTTGTACCGGGCGGTGACGCTTCCGAAGGAGAACTGGCAGAAGAGGATGCCGTCACCGTTGTCGTGCACGTAGTTGTACTGCACGGTGGCGGCGGTGGTGCCCTTGTCCGGGTCGATGGCGTTGAAGTCGGCCCCTCCGGCCTTCTTCGTGGTGCCGTACACCTCGTTGTGCTGGATGGTGACCTGGTCGGACTAGTAGGTTTCGATGCCGGACGTGCCCGAGTGGGCGATCACGTTGTGGTCCACCAGCGCGTTGCGGACGTCGGTCAGGTAGATGCCGTTGCAGCCGTAGGCGGTGTCGGCCTGGGAGATGTAGTTGTTCCTCAGCGTGACGTTGGTGTGCGGCAGCCGGAGGCCGGCGACGCGGTGATGACCTTCCCGCCCGAGTACCTCACCCCCGCCCGCTACCCGGACACCGCCTCCGTCCTCGACGCGCAGGGCACCCCCAGCCAGGAACGCGCCCGCGCCCGAAGGGACCTGGCGGTCGAAGGGTTCACCGAGCTCACGCGTCAGTGGGGGCTCGGCAATCGGGCCCCCTTCGAGGACTTCTGCCGGGCGGCGGCCGAGATCGTCCGTCCACGACTGGCCGCCTGGGAGGAGACCGTGCACGCCGGCGCCCTGACGGCCGCACAGACGGCGCTGCGGCACATCGGCGTCCTGGAGAAGGGCGATTGGAGCCACCTGCTGAACGCCGAGGTCATACGCATCGCGCAGCCCCCGGAGCAGTCGCTGGGCATGTGCGGATTCCTCCGCGCCTACGATCCCGTACGCCGAGCCGGTGGTGCCGCCACCCAAGACTGACGTGACGCGAGCCGGACGGGCCTGGCCCGGGGGCCCGGCATGCCGAGCTCCCGGGGGACAGGCCCGGCCGAGTTTCCTTCGGGCAGGCCCGCGCCGCGTGAGGACCGACTCCGCTGCCCGGGGCCTTTGACCGGAGGAGGTGGCAGCGAACGTCAGCCGGGCCATGTGGGACGGCCGCCGCCTGGTGAATTCGCTCGTGTCGACCATCAGATCCGCACCCGGGGGCCGCCGACACCATCGCCGCGGCCCGGTGACGCGTTTCCAGCTACCCCCGGCGGATGTGGCCGCGCCGTACCGGTACGTGCATCAGGTCCGCGCCCAGGAGCATGCGGCCGCCGTAGCCGGACCGGTGTGCGCTGTCGCGGAGCAGCCGTCGCCACGTCGCGTCGGAGACGGCGGCCGTCCGGCCCGGGCTGAGGTGCGTGGCGACCAGAGTGCCGACACCGGCCTCGGACGCGATCCTGCCGAGCTCTGCGACGTCGGTGTGCGTGGCCAGGATGTGGTCGATGAGGGACTGGGTCAGGCCCAAGCTCGCCAGCCCGTCGGGGTAGAGGGCCTCGTGGACCAGGACGTCCGCGTCTTTGGCGAGCGTGATGATGTTGGGGGTGGGGGCGGTGTCGCCGGAGAAGACGACGCTGCCGTGGTCGGTGTCAAAGCGGTAGGCGTAGGCGGGGTACACCGCGCCGTGCGGGACGAGGATGGCGCTGACCTTGACGTCGTCGTTCTCCATGACGGTGAAGGGCCGCATGGTGGGCGCGGTGTTCGTCGCGGAGGCGCCGATTGCGGCCGGTGGCAGGACGTCGTGGACGTTCAGCAGGGTGGCCGGGTCGATGCCGGAGTGTTCGGTCATGAAGAAGGTGGGGGAGGCGGCGTATGCCTGCCCGGCCAGCCGGGTCATCTCGACGGTGCCCGGCACGGGGCCGGGTGCGCCGGCGACCGTCGAGGCGATACCGGCGGAGCCGGGGCCGTACACGTCGATCGCTTTCTGGAAGCCCTGTGCGCCCGAGGCGCCCGCCGACAGCAGCGGGAACGAGTAGTAGTCGACGATGTGGTCGGCGTGGAGGTGGGTGAGGAAGATCCCGGTCAGCGAGGGCATCGACAGCCCTGCGCGCAGGTACTGGGTCACCGCTCCGCGGCCGCAGTCGACGACGTAGGTCTTGCCGTTGACGACCAGGGCGGACGCAATGCCGTAGCGGTTCGCCAGTGGCGGTGGTCCGCCGTTGGTTCCGAGCAGGACGAGCGACAGGGTCTGGTCGGGGGCGCTCGCGGATGTCGCGGCCGCGGCCTGCGCCGCTCCGAGCAGCGGTGCGCCGACGGCTGCGGCAGCCATGGTGCCCAGTACCGCTCTGCGGGACGTGTGCCACCCCTCTTCCTGCGGCGGGCTCGCCTCCAGGTCGTGGATCGCTTGGCAGTTCTCGGCGGCTAGGCACATGTCGGGGCGGCTCCTCTTCGGCGCGCAGGATGTGATGAGCGCGGGCCGGGTGCGATACGGCGGGGCCGACCCGCTCTTCGTCCTCGCACCGCACATTGCAACCGCGATCACTCGGCGGAATACTGCCCGCCGCCACGCACGAGAGAGGAGAGCGCGTCACGCAACCTAAGATGACGATTCTTCGCCGTGCGAGCCGGCGATACCTCCAATTCGGCGGCGTCCGTGTTCTCGCGAAGATATGCGACGGACGCGGCACCGGGATTCAGTGCGATGGCTGGTCGGCGCTGCAACAGCCGGGAGGCACGGAGCCGGTCGGCCAGGTTGCAGCGTCCCTCCGGCCGTGTGGGACATGGGGTGCGAGGTGCGCGAGCACCTACGCCGCGTCGCCGTCCGGCGTCGTCGCGCCCGTTGAGGGGTGACGCGGGGTCGCGCCGTGCAGGAACACCCGGACCGCGACGGCGATGCTCTCCTGGACCTCGTCCTCGTCGGGCCTGTGCGGCGAGTTGGTCAGGAGCCGCATCTGGGCGTCGCCCAGCATCGCCTGATACAGCTGCGCTGCAGCGCGTACCGGGTCGGCCACTTCGATCTCGCCGGCGTCGCGGGCCTGGCGCAGGTACATGGCCAGAACGCCCTGGCCGGCGGAGGGGCCGTGTTCGAAGAAGGCGCGGCCGACCTCCGGCATGCGTTCGGCCTCCGCGGTGACCAGCCGGTGCAGGGCGATGGCCTGGGGGGTGAGGAGCAGGGTGGCGAAGTGCCCGCCGAGGGCCGTGAGCGTCGCGGTGAGATCGGCGTCGGACGGGGCGGTGAAGGAGTGCAACGGCTTCGACCATTCGTCGCACAGGTCCTCCACCGCGGCCTGGAACAGCTCGGCCTTGTCGGTGAAGTGGCGGTACAGCGTGGCCTTCGAGCCGCCGACCTTCACCAGGACGTCTTCCATGGTGACGCCTGAGTAGCCCCGGGCGATGAACAGCTCGCCTGCCGCCCGCAGGATCAGCTTCCGCCGGTCCTCCGCCCTCATCCTCTGCACGGTCGACATCGTATAGGCCGCTTCCTGAGCAGGTGAGCACGCTTGTTCCCGTCTCACATCAGCTGTCCGCGCAATGTCTCTTGTGTATCCGCGCGACCGAACAGTACTGTACGGTACAGTACCGCTGCGGGCCCGGGGTACCCCCGCCCGTGCCGCATGCGTACGTCGAGCCGAAGACATTCACCTGACGGACACCCACCCAGTCGTGCCGACCGACCGGCAGTAGCCGCCCGAGCGCCGGCCAGGGTGCCCGTGCACTCCCTTCCCACCCGCTGTTGAAGCACCCGCAGCCGCGTCGGCATGACATGTCGGCATGACATGGAGGAAGCAATGGCACATCTTGAGGATCAGATACGCGAGGCCGGCGGCCCGCTGGCGCTCATGCGCGGCGGCCGGTCGGGCGCGTACCCCTTCCCGATCCGGGCCGAGTTCACCAACTGGCGTGACGAGCAGGAGAGCTGGCGCACGACCGCCGCGCTGATGGACCTCTCCCACCACATGACCGACGTCACGGTGGAGGGCCCCGACTGCTACCGTCTCCTCTCGGAGCTCGGCGCGAACAGCTTCGCGGGCTTCGGGCCGATGCAGGCCAAGCAGTTCATCGCGGTCAACCACGACGGCTACATGATCGGCGACTGCATCCTGTTCTGCCTCGCCGACAACCTGGTCCGCCTCGTCGGACGCCCGCCGGCCCTCAACTGGGTCCAGTTCCACGCCGAGACCGGCGGCTACGACGTCACCCTCCGCCGCGACGAGCGCACCGCCCAGAACCCGAACGGCCGCGAGTTCTTCCGCCTCCAGCTGCAAGGCCCCCACGCCGCCCGCATCTTCGAGGAGGTCAACGGCGGCCCCATGCCGGACATCCCCTTCTTCAGCATGGGCCGGTTCCACGTCGGCAAGTACGAGGTCACCGCCCTCAACCACCGTATGTCAGGCTTCCCCGGCCTGGAGTTCTTCGGTCCGTACGGTGACATCGACGGCATCCGCGACACGCTCCTGGAAGCAGGCGAGCCCTACGGGATACGCCAGGTCGGCAGCCGCGCCTACGCCTCGGTCGCCACGGAGCCAGGCTGGATCGCCTCCACCGTGCCCGCGGTCTACTCGGGCGAGAGCATGCGGCCGTACCGCGAGTGGCTCGGCGCGCGCACCTTCGAGGCGAACCTCTCGGTCGGCGGTCTTCCGCATGGTGATCGACTCCGGCGACGACATGCAGGTGGTAGGGGAGGCATCCGACGGCAAGGAAGCCGTCACCCTGACCCGCACCCTCCGCCCCGACCTCGTCCTCATGGACATCCGCATGCCCGGCACCGACGGCCTCGCCGCGACCGCCGCGATCTGCGCCGACCCGGACCTGGCCGCGACCCGGGTGCTGATCCTCACCACCTTCGAAACCGACGAGTACGTCGCCCAGGCGCTGCGCGTGGGAGCAAGTGGCTTTCTCGGCAAGGATGTCGGGCCCGACACCCTCCTCGACGGCATCCGCACCGTCGCCGTCGGCGAGGCGCTGCTGTCGCCCGCGGCCACCCGTATGCTCGTCACCCGCTTCCTCGCCACTCCGGAGCCTGCCTCCGCCGACGCGCAGCCGGAGCGACTGGCCGAGCTGACCGCACGCGAACGTGAGACGACGGCCCTGGCAGCCGAGGGCAAGTCCAAGACCACCTCCGCGCCGTAGCGGCCAGGCTCAGGGCCGCCGTGGACTTTCCGATTCCCCCCATGCCTGTGAGGACCCACACCCCAGGCTTCCCCACTCGGCGTTTTCGGCTCATTGCCGACTGCAACTCGGCCAAAAGGGCGTCACGGCTGAGGATTTGGGCGGGAAGACGTCCAAGCGGCGGTGTCACCGGCATTCCCTCGAAGACATCCGCTGTCGGGTCAGAACCGGAACCCCGAACCAACCGCCGGCTGTCGCGGCGCTCCAAGACCGCGATCCGCAACTGCCATATGCCGACGCCGAATCCCGCGATTCCCGCTACCAGGCTCACCGTCTCCAGCACAGTCACGCCATCGACCATAGAGCTCAGGAGCCATGATCGAACAGCGATCGCCTCGGGTCACGGCCGCTTGCTCCTGTGTCAAGCGGCCGTTGCAAGGTGGACCGGTTACTGCGGCGGGATGAGCATCACGGTGCAGGGCACGGTAGGCGACGTCAGAGACCCTGCGCTTGAGGGCGCATGTGGCTGGTGATCTCGGCTTCCAGCCTCCGACGGCCGTGGTCGGTTCTTGGCAGCGGGCCGGCTGACCGGGAGACGCGTGCGGAGCTTTCGGCGTGGGAGGGCCGACCGGTGCGGTGGGCGGCTCGTCTGCGCAGGCAGAACCGCCCCGTTCAGGGTGGGTCCGGAGGGGGCGCTCGTGTGCGCGAAAGGTTCAGGCCTGGGCCGCGTACGAGAGGAAGCGGGCCCAAGTCGCCGGGGCGAGGGCGAGTTGTGGTTCCTGTCGCACCTTGGAGTCCCGGACGTGGATGGTGTCGGGGCAGGAGGCCACCTCGACGCGGTCACCATGCGCCGACGTCCGTGTCCACGCATACGCTCCGCATCGATGTCTCGGACACGCGCGGGGAGCGCCGGCCTCCCCGGCCTGACGAGATCACCGTCCCGGCGGCCGGTTCCGAGGACGGGCGCGGGTTGCTGCTGGTCGTGGAACTGGCCGACCGCTGGGCCGTCCTGGACCGCGTACCGGTCGGCAAGACCGCCCTGCGCCTGAAAGGTCGTCCCCACGCCAGCCTCAGCCGCAGCCCACTCAGCTCAGCACCAGCGCTGTCCGAACCCGTTGTGTCGGCCTGGGCGCGCAGTCGGCGGATGCCCCTGGCGGCGGTGGGCGCTGCTGCCAGGGGCATGCCTCACAGCACCTTGGACAAACCTCACAGCACCTTGGACAGGAACGAGCGGGTGCGCTCGTGCGTCGGGTGTGCCAGCACCTCGCGCGGTACACCCGCCTCGACGACCGCGCCGTCGTCCATGAAGACCAGTGAGTCGCCGACCTCGCGGGCGAAGGCGATCTCGTGGGTGACCACCAGCATCGTCATGCCGGACGTCGCCAGGTCCCGCATCACGTCCAGGACTTCACCCACCAGCTCGGGGTCGAGCGCGGAGGTCGGCTCGTCGAAGAGCATCAGTTTCGGCTCCATCGCCAGCGCCCGCGCGATGGCGACCCGCTGCTGTTGGCCGCCCGAGAGCTGTGCGGGGTATGCGTCACCGCGGGTGCCGAGTCCTACCCGGTCCAGCAGCGCGCTCGCACGCTCCTGCACGACGGCCCTGGCCTCGCCCCGGACACGGACCGGTGCCTCCATGATGTTCTGCAGCGCCGTCATGTGCGGGAAGAGGTTGAAGCGCTGGAAGACCATGCCGATGTCACGGCGTCGGGCGGCGACCTCCTTGTCGCGCAGTTCGTACAGCCGCCCGCCGTGCTCGCGGTAGCCGACGAGCCGTCCGTGCACCTCGAGCCGGCCCGCGTCGACCTTCTCCAGATGGTTGACGCAGCGCAGGAACGTGGACTTTCCCGACCCGGACGGGCCGATCACGCATGCCACTTCGCCGGGCGCGACCTCCAGGTCGATGCCGCGCAGCACCTCGGTGTGACCGAAACTCTTGCGCACACCACGCGCTGACACGGCTGCCGTCGTCGCGGTCATCGGCGCACTCCCTTCGAGTAGCGCCGCTCCAGGAACCGCTGGAGGACGGTGGCGACGGTCGTGAGGACCACGTACCAGATCGTGACGGTGAGCAGCAGCTCCACGATCTTGAGGTTGTTGGAGTAGATCTTCACGGCGGACTGGAGGAGTTCGCCGTACTGGATCGCGTACGCCAGCGAGCTGGTCTTGAGCATGCTGACGAACTCGTTGCCGGTCGGCGGCACGATGACCCGCATGGCCTGGGGCAGGACGATCCGGCGCAGGGTCAGTGAGCGGCGCATGCCGAGTGCGTGGGCGGCCTCGGTCTGGCCCTCGTCGACGGAGTCGATGCCGGCGCGGACGATCTCCGCCATATAGGCGCCCTCGTTGATGCCGAGGCCCAGCAGCGCGGCGACGAACGGGGTCATCAGATCGTTCGTCTGCCAGCTGCCGATGCCGGGGAGCGTCACCTCCGGGACGACCAGGGCCAGGTTGTACCAGAGCAGCAGCTGGACGATGACCGGAGTGCCGCGGAAGAGCCAGACGTACGCCGCCGACACCGCCCGGATCTCGCGGTGGCGGGAACGCCCGAGGATGGCGAAGAGCACGCCGAGCGCGATGCCGAGTGCCTGGGCCAGGACGCTGATGACGACCGTGTTGCCGAGACCGGTCAGGACGTTGCTCGCGGTGAGGAACTCCCTGGTGACCGAGTAGTCGATGTCCGCGCCGGCGAAGGCCCAGACCACGAGTGCCAGCGCCGCCACGATGATGACGAGGAACGCCCACCGTCCGTACTCGCGGACCGGGACCGCTTTGACGGTGTCGGACGGTGTCTTGCTGATCGTGGTGGTCATGTGCCCGCGTTCACCTTCGCCTCGGTGACCGCACCCTCCGGAATCTCGTACTTCTCGATCAGCTTGGTGTAGGCACCGTTGTCGATGATCGCGGCGAGCGCCTTGCGCAGTGCTTCGCGCAGGGCGGTGTCCTGCTTGCCGACGGCGATGCCGAGCGGGCCCGCCTCGATCTGCTCGCCCACGACCTCGAAGTCCTTGCCGCCGTTGGAGGTGCGGGCGTTGTAGCTGGCGACCGGGTAGTCCTCCAGGCCGGCCACCGCGCGGCCCTGCTTGACCTGGAGCAGTGCCTCGGTCTCGCGGTCGAACTCAAGGATCTGGATCTTCTTCTTGCCGTCCGTGACGCAGGTCTTGCTCTGCTCCGCCGCGTATCCGGCCTGGGTGGTGGAGCGCTGGACGGCGACGGTCTTGCCGCACAGGTCGGCCAGCGACTTCAGGCCTTCCGGGTTGCCCTTCTTCACCAGGAGCATCGCGCCGGCGGTGTAGTAGTCGACGAAGTCGACGCTGGCCTGGCGTTCCTTGGTGTCGGACATACCAGACATCACGACGTCAAGGCGCTGGGACTTGAGCGAGGTGATCAGGCCGTCGAAGGACGCGTTCTTGAACTCGAACGGCACCCCGAGCTGCTTGCTCAGCGCGTCGGCGAGCTCCTTGTCGAAGCCCAGGACAGTGGTGCCGTCGGTGTCGTAGTACTCCATCGGCGCGTACGAGATGTCGGAACCGACGACGATCTTGCCCGCGTCGCGGATCTCCTTGGGGAGGTCCTTGTACAGGGGTGCCGAGGTCGTCGCGGCCTTCGGCTCCGAGGAATCGCTGGAGGTGCCGCAGGCGGCCGTGGAGGCGGCGACGAGGGTGACGAGCACGGCGGAGGCGAGCAGGGTTCTGGGCATTCGGGTCATGTCCTCGGTCTCGTTCTGGGTCGTGTCACGGGAAGTGGCGTGCGGGGACGGGGCGTGCGGGGACGGGGCGTGGCCCTGGCCTCTCGGGCGGCAGGCAGGGTGGGTGGTGCGGGAACAGGCAGGGTGAGTGGTGCGGGGACAGGCAGGGTGGGGCGTGCGGGGGCGGTCATGCGCGGTACAGGTCGCGACGGGCCACCGTGACGCGGCGCAGCGCGTCGGGCAGGATGGTCGCGCCGCTGCCAGGACCGGTGGGGACGGTGAGGTGGCCGTCGTCCAGGACGAACGGCTCGGTGAGGTCCTCGGCGTAGTAGCGCGAGGAGGCCGAGGTGTCGCCGGGCAGAACGAAGCCGGGCAGGGCCGCGAGCGCCAGGTTGGCGGAGCGGCCGACTCCGGTCTCCAGCATGCCGCCGCACCACACCGGCACTCCCTGCGCGCGGGCCACGTCGTGGATGCGGCGCGCCTCCAGGTAGCCGCCGACGCGGGCCGGCTTGATGTTGATGACGCGGCAGGCGCCGAGTGCGAGGGCGGCCGCGGCGTCGCGGGCCGAGGTGATCGACTCGTCCAGGCACAGGGGCGTACGGACCACCTTGGCGAGCTCCGCGTGGCCGCGCAGGTCGTCCTCGTCGAGCGGCTGCTCGATGAGGGCCAGCGCGAACTCGTCGAGACGGCGCAGGTGTTCGGCGTCCGAGAGGCGGTAGGCGGTGTTGGCGTCGACCTGGAGGATCACCTTGTCGCCGAACGCGTCGCGTACGGCACGCACCGGCTCGACGTCCCAGCCCGGCTCGATCTTGAGCTTGATCCGCAGATAGCCCTCGGCGAGGTACCCCTCGACGGCGGACAGGAGCTCGCCGATGCTGTCCATGATGCCGACGGACACGCCCGACGGCACGCGGTCCTTCACGGCACCCAGGTGGGTGCCGAAGGACATGCCGTAGGACCGCAGTTCGGCGTCCAGGACGGCGGTCTCCAGAACGGCCTTGGCCAGGGGATGCCCCTTGACGGCTTCGACGGCGGGACCGATCCGCGCCGCGGTGACCTCGCCGAGCGCGGTGACGCGCGGGATCAGATGGTCACGCAGCACCAGTTCGGCGGAGGCCGCGAACTCCGGGCAGTACAACGGGTCGGGGTCTCCCGCGAATTCGCCCCAGCCCTCGCCCGTGTCGGTGACGACACGCAGGAGGAAGGTGTCGCGGACGGTGTCCGTGCCGAAGGACGTGCGGAAGGCACCCACCAACGGCAGCCGGATGTGGACGAGTTCGATGTGTTCGATCTTCAACGGGTCTCCGCAAGGTGCGTCGGGGCGGCGCCACGGGGGTCGGTCGGGATGTCAGGGACTCAGGGACGGGTGAGGTGATACCAGCCGTCGTCAGGGACGGGTGAGGCGATACCAGCCGTCGCGTGTCATGGAGGTCGCCGCGTAGCCGTCGGCCAGGGCGGGAGCGAGGACGTCTTGTACCGCCGTGCGCCATGCCACCGCACGTGCGGGATCCGCGCCGCGTACGGCCACGATGTCCTCCGGGACGCGGCACCACAGGGAGCGCTCGTCGCGAGCGGTGAACGGCAGCCCGTCCGGACCGGGGGCGGCGTCGGGGGCGGGGCGGTCCGCGATGTCGGCTGCCGGGGTGCCGAGCCGGTCCAGATGCCAGACGGCGGTGAGCCGGTCGGTCTTGTCGCCGGTGTTGAAGCCGTCGTCGAGCGGGCCGTAGAAGTCCGGGGTGTACTCGGCCGCGTGCGCGCCCAGTTTGACCAGGTTGAACCAGGCGTTGCGGCGCACCAGCGGATCGAACGTCCAGCTGATGGTGGCGACGCCACGCTCAAGTGCCCAGGAGCGCTGGGCCAGTTTGAGCGCGTAACCCACGCCTCGGCCGCCCTGCTTGGCGCCGGCGATCAGGCTGTAGAGGTCGTGACCCCGGGGCGGTCCGAAGACCGCCGCGGTCGCCCCCGTCATGCCGCCGGGCCCGAACGCCGCATGGACGGCACCGCCCGCATGGGCCAGCGAGCGCAGCACATCGGAGGCGAGCGGGTCGTGACCGGGGGGCGTCGCCCACACCTCGGCGAGGAGACGAGAGACGGCGAGCAGCCGCTCGGGGTCCTCGATGGTCTCGATCCGCACGCCCGCCGCGCCCGCCGCGGCCTGGGCCTGCTGGGCCGCCGAGGCAAGTGAGGCGGCGAAGGACACGCGGTCGCCCGCAGGACCGACCGCAGGGTCCGCAGGCAGCGGCCGTCCGCATTCCCTGCATGTCGTTGAGCGATGAATTTCGGTGAGCACGGAGCAAGACTCGGGCAAGCACCCGGCGCCGCTCTTCGGATGACCGCCACAGGAAACGGAATTGACCTTGGGCGATCAGACAAAAACGATCTACCATGCGGCGTGCCCACGACACTGCGTCAACTCTGCGACGCTCTCGGCCCCTCACCGCTGCAACTGGTGACGGCTCCTCGCGGTGCTCAGGCGCCGGTCACCGCGACGGTGATCTACGAACCGAGGGTCGATCTGCCGAACCTCGACGACGTACTGCTGCTCGCCGTCGGCGTCACGCCCTCGCAGGCGGTGCAGTTGGTCGGCCCCGTTGCGGCAGCGGGCCTCGCGGGCATCGTCGTCAAGCGGTACGGCGAGGCGATCGGCGAACTGGCCGACGCGGCGCAGCAAGCAGGCGTCGCGCTCCTCACCGCGGACGACGACCTGGCCTGGCAGCAACTCGACGCCCTGCTCGGCTCGGCGCTGATAGCCACCGCACCCCCCGACCGCGGCGGCGGATCCATACCGGGGCGCTCCTCAGTGGGAGCGGACATCGGCGACCTGTTCGCCCTGGCCAACGCGATCGCCGCGGCAGTCGGCGGGGCCACCGCGATCGAGGACCCGCACCAGCGGATCCTGGCCTACTCCACGCTACGCGGCCAGGAAATCGACGAGGAGCGCAGACAGGGCATCCTCGGTCTGCATGTGCCGTACCTGGCGGACAACGTCCCGCAGTACCGAGACCTCGCCCGCACCGCCGACGTGCTGCGCTTTCCCGCGTCGCCGAACGGACTGCCCCGGATCGCCGTCGCGGTGCGCGCCGGCAGCGAACTGCTCGGCACGATCTGGGTGGTGGACGCCCATGACGACCTGGGCGAGGACGCGACGCGAGCGCTCGCCGACGCCGCCCGCATCGCCGCCCTGCACCTCCTGCGCGCCCGCACCTCCCACGACCTGGCCCGCCGCCAGCGCGGGGACCTGCTGCGCCGCCTCTTCGACGATCCGGCGAGCGCCCCGCTCATCGCCCCTCAACTGGGTCTGCGCCTCGACGCCCCGGCCGTGGTGGCGGCGTTCCACTTCACGCGCCCCGACCTCACCGACCCCGACGATGTGGCCAACGCACGCGCCGCGCTCCAGCTGACCGACCTGATCAGCCTGCACTGCGAGGCCCACTACAGCCACCACGGCTGCGCCCTGATCGACGGCACGGTCTACGCACTGCTGCCCGCCGGGGCCCACCGCGACTTCGTCGCCGACCTCGCCCAGCGCGCCGACCGCGCCCTGCACCTCCCCGTACGGGCGGCCCTCGGCCCTGTCGTCCCCACCCTGCGGGACGCGCCCTCCTCGCGCCGCGACGCCGACACAGTGCTGCGCACCCTGGCGCCGACCGAGACGGCCGTGGCGGCGTTCGAGGACGTACGCCCCACGGTCACCCTCGCCGACCTGGCCGAGCACGCCCCTCACATTCCACGTCTCGCCGAGGGCGCAGGCCCCGCCATCCACGCACACGACCTCGCACACCGCACGGCCTACGCCGAAACACTGCTCGCCTACTTCACCGCCGACAGCGACGTCTCCGCGGCGGCCCGCGCCCTGTCCATCCACCCCAACACCTGCCGCTACCGCCTGGCCCGCGCCCAGGAGCTGTTCCGCTTCACACTCGCCGATCCCGATAGTCGGCTTGTGCTGTGGCTGCAACTGCGGCTGGGGTGAACGGCGGTGGCTGCAACTGCGGCTGAGGGTCCGATGCAGGGCGCGTTTGCGCCAATGATCAGGGCCGAATCGCGTACGAAAGGAAGTGGGTCCAAGTCGCTGGGGCGAGGGCGAGTTGGGGCCCTTGTCGCACTTTGGAGTCCCGGATGTGGACCGTGTCGGGGCAGGAGGCCACCTCGACGCAGTCTCCGTCGCTACCGCTGCTGTGGCTGGACTTGCGCCAGAACAGTGCCACCTCGACGCAGTCTCCCGAACCACCGCTGCTGTAACTGCTCTTGAACCAGGCCAGTTCTGTGGTGCTCATAGCGCTCCTCGCATCCGCTGCAACAGGCCCAGGGAGTCATCCAAGGAGAGGGCCTGTGAGCGCATCCTGGCATATCGCATCTGGAGCGTGCTGACCACTTTGGGGTCGGTGATGAACTGGCTGCTCTCCTGCCCCTCGCAATAGCCGAACCACTTGTTCTCCGGCGTCTCCAGCAGCTGCATGGGGCCATCCAACCCCGCGTGATGCTCCCGTACCTGCGGCATCACCTGAACCTCAACATTCCGCAGCTCAGCAAGCCCCAGTACATGCTCGATGAGCCCCCGAGTGACCTCCACCCCACCCGTGCGCCGCAAGAACAAGTGCTCCTCCAGGATGAAGCTGAACGCCGTGTTCGGCCGCTCCCTCAGCAACCGTTGCCGTTCGGCCCGCGCCACCCACTGGGCCTCGATCTGCTCGTCACCCAGTGGCGGCAGTTGCTCAACGAACAGCGTGCGCGCGTACGCCTCAGTCTGCAACAGGCCCGGAATCAGGCGGCACTCGTACGTATAGAGATTCACCGCCTCCGCCTCCAGCCGAGCCCACTGCCGAAACCAACTCGCCAACCCCGGCCGCCGCGACAGATGCCGTGCCGCACCCCGAATCACGCCGAACGCGTCCAGTACCTCCTCCGCCCGCTCCACGAAATCCGGCGGCGGAAAGCGGCGGCCCTGCTCGATGGACGCCACCGTCGGCACCGAGTAGCGCACCAGTGGTGCGAACTCCTCCTGCGTCAGGCCGGCCCGTTTGCGGAACCCCTTGACGACCTCGCCGAACGCCTTGAGGCTGTCCGACACCTCCGGCTCGCCACCACAGCCAGGAGCGCCCGTTCCACCCGTACCGTCCGCCATGCCAGGACACCTCCCGCACGCCCACCCCGCCACTCACGCCCAACCCGTCAATGGTCACGTTCAGTTACCCCTACTGTCCACCCCTCGTACCCGTACGCCGACTCTGCGTACGGGTCGCTGAGCTGGTGAACGTCCCCGCGACCACGCCACATTGGGACCATGACGCCCACCCCCACCCCCCAAACACCGGTTACCGTACGTGTGTTCACCCGGTCACGTCCGCTGGAGTGGTGTATTGACGGCCACTCGGTGATCTCGTTTTGAGCTATGCGGTGAGTTCGGTGGGCAGGACGGTCTCGTCGTTTTCTGACTCGATCGGGTGGAGGCGGGTTTTGGCCAGCAGGTCGAGTCCCGTGTAGCGGCGGGCCTCGGTCCACTCGTCGTTCTGCTCGGCCAGCACCGCCCCGACGAGCCGGATCACGGCGGTGCGGTCGGGGAAGATGCCGACCACGTCGGTGCGACGGCGGATCTCTTTGTTCAACCTCTCCTGCGGATTGTTCGACCAGATCTGCCGCCAGATCTCCCGCGGGAACGCGGTGAACGCCAGCAAGTCGTGCTGGGCGGTGTCCAAGTGGGCTGCTGCCTTGGGGAACTTGGCCTCCAGCGCGTCCAGAACGTGCCGCATCTGGGCCTGGACCGCGTCGCTGTCGGGCTGTTCGAAGACGGTCCGCAGCAAGGTGGCCACCCAGGGCTGGGCCGATTTCGGAACCTGGCTGAGCAGGTTGCGGGCGTAGTGGGTGCGGCACCTTTGCCACGAAGCTCCGGGCAGCACTGCACCGATCGCGTCGACGAGGCCGGCGTGGGCGTCGGAGTTGACCAGCTGGACGCCGGACAGGCCGCGGGCGATCAGTGAGCGCAGGCGAGCCAGCCGGCGCCGTCCTCGCTGGAGGCGACGTCGATGCCGAGGATCTCGCGGTGTCCGTCGGCGTTCACGCCGACCGCGATCAGTGCGTGGACGTTGATGATGCGGCCGCCCTCGCGGACCTTCTGGGTCAGTGCGTCCACCCAGACGAATGGGTAAGGGCCGGCGTCGAGCGGCCGATTGCGGAAGGCTGCGACCTGCTCGTCCAGGTGTTTGGCCATCGCGCTGACCTGGGACTTCGACAGTTGGGTGACGCCGAGGGAGGCGGCGAGCTTCTCGACCCGGCGCGTACTCACGCCGAGCAGGTAGGCGGTGGCGACCACCGAGATGAGGGCCTGTTCGGCCCGGCGGCGTCGCTCGAGGAGCCAGTGCGGGAAGTAACTGCCCTGGCGCAGCTTGGGAACGGCCAGTTCGACGGTGCCGGCCCTCGTGTCCCACTCGCGTGGGCGGTAGCCGTTGCGGTGGTTGACTCGGTCCTCGCTGACCTGCCCGTACTCGGCGTTGCAGAGGGCATCCGCCTCCGCGGACATGAGCGCGTCGGCGAACGTCTTGACCATCGCGCGCAGCAGATCCGGACTCGCCGCGGCGAGGGTGTCTTCCGCGAGGGCGTGCAGGGGCAGACTGTCAGGTGCGGTCATCGTGCTGATCTCCTTCGAGGCTTCGACACTTCGAAGATCAGCCGGTGGCCGTTCATCTATGCGGGCACCATCCCGATGCCGGGGCAACCCCCCGGATCAGGTCGAACCCGTACACCACTTCCCTGGACGCAACCTCCCCCGTCACCTCTCGTCATCTGCCCTGGCCACTCCCCTGACCTCGACTCTGGACATACGGCGGCATTGAGGCCGCTACGCAGCCGGACCGAGGTGGGATGACGTGCAGAGGATGACCAGAAGGGGCATCGAGTGGCTGTCCGCGGCTGCCGACGATCCGGTGATGTGCCGTGCAGTATGGGCGGACGACCCCCGTACGCCGTGCATGCTGCCCGCCGGCCGTCTCTTCGACGTGGTGACGATCGAGGAACGCATCGGGCTGGAGGCCTTCGACCAACTTGTGTGCCGAGGACTCCCATTGGGCCCCGCCATGTTGGATCACAAGGCCCAGCGCGTCGGCTTCTTCCTCAGCTCTCGGAGCCAAGAGACTTTCGCCCACTTCCTTGGACGAGAGACCCAGACCCCTCCACCGCATCGGTACCTGAGCCTTGGCTCCGCGGTAGTCGTTCCTGGCCCTATGCCTCTGTCCGGCGACCGCTACCAATGGCTCCGCGCTCCGGTCCGGCGCCCGGAGGCCAATCCACTTCGTCCGGTCGCCCTGGCAACCATGCTCGTTGCGGCTGCCGAACTGGTGGCGCGCGTCGACCGGTACGGCGAGCAGTATCCCTCTCCCGCCGCCGTGGGCATGGCCCTTCCCAAGAGGACGGCCACCGATGTCGGATGACGCCTCCCAACGTCACGACGCTGCCCAGTGGTCACCGCTCGACAGCGACGGTTGGTACGCGGCCCGCAACGCGACCAGTGCTCTCCGAGACGCCTTCATCAACGCGGGTATGGAGAAGGACTTTCCCTATCTGCGCGCAGACCTCAACGCCTTCGGGCACGGGCTGGTCGAACTCGGGCGCGTTTCGCCAGAAACCGCGGAGCGCCTGGCCGAACTACTGCGGCGTGCATTGACCTCCGGGCTGACCGTCGGTGATGAGTGCAGCCGGGCACCTGAGCAGCCGATACGAAAGGACTGACCGCATGACCGACAGACGAGGAGTCGTCGCCAAGCGTGCCGAGAATCTGATGCCGGACGTCCCCTACGTCCGCGGCTGGACACAGGCCCGACACAGCGCCAGCACCTTGGCCTCACTGCTCACCGACTTGGGCCTGGAGTCAGACTTCCCCGGCCTTGCAGCCGACGTGAACGTCTTGGGCGACGGCCTGGTGCGCCTCGGAACGATCCGCCCAGAGGCCGCTTTGTTGCTGGCCGAACTGATCACGTCGGGCCTCGCGGCCGAGATGCTCGACTCTACGGCTCAAGTGCCGACAGACGCTCTCAAGAGTCGGGCTTCTGCTGCCTGACTGACACTGAAGAACCCCGGCTCGTCGCGGTCCGAGCATGCTCCCGCGACCAGTCGGCTCCGGCCCCGTGCGACCTCGTCTCCCCCCTGGCGATCGTCGTACGGGGCCTTCTCCTGTGCACGGCCTCCGCTTGCCGGTCGGCTCTGCCGCCCGGCCGGGACCGGCGCCCCAGCGCCGCAGCCCGGACGAGCGGCAGAACCGACCGGGCTGGGTGATGACCGGCAATGAGCGAGAACCTTCGTGTGACCTGGCACGGTTCTGGCACACGCGTAGCGATGATTTTCCACGGATCGTCCGCGCCCCAACGGCCGGCCTCGGGGTCCCTGACAGGTAGACGGAAGTTCAGGGACAAAGCCATCAGATGGGTCTGCTGGGGGGAAGGGGGGGACCACCCCGTCGTGTCGCAAGCCCCCACCCCCCCCCCTTTTTGGGACTGTTGTGTTTCTTTTTCTCCCTTCCCAAACAAGAGAA
>NZ_JBVHXR010000013.1:138753-259161 GCF_055569295.1 Streptomyces sp. NPDC029292
CGTTCGGGCTGGTGGTCCCCGAAGAGGGGGAGGGGGTTGAAGAAAAAAGACAAGAGGGGGGTTTCCCTCAACAAAGGGGCCCCCCCCCCTTGTCCTCCACCAGACCCCAATGCCCTGCATTGTCGGCGACTGTGGCGCTACGCTGCCGCCGTGACAGATGAAGAGACGAGCGAAGTTCCAAGTTCTGATGACCCGCGCGAACGCGGAATCTTCGATGGGTTTTCCGGCTACACAACCCCTACTGAAGATGACTGGAAAAATGTCCTGAGTGACGGGCTGATAGTTGTCGATACGAATGTTCTATTGAACCTCTATCGATACAACCAGGACGCGCGGAGCTCTCTTCTAGCCACACTGCAGAAATTTGAGACGCGTCTTTGGGTGCCGCATCAAGTCATGGATGAATTTTGGCGCAACCGTGAGAGCGCTCTTGAAGATCCAGAAAAGCAGCTTCAGCAATCCATTTCGGCTCTGAGATCCGGCCTAGAGAAGCCTATTTCTGATCTGCGCCACTGGATAAACCGCGTCTCCTTGGACCGGGCGAGCGCCTTCCAGCTTGAATCGAAACTGACGAGTGCGCTCGAAGAAGTAATCGGCAGCATGGAGGTCGTGGTTGATAGCAGCGGAATTGAGATGGAGGCAGATACATCAAAAGATGCAGTAGTGGCAAATCTTACTGCCTTGCTGCAAGGAAAAATTGGCGGACCTCTCGACGCGAAGGATCACGACGCTGCCATAATCGAAGGAAAGCGGCGTATTGAGAAAGAAGTGCCACCTGGTTATAAAGATAAGAAGAAGCAATCACGAGGCGATGATACGGAGGTGGGAGACTACGTCGTGTGGCTTCAATTGATCCATGAGGCTAAACTAAGAGTCAAAGATGTTCTTTTGGTGACCGGGGACACAAAGGAGGATTGGTGGCGCACTCGAAATCGCATACCTCTGGGGCCTCGTAATGAGCTAGCCGAAGAGCTGCTCCGCGAGGCTGGCGTCCGACTGTACATGCTGAAGCCGGATCGACTGCTTACCTACGCCCGAGACTTCCTGCAGGTCGCCGTGAGTGAAGACTCGGTGCAAAATGTGGAGATGGTAAATGCTCAGTCGGAATCCGACGAGCTATTTCGACATCTAGAGCGATTGGCGGAATCAAATACCGCTCACGCTGTCGTCAGCACCTGGGTTGAGGTTGAAAAGGCGCTACGTAGGGCGCTCCCGGATGACCCATTGCAGCATCGCCGGACTACCGCGATGCAGATGGTTGGGGAACTGGCACAGCAAGGGCTAATCTCTCAAGAAATGGCACGCTCTGCCAAAGAGCTGAACCAGCTTCGTAATCATATCGCGCATACAGGGGAATCGGAGCTAACGCAAGAAGGTGCGCTTTCGTTCGTATCTATGGCAAGAAACCTCATTGAGGCTCTGGCCGTGGCAGCCACTCCTCAAGCGCAAGGGCTGCGGTTTGAGAAAGCAATAATTGACCTCATTCGAGTTGCTGGATTCGAAATAACATCCGCAGATCTTTTGGCTGACCAAGGTTACAGCTTCCGCGTTGCGCATCGTTCGCAGCCGGAATCGTTCGTCGCAATCCAGGTTAAGTATTATTCGAGTGGTTCATTCGGTGCAAAGAGTCTTGAGATGCAGCAAGAGCGACTCTCCTCGTTGCCGGGTAACGTGACCTCCATGCTCGTAGTGACCAATGCGCCTCTTGCGGATACTGTACAAGCTTTCAACGCCTCCGCCATTGGTGAAAGTCCATTGATGCTGGGAGGGCGCCGCTATATGGAGGTCGTGCAGTGGAGAAATTCGGACGGTGATCACCTTGTGGTGCGTGCTCTAATGAGATCGATGCTTTAAGGCGGCTGATCGCTGTGTGCGGGGCACGGGCGCCGGCCGGGCTGGAGCGGGGGCGGAGACAGGAGCGGAGGGGCGGGCGGGGGGCGGGGGGGGGCACAGGGGGGGGGGGGGGGCGGATTTTTCTGAAGGGGTGGGCCAAAAAAACCAAGAAGGCGTAGGGAGGGAGGTGCGGGGGGGGGGGGGGGGGGGGGGGGGGTGGGGGGGGGGTGGGGGGGGGGGGGGGGGGGGGGGGTGGGGGGGGGGGGGGAAAACCCCCCCCCCCCCCCCCCCGGGGGCCGGGCCTGCACACGGGGAGCGGAGCGAGCCGGCTTTATCGGACGTGGTCAGCCAACGACACGCGAGCGGCGTAGGAAGCGGATTGCAGGGCCACGAGCGAGTCGGGAACCTGTATGTCGTCCACCCCCACATGCTAGGCGCGGCGGGAGTGCCATAGGGCAGGCTCAGCGGCGTTGTGGCACGTGTGTGGCACGGCGCCGAACATGCCGAAGGGCCAGTTCGAGGAGATAAAGCCTCTGAACTGGCCCTTCATCGCGTGCCCCCGGCAGGATTCGAACCTGCGACACCCGCTTTAGGAGTTCGATCCGAGCCCGCTGCGGTGGCTGTCGTCGCCTGGTACGACGGCTGGACAGGGATGCTGGTGTACGCCACCGTCCGGAGTCGTTGATGTCAGGCGTGGATGTCAGAACCTTCTGCTCCGTAGGTCTGGAGAGTTCGGTCGTCCGAGGTCGCGCAGGCTGCCGTGAGAGTTGTGTGGGCCGATGCCGAGCGCTACCGATGGCTGGGGTTGCTGCACTTCGTTGCTGTAAGTCCGCCTGTGGTGCAACAGTCGAGTGCGAAGGCTGACGCTGGCTGTGGGATGTGACCGCTATTAGCCTCCGCGCTTACGCGTGCCCGGCGGGAGTTTGTCACCCGTACATAGGGAAGTCATTGCCCAGGATGATCCGCCAAAGACGGATAGCCTCACGGTGGTCGCCCCGGTTCTCAGCGGCCAATGCCAGGTCCGCTCTGTCCCGAGCACTCTTGAGACCGTTATTTACGGCATCCTTGCTCGCCCAGTTCAAGTAGGTGGAAAGGTCACCGCTAAATCCGGCGGGGTCCTGCACGGAAAGATTGTACAGGTTGTAGTCGAAGAACAGTCGTAGCGCTGTCCGTGGATTATTCCCCAGGGTTCCGTACGTCCGCGCAACCAACATCTCAAGATGGAAGGAGGAGAGGTGCGAGCTGTGCGCTTTATTCCATTTCTTGGCGAACCGGATGACTTTCTTGAGGTCGCCGTCCAAGGCGTTGTTACGCTCGTCGAGGTACGTCTCGTGTTTTTTGGGATTGGTGGTCAACCAGTTACCCGCACCATCAGGGATACCGTAATCGCCACTTGTGTATTTTTCGACCGGTGCCACATCCACGCTCAGGCCGTCGGCGTAGAAGAACCGAACAGCCTGGCCCCGAGCGCCAATCTTGCGTACGGGCGAGTATTCGTTAAGCGCCTTCCGCACCCGATACAGAAACTCAGAGGAGTTGGCCCGGTATCTTCGGTTCCACAAGTCCTGGTCGACATGCAGATGTACCATGAGGTCAATGTCATCGACAGGATTGCAAGCGGTGTTCCGCCCGAGCGAGCCGATGATCTTGTGGGATTGATAGCGGATGTCGTTCCCGGCAGGAAACGCTGCCTTGATGACGTTCACGACGGCATCTCGGCGTCCGTAGACCTTGGTCCAGGTGACAGATGACGGCTTCGCCTCGGGGTCGAACTCGTTGAACGCGGCCACGGTGGTCGTTGCCATTCTCACTCCCCCTCGTCCATGGCGTAGCTCTGGCCGCCACCGCTGATATTTTTGCTGGACTTCTTGTAGGCGATGCGGCCCGGTGGGTCGGACGTTTTGTTAAGCTCATCCCGAGTGTTGGTGAGATTGCGCAACGTGTCTCGGGCGTCCTCGCGGCTCATGTCGGCCAGGTCGATGGTGAGGAACTGTCGGGCGGCTGTCTGCAACTGGAGGTAGGCGTTCGCCGACGCCTGTGCCTGTGTCGTACGACGCGACGCGTTCACGGTGGTCAGGGTGGCGCTGAACGCAGCCGAGATAAGAGCCAACACCCCAGGCCAGATACCGAGGCCGCCGCCGAGGGCGGTTCCGCCAGAGATGGCGGCGAGCCCTGCGGCCGGGACACCGAGCATTAGGTTGATGAGCCGCCACAACTTGGCCTGCTCGAACTGCCCTTGAGCACTCCACAATGCACTCTCGTGTATGCGGTCGCCTTCTTGTGCGATGGCTCTGTGAGACTCAGGTATGCCGTTGGGGATCAGTGACACAAACACCTCATTGGGCCAGGAACCGTGTAAGCAGGTAAAGACGGGGCAACTGACGTAACGGACTAGTGTAGACAGCCGGGTTCACGGTCGGCCAGTGGTGTGTATGTGGTGCGACGGTCTGCCACGTCCACCAACATGCAGCATGCTGGGGAGTGCAGAACCGGCCCGATACACGGAGCGTGGCCGGCTGAGGGATAGCCTCCGCGAACTACGCGCCCGTCTGCCGCACCCGTTCGTCACGTCGGACAACGCGCGCAGTCGACTTGACGCGCTTGCTGGCGGAAGGGCGCGGCTTGGCGTGCGCTGTCACCATGTCCATAGGTTGGCTGCACTCGGGACAGGCCAAGGCATCGTTGGTCATGCGGAGCGCCCTACTGAGCGACCTCTTCGTCCCGAAGTAACTTGGTTGGAGGTGCTGCCTTGGGCTGGTGCGGTCCTCACGTGTGCTGATGGTCCGCGCTCGTCCGCCGGTGTACGTCGGCGTTGTCACGCAGTTAGACACTCACTGCTGCGGCACGTCAGTTGCCTGCTGCGCGACTTGGCCAGGGGTGTCCATCGGGTGATTGGTCCGTAGGTCGGCCCGCTCGAACGAAGTCGCCGTATTCGTCCTGGACCATGCTCTCGTTGACCCACCTCCCCCGCACTGCGCCCGTGTCTTTCTCGGCGGCGGCCAGAGCGGTAGATGCGTCATCGATGGCAACGAGTCGGCCGAACTCCTCTTCGTCCTCGTCGGCGTCGAATGGTGGGAACTCGTCCAGGTCGAAGAACCTCTCATGGCCGACGTCTTCAACGGTATGGACGTAGACCTCATACGACGCCTTCGTAGGCCGGACCTCGACGTACCTGACCCCGATCCGACCCGGAGCGCGGACCGGACCGAGGAACTGCTCCACTGGCCGACCTCGCCTCAGGGCCCCGCTGATGAAAGCCTCTGTCAGGTAACGCACCCTGCGAACCCTACCCAGCGCATCAGGCCTGTGGTGCCGACCGAGCTCTCAGCTTGGGAAGCTGAGGCGATCCAGAGCTTGTCACGCTGCTGACCTGCAGTCGAGCGCTGTTGGCAAGTGCTCAACCACCGCCTTCGGTACCCGGTGTTCCCCGTGGGTCCCCGCATGACCTGGCACGCATGTGGCACGGCGCTGTCGAACTGAACCGGCATCAAAGAGGGGTACCCGCTCGGTAATGCACCCTGACCAGACATCGAGTCGACAGGCCGCACTCCTCTCAGAGGTACCCGATGGGAGAGCCCGAGCCCACAAGCAGCGCCACCCGGAAGGCGCCCCCCTGTCCGGGACTTGAGTAAACCTCAGGTAACCGGCGCGTAGGCCTGAGCAGTGGTACAGGGACGCACGCAGAGGCGCGCGCTGTTCGCGAGTGCATCGGCCTCAATGTCGCGATCTGGAAACAAGCCTTCCACTTGGCAGTAAACCCTTGAAGTCTTGACCAGCAAGGAAACGGGGAGAGTTGTGAAGATCGTTTTGGAGGCGTCGGGGCGTCGGCGGCTGTCGGATCGTAGGTGGTTGACCACCGTTGAGATGCCCCGGCCGCATGACGAGCCCGGATCGCGATCGCCGCGATGCGCCTCCAGGGCAAGCAACGTGACGATGCGACACCCCACTGCCGGGCGGCCTGAGAAGCGATTCACAGGTTTCGAATCGGTAAAGAGGGTTCCGTCTAGCGAACCGTTGTTGAACTCTTAAGGTCCACAAATAAGGGGGGTTTGTGAAGATCACCGGCCGCGGTTCGTGCATGTTCAGGCAGGGGGCCTGGACAGGTCGGTGACGCGGTGATGGTTCGACGTAGGCGTTTGCTGCAACCCGACGGGGGTTCAGCTCGACGCTCCCACACCGCTTCATGCAGTACCCGACGCCGCGACTGCCTGCTTCAGGAACAGGCAGCTCGCATTTCAGGGGCGCCGTTTTCCAGTTCGCGCATGTCCGCGGACTGGCTGAAGGGGAGGAAACCACCATGCACGTTTGCGTGCTCGGGCAGGGCTATGTCGGCCTGCCCCTGGCCCTGAGGGCCGCCGAGGCCGGACACACCGTGACCGGCTACGAACCGGACCGGAAGCGCTGCGAGAGGCTGGCCGCCGGATCGTCCTACATCGAGGACATCGACTCCACCCGCTTGCAGCAAGTGCTGCGTTCGGGTGCCTACACCGCCAGCTCGGATCCGAAGGACCTCAAGGGCTTCGACGTTGCGGTCATCACCGTGCCGACCCCGCTGACCGACCGTGCCCCGGACCTCAGCTGCGTACGAGAGGCCGGCGGTGTGCTGGCCGAGTGGCTGGAGCCGGGTGCCACCGTGGTGCTTGAGTCGACTACGCATCCGGGTACCACCCGTGACGTGCTCATCCCGCTGCTGGAGGAGGGCTCGGGCCTGGTCGCCGGACAGGACTTCCATGTCGGCTTCAGCCCCGAGCGCATCGATCCCGGCAACGCGGACTGGCGGCTGGAGAACACGCCCAAGATCGTTTCTGGGCTCACGGATGCCTGCTTGCGCCAGGTGAAGGCCTTCTACGACTCGGTCACCGAAGTCACCGTCCCGGCATCGGGGCTGGAAGAGGCCGAGCTGGCCAAGGTGTTTGAGAACACCTACCGGCACGTCAACATCGCACTGGTCAATGAACTCTCCCGGATGGCTCACATACTTGGCGTGGACGTGTGGCACACCCTGGAGTTGGCCGCGACCAAGCCGTTCGGGTTCACCAAGTTCCTGCCTGGACCGGGCGTCGGCGGACACTGCCTGCCCATTGACCCTGTCTACCTCAGCCATCACGTCAAGGCACGGCACGGGCAGACCTTCCGGCTCATTGAGCTGGCTCAGGACATCAACGAAAGTCAGCCCGACTACGTGGTGCGCCGCTTGCAGGACTCGCTCAGCCGCCGCTTCCGCCGCAGCGTGCACGGTGCTCGCATCCTCGCCCTGGGTGCCGCATACAAGCCGGGAACCGCGGACGCCCGCCAGTCGCCGGCCGTCCAGGTCATCGACCGGCTGCGCACCATGGGGGCCGACGTCACTGTCGTAGACCCCTACCTGCCGGACGGCGGCTCCAGGGAGATTCCCTTTGCCGCCGCGGAGAACGGCATGAGCGTCGCCGACTTCGATGCGGTCGTCCTGCTCACCCCGCACGGCGAGTTCGATCTCACCCAGCTCGCCGCCGAGGCCGCGTACGTGCTCGACACACGTGGCGTCATGGCGACAGCCCCGCACGTCGAGCGGCTCTAGAGCACAGAAGGAGCAACGCCGTAGCTCGGGCGTGCGCACGGGCGGTGGCATGCCGTCGAGCTTCACAGCCGGCAGCTACGGCCGTCGACGGGGAATCAGAGGGGCGTCGCGAACGCCCCGACTCCACCTGGAAGACAGGGATGAGGGAGCGAGATCCCCTCCCGTCGAGAACCAGGACGCCGTGGGACCGGTGACGGCCCACGACGTATTCGACGTCACGAAGGTCGCCGACGAGGCGGCCCATGTGCTGGACATACGCGGTGCCATGCCGACCCGCGACAACGTCGGGCGTCTCTGACGCCCGGGAATGAGGCAAGCATGTACGGACAGAATGGTGTGGGTGCCGCGATCGGTACGGCCACCGGGGGAGCAGCGCTGGCCGCTACGGGCGGCACAGCTCTGGGGTGGATCGTGCTGGGGGCCATGCTCTTTGTGATCAGCGGCGTGGCGGTCTTCCGCCTGGCGACCCGTGGTAAGCGGGTGACCGCTTGAGCACTTCATCACGGGTCCGATTCACCGTGGTGACTGCTGTGGTGGTGGCGGCTCTGGCCGCTGCCACCGTGGTGGTGCACCTCCAGTCGAAGAGCCCGATCCTGACGTTCTACTGGTGGCTGGGCATGATGGTGATCGTGCTCTGCCTGGTCTCGTTCCTGAAGGGCCGGTCCTTCACCCACCTGCCCGTGGCTCCCGGCCGGACGGTGGCCATCATCCCCGCCTTCGAGGAACCCACCGAGAACCTGCACCGAACGGTGTGGTCGCTGCTGGCCCAGACCCATCCGGTCGACGAGATCCACGTGATCGACGACGGCTCAAAGCAATACCCCGCGGAGCCCTTTGAGCACCCCCGGGTCTTCTGGCACCGGCAGGACAACAAGGGCAAGCGCGGAGCGCAGGTAACGGTGCTCCGCCACCTTCAAGAGCAGGGCAAGCAGTTCGACTTCGTTCTCACCATCGACTCGGACGGAGAGCCTTTCCCGGATGCACTGGAGCAGCAGCTCCGGGCCATGAGCAATCCGAAGATCCAGGCCACCACCGGGATGATCTACATCCGCAACTTCGAGGAGACCTGGGTCTCCAGGGCTGCGGACATCGACATCGGCACCTCGTGCGTGATGATGCGGTCTTCGCGGTCCATGCTCGGGGCGCTGGAGACCACGTCGGGTGCACTTGCTCTCTACCGGGCCGAGCTGCTCTACGACCACCTGGACGCCTACGAGGTGGAGTGCGGAACGGGCGACGATCGCTGGCTGGCGCTGCGGGCCCTCATGCGCGGTGAGGTCGTGGCCGTCAACGAGGCCGGCGTGATCACCGACATGCCGACCACGCTGAAGAAGACCTACCGGCAACGCCTGCGCTGGGCGCGGTCGTGGTGGTGGATGCTGCCGTTCGTCTACTCCCGGCTGTCCCTGAAGCAACTCATCTCACCGACATTCGGTCTGCTCCAGCTCGTCATCACCCCCGTGATGCTGGCCTGGACTCTCGTGATGACGCTGATGACCCTGGGCGGCCGGTACCACAATCCCGGCGTGGCCCTGGTCTACCTCGGGGTCTACGTCGTGGTCCGGTACGGCCAGTCAGGTCTGTACGTACTCATGCGGCCGGACATGACCACGCGCCAGCGGTGGCGCTCGTGGCTCGCCGGAACTCCGACCTCCGTGTTCATGAACATTGTGCTGCTGTGCCCCACCCGCTACTGGGCTCTGTTCAAGCTCCGCGACAACGCGTGGCAGTCCCGAGGGCTGACGGCCAAGACGGCTCTGCCGAAGGGCCGCCACCGCGCCGAGGCGAAGGATCTGATGAACGTGTGAGTGCCAACAAGGTGATCACGAACGAGCGGCCGAAGCCCTTCACCGCCGCCTGGCACAAGGCCCAGCTGAGTTAACTGGGCCGACGGTCGCACCCGCTCGGCGTCTGTGCCGAGCGGGTGCTGGTCTGCGTGCTCGACGGCTCACCGTCTCTCGATCCCTGCCTTGTAAGGGCGGACGTGCCGGACAGCAAGAGTGCGCAGCTCACTCCCGCTGTAGGCGCAGCCCAGGTCAGCGACGCACCTCGACTGCGGCGCGCCGTCGTTGACCGTGGTTGACCGCCTGATGTGGCACGGCTGTGGCATGCGCCGACATGGAGTTCACACCCTTGCCGGAGACGACTATGCCTGTGCCGGTGGTGCACCCGGACTCGGCACGCGTGGGCCCCGGTTCACCAGATCGTCGATGCCTCTTCGGAGCCCGACCTTCCGGGTACTCCAGTCGACGATGCCAACAGACTTGTCGGTTTCTCTCTCGACACGCGCGGCCAGCGACCTCAGGTCGTCCTGGAAGGACGCGGCGGCAACCCACAGAAACGCGTCACATTCAGCCTGTGCTGCACGCGCCATGAACTGGTCGGCGAAGGACGTCGAGACGCGCCCGGACTCTGACTTGGCGGTCATCGCGTAGATTCCGATGCGTTGCCCGGTAGAGCGCTTGAGCACCAGCAGGGGGACCCCGACCTCATGATTGGTCGGGTGATGTACTTCGCCGTCCGGCTCAAGGGCTTCGTCAGCGGCATGCTTTACCTCGTCCAGCAGGAGGGCAAAGTCCAGTGCAACAGCGCTGGGATCATCTATTACGTCGGGGTCGGTCAGGATTACGGCATCCAGCAGGAATCTGGCTTCCAGCGGTGGTGCAGCCTTGGCCCGCTGAATCAAGCGAGCCCGACGGCGTCCCATCAAGAGCTCAGCGTCCATGAGCCGTCCGCCGAGGAATGGCATCCCCGTGATCGCCATCAGGAGAAAGACGCCTCCGACCACAAGAGCAACGGCGCTGCCCGCCCCGTTTTCGCTCACAAACATCGCAACCGACCCGGCTCCCGCCAGCAGTATCCCAGCGGCAGCCGCTCCGACTCGCTGCCACTGGGATAACGGATCCACCTCGGCTGGATCGAACTGAAGGCGGGCGCTGACACCGCTCGTTTCGCTCTGCGACATAGCTTGACGGTAGGGCAGCAGACACGCAGTGTCATGAACTCGACGCAGTCCTGCGCGGAACCTCCTTGAGAAAGCCACCGCCCGCCGGGGCGTCGAGGTGTACGTGATCACGCGGTCGGCGGAGTCTCAATGGGCGAGTCAACACTTCAGCGATCTTGGAAACCGTCGTGGCAGCGATGTCGCCGTGGGTTCAAATCCCACACCCACCGCAGATGAACGGCCCCTGACCAGGTGAATCGGTCGGGGGCCGTTCTCATGTGCACTGTCCGTCAACCACCGTGATTCCCCGTCAGTTACTGGTCGCTCGGGCACGGAAGGGGCACGGGCACCTTCTGATCCGTAGCTCTACAGAGATCGGTCAACCAGGGGCATAGAGGTTTCTCATCGGTCCCTCAGGGGGTTTGGCGGTCATGGTCGGTTGCTGAGGTTGCTGTATTTCTCTGCTGTACAGCGCGGGCGGCAGCGAGGTTGTTGCGGCTGGTCAGGGTGTCGGGGTGAGTGTCCCCCAGCACCTGCTCGCGCTGGGTGAGGGTGGCTTCGTACAGCGGGATGGCGCGCCCCAGATCTCCCGCCGACTCGTAGGCGCCCGCAAGGTTGTTGCGGCTGTTCAGGGTGGAGGGGTGGGTGTCGCCCAGCACCTGCTCCCGTTGGGTGAGGGTGGTCTCCAACAGCGGGATGGCGCGCCCCAGATCCCCCGCCGCCCGGTAGGCGTACGCGAGGTTGTTGCGGCTGGCTAGGGTGTCGGGGTGGATATCGCCCAGTACCTGTTCGCACTGGGTGAGGGTGGTTTCGTACAGCGGGATGGCCCGCCCCAGATCCCCCGCCGACTCGTAGGCGTACGCGAGGTTGTTGCGGCTGGTCAGGGTGTCGGGGTGGGTGTCGCCCAGCACCTGCTCGTACTGGGTGAGGGTGGTTTCGTACAGCGGGATGGCCCGCCCCAGATCCCCCGCCGCCCGGTAGGCGTACGCGAGATTGTTGCGGCTGGTCAGGGTGTCGGGGTGGGTATCGCCCAGCACCTGCTCGCGCTGGGTGAGGGTGGTCTCCAACAGCGGGATGGCCCGCCCCAGATCCCCCGCCGCCCGGTAGGCGCCCGCGAGATTGTTGCGGCTGGTCAGGGTGTCGGGGTGGGTGCCGCCCAGCACCTGCTCGTCCTGGGCGAGGGTGGCGGTGCGTAGTGCGATGGTGTGGGCGTCGCGGCCTTGCCGGTCTAGGTACTCGGCGGCCTGGTGGTAGGTGTTGGCGGTGTCGGTTGAGGCGGGGGTGTCCGGTGGTGTGGACTCGGCCAGGGCCAGGACGTGCGGGAGTAGGCGTTCCCACGGGGCGGTGGGTTCGGGCAGGGGGCCGTCCGGCGCGGTGGGCAGGGCCTGGCGTACGGCTTGTTCGGCCTCGGCGCGGCCCGGGGCGTAGGTGTCGGGCTCCGATTCGGCCGGGGTGCGGATGCGTAGGACGGTCTGTACGAGGCGGTGGATGCCGACGCCTTGGCGGTCGTCGGTGAAGGCGATCATGTTGTAGGCGTGCAGGTCTCCCAGGGCATTACCCAGCGTGATCGGATTGGGGGCGAGGGGGGCGAGGAGGGTGCGGGGGATGTCGTTGGGGGCCAGCCAGGCCATGGTGTGCAGGAGGGTGACGGCCAGCGGGTCGCGTCCGGTGATTGCGGTGAGGGTCTTCTCCCAGATCCGGGCGATGGTCCGCTCGGGGTCGAAGACGTCACGGTCCTCGTCCAGGACCAGGCCCAGTGAGTGACGGTAGGTGTCCAGGTCGATACCGGTCCGGTACGCGTACGCACCGGCTTGCTCCAGAGCCAGCGGCAGACACCCCAGATCCTCGGCCAGCCACCGCGCTTCTTCCTTCTGCTCACCGGTCGGGGTGCAGCCGGGGAAGGCGATGGTGCACAGCAGGTCGGTGGCCTCGTCCAAGGGGAGTAGGCCCAGGGGCATGGTGGGGGCCAGGGTGTGCCATCCGGTGGCCTTGCGGCTGGTGGCCAGGTGATGGCCGCCGGCCAGGGTGCCGAGGTAGGGGCGCAGGTGTGCGGGGTCCTCGACGTTGTCGAAGACGAGCAGCCAGCCCGGGTGTGCCTGCAGCCACAGGATCGCCCATGCTGCCCGTTCGTCCGGACCGGCCGCCTGCGCCCACTGCGGACACACGCCTATGGCCAGCCCCGCCAGAGCGGTCACGATCGCTTCGGGGGACTCGGCGGTGATCCACCACACCAGCGTGTACGCGCTGCGGTAGCGGTCGGCGTAGTGCAGGGCCAGGGTGCTCTTGCCCACCCCGCCCAGCCCGTGAATGGCCCGCACTCGCGACTGCACCACCGCGGCCGAGCCCCCGCCCGCCAGCATCCCCCGCAGATCGGTCAGTTCCTGCTCCCGGCCGACAAACACCCCCGACACCGACTCCGGCAAGAACCCCGCTCCCAGCGGCGCCTGAACCGTCCGCGCCCAGTGCACCGCCTCGGGCGGCAGCATCACCACCCGCGCGTTGTCCCCGCTGATCGCCACCGCGATCGAACCGCCCGCGGCGAGCGACCCATCTCCGGACGCCTCCACCCGCACCGGCTCACCCGGGAGTGGCGCGCTCACCGCTGTGGCGGGTAGATGGTGGCGTGGTCGCCAGTGGCCGCAATGCCGATGTGCTGAGCGCCGATCGCCCGCGTCCCCGACACCTTCACCGTCACCCCGCCCGTCACGGGCAGCAACCCGGCCACCTCACGCGCCAGTTCCGCATCCTCCCGCAGGGCCCGCTTGATCTGCTGCCGCAACGCCCCCACCGCGTCCACGTCATCCGGCTCCTCGGTCGCCTCCCGCACCGCTGCCTCCAAAGCGGTACGCCCCTGGTCGTCCCGACGGTGCCAAACCGCCTGCAAAATCCGCTGCCCCAAACTCGCCGTCACATCAACCGCCGCGCCCACCGCCGCGTCCTCAACCCGGCCGAACACCGCCGCCCCGTACGCGCCCACCGCCGCCGACAAATACGGCCCGGCCTCCTCCACCAGATGAACAATCTCCGTACTCATAGCTGCCCCTGACTGCACGTCACCCGACCCGTGCCGGTGGCCAAGCGTAGGAACACACGACACTGTGTGAGTACAAAACGCCGAAACCGTCCCGTGTGGTTCCGCGACACGACCCAGCGCCCCACCACCCCGCTCACCGCGATACACCCGCGCAGGACATCGGACGGTCTCCCCTCCGAGAGGGTCGATGTGTGGGGCGGAGCCCTCCCGGGTGTGCGTGTTCAAGGGACAGCAGCGGCACGGCATCGCCTTCCGCGTAGCCGTCGTCCCGCCGGTCGCCATGGGGCCGTTGCCGACAACTCAGGCTTTACAGACCGGCCTCATCCTTATCAGGTTGATCCTGGGGGTCCGTCGATGTCGACCAACGGGTGCCGCGCCTCGGCCGATCGTCCACTGAGGTCCGGCCTCGACCGCTGCTGTTCATGCTTGTTGGTGTCAGCCGCTGATGTCAGCCGCCACACGCGGTCTTGACAAGCGCGGTCGTCGATGTCAGGAACAGCACCATGGACCACTGGCGCGACTAGGGGGTGCTGTGTCACGAATCAAGGTCACTGTGTCAGGACTCGTCGGAGCATGGGCCTTCGCGGGCATCACGTGCTTGCCCCTCTCGTACTTGCTGGGGCGAGAGACATCGGGCTGGGAACCACCGCAGCCCGGCATGATCCAAGGCGCTGATTCCAACGAGCTCCTGCACATCCTTCCCCATGCAGCCGCCTGGTTCGGCCTTCTGATGATGCTGGTAACCGCCCTCCTGATCTATCTCGGCCATCGACATGCGGGGTCGAACCGACACACCGGGTGACCAACCAGCAATCAGTCACCCACCACACTCCCCAGCTCCCATCCCGTCCGCCGTCGACCCACACACCGTGGAGCGGGCGTGGTTCCTGGCGTCCAGGTGGAGCGCGCCACTGTACGAACGACCTGGACGCCAGGGGCCGCGTCTGCTCGGCTCTGCCTGGGTCGATGGCGGACGGGATGGGAGCACCCCGCGCACGCCACTACGGACCCGCGGCCGCGAACGGCGCCCCCTCCATCCCGGTGCCGGCCGGTCCCCCGCCGGAGGCATCGTTCTGACCGTGGCCTTGCTCGTCCAGGTCTCGACTCAGGGCCGTAGCTCGCTGCGGCCCCAGGGGCCGACCCCGGCGCCGAGGGCGCAGAGGGGTCGAGCCCAAGGGGCCAGCCCGCGCCTCGCGCGGGCCCTTGAAGCAGTAGAGAAAGTCTGAGCCAACTGAGCCGTCTGTTACATGTCCGGTCCCGGGAGATGCTTGACACTTCGATCCCAGCTGATGGTTGACGGTGGCCGTGATCGGCTTTGCTGTGCGCGTTGTTTCGGTGCGTGGCGGGAGGCCGGGATTGGCTCTGGTGGAGTTGTCGGTTGTCGAGCAGAGATACCGGGCTGTGCTTGCGGTGCTGGCGGGCGCGACGGTGACGGAGATCGCCGCTCAGCTGGGCGTTTCGCGGCAGACGGTGAGCGGGTGGAAGTCGCGCTATGAGGCCTCGGGCCTGGCGGGTCTGCCGGACTCATCGGCGGCAAGAACGTGGGGGAGATGGTCGGCGAGCACCCTCGGGTGTTCGCCACCCTCACCGCTCCCGGCTTCGGCCCTGTCCACACCCGACGTGAACGCGACGGCAGGGTACGAGCCTGCCGCCCCCGTAAGGCGGGTGCTACCTGTCCGCACGGCTCGCCTGCCGGTTGCCACGCACGGCACACGGACGACGACCCGCGGCTCGGTGAACCGCTCTGTCCTCGCTGTTACGACTACGCCGGAGCCGTGCTCTGGCAAGCACACTCTGGCCGACTCTGGCACCGCTTCGCGCTGGAACTGCGCCGTGAGATCGCCAGGAGGGTCGGGCTCTCGCGGGGCGAGTTCGCCGAGAGGGTTCGGCTGTCGTACGCCAAAGTTGCCGAGTATCAGCGGCGCGGGCTGGTCCACTTCCATGCCGTCATCCGCCTCGATGGACCGGAGGGGCCGGCCTCGACTCCGCCCGGTTGGGCGACGACTGCTTTGCTGTCGGATGCTGTGCACAGTGCAGTCGCGAGGGTGGGTCTTACCGCTCCTGGTCGGGAGGTCGTCGGGGCGCGTGCGCTGCGATTCGGCGAGCAGATCGACGTACGTCCTATCTCCGCCTTCGGAACGGGGGAGCGGCTGACCTCGGCGGCCGTAGCCGGATACATCGCCAAGTACGCGACGAAGGGAGCCGAGACCGCCGGCGCGGTGGACGGCCGTATTCACGGGGCGCGGGACATGGTCCTGTTGCCCGTACGTCCTCACGTGCTTCGCATGATCGGTACGTGCTGGTGGCTCGGCGGTCTGCCCGACTTCGAACCGCTCGGCCTGCGGCGCTGGGCGCACATGCTCGGATACGGCGGCCACTTCTCCAGCAAGTCGCGTCGCTACTCCACCACCCTGACCGCACTCCGGCAGGCCCGTGCAGAACATCGCGCGGAGGAGCAGCGAACCGCACTCGGTATCGGCACGCGGTCAACCGTCACGGTCGGCCAGTGGCGTTACGCCGGGCGCGGCTACTCGCCGGAGGCGGCGCTCCTGGCTGCCTCGGTGCGGGAGGGCGGTGATTCTCGTGGCGCGTAAGGAAGCGGCCGAACTCCTCACCGTGCGACAGGTGCTCGACGAACTGGGCGGCATCTCCCGGCGCACCTTCTACCGCTGGCGGGAGCTCCGTATCGCCCCGGCCTGCATACGGCTGCCAAACGGTGAGCTGCGAGTCCGGCGTGACGTGCTCAACGACTGGTTGGAGGAACGGGCGGAGGGGGTGGCCTCATGAAGTCGTACAAGGTCGTCATCTGGAAGCTGAGCATTAACCGGTCAGCGAAGAAGCCGACATACCTCGTCCGCTGGTCCGTGGACGGCGAGCCGTTCCACGAGTCGCACAAGACGAAGGCGCTCGCCGACCGCTTCCGGGCCAAGCTCCTTCGCGCCGCCGACAAGGGCGAACCGTTCGACACCGTCACTGGTCTGCCCGACTCGCTTCGCGGAGGCAAGGCGGCGTTGTCGTTCCTCGACCTGGCGCGGAAGTACGTGGAAGCGCGTTGGGCCGAAGCGTCCGCGAAGCAACGCGACAGCATGACCGATGCTCTGGCGACGGTCGTTCCCCTGCTGGTCAAGCCGGGGCGTGGGAGGCCCGCTCCCGAGGTGCTGCGGCGGGCGCTGCGTTCGTATGTGCTGCCGGTTACCCGCCGGGAGCGGGAGCGGCCGGAGGAGATCGTGGCGGCCGTACGGTGGATCGACAAGGCCTCGCTCCCCGTGGGGGAGTTGCAGGAGATCGCCCGTGTTCACGGGCTGATCGACGGGTTGGGGCGGAGGCTGGACGGCAAGCCTGCGGCGACTCAGACGTACCGGCGTCGGCGGGCGGTGGTCTTCAACGCGCTCGAATACGCGGTGGAGTTGGAATGCCTGACGTCCAACCCGCTGAGCCGTGTGCGCCGCAAACGGGGCAAGCGGGCGGTGCAGGAGGTCGACCGCCGGGTGGTGGTCAACCCTCGGCAGGCTCGGGAGCTACTGACCGCGCTCACCTACGTGGGTGGCTACGAGCGTGCGAGTGGCCGACGGCTGCGGGCGTTCTTCGGGTGCCTGTACTACGCGGCCATGCGTCCGGGGGAGGCACTCGGGCTCCGCCGTTCCGACTGCACGCTTCCGGCGTCGGGCTGGGGACGTATCGAGCTGGCGGAGACGCGGCCCACGGCTGGGAAGGCGTGGACGGATTCCGGGGAAGCACACGATCGGCGCGGCCTGAAGCAGCGGGCACAGGGCGAGGTGCGCATCGTGCCGATTCCGCCCCCGTTGGTGCGGCTGCTCCGCGAGCACCTGAAGGAATTCGGTACGGCGGAGGACTGCAGGCTCTTCTCCAGCGAGCGGGGCAACGTGATCGCGGCCTCGTCGTACTCCCGGGCGTGGAAACAGGCTCGGGAACTGGCGCTCGTCCCGCACCAGGTGTCGTCGGTGCTGGCCTTCCGTCCGTACGACCTCCGTCACGCGGGCGTCTCTCAGTGGCTCAACTCCGGTGTACCCGCCCCGGAGGTAGCGGCTCGTGCCGGTCACTCGGTCGACGTCCTGCTGAAGATCTACGCCAAGTGCATCGACGGCCAGGAGCAGGAGATGAACGACCGGATCTTGAAAGGTCTGGGGGAGGAGGGCGACAGCGAAGACTGACTGACACAGCCCACACGCCCCTCACGCGAGCCCCGGAGTGATCCGGGGCTTTCGTCGTGTCGGAGGCGTGTCGGAAAGCTACGCTCAAGGGGTCGCCAACCGGCCGTTGACCTGCCGGAAGGCTCGCCAAGATCATTACGTCGTCATTACGTGATCACTGACAAACGGCTGCCTGCGACCGCATCCGACTGCACATACGCGAAGACCCCGTTCTCGGCGAAACCGCTGATGGCGGGGTCTTTGGGCACCTCATAAAGGGTGCCCCCGGCAGGATTCGAACCTGCGCACACGGCTCCGGAGGCCGAGTGTGCGAAGGCCGACACCGACAGCGGCTGCTCCTGATGCAGAGCAAGTGGCCGCACCGGACCGACCTCCCGGAGGGGGAGACCTGAGCGTCACCTGGAGCGGCGAGCCGAGCCGGTTCCTGCGCCCGCTGGGGGTGCAGGGCACGCGCGGCTGAACTCCTTGGCCGCAGTGGCGGGCGTCGCGTCCGAGGGTGGACGAGAAGGCAGACAAAAATCGGACATCACGCGCAGGTGGAGGCGCTGGTCGGGAAGAATGGATCGGCGATGACCTTCCAGAACTCCCAGACGCCCCAGCTTCCTGCCCCGGACCCGGTCGACTACGGCCCCTTCGCTCACCTGACCGTCCCCAACGCCGCCCTCTACCGGCAGGTGATGCGTGCGTTCCTGGCGGCCAAAGAGCGGTTTGCGGTGCATCTGCGGCCGGAGGACGTGCATGCCGCCATGGAGGCGGGGAGCAGGCCGGGCGACGTGGAGTCGGTGGTGAAGGCGTTGGACAGTCTTGTCGTCTGGGGGAATCTGCGGGCCGATCCGAATACCGCGCGGGTGACGGCGGTCGAGGACTTCTACCGCAAGCGGTTCATCTACCAGCTCACGCGGGCCGGTGAGGCGGCCGAGGCGGCGCTCGGGACGTACGACGAGGTGCTGGGGCGGCGCGGCGAGCTTCAGGCGGTCGCGCTGCACGACATCGTCACGCAGCTGAGGGCGCTGCTGGTGATCGCGTCGGAGGAGGAGCCGGACCCGGCCAAGGCGTACGTGGCGCTGTCCGTGCTGACGGCACGGTTCGCCGACCTCGCGGACAATGCCCGCGCGTTCATGGGGTCGCTCCAGCGCACCATCGACCTGCACGACGTCGAGGTCGAGGCGTTCCTCGCGTACAAGGACCGGCTGATCCAGTATCTGGAGCGGTTCATCCAGGACCTCATCACGCTCGGCGGCCGGATCGCCCTGCTGATCGGGGAGTTGGAGGCGCAGGGCCGGGTCCGACCGTTGCTGCGCCTGGCCGCCGTCCGTGAGGCCGCCGACGCCGCTCCCGAGGACGCCGCACACGCATCGGCGGCGGCGTACGAGAAGTGGGCCGCTCGGTGGTCGGGGCTCGCGGAGTGGTTCGTGTCGGCGGAGGGGCGTGAGTCGCAGGCCAGGCTGCTGCGGGGGCGGGCACTCGGGTCCATCCCGCAACTCCTGGCGGTTGTACGGCAGTTGAATGAGCGGCGGGCCGGGCGTTCCGACCGCTCGGCCGACTTCCGCGCGCTGGCGCGCTGGTTCGCCCAGGCGCCGGACGATGCGGCGAGGCACCGGCTGTGGCGGGTGGCGTTCGGGCTGTACTCCTCCCGCCATCTCACCGTCGACGCCGACACCCTCGCCGAACGGAGTGCCGAGCCGCAGCCGGCGTCGACTCCGTGGGGCGAGGCGCCCCCGCTGCGGATCAGTCCTCAGCTGCGCCGTACCGGCAGTTATGAGCGGCGCGGTAAGCCGCGCAGGGTGGCGGACCGGGGCGAGGCGAAGCGCAGACTCGCCGAGATCGCCGCCCGGCAGGCGGAGCAGGCGGGCGCGGCCCGGACCCGTCTCGCCACCGGCGGCCCGATCCGGCTCTCCCGCCTCGGAGAACTCGATCCGTTCGCCTTCGAGTTGTTCCTGCGCCTGCTCGGCGATGCCCTCGCCACCTGGCGGCCGGGGATGACGACCACCGTGGCCACCAGCGGCGACGGCTCGATGGAGATCCGGCTGATCGCGCTCGATGACGGCTCGACGGCCGAAGTGCACACTCCGGACGGGGTGTTCAGCGGACCTGATCACGTGATCGACATCATCGACAACATCGAAATCATCGATAAAACGGACAACATCGACCTCGTGTCGCGGAACGGGGCTGGCACTGTCAGGCCCGCTGGGCAGGCCTCGGCCCAGGCCCAGGCCCAGGCTCAGGCCCAGGCCGGGTCCGAGTCCGTGCCCCAGAACTTCGTGGACACGAAGGAGGGCCGATGACCACGACCGGCCCCCTGGCCGAAATCCTGGACGGCCAGCGAGAGGCGGACCTGCAACGGGCCGCGCGCGCCCTGCTGAAGGAGCCGCTGCTCACCGCCGACGGGCCGCACTCCGACGCGTTCCGGCTGGTGCGCCGGCACGCCGCCGAGCTGCGGGAGTGGTTCGAGCGCAACGTCGGCTGGACGCTGCGCACGGACGCCGACGCCGCGCGGCTGCGCAAGACGCCGGGCACCCTCACCGACGCCACGCACGCGGCGCGCGAGACCGGCCGGGCCGCTCTGCCCTTCACGCGGCGCCGCTACGTCCTGCTGTGTCTGACGCTGGCGGCGCTGGAGCGGGGCGAGTCGCAGGTGGCGCTCGGGCGCCTCGCCGAGCAGGTCGTCCTGGCGGCGGCGGATCCCGAACTCGTCGCCGCCGGGATCACGTTCACCCTGGAGCGGCGCGACGAGCGCCTTGACCTCGCGGCCGTCGTACGGCTGCTGCTGCGGCTCGGGGTGCTGCGACGGGTGGCCGGTGACGAGGAGGCGTACGTCAGCGGATCGGGCGATGTGCTGTACGACGTACGACGGCGGGTGCTGGCGGGGATGCCGGCGGCCCGGCGCGGTCCTTCCATGATCGAAGCCGAGGACTTCGAGGAACGTCTGGTGGAGATGACGGCGCAGACCGCGCTCGACAGCGACGAGCTCAGGTTCCGGGCGATCCGCTGGAAGCTGACCCGCCGCCTCCTGGACGACCCGGTGCTCTACTACGACGACCTGACCGACGACGAACTGGCCTACCTCACCCGGCAGCGCGGCTTCATCACCGCGCGCATCGGCGAACTGACCGGACTGGTCGCGGAGGTGCGCGCCGAAGGCATCGCCATGGTCGACCCGTTCGACGACCTCACGGACGTACGCATGCCGGAGCAGGGCACGCACGGGCACATCACTCTGCTGCTGGCGGGACATCTGGCGCGGGCCGCCGGGCCTGTCGAACCGGCGGAGCTGGCGTCGCTCGTACGCGAACTGGCCGTGGAACACGGGAGTTTCTGGTCCAAGTCGGCGAGGGAACCAGGAGCGGAGCCCGAACTGGTGGAGCAGGCCCTGGTGAAGCTGGTGGCGCTGGGCCTCGCCGAGCGCACGCCGCGGGGCGTCGTATCGCGGCCGGCCCTCGCGCGTTACGCGGTCGGCGAGCCTGTCGTCAGGCAACCGGGACCCGCCCGCCACCCGGCCGAGCCGCCACCGGTTCGAGCGGCCGCCGGACTCGATCGTGAAGGAAGAGACTCGGCCGTGAAGGACGAAACTCGATCGTGAAGGACGAAAAAGGACGAAAGGTGAACCGCGCCGTGACCGCGCTCCCCAGCCCCGCGCCCGGCCGGTGGCGGCCCCTGCGTATCGGGCTCGTGGACCTGTTCCACTACGACGTCGAGGAGTTCTGGTTCCGCGACGGGCGGCTGCTGCTGCGAGGCAACAACGGCACCGGCAAGTCGAAGGTGCTCGCCCTGACCCTGCCGTTCCTGCTGGACGGGGACCTCTCCGCGCGCCGCGTAGAGCCCGACGGTGACCCGGGCAAGCGGATGGAGTGGAATCTGCTCCTGGGTGGTGAACACCCGCATCCGGAACGGCTCGGCTACACCTGGATCGAGTTCGGACGGCTCGACGAGACCACGGGCGAGCCGCGTTTCCGTACGCTGCTGTGCGGGTTGAAGGCGGTCGCCGGACGCGGTATCGCCCGCCACTGGTTCGCGGTGACGGATCAGCGGATCGGCGCCGAACTCCACCTGCTGGACGCGACAGGCACGGCCTTGTCCCGGGACCGTCTCGCGGAGGCCATCGGCGGCCGCGGCATGGTCTACGACACCGCGAAAACGTACCGCAGAGCGGTCGATGAAGCTCTCTTCGGACTCGGGGAGCGGCGCTACGGGGCGCTCGTCGACCTCCTGATCCAGCTGCGCCAGCCGCAGCTGTCCAAGCGCCCCAATGAAGCGGCCCTGTCCAGGGCACTGACGGAGGCGCTGCCGCCGATGGACCAGGCCGTCATCGCCGACGCGGCGGAGGCCTTCAGGTCGCTGGACGAGGAGAAGGAGGAGCTGCGGGCGGCGCGCGAGGCGGAGCAGGCGTCCTCGGGATTCCTCGACCACTACCGGCGCTACGCCCGCATCGCCTCCCGGCGCCGGGCCCGCCTGCCCCGCAGCGAACACGCCCGGTACGAACACCTTCAGCGTGAACTCCTCAAAGCCCAGAACGACCGGGAACAGGCCGTGACGGACCGGAAGGAGGCCCAGGAGAGGGCAGCCGCCCTCGACGAGCGGGCCGCGCGGCTGAGCGCCCAGGACGCCACCCTGCGGACCGGGCCCGAGATGCGCGACGCCCGCGAGCTCGAACGGGCGGCGCTCGACGCCTCCCGCACCGGGGAGGAACTGACGCGTGCCGAGGCGGACCGTCGCACGGCGGCCGAGGCACACACCCGGGCCCTGGGCCGGCTCGCCACCGCGGGCCATCGCCTCGACTCCGCGCAGCAGGCACTGGACGATGTTCAAGGCCGCGTGGCCGAGAGCGCCGTGGCGGCCAGGATCGACGCCCCGCGCACACAGGGAGCCCCCGATGCGGCCCTGCGCCGGGAGGCGGACGAGGCGACCGGACGCAGGCGGCGCGCCGTCGAGCATGTGGAGGAACTCGCCACGCGGGCCGAGCGGAGCGAGGAGGCGCGCAGGGCCGCCCAGCTGCGCGCCGACGAGGCCGACGAGGAGGTCGTGCACAGCGGGGAGCGGCTGGCCGAGGCCGAGGAGAGTGTCGCCGAGGCGGGCCGGGCACTGGTCGCGTCCGTCAGGAACCACCTGTCGCACTGTGTGGAGCTGCGCCTTCCCGGGCTGCCGGGGGTCCTCGACGCGGTTCAGGACTGGCTGAGCAGTGTGGACGGCCCGCACCCGGCAGGCGTGGCGGCGGCCGGGATCCACCGCACCGTCGCGTCCCACCTGGCCGACCGGGCGGCCGACCTGGCTCACCGCGAGGCGGCGAGGAAGGAACGGCAGCGGCTGGCGGAGGAGGAGCTGACCGCTCTCGAAACGGGCGGACAGCGCGGCCCGTCGGTTCCGTACACCCGCACGCCCGATGTCCGGGAACGGGGTCTCGGCGCCCCGCTGTGGCGGCTCGTCGACTTCCGCCCGCACGTCACCGAGGCCGAACGCGCGGGACTGGAGGCCGCGCTGGAGGCTGCGGGACTCCTCGACGCCTGGGTACGGCCGGACGGTTCCGCGGTGGCGACGGACGGCCACGATGTGCTGCTCGACCCCGTGGGTCCGCTCGGCGGAGCCGGACTCGACCAGGTGCTGTGTCCGGCGGTCGACCAGGCGGACGCGGGGGCGGCTGCCGTGGGGGAGGGGACGGTCGAACTGCTGCTCGCCACGATCGGGCTGGCCGGAAAGACCGGGAAGACCGGAAAGAACAGCGGCAGGCCCGAAGAGGCCCCCTGGGGTGCAGGCGGCATCGACACCTGGGTCTCCACGGACGGGCGTTTCCGCGTCGGCGCTCTGACCGGAAGCTGGGCCAAGGACAGCGCTCAGTACGTGGGAGAGGGGGCGCGGGAGCAAGCGCGCCGCGCCCGGATCAGCGAACTGCGCACCGAACTCGGCGCGTTGGAAGCGGAGCGGGAGCAGCTGGCCGAGGAGCTGCGCGAAGTGGCCGAGCGCCGTGGCGTGCTCGACGCCGAACTCGCCGCGGTACCGGGCGATGACGACCTGCGCCATGCCCATGCGCGCGTCACCGCCGCGGCCGACGCGGCCCACCGGGCCCGTACCCGGCAGGGTGAGCGGGCCGCGGAACTGGCCCGGGCGGCGGGGGACGCCGACCGTGCGGCGGCCGAACTCACCGAGACGGCGGCCGACATGAACCTCCCCGCCGACAGGCTCGGACTGGGATCCGTGCGCCAGGCGCTCGCCGACCACACCGCTCTCCTTGCGGCGCTGTGGCCGGCACTGCGTGAGCGCGCGGAGGCTGAGCACGCGGTCACCGGCGAACAGACGGAGACCGGCCGGGCCGAACTCCGCGTCTCCGAACTCGCGGAGCGCACGACAGAAGCGATCCGCCTCGCCGCCGCGGCGGACGAACGCCTCACGACACTCCGCTCCACGGTCGGAGCGGCCGTCGTCGAACTCCAGCGGCGGCTGGAGGAGACAGCCGCGGCCGTGCGCGCCTGCAAGAGCGAACAGCAGCGTGCCCAGGAGGACTTCGGCGACGCGGACCGGCGCGTCAGCCACGCCGAGGGGCGCATCGAGCGGCTCGGCGAGGACGTCACCGATGCGACCGCCGCTCGCGAACGTGCCATCGCGGCCCTCCAGCGGTTCGTCGCGACCGGAGTGCTCGCCGTCGCCCTTCCCGATGCCGTCGTACCGGACAGCGACGGCGGGACATGGGCGGCGACCCCGGCCGTCAACCTGGCCCGCGCCATCGAGTCCCAGCTCTCCTCCACCGACGACTCGGACGCGGCCTGGGAACGCGTGCAAAAGCGTCTGAGCGAGGAGTTCAGCAGGCTCCAGGACGCGCTGTCCAGGCATGGCCACACCGCCACCGCCCGTCCGAGCGAGGACGGCATGCGGGTCGACATCGTCTACCAGGGCCGTGAACGGGCCGTTCCCGAACTCGCCGAAGCCCTGGCCACCGAGGTCGCCGAACTGACACGCATTCTGTCCGCCCACGAGCGCGAGATCCTGGAAACCCATCTGATCACCGAGGTCGCCGGCACGCTCCAGGAGCTGATCGGTGCCGCCGAACGACAGGTGCGCGCCATGAACAGGGAACTGGAGGAGCGGCCGACCTCGACGGGAATGAAGCTGCGGCTGGTGTGGCGGGCGTCGCGCCGGGCCCCGCAGGGACTGGCGCAGGCCCGTGAGCGGTTGCGCCAGTCCGCCGACGCGTGGTCGCCGCAGGACAGGGCAGCGGTCGGCGCGTTCCTCCAGGAGCAGATCGCGCGTCGGCAGGCCGACGACAGTGCCGGCAGCTGGCTGGAAGACCTGACCGCCGCCCTCGACTACCGGGCCTGGCACGAGTTCGGCGTCGAACGCCACCAGCACGGCAAGTGGGTACCGGCCACCGGGCCCGCCTCGGGCGGCGAACGCGTACTGGCCGCGTCCGTGCCGCTCTTCGCCGCCGCGTCCTCCCACTACGCGAGCGCGAGCGGTGCGTACGCCCCACGCCTCGTCACCCTCGACGAGGCTTTCGCGGGAGTGGACGACGACTCCCGCGCCAAGTGCCTGGGACTGCTGCGTGCCTTCGACCTCGACGTCGTCATGACCAGCGAACGGGAATGGGCCTGCTACCCGCAGGTCCCCGGAATCGCCATCGCACAGCTGTCCCGGGTCGACGACATCGCCGCCGTCCTGGTGACCCGGTGGGAGTGGGACGGCGGCGAGCGACGGCGCGGCACTGAGCCCGATGTCATGGTGCGCGCGACCGTGGTCCCCGCTCAGGCCGGCGCTCTGGGAGACGAAGCCGGGGAATCGGCCCCACCGACCGCCGGGACGGCACGGCCCGCCGGCCCGGACACCAGCGGAGAACAGGAATCCCCGTGGACGTGAACCCTTCGGCTCCGCCCTCCGCGACCGGACGGGCGGCCACTCCTCGGGTATCGGGGGAGCGGGTGGGAGCGAGGAACGTCGTGGCGGCGGGGCCGGCCGGGACACCGCAGGCCGAGGCGCGGGTCGACACCGAACGTCTTGGACGGCTGCTCGGAGACCCCGGCCTTGCCTGGCTCCTGGAACGCGTCCGGCAGCGGATGGCCGACGGACGGCCGCTCACCGGCACGATCACCCTGTCGCACCCCGACGACCTCCAACGCCGAGCTGCCGAACGTCTGCTGGGCCGCGCCCCGAGTGCGGGCCGCTCGCTGACGGTACGCCTCGACGCGGTGGACGCCGTCCTGCGTCGCTCCGGCGTCAGCCCTGACGGCCTGGGGGCTGCCGTTGTGGCCGTCACCGGACCCGTTGCGTCGCGGGCAAAGACGCTGAACAGAGAGGCACAGGCATGGGAGAAGGCATGGGCCCCGCTCGCCGGCCTGCCTGCCGAACTGGCCGACTGGGCACAGCGGATCCGCAAGGACGGTCTCGTACGGCGACTCGCGCGCACGCCCGAAGCCGCCGGGCCTCTGGTGGCCGCCGCCGTGCAGGCGCTGCGCGCGCTGCCCGCGGTTCCTCCGATGTCACGGGCGACGTTCGCGGCACGGTATCTCGCCGGTTCCCACGCCCTGGACGAGGGAACGCCGCTCGCCACGCTCGTCCTGTCGGGGATCCGAGCCCTCACGGACCTCCCCGAAGGCACCGGCACCGAGTGGCGACGCGAGGTCTGGGCTTCGGCCGGTCTGCTCAAGGACGACGTGTCGTCCACCGTCCTGACCCTCAACCTGCGAGGCACACCGGCCCTCGACTGGATGGCCGACGAGGGTGAGCCGACGGTCCTGACGCTGCGTTCTCTCACTCGCGGGGCCGCAAAGGGAATCACCGCCGCGACAGGAGCCGTCCACGTATGTGAGAACCCGGCCGTCCTGTCCGCCGCCGCCGACTCCTTCGGTTCGGCATGTCCGCCCATGGTGTGCCTCCAGGGGCAGCCGTCGGCGGCCGCGCTCACTCTGCTGCGCGGCCTGTACGCGCGAGGAGCCGCGCTTCTCTACCACGGTGACTTCGACTGGGGTGGGGTGCGCATCGCCACGGCACTGGGGCGAGGTGTCCCGTGGCGACCCTGGCGATATGGAGTCGCCGACTATCAGGTGGCCGTGGCCGCAGTGAGTGAGCCGCAGGGCTTGACGGGCGCGGCCGCCGTGACGCCTTGGGACCCGGCCCTGGCAGTCGCTCTGACCGAGCACGGAGTCCGTGTCGAAGAGGAGTCGGTCCTCGACGATCTGCTCTCGGACCTGGAGATGTTCGCTGAAGCACATCGGACGGTGCCGGGGGCCGGTGCACTGCACTCGCCGTGGCACGTGGTCCGGGAAACGTAGGCCGTCGGCAAACGTGCGGACCGGTCCTGTCGTCGAACGCCGCCGGCGTCACAGACCGGGATCTTCCGACTCTGCGTACGGGTCGCTGAGCTGGTGAACGTCCCCGTGACCCCCAGATTGGGGCCATGGCGCCCACCCCCACCCCTCAAACACCGGTTACCGTACGTGTGTTCACCCAGCGTTTCAGCTCCACGCCGCTCGGCGCCCGCCTCGCCCGGCACCTCGCAGTGCGCCGGTTGCGCAGTTGGGGCATCCCGTACAGCTGCGCCCCGTCCGACACCGCCGCGCAGCCGCTGCCGTCCGACAACGGCATCACCTGGCTGGGCACGGCGGTGCTGGTCCGGGCGCCGGACCCGGACACGGCACGCGCCATCCTGACCCCGGACCGGTACGCCGACATTGAGGTGCACAACTGGCAGTTCGGTGGGCGGCCGTCATGACCCGAGGGCGCCCGGCCGACGTCACCGCCGAAGCCCTGTCAGGCCGGTTCGGCCTGCGCCCGCCGATGCCACCCGTGCTCCTCGTTCCCCCGCGCAGCTGTCGGTCATCGCGCCGTTCCTGCTGTTGAAGCCCTGAGGCGGAGCTTGAAGTCCTGTAGAAGGACCTCAGTGGCGGGCGCGCGTCCCTCGACGAATTCGATCAAGAGGTCCGCACACCGACGCCCGAAACGGCGCGGCGCCAGGTCCACGGCGGTGACGCGGGGGTTGCACAGCTCCATCGCCGGGCTGTCCACGCAGGAAGCGAGCAGCAGGTCCTCGCCGACGGAACGGCCGACCGCCTGAGCGGCGCCCGGGACGCCGAGGGCGGCCTCGTCAGGAGCGCAGACAATGGCATCGATGTCCGGGGTGGTTTCCAGGAGAGTCCGGACGGCCCCCGTGATCTGGTCCGGCGTGGCATCGAAGGGCACCGTGATGACCTGCCGTGGAACGTCTTCCTGACCGCACCAGGCCGCGTAGCCGCTGCGCAGCGAAGCCGCCCAGTCGGATGCGACGTCGGGGGCGAGCAGAGCCGGGCGGCGGGCGCCGCGCTCCCGCATGTGATCCAGGATCGCAGTGATCACGGCCTCGTGGTCGACACGGACGACGCCCTGCGGCGAGTGCCCTGGGGCGAGACTGCGTTCTCCGGTGACCACCGGCAGAGCGCTCTCCAGCAGCCGGCTGACCGTGTCGTCCGCCTGAAGGGGGTCGATGACGACAACGCCATCGACGCGGGGACGTACGGGGACGCCGCTCGGGTCGGAGGGGTGGGCGAGCAGGGTCAGGTCGTAGCCGGACTCGCGGGCGCGCTCCACTGCCCCGAAGGTGAACTGCATGTAGTAGTTGACCGAGGTCGTCATCTGCGGCAGGTACAGGCCGAGGGCACCGGTGCGGCTGCCCCTGAGATGCCGGGCAGCGGAACTGGGGGTGTAGCCCAGCTTCTCGGCGACAGCCTGGATGCGTAGCCGGGTCCGCTCCGAAACGCGGCCATTGCCGGACAGGGCATCGGACGCCGTCGTCTTGGAGACCCCGGCGCTCCGAGCGATGTCCAGGATCGTCACAGGCTGGTCGGGGGCGGTATCGGCGGTCACACCCAGAGCGTAAACCCGGCCCGCGGACCCTTGATCGGCAGGAACTCGCTACACCTGCGGCGTCTCATTTCGTGGAAAGGCTCTTGGCAGATCTCCTGGCGGCTCTGTACGGTCCGCGGCGTGCCGGAACGTTCCGGCAATTGCTTCCTCCCGTCCCCGCAGAGGAGCCGGACATGACCGAAGTGACCAGATCGCTTCCGGAACCGACCGATGTCGACGCCCCGGGCAGCGCCGCAGGCATCGAACAGCACGCCATCGACTGGATTCCAGAAGCCGAGCGGCACGGCAAGGTGTCCTCGCTCGGCAACATCTGGTTCGTCGCCAACATCAACCTGACCGGAATGTCAACCGGCGTGGCCACGCTCGCCGTCGGCGCCGGCCTGTTCTGGACGACGGTCGCCACACTCGTCGGCTCCGTCTTCGGCACCTTCTTCATGGCCTTCCACTCGGCCCAGGGCCCGCAGCTCGGCCTGCCCCAACTCGTCCAGTCACGCCCTCAGTTCGGCTACCTCGGCGCGGCCCTGACCGTGTGGGTCTTCGCGCTGATCAACTACATCGCCTACAACACCTCCGACGCGCTGCTGGCCGGCGCTGCCACCCGGCAGCTCTTCCACATGCCGAGCGCAACGCTCGGATACGTACTGTCCGCGGCCGTCGCGGCACTCGTCGCCCTCTACGGCTACCGCTGGATCCACCGGGTCGAGCGCTGGCTCGCCCTTCCTCTGGTGGTCGTGCTCGTGCTCCTCGCGGTCGCGGTGGTGGCTTCCCCGGGGACCACGGCCTCGGCGTGGAAGCCGGGCACGTTCGACTTCGCCTCCGTGATGACCGTCTTCGTGATCGTCGCCGGCTTCCAACTCGGCTGGGCACCCTACGTCTCCGACTACTCCCGTTACCTGCCCGCGCGCACCGGGGTCCGCGCCACGTTCTGGTGGACATACCTGCCGAGCGTGATCTCCTCCATCTGGGTCTTCGTCCTCGGCTCGGCGATCGCCGCGCTCGAGCCGGAGCAGTCCGACCCGGTCAAGGCGATCACCGCCGTGGGCGATTCCTTGGCACCGGGGCTGGGCTGGGTGGTGTCGCTGCTCCTCTTCCTCGGCCTGCTGTCCATCATGGCGATCAACCAGTACGGCGGTTCCCTCAGCCTCATCTCCATCATCGACTCGTTCCGCCCGCTCAAGAGCACCCGCCGACTGCGTGCGGTGACCGTCGTCGCGATGGCCGCGATCGTCTTCCTGGTGGCACAGACGGTCGGCGTGGACCGCTTCAACTCCTTCTACGCCAACGCGCTGATCTTCCTCGCGTATCTCTTCACTCCGTGGACCGCGATCAACCTCGTCGACTACTTCCTCGTCCGGCGCGGCGCCTACGTGATCAAGGAGATCTTCAACCCGCAAGGCGTCTACGGCCGCTGGGGCTGGCGTGGCATCACCGCCTACCTGGTGACCACCGCGGTCATGGTGCCGTTCTTCGTGACCGGGCCCTTCACCGGCCCTGCCGCCCGCGCACTGGGTGGCGTCGACTACTCGATGTTCATCGGCCTGGCCGTCGCCGGAGTCCTGTACTGGCTGCTGTGCCGCAACCTCGACCTCGCGCGGGAGCGGGAGCTTGTTCGGGCCGAGGGCATCCTGCAGGACCAGCACTGAGCCAGACCGTCCCATGCTCGGGAAGTGTTGAAGAGATCAGAAGAGGTACTTCCCGATGCGGTTGACGCCGACGGAGCGTGACCGGCTGCTGTTGTTCGGGGCCGCCGAGCTGGCCCGCACCCGCCGGGCCCGCGGCCTGAAGCTGAACGTCCCGGAGGCGACCGCCCTCATCGCGGACACTGTCTGCGAGACCGCCCGCGACGGCGCCCGGCTCGCCGAGGCCATCCAGCGCGCCCGGTCGGTGCTCGGACCCGACGTACTGCCGGGTGTCGCGGACATCGTCACCGAGGTGCATGTCGAGGCCGTCTTCGACGACGGTTCGCGGCTTGCGGTGGTGAGCGATCCGATCGGCGGCGGGCTGGGGGAGGGAGCGCCGGGCGCGCTGCTGCCGGGGCCCGAGCACGCCGAGCCCGAGTCGGTCGTCCGGCTCACTGTCACGAACACCGCGACCGTGCCCGTCTCCGTCACCTCCCACTTCCACTTCTTCGAGGCCAACCCGCGCCTGGACTTCGCCCGCGCCGACGCCTACGGGATGCGGCTCGCCGTGCCCGCCGGGTCGTCGGTGCGGTTCGGGCCGGGGGAGAGCTCCGCGGTGGGGCTGGTGCCGATCGGGGGTGACCGGGTCGCGATCGGGTTCGCGGGGCTGGTCGACGGGGCGCTGGACGCGCCTGGGGCGAAGGAAGAGGCCCTGCGCCGGGCCGTTGCCTGCGGATACCTGGGAGCGCGACGATGAACCCGTACGAGTACGCCGCCACCCACGGTCCGCGCGCCGGTGACCGCGTTCGCCTGGGCGACTCGGGGCTGACGATCCTCGTCGAGTCCGACGCCCAGAAGTACGGCGACGAGTTCCTCGCCGGCTTCGGCAAGACCGCCCGCGACGGGCTGCACCTCAAGGCCGCCGCCGTCCGCGAGACGTGTGACGTCGTCATCAGCAACGTGGTGGTGACCGACGCGGTACAGGGGATCCGCAAGGTCTCCATCGGTATCCGCGAGGGCCGGATCAGCTCCATCGGCCGGGCCGGGAATCCCGACACCCTTGACGGCGTCGACGTCGTGGTCGGCACGGGCACCTCCATCGTGTCCGGGGAGGGGCTCATCGCCACCGCCGGAGCCGTCGACACGCATGTCCACCTGCTGTCTCCGCGCATCATGGAGGCCTCGCTCGCCTCCGGCGTGACCACGATCATCGGCCAGGAGTTCGGGCCGGTGTGGGGGGGTCGGCGTCAACTCGCCCTGGGCGCTGCGCCACGCCTTCAGCGCCTTCGACGCCTGGCCGGTCAACATCGGCTTCCTGGGCCGGGGTTCGTCGTCCAGTGCGGCCCCTTTGGTCGAGGCCCTCGCCGAGGGGGGGGTGCGAGCGGCTTCAAGGTGCACGAGGACATGGGCGCCCATTCGTCATAGCGGGGCGGCCCGAGCACGAAGTCGCAGTCCGTCACAGCGGCGCCGGCACTTCGCCGGAGCCGCCCGCGCGTGCACCGCACCACGGCAACCGGATCCGCCTGGTCCGCGAAGCGCTGGGGTCCTTCGGCGCCTGGTGGTTGAAAGGTCGGCTGGTTCCCGGCCTGTCCTTCACGGAGCTCCCCGCGGCTGCCACCTTCGGGCCGGTGATGCGGCGTGTGCGGGACGTGGTTCGCGTCGCCGCGGGTGGCCGGTGCGGTGGTCTCGTACGTGGGACAGGTGTGCTGAGGCAGGGGTGTCGCCCGTCCGGTCCGCCAGGGGTCAGCGGGCCGGGCGGGTGAGCGCCTCCAGCGCCAGACCGGTGAGCACCGGCTCGATTGCGCCGCGCCGTGGCATGACCGCGCCCCGGAAGCCGTGGGCGTGCAGCAGTGACATCAGCCACCACGCTCCGGCCTCCGCGTCCAGGTCGGTGCGGATGTCGCCCGCCTCCTGTCCGCGCCGCAGCAGGTCGGCGATGGCGGTGGCGACATGGCGTACGGACCGACGGGCCGCGTCGTCGATCTCCGGCCCGGCGGAGTGCCGGGTGGCGTCGGCGAACAGCACGCCCAGTGAGCCGCGGGAGTGCATCCGGTCGATGTGCCGGGGTGCGAACCAGGCGGCGAGCAGCTCCGGCACCGGCTGTCCGGCCTCCGCCTCCTCGCGCAGCTGGCCCGCGATGACCGTCCCTGCCCGCTCCAGGACCGCGGCGAACAGGGCCGCCTTGGTGCCGAAGTTCTGGAAGACGACGGGTTCGCTGACGCCGACGCGGCGGGCGATGTCGGAGACCTTGCCGCGCTCGTAGCCGAACTCGGTGAAGATCTCGGTCGCGGCGTCGAGGATCACCGCGCGGCGTTGCTCGGCCGTCATGCGCGTCCGGCGGGGCGGGACCGTCGTGTTCGCGGGCCGGGGCTCGCGCGGTGACGAGGCGGGGGACTGGTTCACATCCTTCAGGCTAGCGCCCCTTGCCGCCTTACTTAGTCACGGCTAAGCTCGAACCAACTTCTTAGTCGTGACTAAGTAAGGAGAGGCCATCATGCCTTTCGGACGTGTCCTGCAAGGCCGTCACGACCCAGCGGCGCCCGGCGCCCTCGGGAACGCGCGCGGTTACGAACTCTTCAGCAAGGTCATGCTGTTCGGTCGACGCCGACGGATGTACGGGCAACTCGTCGCCCTCAGCGGCGCCCGCCCCGGCGACCGCGTGCTCGACGTCGGCTGCGGCCCCGGCTACCTGACCCGCATGATGGCGTGCGCCGTCGGCCCGGACGGTTCGGCGCTGGGCGTCGACGCCGCGCCGGCCATGGCCGCGTACGCGACCAAACACACCCGGGAGCCCAACTGCACCTTCACGCAAGGGCTCGGAGAAGCGCTCGAACTGCCGGACGCCTCCGTCGACGTCGTGGTGACCAGCCTGGCCGTCCACCACATCCCGGAGGACGAGCGGGCGCGTGCGGTCGAGGAGATGTACCGCGTACTGCGCCCCGGCGGCCGTGTCCTGATCGCCGACTTCCGCCCGCCCAGCGGGGGCAGGCTGTCCCTGCACATGGTGGGAGCCGCCACCGGCCCGGCCATGCGGCACAACCCCGTCCACCTGCTCCGCCCCCTCACCGAGGCGGCCGGATTCACGGAGCTGAGCGACGGGGACGTACGACCGTTCCTCACGTATGTGCGCGGCGTGAAGCCCTGCACCTGACGGCTGAACCGCTGCCCCGGCCGACGCTGATCGCGACGACCTTGCTGGTGTGGCAGCTCTGGGCGGGGCACCGTGACCGCCGCCCGGAGAATGGGGAGCACGAGATGGCGGCTGGCCGAGCGCCCACCGATGCGCCAGCAGGAGACCGGCCTTGTGGGACGGCCGACGATCCGGACCGTCCCACAGGCCGTCGAGCGGCGGTCAACTCTGGGAAGTTGAGGCGCGCCTCTTCGCCAGCCACCACGCCCCGCCACCGAGAACGAGCAGCGCCACGTCCCCCCGCCGATGATCAGCCCCGCCGACGAGCCCTCGTCCTCGGCGGCAGCCATGTCGGCGGCTGCCGGAGTCGAGGACGGAGTGGTCGACGGTGTCGGGGTCGGACTCGGGCTGGCCGTCGGGCCGGGGCTTGCCGAGGCGGCGCCGGGTGCCGCTGCCTTATGGAAAGTGATCGAAAGGGGTCGGACGGGGAGGCGGGTGCTGGGCGCGGTGGTGGAACCTGTATGCCCTGGCAGCGTATCGACCCTCTCGTGCGCGGTTCGCTGCCGGGTAGCTCCGAACGTGACTGCTGTCGACCTCCCTCCATCGGTGTCACGTTTTCCCAGGTCATAGGCGGGTTAACGGACATGACAACGGTCACCGGTGCAGCCTTTGCCGATTCGCTCGGGCATGCGTTTCACTTCGATCGAGGCATCCATCGCGAGGGGGAAGGCGCACAGCATGAGCGACCACGGTCATGAGCACGATGCGGGGCACGAGCACGGCTCGGGAGGCCACGCCGGGCACTCCCACGGCGTGACGGCGGACGCCGACCGGCGCTGGCTGGGCATCGCGCTCACGCTCATCACCGCGTTCATGGCCGTCGAGGTCGTCGTCGGCATCGTCGCGAGTTCGCTGGCGCTGATCTCGGACGCGGCGCACATGCTCACCGACGCCGCCTCGATCGTGCTCGCCCTGATCGCGATGCGACTGGCCGCGCGCCCGGCCCGCGGCGGCTTCACGTACGGCCTCAAGCGCGCCGAAATCCTCTCCGCCCAGGCCAACGGGCTGACCCTGCTGCTGCTCGGCGCGTGGCTGGCGTACGAGGCGGTCCGCCGTCTGGTCAACCCGCCGGAGGTCGAGGGCGGGCTGATGCTGGCCACCGCGCTCGTCGGCATCGTGGTGAACGTGGTGGCCGCCTGGTGCATCTCCAAGGCCAATCGCACCTCGCTGAACGTCGAGGGCGCCTACCAGCACATCCTCAACGACCTGTTCGCCTTCATCGGCACCGCCATCGCCGCGCTGATCGTCGTCACCACGGGCTTCGCCCGCGCCGACCCCATCGCCACGCTGGTCGTCGTCGCCCTCATGTTCAAGGCGGGCTACGGGCTCATTCGCGAGTCGGGCCGTATCTTCCTGGAGGCGGCGCCCGCGGACATCGACCCGGACGAGCTGGGCGACAAACTCGTCGCCCAGCCGGCCGTCGTGGAGGTCCACGACCTGCATGTCTGGCAGATTACCTCCGGGCAGACCGCCCTCTCGGCCCACATCCTGGTCGAGCCCAGCGGCGACTGCCACGCCGTCCGCCGCGACCTGGAGAAACTCCTCCAGCACGACTACGGCATCACCCACACCACCCTTCAGGCCGACCACGCCCCCGAGAACGTGCTTCAGGTGGCGCTCCCGGGCGAGCATGCCAACGACACGGCGCACTGCGAGGACTCGCACGGCCCGGTCCACCGGGACGAGCCGCACGAGCACTGAGCGCTGATCCCCCGTCGCCCGGCCGGAGCCGAAGCTCCGGCCGAGCGCCCGGTCAAGGGCCGGCCGTGGCGCCCCGCTTGTCGAGCATGTCGGCCATCAGCTCCATCTCCGCCTGCTGACCGTCGACGATCGTCCGTGCCAGGCGCTCGACCTGACCAGGACCAGGACCAGGACCGGAAGCTGGCCGAGGCACAGCGTGCGCGCTGGCAGCAGGCGTACACCGCCCATCCCGGCATGTACGGCGACGAGCCCTCCACGCCCGCTGTCCATGCCGCAGACGTCTTCCGCGCGGCCGGCGCCGAACGCGTCCTTGAGCTGGGGGCCGGGCACGGGCGTGACACCCTGTACTTCGCCCGGTGCGGCTTCACCGTCATGGCAACCGACTTCAGCCCCATGGGTTTGGGCCAGCTGTGTGACGCGGCCGGCCGCCTCGGACTCGGCGACGCGGTGGACGCCACCGTCCACGACGTACGCGAGAAGCTGCCGCTGGCGGACGCCTCGGTGGACGCGGTCTTCGCACACATGCTGCTGTGCATGGCCCTGTCCACCGAGGAGATCCACGCTCTGGTGGGCGAGGTCCGGCGCGTGCTGCGGCCGGGCGGCACGTTCGTCTACACGGTTCGCCACACCGGCGACGCCCACTACGGCACGGGTACCGGACACGGCGACGAGATCTTCGAGCACGGCGGCTTCGCCGTGCACTTCTTCGGCCGCGCCCTCGTGGACTCCCTCGCCGAGGGATGGCGCCTCGATGAGGTGCATGCCTTCGAGGAGGGCGAACTGCCGCGCCGCCTGTGGCGGATCACCCAGACGCTGCCTGGATGAGACCGGCTCCCGTGCCGGATCCTCTGATCGGCATCGGCCACCTGCTGCGCGTGCGACTCCTGCTGAGCGCAAGCACAGGGTTCTCCACGATCTTGCTCTTCCACAATCGACGACAGTCGACGACGGGCTGACGGAGCCCCCCGGCACTACCGTGGATGCAGGTTCGGCGTCACCGCCCAGGCGGACCGCGCGGTCCTCGACGGCGGCTGGCCATGGCCTGGACAGTCATCGACCTGGCCACCGTTCCTTCGCAGCGGGCCGGTCTGCTGCGGCGGCCGGCGGAAGGCGGGCCCGCTGACGAACGCTCGACTGCCCTGGTCTTCTGAGTCAGGGATTCTGTGGGCTGCTGGTGACGGTGGTACGAGAGGACTCGTCGACGTGGAGGGTGAAGACGTCGGGGCGGGCGTAGTGGCCGGTGGGGTCGAAGTCGAAGCGGGCGCGAGTGAGGTCGTCGAGGTCGAGTTCGGCGGTCAGGATGCCCTCGCCGTCGCGCAGCGGCCCGGCCAGGACCTCGCCGAGCGGGGAGACGATGACGGAGCCGCCGCCGATCAGGACCGTGTCGGGCTCGTCGCCCTGGACGGGGTGGAGGTCGGCCGGCAGGGCGTCGCGGCGCAGGTACTGGTTGGCGCTGAGGACGAAGCAGCGGCCCTCCAGGGCGATGTGCCGCATGGTGGCCTGCCAGGCGTCGCGGTCGTCCACGGTCGGTGCGCACCACAGGTCGACGCCTTTGGCGTACATCGCCGTGCGGAAGAGCGGCATGTAGTTCTCCCAGCAGATGCCTGCGCCGATGCGGGCGGTGCCGGTGTCGATGACAGGGAGGGTGGAGCCGTCGCCCTGGCCCCACAGGTAGCGCTCGGCGGCGGTGGGCATCAGCTTGCGGTGCAGGCCCAGGTAGCCGTCGGGGCCGAAGAAGAGCGCCACGCAGTACAGCGTGCCGCCCTGGCGTTCGACCGCGCCGACCACGGCGTGGGATCCGAGCTCCCGGGTGACGGCGGCCAGGGCCGCGACCTCCGGGCCGGGGATCTCGATGGCGGCGGCGTGGTAGCGGCGGAACAGCTCGCGGCCGGCCGGGGTGCGGCTGCCGACCGTGATGTCGAAGTCCAGTCCCTTGGGGTAGCCGCCGAGGAACGCCTCGGGGAGCACGACGACCTCGGCGCCGTGGTCGACGGCGGCCTCGCGGATCAGTTCCTCGGCGCGAGTCAGCGCAGCTGGGGTGTCGAACAGGGGAGCGGCCGCCTGGACGACGGCGACGGTCATGGTGCGGCGGGGATCAGGGGAGGTGGAGGTCATGCCAACGAGGCTAGAAACCCGCAAGCTCATCAGGCAAACTAATCCATACAATGATCGACATTTATGAAACCGAATTCAGGAAGGCGGACCTGAATCTGCTGGTGGTCTTCGCCGCACTGATGCGCGAGCGCAGCGTCACCCGGGCCGCCGCCGCCCTGCATCTGAGCCAGGGTGCGGCCAGTGCCGCCCTCGGCCGGCTGCGCAGACTCTTCGACGACGAGCTGTTCACCCGTACTCGCACCGGCATCGAGCCCACGCCGCGCGCCGTCGAACTGGCCCGCCGCATCGAACCGGCCCTCGGACTGATCCACGGCGCCGTGACCGACCAGGACCGCTTCGACGCGGCCACCGCCCGGCGCACCTTCACCCTGGGCATGTCCGACGACCTGGAGGCAGCGCTGCTGCCCCGCCTGCTGACTGCGACGGCCGGCCTGCCGGGCATCCGGCTCGCCGTACGGCAGGCCAACCGCAACACCGTCGCCGACATGCTCGACCGCGGCGAGGTCGACCTCGGAGTAGCCGCCGCCCCCGCACACTCCGGCGACCACCGCAGCCAGGAGCTGTTCACCTCCGGCTACACCTGCCTGTTCAACCCCCGGCTCCTGCCGCTGCAGACCCCGATCAGCCTGGACGACTACCTGGCCCACCCTCACCTGCTCATTTCCTACGACGGTCGGCGCGGCATCGTCGACGACCTCCTGGAAGCACGCGGACTCGACCGCCGGGTGATCGCCTCCACCACCCACTTCGCCGGAGCTGCGCTCCAGCTCGCGACCCTGCCCGCCCTGGCCACCCTCCCCACCCACGCGGCCACCGTCTACGCCGACACCTTGGGCCTGACGGCCGTCGCGCCGCCCCTGCCGATGCCCGAGTACACCGTCAGCTCGATCTGGCATGCCACTGTGACCGACGACCCCGCTCACGTCTGGCTCCGCCACCTGGTCGCTGAGCGTGCTGTGCGGCCGTAGACACAGGCCCGAAGGGCACCCCGGCCGTTGCCTGGCCGAAATTCGTGCGAAACACACCCTCCCTAGGGTCACCCGCACGTCGGTCATGGCTGCAACGGCCGACGGGTGACCGGCAGTCCGGCGCTAACCAGCCACCTTTCACCGCGTTTTGAGGAGGAAGGATGGCTGTGCAGCCTCCTGCCGACACGCGCGCCCCAGAAGCCGCCGCGCACCCCGTCGACGTACGACCGCCCCTGCACCGCATGGTGCCGCTGAGCCTGCAGCATGTGCTCGTCGCTTACTCGGGCCTGGCCACCATGCCGCTGCTCGTGGGCGTCGCACTGGATCTGCCGGACGACCGGATCCGGCTGCTGATCAGCGCGAACCTTCTGGTCAGCGGTCTGGCGACGCTGCTGCAGACACTCGGTTTCAAGTGGTTCGGGGCGCGGTTGCCGATCGTGATGGGGTCGACGTTCACCGCGATCACTCCGGCCGTGCTCATCGGCCAGGAGCACGGCCTGGCCGCAGTGTTCGGGGCGACCATCGTCGCCGGGCTCGTGACGGTAGCGGTCGCGCCATGGTTCGGGCGGATCCTGCATCTGTTTCCGCCGCTCGTCACCGGCTCGGTCATCGCGGTCATCGGGTTCTCCCTGGTGCCGTCGGCGGCCGGGCTCATCACCGGAAGCGGGAACGAGGACGGCAGCGGCGCGCGAGGGCTCGCCCTCGCCGCCGTCACCGTCGCCCTCGTCGTCCTCGTCGAACGGCTGGAGCCCCCCGCCATGGCACGCTTCTCCGTGCTGGTCGCGATGGCCGCTGGTGCGCTTCTGGCCGTACCCCTGGGCCTGTTCGACGGTTCGGCGGTCGGCGAGGCGCAGGCCCTGTCGGTGCCGGATCCGACCGCGTTCGGGGCGCCCACGTTCGTCCTGCCGGCGATCGTCGCCCTGCTCGTCGTGCAGGTGGTCAACATGGTCGAGTCGGTGGGCGACACCCTGGCCGTGGGACAGATCGTGGAGCGCGGCGACGACCCGGGGACCGTGGTGAGGGCGCTGCGCGCCGATGGGGCGGCCACCGTGGTCTCCGGCGGTTTCTCGTCCTTCCCGATCGTGACGTTCGGGCAGTCCGTCGGTCTGTTGAGCGTGACGCGGGTGGTGAGCCGTCATGTCGTTGCGCTGTCTGGTGCGTTGATGGTGCTGCTCGCCTTCGTTCCCGTGCTCGGGGCGGCGGTTGCGGCGGTACCGGGACCTGTGCTCGGCGGGGTGTCACTCGTGACGTTCGGCACCGTCGGCGCGGTCGGGCTGCGGATCCTGAGCCGCGCCGACCTCTCCGACGGGCGCAATCTGCTGACGGCGGCACTCGCGTTCGGCCTCGGCATGATCCCGGTCGGCGCGCCCGACTTCTACGCGCCGCTGCCGTCGTACCTGCGCACCGTCCTGGACAGCGGCATCGCGGTGACCGGGATCGTCGCCTTCACGCTGAATCTGCTGTTCCACCACACGGGCCGCACCCGTTGCGTCCCTCGTGGCAAGGAGCAGATCTGATGTACGTCGACACGATCACCGACGTCTGTGTGTGGAGCGGCGGGCGCTGGCTGGACGCGCGGGACGTGCACGTGGCGGACGGGCGGGTGACGGCAGTCGTCGGGGCCCGCGAACTGCCCCGTGGACAGCGGGTATTGGCGGCGGCGGGCGGGCATCTGACCCCGGGCCTGGTCAACACGCATACCCACCTCCACCAGGCGTGCATGCGCGGCATCGGCGAAGGCGAGCCGCTGCTGTCCTGGCTGCGAACTGTCGGCGAGGAGACCGTCGCGCTCACTCCCGATCGCGCCTACGCAGCGGCCGCCGCCGCGGCGACGGAGGCCCTGCGCAGCGGCACCACCACGCTGGTGGACCACATGTGGCCGAACCCGTCCGCCGAGATCCACGACGCGGTGCTGCGCGCCCTGCACGACTCGGGGATCCGCGCGGTGCTGTGCCGCGGCGTGGCCGACCGGGCGGACCCGTCCCGCAAGTGGGGCTTCGACCCACGTCTCATGCAGCAGCTGGACAGCGCCCTCGCGCACACCGACGAGTTGGTGGACGCCACGGCGGGCAGCCGCGTCTCGGCGGGGCTCGCCGTGCCCAATCCGCGCAGCCTCACTCCTGCGGGAATGCGGCAGGTACGGACGTACGCCGAAGAGCGGGACCTGCCGGTGTCGATCCACCTCCTGGAGACGGCGACGGACGACTTGATGTGCCGGGAGCACACCGGTCAAGGAGCCGTGGAATACCTGGAGGCGGCCGGATTCCTGTGGGAGCGGCTGCTCGCCGTGCACTGTGTGGAGCTGGACGCGGCGGGCCGTGCGGCGCTCGCCCGGCACGGAGTCGGCGTCTCCTACAACCCGCTCAGCAATATGCGGCTGGGCAGCGGCATCGCCCCCGTGATCGCCATGCGGGAAGCGGGACTTCGGGTAGGGCTCGGGGTCGACGGGGCCGCCAGCAACGACACCCAGGACATTCTGGAGGCCATGCGGATCGGGGCGTATCTGCAGCGTGCCGCGCACCGGCGGGCCGATCTGCTCGGCTTCGCGGAGATGTTGGCCATCGCCGCCGGCGGCGCCAACGAGGTGCTCGGGCTCGATTCCCGCGCGGACGGTGTGGTGGCCGGTGCCAGGGCCGACCTCGTGCTGCACCGCTTCGAGCGGGACTACGCGTGCCTTCCGGTGCGCGATCCGGGCGCAACACTGCTGACCTGCGCGAGCAGCCGGACCGTGGACACGGTCCTGGTGGCGGGCGAGGCGGTGGTGCGGGACGGGCGCAGTGCGCGCCTTTCCGAGGCGTTCCTGGTGGACCTGTTGTCGCGATAGCGGCCACCCTCTGGTGATGGCCCTTCGCATAGGGCGGGCGGCGCCGAGCGCACAGCATCGGGGGGATGGTCCCGATTTCGGCCCGTACCGCCGCCAGACCGACGTCGTCGTCCGTCGTGAACGTGCTGTCGCAGTAACAGAACTGGTTCCCGGACGAAACACGGTGCCGCCAGGCTGACTTCATCGCGCATGGCCCCTGTCGACGGGGCGTATGCCAGCCCACGGCGCCGGGCCCACGGACGGGTCCGAGGCCGACCGTGCCCGCGGACCTCTGTGTGTCCGCGGTGGGGGTGCAGGGGCGGTGACTGCACCTCGTAGGACTCGGAGAACACCACTCCGATGTACTCAGGAGTACTTGCCGCGATGACTGACATCACGACGCGTGCTGTGCCGCACGCGACGCCTCAATCGACGTACGGCCTCGCCGAACTCGACAAGGAAACCCGCATGGGCGGGGCCGGAACCGAGACCACGGCGCGGGAGATCCGCCGCATCGACCTCTCCGACTTCGAGGCCCGCAGGGCCGAGATCACCGAGGAGCTGTGGGCGGCGGCCACGGACATCGGGTTCTTCCAGCTGGTCAACCACGGCATCGAACAGGACCTGGTGGACGAGGCGTTCACGAACGCCGAGGGATTTTTCGCGCTGCCCGAGGCCCACAAGGCCCGGCATGGGCTGAAGAAGGGCCTCAACTCCGGGTGGGAGTCCATGACCCAGGTCAGGCCGTCCGTCGGGACACCGGACCAGAAGGAGTCGTACCAGGTCACCCGCCCTCACATGGAGGGGCTCTGGCCCGACGACGTCCTGCCCGAATTCCGGCCGCGCGCCCTCGACTTCGAGACGCGCTGCCGCGAGGTGGCGATGCGGGTCCTGTCCTGCTTCGCCGACAAGCTGGGCTTCGCCGGCGACTTCTTCACCCGCGCCCACGACCCTCGGAGCATGCACTACCAGTCCACCCTGCGGATGCTGCACTACTTCGCGATCCCCGAGGACGCCGAGCTCGACCCGAACGTGTGGCGGGCCGGTGCGCACACCGACTTCGACTGCCTGACGCTGCTCTTCCAGCGGGACGGGCAGGGCGGGCTGCAGGTGTGCCCGGGAAAGGAGGCCGAGGCCCAGGAGTGGACTCCCGTGGTGCCCTCGGCCGACGCCATCACCTGCAACATCGGCGACATGCTGATGCGGTGGAGCGACGACCGGCTTCCGTCCAACTTCCACCGGGTCAAGTCCCCGGGCCCCGGCGAGGACCGGGGCGCCCGCTACAGCATCGCCTTCTTCGCCCAGGCCGACCGTGACGTGGTGATCGAGGGGCCGGACGGCCGGTATCCGCCGATCACGGCGGAGCAGTACATCCAGCAGCGCATCGCCGCCAACTTCGCACGATAGGAGTGCTGTTGTGATGATGTCCGCGAAGCAGCGGGCGCCGTTCGGGCGGCTCGCGGTGCTGGGTCTCCAGCACGTTCTGGTGATGTACACGGGCTGTGTCACGGTGCCGCTCGTCTTCGGCGCGGCCACCGGGCTCGATGCCTCGACCATCGCTCTGCTCATCAACGCGGACCTGCTGGTCGCGGGCGTCGTCACGATGATCCAGGGCGCGGGCGTCGGGCGGGTGCTCGGCGTCCGTATGCCCGTGATGGCCGGCGCGGCCTTCACCGCCGTGGCGCCGATGATCCTGATCGCCGGTGAGTACGGGCTCCAGGCCGTATACGGTTCGATGATCGCCGCCGGGATCTTCGGCCTGCTCGCCGCCTGGCCGTTCGCCAAGGCAGCGCGCTTCTTCCCGCCGCTGGTGAGCGGTGTGGTGATCACCGTGGTCGGCCTGGCGCTGATCGGTGTCGGCGTCAACCTTGTCGTCGGCAGCGACCCCAAGGCGGCGGACTACGCGGCGCCGTCGCGCCTCGCCCTCGCTGCCTTCGTCGTCATCGTGATCCTGCTGGTGGCGAGGTTCGGCCGGGGCTTTCTGGCCCAGACCGGCGTCCTGCTCGGGCTGTTGGCCGGTACGGCGGTCGCGGTACCGCTGGGACTGGTGGACCTGTCCGCCGCCCGTGGCGCCGACTGGATCGGGGTGAGCGCTCCGTTCCACTTCGGCGCGCCCGAGTTCCCGCCCGTCGCGGTCATCTCCATGTGTGTCGTGATGCTGGTCCTGTTCGCCGAGTCGACCGCGGACCTGATCGCGGTCGCCGAACTCACCGGCAAGGAGCTGACGACCGCGGACATGGCGCGCGGGCTGGCCGCCGACGGTCTGTCCGGGGTGCTCGGCGGAGTGATGAACGCCTTCCTCGACACCGTCTTCGCCCAGAACGTGGGCCTGGTGTCGATGACCCGGGTGCGCAGCCGCCATGTGGCCACCGTCGCGGGCGCCATCCTGGTTGCCCTGGGCCTGGTTCCCAAGCTGGGGGCGGTGGTGGCCGGGCTGCCCGGACCGGTCGTGGGCGCGGCGGGACTGGTCATGTTCGCCACGGTCGCCGCCGTCGGTATCAGCACACTGCGGAAAGTCGAGTTCGAGGGAACGCAGAACCTGCTGATCGTCGCCGTGTCGATCGGCGTGGGCATGGCGCCCGACGTGGCACCGGACCTCTACTCCCGTTTCCCGGACGGTGTGCGCATCGTGCTGGGCTCACCGGTGACGAGCGCGACCCTGATCGCGTTCGGGCTGAACCTGGCCTTCAACCGGACCCGCCCGGCACGCACGGCGGACGACGAGGCAAAGACAAAGGCAAAGGCAGAGGCAAAGGCAGAGGCAAAGGCAGAGGCAAAGGCAGAGGAGCAGACTCGGCAAACGTCCACCACCCCGGCGGAATACGTCCCATAGCGCGGGTGCCAGGGCGACCGCGCACGTCATCAGCGCGGGCTCGGTTCGGCGAGGCGCTGGTCGTCGGTGCCGGGTGCGTTCTGGACCGCGAGGATACGGACGCGGTCGCGGTCGCCCAGGGCACGCCGGCGGTGTGGGACGCCACCCGGGTAGATGAGGCTGTCGCCCGGGCCCGGGCGTTCGAGACGCGGGCCGGACGGAGTCTGCTGCTCGACTTCAATTCGGTCACCCCTTGGGAGGGGCGGTGGCGGTCTGCGTTCCAGCGGGGCCGAAGGGGTGGAACGTGGTGGACCGGTCGCGCATGCGGGGGGGAGGAGGACCTCTGGGCGGGAGACTGCACAGAGACGGTTCCCGGTGTGGAGGAGCAGGGTGGCGACGCGTTCCGGCAGGGCTCCTCTGGACGATGAGGAATTGGAGGTGGCCGCGGAGCGGCTCAAGGAGCGGATCTACGCGGCGATTACGATGATCGCGGTCGTAGTGGGGTTGTCCGCCACGCACGGCGTGGGGGTGCAGGGCGCGGCGTTGACGGTGGCGACCACCGCGCTCGGGTTGTGGCTCGCCACGCTGGTCGCCGACCAGCAGGCGCATCGGGTGCTCCACGAACGACTGGCCACTGGTCACGACCTGCGCAGGCTGCTCCACGTCAGCAGCCCGCTGCTGCTGTCCGCCGTCGGCCCGCTGGTGATGGTCGCGGCGGCGGCCCTGGGGGTCATGTCGCTGCACACCGGCCTGCTGACCGCCGCCGCCGTCGATGTCGGGGCGTTGTTCACCTGGGGCTGCCTGAGCGGGATCCGGATGGGGAGCGGTGTGCTTGCCGGAGTGCTGGCCGGCGCGATCGACGCCCTCATCGGTGTCGCGGTGGCCCTGGTAAAGCTGACGGCAGGGCACTGACTCACCGTCCGTTGCGCAGCGCGAGGTGGCTTACGGCTCTGCTCCACGTCGTGATGTACGCACTCGGAGCCCCACATCCCCAGGAATACGTGAGTCAAGGCCGGAGCGCCGTCCGGGCAGCTCCGGCCCGGACAGCGAACCGGGTTCTGTCCCAGAAAGTTGAGCCCCTTCTTCAGCGCGTGCCGGGCTTTCACGGTCTGAGGCGGCCCGAAGAAGCGCTCGGCGTTCGCGAACGCCGAGCGCCTATTGCTCGAAGCAGGGGCCAAGGTCTACGTCTGCGGTGACGGCCGGTACATGGCGCCCGGCGTCCGCGACGCCTTCCGGGACCTGTACGTGAAGCGCGCCCCCGGTGCCGACGGCTCGGCCGCCGAGGACTGGCTGCGGCACCTGATGGACCAGGGCCGCTACATCGAGGACATCCAAGCCGGCTGATCTCCCCTTTCGTTGTGCCGGGCCTGGTGCTACGAGCTCGGACCGGCACGCGAGCCGCGTACGACGCCGCCACCCCGCTCGGTGACCTGCGCACCCTCGCCCCGCCGGTTCGCTTCTCCGCCACCCCGCCCCGCTGGCGGAACCCCATCCCGGTGCCCCGGGGCACCAGCCGCCCCGAGTGGCTCCCCGCTTCCTGAACCTGGCGTCGAACCGTGGGCAGCCGGGTGTGCCAGGGGCCGAACTCGTTGTCGGCGTAGCCGAGATCGCGGGCCGCCCGTGTCCGGGCCGAGTTCGGCGAGGGCGCCGGACACCTTGTAGCCGACGACCAGCCTCCCCGTTACGCCACGGTGCGCACCCTGTCGTACAGGACCGCGTCGTGGGCGTTGACGATCACGAGGTCGGATTCGGCTCGCCGGTTCAGCTCGGCGAGTCGGGCGTGGTTGTCGCGGACCTTCTTCCGGTCGTACGCGATGACCGCCTCCATCGCGCGCAACGAGCCGGGGATGGGGGTGCGGCCGTCCAGCGTGCCGTGGTGGTAGAAGGCGTCGCCGGCGTGCAGCAGCCAGTGGGTGCCGGTGTCGACCGCCACGGCTGCGTGGCCGCGGGTGTGGCCGGGGAGGGAGACCAGGACGATGCCGGGAGCGATGGCGTCGAGTTCCCGGGCCGCGGCGAATCCGCGCCACTGGTCGCCGTCGGGGCTGTGCTCGACGAGCTTGGGACCGTGCGCCCATTGGGGCTGCTGGTAGCGGATCCGTTCCCGCCAGGAAGGGGAGTGGACGGCCCCGAGCGCCTCGGCCGCGGTGACGTGGACCTGGGCGTGTGGGAAGTCGGAAAGGCCGCCGATGTGGTCGGCGTCGAAGTGGGTGAGGACGATGTGGCGGACGTCGTCCCGACGGAATCCGAGCCGTTCGACCTGGCGGGCGGCGGTTTCCTCGGCGTCGAGCACCGGTCGGACGAAGTGGCGTGCCGGTCCGATGCGCGGCTTGGGATCGGTGACGTCGTCGAGGCCGTATCCGGAGTCGACGAGGACCAGGCTGCTCGCGGTCTCGATCAGCAGGACGTGGCAGACGAGGCGGGCGCCGGGAGGGTGCATGGTGCCGCAGTTGAGGTGGTGGACTTTCACGTGAGGGGTGTCCTTGGAGGTGAGGGGGGAGGCACCGATCAGCTGGGCCGCCGCGGGGTCAGGGGCCGTGGGCCGGTTCCGTACGGCTGGGCAGTTCGAGCACGATCTTGCCGATGGCCTGGTTCGAGCGCATGTGGTCGGCGGCGGACACCTCCGCGAGCTCGTCGGGGGTGCGCCTGACCTGCCGGCCCGAGTCCCTGCCTCCTGAGGTGTCAGGTCGGCCAGGGGTCCGCCCGTTGACCTGGTACGGGCAGGGCCAGGGCGACTCCCGTGCGCTCGGCCTTGCGGGTCAGGAAGGTCATGGTCGTCGTGAAGTCGTCGAAGAAGGCGGGGAAGGGGCGCAGCGGACGGTCGAAGGGGCGGGTGAAGTCGTCCCAGTGGATGGGTACGACGCGTCGTGCGCCCGTGGCCGTGACCAGGCGGTCCCAGTACTCCTCCCGGAAAGCCTCGTTCTGCTTGCCGAGCGCGCCGATGCCGAGGTAGACGGTGTCGGCGCGGTGGCCGTCGAGGGCGCCGGGCAGGCTGTGGGCGCTGGCGTGGATGAGGAGTTCGCGTTCGCCGTGGCGGACGTGGAGGGTGTAGCAGTCGCCCGTCTTGTAGTCCGTGGCACGGGCCGGGGAGTGCAAGGGGCGGTCCAGCTGTCCGGGGGCCAGGTCGCCGGGGCTGTGCCGGGCGGGCAGGGCAGTGAGCCGGAAGCGGCCGATCGGCAACGGCTTGCCGATGGCGACGAGTTCGAAACGCTCGTCGGGGAAGTCATGGCCGCGGGCGATGTTGCGGGTCGAGGCGGAGCCGATGAGGCGGGCGCCGGTGGCGGCGGCCACTTCGGGAGCGTCCAGGGCGTGGTCGTAGTGGGAATGCACGACGAACACCGCGTCGAGGTGGCTGATGCCCGCGTGGCGCAGGGCCGCGGTGATACGGGCTCGCTCCGGCCGCACCCGGCCGAACCGGACACGCAGCAGGCCGGGGCGGCTGAAGAAGCCGTCGGTGAGAAGCGCGGTGTCACCGTCGTCGAGCAGGATCGTGGACACGCCGAGGAACATGCTGTGCGGTGCTCCCGGCCGCAGCGGCACGGGCGGTTCGTAAAGATGCGTCCACGGGGCGAGGCTGGGAGCCCGAAGCCCCCGCAGCATGGCCGCCATGCCCGGGCCACGGCCGGTCACGCGGCCACCTGCCGAGCGACGACGCGGCCGGCCCGGCGCCCGCAGACCGGGCAGCTGCCGAGCGCCTCGTACGCCGCGACGAACCGGGCGAAACCCGCTCCCGGGACGATGACGTTGAAGTCCATTCGCTTCCTCACTCAAGTGCCGTGCAGAAAAAGGGGGTTGGTGGACCGTCACCGTTACCGGCGGCCGAGGATCCGCTCCATCGCTTCCGTGAGTTCCTTGCCGCCGGCCGCTACCGCGGTGGCGGAGCGCCAGGCGACGTATCCGTCGGGGGGCTCTTCGGATGCAGCGACGGCGACGTACGCCGTTCCAACACCACGGTGGGCGTCTCGAAGCGCGAGCTCCAGCGTGGCCGCGAGTTCGACCGGCCGCAGCCCACGATGATCACCGGTTGCCGCGTCGCGAACGCCCGGGCAGGCGGCGCCACATGAGGGGCCATAAGAGGGGCTCCGTCCCAAAGCCTTTTGACTTATGCCGTAAGGATGGCGGCAGTAGAATGCTTATGGTGTAAGTCTGTCAAGGGCTGGTCGAGGGATGGAGTGGTGTCATCGATACCGCCGGAGGGGCCGGCGACCGTTGATCAGGTCCCTGTGGCGCGCCGGCTTCGACGTCCGCGACGAGGCCGTGGCCCGTCTCTCGCCGTTCGTGCGGCACCACATCAGCATGCTCGGCCGGTACTCCTTCCAGCTCCCCGACCTGCCCGGCGGGAGGCTTGGCCCCGAGGCACGCGTTCAGCAGGCGTCACCGGGTGACGCCTGCTGTGACGCTCCGACGGCCTTCCCGCCCATGTCACGGGTTGCCGTGCTGTCTCGTCTCAGGTCTCAGAGACAGACTCCGGAACCAGGAAGGTGATGGGCATGCGAGTGTTCGTGGCAGGCGGGACCGGGGTTTTGGGGCGGCGGCTGGTGCCGCAGCTCGCGGCCCGGGGCCACCAGGTGACGGCTACGACGACGAGCGCGGCCAAGCTGAACTTGCCGGCGCAGCTGGGCGCAGTTGGCGTAGTGATGGACGGGCTGGATGCGGTGTCGGTCGGTGAAGCGGTGGCCAAGGCCCGGCCGGACGTGATCGTGCACCAGATGACCGGAATTAGTCCCGCTCACGCCGGCAAGCCAGACCTGAAGCACTTTGACCGGTGGTCCGTCCCCACCATCCGGCTGCGCACCGAGGGGACGGATCACCTGCTGGCCGCGGCCGAGGCGACCGGCGTATCGCACTTCGTCGCGCAGGGCTACGCCAACTGGAACGGAATCCGCAAGGGCGGATGGGTGAAGACCGAGGAGGACCCGCTGGACCTGCACGAGGGGACGGCTGCGCACACGGGGATGGAGGCGCTCCGCCACGTCGAGGACGTGGTCGTCGGGGCTGGTGGTGTGGTCCTGCGATATGGCGGGTTCTACGGGCCGGGTGCCACCGACGATCAGGTCGAGCTCGTGCGCAAGCGGCAGTTCCCGCTGGTCGGGGACGGCACCGGCTACGGCTCGTGGGTGCATCTGGACGACGCGGCGAGCGCGACCGTCCTGGCCGTGGAGCAGAAGGCGAAGGGGGTGTTCAACATCGTCGATGACGAACCGGCCCCGGCCGGCGAGTGGCTGCCGTATCTGGCGGCGTGCGCGGGGGCGAAGCGGCCGATGCGGGTCGCCAAGTGGCTGGCCCGGCTACTGGCCGGGGAGGTGGTGGTGACGATGATGACCGAGGGGCGCGGCTTCTCCAACGCCAAGGCCAAGCGGGAGCTCGGCTGGGAGCTGCGCTATCCGTCGTGGCGGCAGGGCTTCGAGGAAGGGTTGGCTTGATCCGGGCCGAGGAGTTCGAGGAGGTGCGGCCGCTGCTGTTCTCGATCGCCACCGGATCCTCGGCAGCGTGAGCGAGGCCGAGGACGCGGTCCAGGAGACCGACTTGCCGACGAGCTCGATGTCGGCGCGGCGGCCGCGTTGTACGCGCTGAGTCGGTTGGCAGGGGACGGCTTGGTCCGACGCGATGCGACAGAGCCGAATGATTTTGAGCCCCGCGGTCCGTGGACCGCGGGGTACGGTCACCGGACGGCGTGGGTGCCGGGCGCGTGGCCGACCGGGGCCGCGACATGTGCGGCGGCCGCGGTGCCGGGGAAGGTGCAGGGCTTGCCGTTCAGTGTGAAGTCCTGTGGCGCGGGGTTGGTGCCGGTGTAGGCGCCGTTGAAGCCGATGGTGGTGGAGCCGCCCGTGGCGAGGGCGGCGTTCCAGCCGGCGTCCTTGACGGTCACCCCGGTGCCGCTCTGGCTCCAGGTGCCGTTCCAGCCCTGGGTGACCTTCTGATTGCCGGTGAAGGAGAAGCCGAGCTGCCAGCCGCTCAGCGCGGGGCCCTTGTTGGTGATCGTGACGGTGGCCGTGAAGCCGGTGCCCCAGTCGTTGCTCAGCCGGTAGTCGACCGTGCAGGCGGAGGCCGGGGCCGCCGCGGTGGTCACCTGCACCGGGGCCGACGGCGGGGAGCTACGGCCCGCGGTGTCCTTCGCCACGACGCGGAAGGTGTAGGCGGTGGCCGGGGACAGTCCGGTGACGGTGGCGCTCGTGGCGGGGGCGTCGACCGTGGCGACCGGGGCGGTGCCCGCGGGGTCGCCCGAGTACACCTGGTAGCTCGCCACCGGGGACGACCCGGCGGTGGACGCGGTCCAGGCCAGGGTGGCCCGGTCCGAACCGACCGAGGTGGCGGCCGGGGTGCCGGGCGCGGTGGGCGGCTTCGCCTCGGAGGATCCGGCGGGCAGGACGTACTCGGTGATGGAGTACGCGGGGAAGGTGGCGCTGAAGCCGCCGCCGGTCAGCGGCTGGTCGGCCAGGTGCTTGATCGAGGTGACGTCGTCCTGGCCGTAGCGGTAGACCTGCGCGGAGCCGGCCGGCGCGGTGCTGCCGGTCACGGACACCGGAGCGGTCAGGTCACCGGTGGTCTTGTTGACGACCATCACGGTCAGCGCGTGGTCGCTGCTGCGCTCGGCCGCGTAGACCGAGAGTTTGTCCTGGTCGGCGCTGGCCGCCTGGACGGCGGTGTCGCCGAAGGAACCGCCGTTGCCGTCGTAGTTCCGGAACATGCGGAAGGCGTAGGCGCCGGGGTCGGTGGGCTTGGGCGGCGCCCACAGGGTCGCCAGGTCGAGTCCCTCCCGGCCGAAGATACCGAGCACGTCGGCCTGCGCGAGAGCTCCGTCGATGTGGTCCAGCGCGCCCCAGTTGTACTCGGTGATCGCGAGTTTGGTGCCCGGGTAGTTCTCGTCGACGAGGGAGCGCGTGCGCGGGATGAACTGGATGGGCTGGTTGATCCAGCTCTCGTCCACGTACGTGGGGTCCCACAGCTGCCGCGTGGAGCGCAGCCGCAGGGCCTGGGTGGCGGCGTCCTCGTTGCCGCTGAACACCCCGGACTGCTGCGGGTAGATGTGCTCGTCGAAGTAGTCCAGGATGCGGGTGCCGTGGCTCTGCTCGTAGGCCTTCATCTGCTGGAGGTACCAGGGAGCGAACTGCACTCCGCCGTGGGCCGCCCGGTCCGGGGGATTGGACCAGCAGTCGCCGCCCGTTTCGTTGCAGGTCTTCTGGTCGAGGCCGGAGTAGACCAGGGAGTTGAAGCCCCAGCCGACCGGGCCGAGGGTCTTCGCCCCCGGGTCGGCCTCCTTGATCGCGGCAGCGGTCGCGTAGGTGCTGTCGCGGATTTCGTCGTAGCCGGGGCCGGCCGGGTGCACGTCCCGATGGGTGCTCCACCACAGGTCGGGCTCGTTGTCGAGGTTGTAGAAGCGCACCCCGCCGTTGTCGGCGGTGCCGTACTTGCCGTCCAGGTACTGCACCCAGCCCTTGCTGAATTCCGGGCCGGCGGCGACGCTGGTCTCGGCCGGGTCGTTGCCGGTGACGTTCGTGCCGTCACTCTTCACGCCGTTGCCGCAGTCCGGACGCCACTGGGCGTCACTGCCCTGCTGGGGCCCGTACTTGGCGATACTGAAGCCGCAGGCCGCGTTACGGGCCGCGGTCGTCGAGCCGATCATCGGTACGGTCAGCAGAGTGTCGGAACCGGTCCGAATGTTCTGCTCGACGAACTTGTCGGCCTCCGAGCCGTCCGGCAGCGCGGCGGTGGCGTTGTCGTAGTACAGGTTCTCGAAGTACCAGTCCGCGCCCGCGTTGTAGGCGTCGAGCTTGTAGTTGTAGCGGGTCGTGGCGTTCCCGCCCCATCGCCGGACCGGCAGTCGCAACTCCTTGGCCAGCGACTCGTCGGCGAAGTTGATCCCGTAGACGTGCGGGTCGATCGTATGGCGCCCGGTGGTGGTGTCGACTGTGAGCGAGGGGCCGTCCGCGGCGGCTGAGGCGGCGGCAGGCCGCGCGCCCCCGTCCGGTAAGACGCCGGCCTCGCCGGGATCGGCCAAACCGGCACCGGCCACCAGCAGCGCTAAGGCAGCCGGCGCGGCTCTCGGAGTCATGCGCATGGTCTCCTCCTCAAGGCCATGCGACACGGCCCGGCCACGCCCGTGCGGCGGCGCGCGGGCGCACGGGCCATGGCACCGAGCGGGCAGTGCCGTACGGCCTGACGTGGGGAATGACGTGGGGAATGACGAGGGGGTGGAGCGAAACACGGTGAGCAGCTCGAAGCGGGGGAGCCTATGGGAGCGCTCCCATAGGCACATGTTCACGAGCTTCCGTGTCCATGTCAACCTCCGAGGCTGCCGCTACCGCTTCGTCCTCGCCAGTGGCCCGCGGCCGGCGCGTCCACCCGGAGGGTTTCCGGGCGAAGCCGCGTGGCTCGAAGCGGCATTGCGTGACCTGGGGGTAACCTCGCGCTGCCGCAGACCGATTCGTTTCCGAGCCGACTCAGGAGAAGATCCATTACCGAGTTGAAGCCCGGAGAGGCTGGGGCCGCTCCGGGAAACCAGCCTCAAGAGGCCGACCAGTTGGGGAACATGCTGCGTCGGCCCGAGTATCTGCGGGCGCTGGTGTTCTGCGGCCTGATCGGGATCCCGGTGTCGTTGGTCGCGTTCTGGTTTCTCGTCCTGCTCCACGAGCTGGAACATCTGATTTGGGTGGACTGGCCGCACCATCTCGGGTGGACGAATCCGCCATGGTGGTGGCCGCTTCCGCTGGCTCTGGTGTCGGGTGTGGTCGTCGGCCTGGTCGTCCTGCGGTTTCCCGGCAGAGGAGGACACATTCCGGCGTCGGGCCTGCATACGGGAGGGGCGTCGAAAGCCTCTGTTCCCGGTGTGGTCGTCGCCGCGTTGGCCAGCCTTCCGCTGGGCGCCGTGCTCGGGCCCGAGGCGCCCCTGATCGCCCTCGGTGGCGGGCTGGCGCTGGTTTTCCGGGATCTCGCACGCGCTCCCGCGACCGAGGCGAACCCGGCGCTGCTCGGTGCCGCCGGCTCCGCGGCGGCCATCTCCGCGATCTTCGGCAGCCCGCTCGTGGCGGCCGTGATTCTCATGGAAGTGGCCGGAGTGGGCGGGCCGCAGCTGTTCGCGGTGATGCTCCCCGTCCTGCTCTCCAGCGGAATCGGCGCCATCGTGTTCACCGGCTTCGGCCACTGGACCGGACTGAAGACCGGGAGCCTCAACATCGGACTGCCCGCTCCGCCCGTCCTCGACGCCGGGGACGTGCTGTGGTCGGCGCTGATGGCGGTCGCCATCGGGGCGGCCATCCACTGGGTCATCGTGGGCGGACGGATCGCGGCGCGCTTCGTGTCCGCACATCCATTGCGGAACACGGTGCTCTGCGCACTTGCCGCGGCCGGCTGCGCGGCGCTTTACGCGGTCGTCACCGGCCGTTCGCCGTCCGAGGTCTCCCTGTCCGGCCAGGCCACCCTGGCGCAGCTCGCCGCTCACCCGCACGCGTGGCCTGTCGGCAGTCTGGTGGCGGTCCTGGCGTTCAAGGCCGTCGCGTACGCGCTCTGCCTGGGAAGCCTTCGCGGCGGTCCGATCTTCCCCTCGCTGTTCCTGGGCGGCGCGCTGGGTGTCCTGCTCTCGCCGTTGCCGGGGCTCGGCGTCGTGCCGGCCATGGCGGCGGGCATGGCGGCCGCCTCCGCCGCCGCGCTCAGGCTGCCCGTCAGCTGTGTGGTGCTGATCGTGCTCATGGTGGGCAACTCGGGAACGGTGCCAGTGATCGCGCTCGCCGCCGTGTTGTCCTTCGTGACCGCCGAGTTGCTGCCTCAGGGGCCGGCGATCCCGGCGTTCAGTGGCCGAGCCCGTCGAGCGCCTCGTCCAGCGTCGTCGCGGCCATGATGAGGGAGAGATGGGTGAAGGCCTGGGGGAAGTTGCCGAGTTGCTCCCCGCTGGGGCCGATCTCCTCGGCGAACAGGCCGACATGGTTCGCGTACGTCTGCATCTTCTCGAAGGTGTAGCGGGCCTGGGGGAGGCGTCCGGCGCGGGCGAGGGCGTCGACGTACAGGAACGTGCACAGGCTGAACGTTCCTTCGGAGCCACGCAGTCCGTCGGGGGAGGCCTCGGGGTCGTAGCGGTAGACGAGGCTGTCGGAGACGAGGACGCGGTCCATGGCGTCGAGGGTGTTGAGCCAGCCGGGGCTCCGGGGGGCGATGAATCCGACGCGGGGGGCGAGCAGCAGGGAGGCGTCCAGGACGTCGCCGCCGTAATGCTGGACCAGGGCCTGCTCCTTGTCGTTCCAGCCGCGCTCCATGACCTCTTCGAGGATGGCGTCCCGGGCCTGGGTCCAGCGCACGGTGTCGGCCGGCCTGCTGAACGTGGCCGCCAGCTTCAGGCCGCGGTCGAAGGCGGCCCAGCACATCACCCGGCTGTAGGTGAAGTCCTTGCGTCCGCCCCGGGTCTCCCAGATGCCTTCGTCGGGCCGGTCCCAGGAGTCGACGAGCCAGTCCAGGGTGCCGGCCAGGGCCTTCCACCCGTGATAGCCCGTCTGTTCGCCGATCTCGCGGCCCTCGGCCAGGGCATAGAGGGCCTCGCCGTAGATGTCGAGCTGCAGCTGGTCGGAGGCGGCGTTGCCGGCCCGGACCGGGTAGGAGCCGCGGTAGCCCTCGAAGTGCTCCAGGATCTCCTCCGTCAGATGAGGGTCGCCGTCGACCCGGTACATGATCTGGAGGGGTTCGTCGTCCGGTCCCTCGCGGGCGGCCAGGCGGTCGCCGAGCCAGCGGGTGAAGCGGGTCGCCTCCTCCACGAAACCGAGGTCGAGCAGCGCCCGGACCGACAGGGAGCCGTCCCGCACCCAGGTGTATCGGTAGTCCCAGTTGCGCTCACCGCCGACCTGCTCGGGCAGTCCCATGGTGGCGGCGGCGACCGGCGCGCCCGTGGGCGCGTACGTGAGGAGCTTGAGGGTGATCGCGGAGCGGTGCACGATGTCCGTCCAACGGCCGTGGTAGCGCGAGGTGCGCACCCACTTGTGCCAGAAGTCGATGTTCTCCCAGAGCTCTTCGGTGATTCGGTCGGTGGTGGGTAGTGGCGGCATCTTCCCGCCCGGTGCGCACACGGTGAACACCACGGCCGCCGACTCTCCGCCGTTGAGGGTGATGGCGCCCCGGACGTCCTGCTCGTCCCGTTCGAGCGGGATGGTGCTCTGAAGGTAGGCAGTCGTCCCCGGGGCCCGGAACGTCGCCGTGTCGCCCGCCAGGTCGAGTTCGTGGGTGGCCCGCGCGTAGTCGAACCGTGGCCGGCATTCGAGGCGGAAGCGTACGGTGCCGCGCACTGTCCGTACGACACGCACCAGGCTGTGCCGGTCGGTCGCCGTCAGGCCCGGTAGCACCGGCATGTGGTCGATGATCTCGCCGACTCCGTCGGGTGACATGAAGCGGGTCACGACGACGGCGGTGTCCGGGTAGTAGAGCTGCCTCCAGGTCCCCTCGGGGTGCTCGGGCGCGAGGAGGAAATGGCCGCCGCCGTCGTGGTCGAGCAGGGAGGCGAAGATGCTGGGCGAGTCGAAGCGCGGTGCCGCGAACCAGTCGATCACGCCCTGGGACGACACCAGGGCAGCGGTCTGCAGGTCCCCGACGAGCCCGTGGTCGGCGATGGGCGGGTAGCGATGCATGGCGGTCTCCCTTTCAGGCGGCTTCAGCCGCCACGCGCCCCGTGCGGACGGCGTCGACGAGTGCCTGGTGGTCCTTCTCGTTCTGGTCGGCGTAGCGCTCGGTGAACGTCACCAGCGCCCGGTCGAAGGCGTCGCCTCCGCCCAGATACGCGGCGATGGCTATCCGGTCCCCCGATCTCGCGTGCGCGCGGGCCAGCGTGGCACCGCACAGCTCACCGAAGGCCCGCATTCCGGCCGGCACCATCGCCTCTGGCTCGGCGATGCCCTTCCAGTCCCGCAACTGCCGTACGTAGAAGTCCCGTTGGCGGCCGTTGATGCCGCCGACCCGTTCCCAGCCCAGGAAGATGTCGCTGGTGGCCTGCATGAGCCGCTGACCGGCGACCACGCGCTCCCCCTGCGTCCGGTAGCCGCCGGCACCGGCGTACGGCGCCAGCACCGACTGGTCGGCTTCCTTGGCCTGCAGGAGCAGGGGGTCCTCGTCGTCCCTGCCGAGCAGGAGCACGATCCAGCAGCGGGTGCCCACGCTGCCGACCCCGACCGCCTTGCGGGCCATGTCGGCCACCCGGTACTGCTCCAGCAGGAACCGCCGGTCCGACGGCAGGGTCCGGCCGTAACGTTCGAGCAGCCGGCGGATCCCCTTCTCCAGCGCGCCGCGTTCGACATCCGGAAGCAGGTCCTGCAGCGGCGTGATCAGCGGCGGGTCCGCGGTGATGCGGCGTTTCCCGTCGACGACGTGGGTGAGCTTGTCGAAGGCCTGGAGACTGTCCCGGGTGCGTGCCTTCGCCACCGCCTGAGACCAGCCGTCGCGGATCCCCGCGCTCGCCTCGTCGATGAAGTGGGCCCGCACCCACGCCTCGTCGAACTGGGCGTACCACACGGGGAGATTGCCCATACCGGCGAAACGCCGCATCCACTCGCGGTAGGACCGCACCGTCGCCCGCACGATGCCGGCCCGCTCCTTGGCGCTGAAGCCGTTCGCCCGGCCGGCGATGACGAAACTGGCGGACAGCCGCTTGACGTCCCACTCCCACGGGCCGGCCAGCGTCTCGTCGAAGTCGTTGATGTCGAACATCATGCGGCGCTCGGGCGAGGCCAGCAGCCGGAAGTTCAGCAGGTGCGCGTCGCCGCACAACTGCGCCCTGATCCCGGACCGGGGGGTGTCGGAGAGATCCCCGGCCATGATGGCGGCGGCCCCCCGGTAGAAGCGGAACGGCGACTCGGTCATCCTGCCGTAGCGGATCGGTACGAGCTCGGGCACCCGCACCGCCGACTGCGCCTCGATGATGTCCACCGGGTCGGGCCGCTTCTCCGTGGGAGCGAACTCGGCGTGGCTGGAGCGGGGTGCGGAAGACCGGGCGGTCTTGCCGAGTGCGGCCCGCTCCTGCGGCGTGCGGTGCCGGGTGTGGCCGTCGGCCGGGTGGTTGGACGTCATTCCAGCCGCTCCGCGATGTGGTCGCCGACACGCAGGGCGTTGGCGATGGCCGTCAGCGACGGATTGACCGCTCCGATGCTCGGGAAGAAGCTCGTGTCGACGACGTACAGGTTGTCGAGGTCGTGGGCCTTGCAGTTGACATCGAGGGCTGAGTCGGCGGGGTCATCGCCGAAGCGGACCGTGCCCGCCTGATGCGCGGTGGCGCCGATGGGCATGCCCTTGTGCAGGTAGATGCTGTGCGACAGGAGATGGTGTTCGTGCATGCCCAAGTGGCTGAGCATGCCCTGCAGTTTGTGCCGCAGACGCTTCAGCCCGGCGATGTTGTTCTTCTCGTCGAGGGCGAGGTGGATGCCGCCGTCTTTGTCCAGGGTGACGCGGTTGTCGGCGAGCGGCAGGTCCTCTCCGCACAGCCAGAAGTCGACCGCGTGGTGGGCGAGTACCTCGAATGGCATGTCGGGGGCGACGGCCCCGGCCCAGCGGGGCGCTTCGCCGTGGATCTGCTCGGAGTCGGACTTGCCGAGCATCTGGATGCCGCCGAGGGGATAGTCCCAGTCGTCGGACCCCAGGTACCAGTCGTGCAGTGCCAGGGTCTTCTGGAACTTGGTGTCGTTCGGTTCCTTGGACACGGCCATCAGGGCCAGGTTGTTGTGCCGCATATAGTTCCGGCCCACCACGTCCGAGCTGTTGGCCAGGCCCTGAGGATGCCGGTCATTGGCCGAACGCAGCAGCAGGACTGCGGAGTTGACGGCGCCACAGGCGACGACCACGATGTCGGCGCTGAACTCCACGGTGGAACCGTCCCCGTCCCCCACCGTCGCGACGACCGAGGTGACACTGCGGCCCGTCCCATCCGTTTCGAGGCGCCGCACGTCCGCATAGGTGACCATCTCGACGTTGGCGTGTTCGAGGGCGGGGTCCACACAGATGACCTGTGCGTCGGACTTCGCGCCGACCAGGCAGGGGAAGCCGTCGACGCGGTCGCAGCGGATACAGACGCTGGTGTGGGTGGCCCGGCCCCGGTCGTCCTGGGTGAGGTTCACCCCGATCGGGAGGTGGAAGGGGTGCAGCCCCTGCTTCTCCAGGTCGTGGCTGAGTTGCTGGATGCGCGGCTCGTGCTGGACCGGCGGGTAGGCGTACTGGGCGCTGGTGGGCCCCCCGGTCGGGTCTTCGCCGTGCCGGCCGTGGACGAGATAGAGGTGCTCGGCCTGCGTGTAGTACGGCTCGAGCTCCTCGTAACTCAGTGGCCAGGCGGGGGAGATGCCGTCGTGGTGGCGGAGTTCGCCGAAGTCCTCGGGGCGCATACGGAAGAGCGCGGCGCCGTAGAACTTGGTGTTGCCGCCCACGTAGTAATTGACCTCGGGCGGAAACTGGTTCCCGTGTTTGTCGTACCAGAACTCCGGAGCGCGGTATTTCCCCTTGACGAAGACCTCGGTGGAATCCCAGTTGTCGCGTTCTCGCGGCAGATAACCACCGCGTTCGAGAAGGAGGATCCGTTTCCCGGTGGGCGCCAGTCGGTGGGCGATCGTGCCACCGCCTGCACCGGTGCCAATAATGATGACGTCGTAGTGCTGAGCGTCGGGCATGGCCACCGTCCTCGGAACATGGTCCGGTCGTGCCGGGCGAAGGGGACATTTACCCCAACTATCAACGTAGCTCCGGGTGATATTTCCGGCGAGTTGGGCTAGTCGGGTGAGCCGAGGCGCCGGGACACGGCGGGTTCCCGCGCGATGACCGCACCGGCCGTGATGCCGACAGCCACGACGACGCAGAGTCCGATCAGCCACGACAGCAGGGTGAAGACCGCACCCAGCGAGCCGTACCGGTCCAGGCTGCGGTTGAGTGCGGCGGGTACGTACAGCTTGGCGATCACAGTCAGCGCGGTCATGGCCAGTCCGGTGAGGAGCGCACCGGGCAGCAGCGGCAGCCAGGGGACGCGCGCCGCCAGCAGCAGGTGCTGGGTCCACCACCAGACGCCCACCTGGGCGATCAGCAGAAGCGGCAGGCCCAGCCACAGCCCCGCGCCGAATCCGTCCCGCAGCGGTCCCTGCAGGGCGACCATGGCCAGCCAGGCCGCGATCCACACCGGCCATCTCCAGGCGGCGACCCGCGCGCCCGCACTCGGCATCCGCCAGGCACGCTGGCAGAGCCGCTGCATCGCACGGCTGCACGCGGTGGCGGAGATCAGCACCATCAGCCCGCTCACCACACCGGTGCTCTGCCGCAGGCTTTCGGGATTGGCCTGGAAGACCTTCTTCAGCTGCTGGTCGGCGGAGCCGTTGATGCCGAGGACGTCCTCCAACGAATTGATGATCTGGTTGCGTACCCCCTGCGGGGCGAAGGAGGCGACCAGGAAGAGCAGCGGAACGGCGGTCAGGAAGGCCTGAGCCGCCAGCCGCGTCGCGGAATCCAGCAGGTTCACCGCGATCAGGTGGGAGGTGAGGTGGGTGATCACCGGGAACCGCTCCTCGGCGGTGTTCCGCAGCCGCAGCAGCCGGGCCCGCAGACTCGCCGCCCGCGCGCGCAGGCGGCCCGCCCTGCCGCCCGTGGGCGAGCCGGATCCTCTGCCTGCGTGCATCCTGCTCCCCGGGTCGGGCCTGGGCTCCACGCCCCCGAGGCGTGCCCGCGCCACCAGGGTGCCGCCCGGGGCGGCCGACGGGCCTGCGGCGCGAGCGCCGTTGCGCCGTACGGGGGAACAGGCCACCAGTGGCGTTCCGAGCGGAACCGCGGATTTGTGGGTGCGGTCGGGGGCGGTGACGATGGGATCATGCGCGCTTCCGGCGCCACTGCGCGGCTCGCGAGGCCACGCGGGGGCAGCGATGGTCCTTGACCTGGTCCTCATCGGCCTGGCGATCGCCTTGAACCCGCTGCCGGTCACCGGATTCGTCCTGGTGCTGTCCGCACGCAACGGGATCTGGAAGGGGCTGGCCTTCATCCTCGCCTGGCTGGCCTGCTTCGTCGGGATCCTCGCCGTGGTGCTGCTCATGACCGGCGGGAAGCCGCCGCCGCCGAAGTCTCCGCCCTCCACGGCCGCGCTGGCCGCCAAACTGGCCATCGGCGTCGGACTCGTCTGGTACGCGGAGCACGCCCGCCGCAGGGCGGGCAAGCGGCACAAGTCCTCCGGGCTGCTGTCGAGGCTTGACCGGATCTCCCCGTGGATGGCCGCTGGGCTGGCGCTGTTCCTTCAGCCGTGGGGGTTGGTGGCCGCCGGTGCCGCCACGGTGGTGCAGGCCGACCTCTCCCATGCCGCCTCGTACGCCGCGTTGCTGGGCTACTGCCTGCTGGCCAGCTCCAGCCTGCTGACGATGGAGATCTACGCGACCTTCGCTCCCGGCTCGGCTCGCGTACGGCTCGGGAGGCTGCGCACGTGGCTGGAAGGCCATCAGGACCAGGCGATCGTGAGTCTGTCGCTGGTGATGGGGCTGTGGCTGGTGGGCAGGAGCATCTACCAGCTGACCGCCTGAGCCGGGTTGGTCCTCACAGGATCGCGAGGGGATTGACCGGGGAGCCGGTGGCCGCGGGCAGCCGGAGAGGGGCGATCACGCAGAGGAACGACCAGCGGCCTTCCCGCGCGCAGATCGGCGCGAGGTCCTCGAACCGCAGATAGTCGAGCAGATGCAGTCCCATCGCGTGGATGGCGAGCACATGCACCGGGAACGCGACCCCCTCCGCCGCGCTGGGCGCCGTGTCATTGTTGCCGTCACTGCCGAGTACAGCCACCTGCCGATCGGCCAGGAACTGCATGGCGGTCGGATGGAGTCCGGCACGCGCCCCGGCCGTGTCCCAGGGGCCCAGCTCCTCACGGCGCCGGCGGTGCCCGACCCGTACGAGGAGGATGTCGCCCCGGCCGACCCGGAGCCCCTGCCGTGCCTCGGCGCCGACGAGGTCCTCGGCCGTCACGTGCGATCCGGGTTCGAGCCAGGACACGCCGTGCACCCGGGGGATGTCGAGGAGGACCCCGCGTCCGACGATGCCGTCGCGGGCCAGTTCGACGGACAGGACGCTCGATCCGTCCGGCGACAGGACATCCGCCGCCGGTATGCCGCCGTGCAGCGTGCCCTCGTAGATGACGTGGCACAGCGCGTCGAGGTGACTGTCCACATCGCCGTGAATGTTCATGGCGAAGCGGTCCCGCGCGAATTCCAGGCCGCTTGAGCCGGGTTCGCCGCCGGCCGGAGCGGTGAGCCGGTGCTCGGCCGGATCGGCGTTGTCAGGTCCGCCGTGGGTGTTCACGGGGGCGGCGAGCGACACCGTACGTCCCGACCGCACCTCGCGGACGGCCGCCAGTACCTGTTCCTCGGTGATCGTGTCCAGGGCGCCCCGGCGGGAGGCGCTGCCGGGGGCCGTGCCTCGCAGATGTCGGTAGAGCGACCGGAAGTCGGCCTTGCTCAGCTCGTCGGACGTCCGCATGCCACCACCATCCGGCAGGTGCCGGGTTCCCGCACGCCGAGTTGCCGGGTTCAGGGACCGCACCGTTAATGGATGGGCGACCTGTCGGGGCAACAAGCCTGCGCACCGATACGCGGAGGTCCGGATGGACATGATCCATGTCCGAGCGGTGTGCCCGCCGGACCTCACGGAACGCACCATGGCCCTGCTGAGCGCCGAGCCGTGCGTCCTGAACCTGCTCCTGCAGACGGGCAGCGTTCGCAATCCCGACGGCGACGCCATTGAGTGTGACGTCCTGACCGGAGCCGCGAACGAAGTGCTGCGCGGACTGAGGGACCTCGGACTGGAACGCCGTGGCTCCATCATCCTCGCTCCGGTCGACATCGCGTTCTCGGAACGCGCGGCCAGGGCCGGGGCCGAGGAGCTCGGGGCCCAGGCACGCGCTCCGGTGTGGGAACAGGTGGAGGCCCGGATCCGGGCCGAGGGCAGGTACCCACCGAGCTTCTACCTCTTCCTGGTCATCGCCGGAGTCATCGGCGCGGTGGGCATCATCACCAACTCCCAGATCCTCATCGTCGCGGCCATGGTGGTCGGACCCGAGTACGGGGCCATCACCAGCGTCGCCCTCGGGATCGACCGCCGCTCCCGGCCGAGGATCCGGCAGGGTCTCATGGCCCTGCTCGTGGGCTTCCTGCTGGCCGTTGTCGCGACCTTCCTCTTCTCCCTCCTCGTCCGGGGCTTCGGGCTGCAACCGAAGGCCTTCGAGCTGGGAGTGAGGCCCGTCTCGAATCTGATCAACACCCCCAACTTCTTCTCGGCCGTGGTGGCGGTGCTGGCCGGGATCGTCGGCATCGTCTCGCTGGCCGAGGCCCGGACGAGCGCACTGCTCGGCGTCTTCATCTCGGTGACCACCATTCCGGCGGGGGCCGACATCGGGGTCTCGTGCGCGTTCGCCAGCTGGGGCGAGGCCTGGGGTTCCCTGCTCCAGTTGCTGCTCAACATCGTCGTACTGATCGTGGTCGGGACCGGCACGCTCAAGTGCCAGCGGGCGATCTGGCGGCGGGTGAGCGAACGCCGGCAGGGGCGTGCGGTCAGGCGGACGGCGTAGGAGCCGTGCCGGTGTCCAGGAACTCGCGGATCGCGAAGGCGACCAGCACGATCACCACCGTCCACACCACGACTGCCGTGGTCGGGTAGTTCCAGGCGAACAGGACGATCGCGGCGACCGCCAGGATCACGCCGCCGATCCACCGCTTGAAGCGGTGCACGAACCGGCCGACCGCACCCAGCGGTAGCCCCGCCGACAGGGCAACGTCACGCAGGGCGCCGATGCACCTGCGGCAGCCCGTACGGGTGAGGACGGCCACCCGGGACGGGCCGATCAGGAAGGCGCCGGCGGCCGTCACGAGGGCGAGCGCAGCCACCGCCCGCACGCCGGCGCGCAGGAACCTGACCAGCGAGTCGAACACCGCACCGGCGGCGGCCTCGGACGACCCGACGGGCAGATGGTCGAGGTAGATCGTCCGTGCGACGGCGAGCGTGACGCCCAGCAGCAGCATGGCGGCGAACACCCCCAGCGCGGCCCCGATCAGGGCCCGGCGGCGGTTGACGGCCAGGTACACGCCCACGGCGGCGATCAGCACGGCGATGATCGGGAGCCAGTTGCCGATGATCTGCAGCACCCTCAGATACGTCTTGATCTTGCCGACGTCTTTCGACGCGAAAACCACGAAGTCCGTGTGGATGGCCGGGATCCGAGCGGCCGGTTTGAAGCCGGCACTGACCAGTCGGTCCTTGACCTGGGCGACGATCGGTGCCACATCAATGGCGACCTGACCGTTCTTGATGGACACCGTACCGGTGGTGTTGCCCGTGAGGGCCTTGTCCAGGGCGGTGTGGGCCCTGCGGTTCGCGTCCACCCAGACGGTGTTGAAGGCACTGCTGGATACCACCCGCTGCACGGTGCCGCTGACCAGGCTCTTCAGGCCGCTCGTGATCGGGCCGCTCAGGTCGCCGAGCAGCTTGGCCGCCTTCGGCGGGGCACCCTTCTGCGCCGCCGCCTGCTCCAGCTCCTTGACCAGCGCCTCGACGTCGATCTGCGCCAGGACCGCCGTGGTGACCCGGTTGGTGACCGCTTTCTGCACATCCGGATTGCTCGCCAGCGGCCCGACCGTGGCGACGTAACGGTCCGTGTCCCGCACAATGCTGTTCGCCCAGACCGAGACGACGGCCAGCAGCGACAGCAGCGAGGCGAGGAGAATCAGCAGGACCGAACCCGTCGACCGGAGCCAGTGGTGCCCCGCGGCCCCCGGCGGCCCGGCGCTCTCCAGGGCGCTCACCCGGTGCCGCAGCTCGTCCAGCTCACCGCGTTCCCGTGCCGAGAGCTGCTGGTCGCCAGTCGGGCCTGCGGGGTGCTTGTCCGGGTCGGGTGGAGGTGCACTGCTGGTCATGGTCACAGGAGATCCGTACGGATCTGATCCCGCGACCCGGACGGGACCGGCGGGGTGACTACCGCACCGAGGTGCGGCGGCAACCGTCCGATGATGCAATGGAATTCGACGACGCGGGGGGATGCCGTGACCACCCAGGGGTGAAGCCGTGAGCGATGAATTCGTGGAGATGGGGCCGATCGACTATGTGGTCGTCGAATTTCCCGGTAACCGAATGACCGGCGAGGGATTTCCTCTGCTGGTCGATCTGGTGGACCGCGGCCTCATTCGGATCCTCGATCTGATGTTTGTCAGAAAGGAAAAAGACGGATCCGTGGTCGGCCTGGAAATCGCCGACCTCACCGGCGACGGAGCTCTGGACCTGGCCGTCTTCGAGGGCGCGTCCTCCGGCCTGCTGGGCCAGGACGACATCGAGGAGGCGGGCGCCGCCCTGGAGCCCGGCAACTCCGCCGGAATCCTGGTCTACGAGAACCTGTGGGCCGAGCCCTTCGCCACCGCCCTGCGACGCGGCGGCGCGCAGCTCGTAGCCTCCGGGCGGATCCCGGTGCCCGCCGTCCTGGCCGCGCTGGACGCGACGGACGCCGCTCAGCCGCCGACGACGTAGAAGCCCCGCCACGGCAGGTGGCCCGGCACGACGCTCCGCGGCCGTGCTGGAGGAATGCGGGCCTGCACTCGCAGCAACGGCTGCGCGACGCGCCTCGGCGTCATCTGAAGAACGGCCAGTTGGCGCACGCGGCTGCCGTCCGGGAGCGCGGGAGGCATCGCGGTGACGGAAGCCCAAGTGCTCGTGGGCCTCGGCCTGATCGTCGTACTGGCCGTCGGCTCGCAGGTCGTGGCGAGCCTTCTGCGCATCCCCGCGCTGATCGTTCTGCTGCCCGTCGGATTCACCGCCGGCGCATTGACGGACGACGTCAACCCCGAGCGGCTCCTGGGCAGCACCTTCTCCCCGCTGGTCTCGCTGGCTGTCGCGGTGATCCTCTACGATGCCGGGCTCGGCCTGGACTTGAAGAGGTTCCGGGCACACACGCGCCGGGTCGTGGTGCGGTTGATCGGGTTCGGTGTGCTGTTCACCTGGGCTTCGGCGGCCCTTGTGGCCATACCGCTCCTCGGGATGTCACAGGGCGCGGCCGTGATGCTCGGAGCGATCCTCGTCGTGTCCGGGCCTACTGTTGTCGGCCCGCTGCTCAACTTCGTCCGACCCACGGAGCGGTTGCAGCGGATCCTCATCTGGGAGGGGACGCTGATCGATCCGGTGGGCGGCATCCTGGGCGCGCTGGTCTTTCACGGCGTCACGGCCGGAGGGCACAGCGGCTTCGCAAGCCAGATCGGGCACTTCGCCGTCAGCACGGCGGTAGGCGTCGTGGGGGGCGTCGCCGGAGCGGCCGTCCTGACGGTGGCGCTGCGCAGGCTCCGGCTCGGAGAGGTGCTCGGCACCACCGTGCAGCTCGCCATGGTGGTCGGTGTGGCGGCCGCCTGCGACGCGTTCCGGGACGACACGGGACTCATCGCCGCCGTCCTCATGGGGCTGGCGGTGGCGAACCTGCCCGGCCAGGACGTCGTCGCCCGGAGGCCGTTCTTCGAGACCCTCGTGAATCTGGTCATCGGACTGCTGTTCATTTCCATCTCGGCCACCGTCAGCCCCGAGTCCCTGCGGCATGTGCTGCTGCCGACGCTGGGACTGGTGGCGGTCCTCGTCCTGGTGACACGGCCACTTGTGGCGGCCCTGTCAGCACTGAGGACCGATCTGACGGCCGGAGAACGGGGGCTCCTCGGGTGGATGGCGCCACGCGGGATCGTGGCCGCGGCCACCGCCTCGACGTTCTCGGCCACGCCGGCCGACCAGGGGATCGGTGGCGCTGCGAAGATCCTGCCGACCACGTTCCTGGTGATCGTGGCCACCGTCACGCTGTACGGGCTGAGCGCGATGCCCGTGGCGAGACGGCTGGGCGTGGTGCGCTCGGCGCGGTCCAGGCCGTTGCTTGTGGGCGGGGATCCCTGGGTGGTCGACCTGGGGCGGGCCCTGCGATCGGTGGGGCTGGACGTGGTCATGTGGGCAGGGCACGAGGCGGAGCGCGCCAGCATCAGGGCCGCCGGGATCGAACTCGCCCCAGGAGAGTTGTTCGCCGCGGCCACGGGTGCCGGCGCGGAGCTCGAGGGCCTCACCGGGGTCCTGCTCCTCACCGGCGAGGACGACTTCAACGCGCTGGCGTCCATGAACCTCGAGGGCAGCGTCGAGGGCACGGTCTACCGTCTGGGGCCGCCTACGGAGAGCCAGGGCGTCATCGCCCCCTACACAGGTGGCGAGGTACTCTTCGATCCGGAACTGACCGGACCCGAACTGGCGCGCCGCTATGCCCGGGGCGCCCGCGTCGTGACGCATCGGGTCGAGAGGTCCGTCCCGGCCGGACACACCATGCTGTTCCTGGTACGTGGTGACGGCCGGCTGCTTCCCGTCACCCGTACCGGCGGTCCGACGCCGCAGACCGGAGACGTCGCCGTACTCCTGAGTGCCTGACCCGTCAGCGGGCCGAGTGCTCGTCGAAGCGCGCGACGGCGGCCCGCACCCGGGTGAGATTCGCCGGAAGGTCGGCCGTGGCGTCCACGGCCATGCCCGGCTCGTCCGATTCCAGCGGCTCCAGCGTCTCGAACTGCGAGTCGACCAGCCGGGCGGGCATGAAGTGACCGGTGCGCCGGGACACGCGATCCCAGGCGGTGTCCCGGTCCATGGCGAGGTACAGGCACCAGAGCACGGGGCCCGCGGCCGCCCGGAGCTCGTCGCGGTAGGCGCGCTTGAGGGCCGAACAGGCGACGACCAGCCCCTCGTCGGCCTCGGCGGAGTGGTGGATGCGGTCGGAGAGAATGCGCAGCCAGGGCTCGCGGTCGGCGTCGTCCAGCGGGTGGCCCGCGGCCATCTTGGCGACATTCGCGGCGGGATGGAAGTCGTCGCCCTCGACGAAGGGCAGATCGAGCTGCTCGGCGACCGCCTTGCCGACGGTGCTCTTCCCGGAACCCGACACGCCCAGGACCAACACGATCGGTGGCTTTTTGCCGGCCCCGGTCACAGGTTCTCGGGGTCCCGTCCGGCCGCCGTCTGCCGCAAGTCCGCCTCGGTGAGGGGCTGGAGGGCCCCGCGGGTGTCCAGCCGGTAGAGCAGGACGAGGGGTGGTCCTACGAGCACCACCGCGATGACCGTGACCAGCATCAGCCAGCGCAGCGTCGTCGACGCGCCGGCCGCCTGGGACACGGTCAGTGAGGTGGGGATGAGATAGGGCCGCTGAGCCAGCCCCCACGCCAGGACGACGAGGGCCACGCTGCCGACCGCGGTGATCCTCGCCCATCCCGTCGCGGTGCGGTAGAGCAGTCCGGCAGTGGCCAACGCGCTGACTACGGCGACCAGGACGAGGGCGAGACCGATTCCGCTGGTGAGCCCGTCGTGGACATAGGGCGCGTCGTTGTGGGTCACGGTAAAGCCGACGACCGCCAGTACGGCGATGACGCCGAGGCTGCACCAGGCCCGCAGCCGGAAGTAACCGACAAGGTCGGCGGCATCGAAGCGGCGGGCGTCGGCGGTCAGGAACACCGCCCCGAGGAAAGCGGTCGCGGCGACGGTCAGCAGGCCGGCGATCACCGACGTCCCGTTGGACCACGCGTCGGCGGACGCCTTCGTTCCGGGAGCCACCCGGCCCGTGGCGAGGGCCCCGACCGCCGTACCGAGGAAGAAGGGGGTCAGCAGCGAGGAGACGGCGAAGGCGGCGCCGTAGACCCTGCGCCGGGCAAGACGCCGCGTGGGCTTGCGCAGGGCGAAGCCGGCGCCGCGGAGGACGAGTCCCACGGCCGCGAGCGCCAGCGGGAGCCACATGGCCGTGAAGACCGTCTGGAACAGGACCGGGAAGCCGGTCCACATGATGACCAGAACGAAGATGAGCCAGACGTTGTTGGTCTCCCACACCGGTTCCATGGCGTGGTCGATGAGCCACCTGGGGCGTTTGCCGCGTTCGGCGCCGCCCGCGACGAGGTCCCAGAATCCGGCGCCGTAATCCGTGCCACCGGCGCACGCATAGGCGGCCACCGCGGCCAGCAGTACCCAGGCAACGACGTCCTCGATCATTCGTTCCCCCTGTCCCGGCCTCCGGTCGTGCTGTCCCTGCTTCCGGCCCTGGACAACGGGCGGGGCCCATAGGGGGTGTTGTCTTCCAGGTCCTCCGCGGCGGCTCCCGCGAGAGCGCCCTCGTCGGGCAGCCGCCACCGGCTGCTCATCTTCAGAAGGACGGCCAGGAAGCTACCGAGGACGAGGACGTAGACCACCACGACGATGCCGAACATCGTCCACAGGGACGCGGCACGGGTGTCCGTCACCGCTTCCGAGACCCGCATGTTCTGGTAGACGATCCAGGGCTGCCGGCCCACCTCGGTCGTGATCCAGCCGCACTCCACGGTCAGCAGGCAGGCGGCGCCGGCGACAGCGGCACACCGGAAGAACCACCGCGACTTGGGCAGGTCACGGCGGCGCAGCCAGCACCAGCCGTACCAGAGCGCGAGCAGGATGAGCAGGCTTCCGATGGTCACCATGATGTCGAACGCCCAATGGGCGATGGTGGCCTGGGTCGCCGTCGGGCGGTCGCTCGCGGGGACCGATGACAGGCCCGTCACCTTGGTGTTCACGCTGAAACCGGCGAGGATCGAGTCCAGTTGGGGGATTTTGATCCCGCCGGAGATCGACCCGTCGGGATGCAGGCGCCCGAACATGTACTCCGGCACGTGGGTGTCGGTCTTCCAGACGATTTCGGTGGCCGCGAACTTCACCGGCTGCTTGTGGAAGACGGAGCGGGCGATCGAGTCCCCGAGCATGAACTGCACGGGGGTGAGAATCGCGGCGACGGAGAACGGCACCGTGAAGCCGAGCCGGTGGTAGCGGTCACGGCGGCCCCGCAGCAGGCCGACCGCGTACACCCCGGCCACGACATACCCGGCGGTCAGGATCACGCCGACCACGAAGTGCCAGTATTCGGGGCCGAGCATCGGCGTGAAGACCGCCTGCCGCACGTTGACGTTCACAGGGTTGCCGGACGCGTCGAGCGTGAAGCCCCGTGGGGTGTTCATCCAGGCGTTCGCGGCCACGATGCCGAACGCCCCCATGAGCGCGGCCAGCGGCAGGGGCAGGCCGAGCCAGAAGTGCGTCCACGGCTTGAGCCGCCGCCAGCCGTACAGGTAGATGGCGATGAGGATCGCTTCGAGGAAGAACGCCCATGCCTCGACCCCGAAGCCGAGGCCGAAGACATCGCCCCAACGGCCCATCATCCCCGGCCACAGCAGACCGAATTCGAAGGACAGCACCGTGCCGGTCACAATGCCGATGGCGAACTGCACGGCCATGACCGCCGACCAACGCCGGGCGAGCAGCAGGGCGACGGCGTCGCCCTTGCGCAGCCCGCGGTAGTGCATCAGGAGCGTGATGGCGGGCAGGGCCACGCCGAAGGGCACGAGCAGGATGTGAGAGGCCAGGGTGAAGGCCATCAGCTCCCGGGCCGGCAGAAGCTGTGCTGGGTCGCCCGCCAGAAAGTGGTCGATCGCGCTGTTCACATGGGCCTCGGTGGCTCGTACCGGACGGCTGAGGTGCAGCGGGCTTCAGCCACCCGTGGCGAAACCGGGGAACAGCGTCATTCCGCCGTCCACGTAGATCGTGGTCCCCACGACATAGTCGAAGAGGTCGGACGCCAGAGCGGCCACCGCGTTCGCGATGTCGTCCGGGTCGCCGACGCGGCGGTACGGGATGAGCCGGAGAAGCTCGGCTTCGGCCTCCGGGGTGTCCCAGGCGCTGCGGTTGATGGGCGTGCGAATCGCCCCCGGAGCAACGGCGTTGACCCGGATCCGGTGCGGCGCGAGCTCCTGCGCGAGGGTCGCCATGAGCATCTGCACCCCGCCCTTGGACGCCGCGTAGTTCACGTGGCCCGCCCAGGGGATGATCTGGTGGACCGAACTCATGCAGATGATTTTCCCGGCGGAGCGGGAGACCTCGGGGACGACGCCCCGTCGCATGAATTCCTTGGCCGCTTCGCGGGCGCACAGGAATTGTCCGGTCAGATTGACGTCCAGCACCTTCTGCCACTGAGCCATGGTCATATCGGTGATGGGGGCATCGCGCTGGAGCCCCGCATTGGCCACCATGACGTCGATGGTCCCGAACTCCTTGACCATGCGGGAAACCATGTCGACGACCTGGTCCTCCTGCGACACGTCCGCCTCGTGTGCGTAGGCACGGACGCCGAACCCCTCGATCTCGCGTACCACCTCTTCCGCGGTGTCCTGCCCGGCCACGTAATTCACCACCACATCGGCGCCCACCCGCCCCAAGCCGATCGCCGTGGCCTTGCCGATGCCGGAATTCGCGCCCGTCACCAGCACCTTCTGCCCCTTGAGGAGCGGGTAGGCAAGGGGCTGGCGACCGTCACTGCCGCTGGTTTCCACTCGTGTCTCCCTGTGGGTGGCGACGCGGACCTTCGGAGGAATCCGCCCCCCAACAAAAACACCGGCGGGTCAGTGCGGCTCGGTGGCGCGTCTCCTGTCAGCCGGTCGGGGCGCCGACCCTGGCTGAACGGCCTAATGCGCACCCGCCGGGTTGCTCGGGATGGCGCGGTCGGCTGGTACTCCAGCCGTAGATCGTGATCTTTGGGGCTATCGGGCGGCCGCCGTTGGTAGTGGCAGGCCAGTGCCCGGGCTTGATGGCGTCGTCGCCACTTGGACCAGCGAAGCGTGTGCATGACTGTGTGGACGGTCGGGGCCACGAGCGGGGTGAACAGGTGCTGGATCTTGCTGCAGGTCAGCGGGATCAGGCCGTTTGAGCCTGTTCTTGAGCACAATCGTTGGCGGTCGCCGGGCCGGTCGTCGGCGACGTCGGCCAGGGCCCAGTCGTTGAAGCGGTGTTCCTTGGCTCCGGCGCCGGCGGGGAGCTTCTATGTTGTGGCCTGCGGTCACTGTCTGATCTTCTGTCTTCGCACACCGGTGATCACCGGTGGCCGCACCTGTTCCCGGACCAGCTCCGACCAGCAAGATCAGGATCTGGGCCGGAGTACCAGCTCTGGAGTTGAATCGGCTGATGGACATGTCCTCCCGAGAGATCCGCATGCCTCTCGATGAGGTCGTGGCAGTCCTGCAGGACCTCAACGAATTCGTGGTTTCCCTCGACCAACTCGGATCCCGCATGGCGTTCGGAACCGCCGACGAGCACACCGTCGGCACATTCATCGTCGACTGGGATGTTGCTCGGCGATTGTCCCGCGCCCGACGCGTCATCAGCGACGCGCTGGATGCGCAGCTGAGCCAGGAAGAGAACGCCGAGATCGACGCCCTGTGTGACCAAGGCCGTTTCTACGGCACGCACAGCGCCACCAGCACTTCCACAGACCAGTCCAGCTCAGACAGCAAGCACATCGGACCGCACTAATCGAGACGGGGATCAGTTCGACCGAGACCTGACGCGTGATCGCCCGGACAGGTCCTAGTCTGTGCTGGCTTCCCGGCTGGTTCCGATGCACAGCGCCCAGATGACAAAGGCATCCACGGCGATCAGCACGATGGCCCAGACGGGGTAGTACGGCAGCCAAATGAAGTTGGCGATCATCGACAGGCCTGCCAGGACGATTCCGGTGATGCGTGCCCACAGCGCCCCACGGAACAGGGCGGCGCCCGCGAGGACTACCAGAATGCCGAGGATGAGGTGGATCCAGCCCCAGCTCGTCAGGTCGGAGGAGTAGGCGTAGTTGCGGGTGATGACGAAGAAGTCGTCGTTGGCGATGGCGGCGATTCCTTGGAATATCGCCATGACCCCACCGAAGATCATCATGGCCCCGGCGAAGGCGGTCCAACCGGTGACCCACGCTCCTCCTCCGCTGCTGCTGCTTCCGACGCCGTGTTGGTGCATTCCAGTCGTAGTCATTCCGAGTTCCTCCCGCGTAGGCCTCGCCACTGACCTGTGGTCGGTCGGTGGCCCGCATTTCAGCTTGGCACGATAATCGCCGACCGTCAGATCGTCGGCATTTATGCAGGGCAGCGCCAAGGTCGATGTGCGGGGAAAATCGTGCGGTGGTCCAATGGAAGTACCCGGTGCGCCGAGAATCGCGCATCGGTCAGGGGAGTTGTTTATTTCCCGCGCCTCCCGCGAGAAAGGAACCCGCCGTGCCAGGTCTCCTCCGCGGGGTCGCCCGCACAGCCGTAGTGGCAGGTACAGCGACCGCCGTGTCGAACCGTGTGTCACGCCGCCAGCAGGGGCGATGGGCCCAGCAGGAATATCAGGAGGCCCCGCCGCAGCCCGTGCCATCGGCCCAGCCCCCGCCTGCCCAGTCGGCCGACGATATGAGCAGCAGGATCGATCAGCTGAAGCAACTCGGGGAACTCAAGGCCCAGGGTGTCCTCACCGAGGCCGAATTCGAGGAGCAGAAGCGCAGGATCCTCGGCTCCTGACCGGCCCCCGGGCGTGGCGGAGCATTTCGACTCCGCCCAGTCCGGGTGCGTCACCATCCCCCCGGAGCGAGGGGCTCAAGGGAAGCCTGAAGCCGGGTGGCAAGCGGCCGTTGACACCGCCTGAGTTCTGCAGCACCGGCTCCTAAGATCTCATAACACGATCATGGTTGGGCTCGTTTGAGGCGTCGCCAGCAGAGTCCTGTACGCCGCCCGGCATCCGGAGCACATCAACCGGCTTGCGCTGGGCCGTCCTGAGCGCGGCTGACAGGGACTCGCTGGGTCGGAGTGGGACCGTCGTGTGCCGCGCCGATCCCGAGGTCGGGCACCCGGCCCAGTACGGCTGGTCCACGATCTGGGGTAGCTTCACCTGAGGCGCGCCGGCCCGGGCGGCCGTCGTCGTTGTACCCGCGCCGCCGTGGTGCAGGACGGCGGCGCGGGTAAACAGTGCCTGGTGGTTGACGTCACCGACGGCGAAACAGTCGTCCCGGTCGTCGATCAGGGCCAGGTCCGCCCAGCCGCGCCCGACGAGTGCGCGGCGGCCCTGCGCGCGGATCGCCTCGACGGCCACCCGGGCGATGTCCTCCGAGACGCGGCGCATGCTGCCGAAGCCGACATACACCGGTGGTGCGCCGGCGTCCAGGAACGCCACCAACCCGACCGGGAGCGGGCGTTCGTCCGGCCGACGTCAGGAGCTCGTGAGGATGACGAGTTGCTGGGTCGCTCGGGTCATCGCGACATAGCGGTCGACCGCTCCTTCGATGCCCTTGCCGAACGCCTCTGGGTCGATGAGGACGACCAGGTCGAACTCGAGCCCCTTCGACAGCTCCGGGGTCAGCGACCGGACGCGGGACGTCGTCCGGAATGTGGGATCGCCGATGACGCAGGCGATCCCGTCGGCATGTGCGGTGAGCCAGGTGTCGAGGATCGAGCTCAGATCCGAAGCGGATCCGTGTACGACGGGGACGTCGCCGCTGCGGATGGAGGTCGGCACGTTGGCGTCCGGGAGCACGGAGCGGATGACCGGCTCGGCTTCCGCCATGATTTCTTCCGGCGTCCGGTAGTTGATGCTCAGGGAGGCAAGGTCGATCCGGTCGAGCCCGATCCGCTCGAGTCGTTCCTGCCACGACTCCGTGAACCCGTGCCTGGCCTGGGCACGGTCCCCGACGATGGTGAAGCTCCGGGACGGGCACCGGAGCAGCAACATCTGCCACTCCGCGTCGGTCAGTTCCTGGGCCTCGTCCACGACGATGTGTGCGAACGGGCCGGCGAGCAGGTCGGGTTCGGTGCCGGGCAGTGCGCTCTCGTCGATCAGGGTGTCCTGCAGGTCCCGTCCGTGCAGCATCCCCACCGCGCCTTCGCTCTCGTCGATCACGACGTTCTGCAGCAGGCTGTCGATGACGTCGGCCCTGCGCGCGCGTTCGGCGGCGACGGCGGCTTCGTTACGACGCTTGCGCCGCGCCGCCTCCGGGTCGCCGAGCCGCTGCCGTGCCGCGTCCAGGAGTGGCAGGTCGGACACCGTCCAGGCCTGGGCGTCCTCGCGCTGCAGCTTCGACACGTCATCGGGGCTGAGCCAGGGAGCGCACTTGCGCAGGTAGGCGGGCACCGACCACAGGTCTCCGACGAGGTCAGCCGCTTCGAGCAGCGGCCACGCCCGGTTGAAGGCCGTGAGCAGCTCCCTGTTCCGCAGCAGCGACTTGCGGAGCAGGTCGTCCGGGGCGTCGCCGTCGTGGTTGTCCACCAGGATCGTGAGCAGCTCCTCCAAGACCTGGTCGCGCGCCTCGTTGTGCGGAGTACCGGGTTCCGCTGCTTCGAACGCCACGGCCCAGTCGTCGGCGCTCAGCCAGATGTCGGACCAGTGGGTCGTGACCGTCATCCCCTTGGTGGGCGGCTCCTCGTAGAACCTGACGGCCGTCTCGATCGCCGTCACCAGGTTCGCGGACGACTTCAGGAGGGCCACGTCCGGGTCGGCCTCGATCGCTGCTGCGGCTCCCTCGGAGACGAGGTCCCGCAGGGTGCAGGTCTGCACGCCCTCCTCTCCGAGGCTGGGGAGGACGTCGGCGACGTAGCTCAGGTAGGGCCGGTGCGGGCCGACGAACAGCACGCCGCCCCGACGGTGACCGAGGCGAGGATCGGAGTAGAGGAGGTAGGCGGAGCGGTGCAGAGCGACGACGGTCTTCCCCGTACCCGGACCGCCGTCGACGACGAGAGCGCCGCGGGATCCCGCGCGGATGATGGCGTCCTGGTCGGCCTGGATGGTCCCGAGCACGTCTCGCATCCGTGCCGACCGGTTGCTGCCCAGGCTGGCGATGAAGGCGGACTGGTCGTCGAGCGCGGCGTGCCCGGCAAACCCGTCCGAGGTGAACACCTCGTCCCAGTAGTCGCTGATCCGGCCGCGGGTCCAGCGATACCTGCGGCGGCTTGCCAGACCCATCGGGTTGCCATGGGTGGCTCCGAAGAAGGGCTCGGCCGCGGGGGAGCGCCAGTCGACCAGCAGCCGACGACCCGCGCTGTCCTTAAGGCCAAGTCGTCCGACGTACACGGGCTCGGGGTCGTCCGCGCCGACCATGTGTCCGAGGCACAGGTCCAAACCGAAGCGACGCAGTGCGCGCAGGCGAGCGGTCAGCCGGTGGATCTCCATGTCCCGGTCCATCGCCTGCCGGCCGATGCCGCCGGGGGCCTTGAGCGCGGCATCGAGGCGGTCGGACAGCTCGGCGATCGACTGCTCGAGGCACTCCGCGATGGCCGCGAAGTGCTGCTCATCGCCGGCGATCAGCGTCGGGTCGGCCTTGGGGGAGAGGTGGTCGGGAAGGTCAAATGCGCTGGTGGTCAGCGGGTGCACGTAAGCAGCTCCGATCTGAGGTCGCTTGCGACCATTGCGTGTGGCAAGGCGTCTGGACCGCGTGACGAACCTGGTGGCCGTGACGGGCAACGCTCCGTCTGACGTGGACCCTGTGGCCGTTGTCGGTTCAGGTCGCCAGGGTTCGCAGGTTGTTCTCGGGTTCCAGGTCCTGGTTCGACGATCCCGTGTGGTTCACGCGGACACTGGTGGCCTTTCTCGGCTGACCGCGTCGAGCAGCAGCTTTGCGGCCACCGTCGCCCCGTCGGTGCGGATCGTGGCGGCTACGGCGGTCGCTCGTGCGCAGGTCTCGGGGGTCAGGGCCGTCTTGAGCGCGGCCGACAGGGACGCGAAGGTCGGAGTCGGACCGTCGTGTGCCGCGCCGATGCCCAGGTCGGCCACCCGGCCGGCCCAGTACGGCTGGTCCGCCAACTGCGGTACCACCACCTGAGGCGCGCCGGCCCGGGTGGCCGTCGTCGTGGTGCCCGCGCCGCCGTGGTGCACGACGGCGGCCACCCGGCCGAACAGTGCCTGCTGGTTGACCTCGCCGACGACGAAGCAGTCGTCGGCGTCGTCGATCAGGGCCAGGTCGGCCCAGCCGCGGGCGACGAGTACGCGGCGGCCCTGCGCGCGGACCGCCTCGATGGCCACCTGGGCAGCGTCCTTCGAGGCGCGCATGGGCATGCTGCCGAAGCCCACGTACACCGGTGGTGCGCCGGCGTCCAGGAACGCCACCAGCTCGTCCGGGAGCGGGCGTTCGTCCGGCAGGATCCAGGCGCCGGTCTGTACGACGTCGAGGTCCGGCGTCTCCTGCCACGGGTCCAGGATCGGGTCCGTCGCCAGCCACGGCTGGTCGCCGATGACGTAGTCGCGGACGTTGTCCACCGGGGGCAGGCCGATCGACGCCCGGTTGGCGTTGAGCGACTCACCGAACAGCGCGTTGATGTTCTGGGCGTCCAGGTCCCACAGCACCCTGTTGTCGGTCACCTCCGGCGGGAGCGGCCGGCCCGGATACGCCAGCGGCGGGCGCTGCGGCGACGGCAGGGTGAGCTGCTGGAAGGTCACCGACACGGAGTGGATGCCCAGTTTCTCGGCCACCGACCGCGCGCCGGCCGCGGCCGACATCACGCCGGTCGCCACCAGCGCGTCGCATCCCTCGGCCGCCGCGGTGACCGCGGCGAACTGGCTGGTGACCAACTCGGCCGCGCGCCGGGTCAGGTCCGCCGACGACGGCGGCGCCGCCTTCGTCGTCAGCGCGCGCGCCGACAGGCCGAAGGGCACCAGCGGCACGCCGACACCGGCCAGCAGCTCCACGAACTCCTCGTCCGGCGGCGCGCACACCCGCACCTCCGCGCCGAGTTCCCGCAACCGCACCGCGAGTCCCACCATGGGTTCGACGTCCCCGCGCGACCCATACGTCGACAACAACACACGCACTTCGCGACTCCCGTTTCCGCAGATTCTGGCCTCGGCCGGAGATTCTGCGGCATGATGGGGGCCTTGCCGCAAGGCCCCCCGTGCGCTATAAGTTGAGAGTGGAAAGGAGTGGGTACTCCCCTTTCCCTTCACCGTCCGCTGTGGACGAACAACCTCCTCGCGAATACGCGGCGCGTTGCGTACGGCGGTACCGCCGGCCCAGGAGGATCTCCCAGGGGCCCACGGATGCAGCCCCGGAACGAGAGTTCCCCACCCTCTTCAGAGCTCGTAACAAGATCCCGCGGCCAACGTCAACGACGTCTCCCGGACCCTCGCCCTGGTCGACAGCATCCCGCCGATCGACGGCCGTCGCGTCCGTCCGCGCCTGCAGCCTTCTCTGCTGGCGACACCCCAAACGAGCCCAACCATGATCGTGTCATGAGCTTTAAGGTGTCGGCGGCCGTGTGGACCCCCAAGCGGGGCGGATCGGGGAGGAACATGAGGGGTTGGTCAGCCCTTCGGCGACGAGCTCGGCCACCATGAACTCCCTGCCGGTGAGCGGGAACTGCTCGTCAGCGATCAGGGCATCGACGCCGCCCCGCCCACCGCCCCTGTCTCGCAGGGCGTAGGCGACCAGCCGGTCCCCGCGCAGTCGGCGGCCTCGGCTGATGGCCGCTTCCCGCGCGGCCGCCGACAGCCGTGTCCGTGCCCGCGCCGCCGTCTCTTCCACCCGGCGCCGCCACGGGGCCTCGGGCTCGGTGTCCAGTCGGCGGCGTGCCTCGGCGCTCGCCTCACAGAGTCGTAGGGCCCGCTGCATGTCACCGCTCTCGGCCGCCACGATGGCCAGGCCCTCGACGGGGTACAGCGCGTGGAAGCTGGCCCCCGGAGCGGTCCTCAGCACCTCGGCGAACAGCCTCTCAGCGCTCTTCAGATCGCCGAGGGCCAGCCGCACGGCGCCCGCGGTGTGCAGCGCGGCCGCCAACTGGCGCCAGGGGGCGCGCCGTCGAAGCACCGGCAGACAACGGGACATCAGCACGTCGGCGTCCTGGGCCGTCCTGGCGGAACTCGCGGGCCGCCCCGTGCGGGCCTCCCCGCCCGCCTGGAGCAGGGCCCAGGCCAGGTGGTGGGTACACCATGCCGTGTCGTGCGCGTTGCCGAGGGCGGCGACGATGTCCAGGCACTCGCGCAGGTCCGCCACGGCCTCGGCGAACTCGCCGCGGCACAGGCGTGCCGCGGCCCGCGCGTCCAGGGCGTTGGCAAGCCCGGCGGGGTGGTTGCGTGTGCGTTCGACGTTCACGGCCTGCTCGCCGAGCCGCAGTGCTTGCGCCAAGTCCCCCTGCTGGCAGGCCACGCGGGCGGCGAGTGCCGGGACCGCGCCGCCGAGCGCCCGGCTGTTGTCGTCGTCCAGAAGTCGCGCCAGCAGCGCACGGGCGGCGGACGGCTGCTCCTGTTGGTACCGCACCCGGGCGAGTTCGAGCGTCGGCCTGATGTGCGAAGCGCCGTCGCGCCCCGTGGTGTGGGCGAGTGCCGCTGCGAGATTGTCCCGTTCTCCGGCGAGGGGACCACCGATCTGGTCGGCGAACACCTCGTCACCGGCGCGCTCCGCCAGCCCGTTCAGCCACTGCAGGGCCCGCCGCCGGGTGGCGGGCAGCTCGCCGGATGCTGTCAGGCGTTCCAGGGCGTAGCCGCGGATGGCGGTGAGCTGCCTGAACCGGGCAGGCAGTGCGTCCCCCGGCACTCGTACGATCAGGGACTTGTTCTCAAGGGCGCACAGCACGCGGAGTATCTGCCGCGACGCGATGCCGCCGTCGCTGCAGACCGCCTGAGCCGCAGCCGTGTCGAACCCGCCGACGAGGACCGAAAGACGCCGGAAAACCGCCTGTTCCGCCGGATCAAGGAGCCGATGGCTCCAGTCGATCGCGGCGGACAGTGATGTCCTTGCGGACCGTCTCCAGGTCCAGGTAGTAGGGGCCCTCTGTCTGTTCGGGGGTGAGGACGCAGGCGGCGGCCGATCGGATGGGGGGTTCGGCCGCGGTGCTCCGGTCTGCCTCCGTCGTCGCCTGCGCGGCCGCGGAACCCGTCAGGCCCAGGGTGGCCAGTCCGAGGGTCATGCCGCCCAGGCCGGCGATCACAGATCGGCGGGTGGCTCTTGTCTGGCTGTCGGCGGGCTCAGAACCGCGCTCCGGTTCTGCGGAGTTGGGGTGGGGGGTGTCAGTCATGCTTTGACAGTGGCCCCGGCCGGGGATCGGCACATCCCTCATATGACCGGTGAGCCGGGGGCGTTACGAAACCCCGAGAGAGCCTGTGTTCCATCCTCTTCTGGGTATGAGTTCGAGGCTGGGGCAGACGCATGCCGCCAGGGGTGCTGGGTGGGCAATATCGTCCCGATAGCCTTTGACCATGGCTGTTCCGAATCCTGCTGTCTACGAAGCACACTTCACCCGCACCCCCTTCCAACTCCTGGCGGGCGCCGGCTGGAAGCGCTTGGTGGCGTTCCGCATTGACGGCGCAGGTGTGCTGCTCGGCGGGGCCCCGGCGCGTTACGAAGCGCAGACAGCCCTCGTACCGTGGGGGGACATCACATCGGTGGTCGTGTGGCAGCAGCGTATGGCCGGCCCTTCGATGGACTACATCGGCGTTCACCGTCGTCCTGGAGCACCGCTCCTTCCGGGCATGAACAGTGAGCTCCGGCCTGAGGAAACGGCCAGGCTTGCCCCTTACGTCGAGCACGAACCGGAGTACATGTACCGGGATACCCAGGATTAGTAGCGCGACAGCGATATCTTCACCACGCGCTGACAGGTCTTGATGCGGTGCGTGAGACGCGCGCGGTGACCTGATCGTGGATCAGGCCGAGCCGTGCGCCGCACTCCACGGCGTCCGCTCCGGTGACAACCCAGTGCGCGAGGCGGTCCTCGGCACCGCTGTGGGGCGGGCCGAGTACGGAGCTTCCGGTGTGCTGCGTCCAGGCGAAGCGGTCCAGCCACGGCTGCGTGGCGAACGAGGAAGGCGCCTTGAGCCGGGCCAGGCGGCCTGTGGCATCCGGATAGAGGAAGCGGATCGCGGCCGCTCGTCCTCTGCTGGGGGACAGGTCGGGGGCGGCGCCGGTGGCCAGTGCGGCCGCTGTGCGCGCCAGGTTGATGCCCGTGGCGCGGTCTACCAGCAGGGGAATGAGACCGTCGGCGGGACCGGCGCTCACCCTCAGCACACGTGGACCCTGCTGTGTCAGCCGCACCTCCATGTGCACGACGCCCACAGTGAGGCCGAGCGCGGTGACCGCCTGGGCGACGAGCCGGGTGAGGGCGGCGTCGTGGAGCAGTTCGTCGTGGGCGTCGACGCTGTAGCCGAACGGGCTGGAGGAGATGCCGGGCCTGACGTCGGTGCGCGTGACGGCGACGGTCCGTATCTCACCGGGCGAGACGATCACCGCCTCGACCCCGGCCTCCGGGCCGTCCAGCCCGAACTCTTCCACCGTCACGGCCGTGATGAACGGATCGGCGGGGTCGCCCTGGCATATCTGCCGATGTGCGGCCCGGACCTCGTCGTCGCCGTCCGCGCGCACTGGCTCGCCGGCCCCGGCTGCTTTGAGGGAGACGGGGAAACGCATCATGCGGGCGGCAGCGACCGCACTGTCTTCGTTGTGCACCGTGTGAGACCGCGCCGAAGCGATGCCGTGTTCCTCCAGCAGGACAGCGGTCCGTTCCGCGTCCTGACTGGCGGCCACAGCGGCGGGCGCATTGCCGGGGAGACCTAACTCCCGCGCCAGCTCGGTGGCGGGCCCCATGCGACGGGGGTCGTAGCTGACAATTCCGCCGATGGGGTGGCCGGCGGTGAACTCCCGTACCACCGTGGCCATTTCGCCGGGCTCGGAGAGGTTGGCAGTGACCGCGCCTTGCAGGTAGGGGCGGGCCCAGTCCGGGACGGCGCGGTCGATCAGCACCAGCGGGTGCGCGACGGCGATCTGCAGGAGGCTGTGAGCGTGGTACTCGCGGACGCCGGCCCCGACGAGCAGAACGGGGCGGTGCTGTGTCGGGTGCACGGGTGGAGCCCTCCGGACGTCAGGGTGAGACCGCGTCGGCTCGGCGACCGCCTCGCTGCCAGTGGGGGCGCGGGTCCGGGCACGCCTGGAACTGCGTGCCCGGCGGGAGTTGGCCCGGGCTGCGGCCGTGCACACCTGAACGGTGCATGTCCGCAGCCCGGCAACACTCCGTGCTGTGCTGGAGCCAGCGCACATACGAGCCCCACGCTCGCTGTGCGATGACCGGCCTTCACGTCGTGTCGTGATCCTGCAAGCCACAGCTATGCGTGTCAACTGGTGTAGCGGTGTACGGCTATTCGAGATTCTCTTGCTCTGGCTGGCCCGCCAGGACAGCGGCTATCGTCTCGGACATCAACTCGTAGTTCGCGCCCCCCACCTGACTTCAGGAGACCGCCGGTGAGAGATCAGCGCCATGCGCTCGCCGAGACCCTGAGCCACATCGACTCCCTCCTCGGGGACGGGCGCAGCCGTGACAATGTGCTCGACGTGGAACAGCTCTCGAACGAAAGCGGTGTCCCGCAAGACGTCATCAAGATGCTCCTGGACGGCGAGGAGCCCCCCGCGGAAGACATCACCGACCGGATCATCCGCCGCATCGTCCACCTGCGCGAGACACGCCTGCGCCCCGACGGGACCCGGCACTCCTATGACGAGATCGCTGCCTCCTACGGAGCCTCCCGGGCCTCTCTGTCGAATCTCGTCAACAGCCGGAAGAACCGCAACCAGGAGCGGATGCCCCTGCAGCGGACAGCGGAGCCGCGCCCGGCCCGCTCCGGTGGCCCACTGGCATCCACCCAGGCCGGCATCGAGAAGTTCTTCTTCGGCCAGCCCAACGGCTGGCTCTCGGTAGAACCGGAGACCTCGGTAGGCAACGCCCTCCAGCCCATCCTGCATCAGCTGGAGCGCCAGGCCGCCGCCGATCCGATGGCTCGGCTGCGCAACACGCACGGGCTGCGGAAGCTGGCGGCGCGCGCACCTCAACTGGCCGAAGATGACCTCCAGTTGCTGACTGACTGGATCGATACCATCCTGCGGCGCAGAAGCGCGCAGGATGTACAGGGCTCAGGAACGGACAGTTCCCATACCGAGTCGCACTGATGGCGGGAGCACCCCGCCGTATGCAGGCACGGTGCCGTCCGAGGCGGGATGTTCGCGCTGCGCGTCCTGGTGACCGCCGTCACCGGCGGGTGCCTTGCGATCGGGCTGGAACGCGTCGCGAGCGCATCGAACGCGCCAGGTCCAGACCGGCGCGTATCCGGCTTGATCGGTACTTCGGCCCCCCTCAGCTTGTTGCACTCCGCAGAGCCTGGTGTGGCCGACGGGGTACCTGCTTTGACATATTTGCGCGCGGAGTTGAGCGTGCTCGAGCCCGTGCCGGTGGTTTGTGGGCCCGGCGCAACACACCGAGGTTCGCGGGGAGAGCGGTGCGCACAGGCAAAGCCAAGGAGATGCGGAACCTGATCGGCCGGCTGGTCGACGGGCTGAGCCTGCCCGTTCCCGCGGACCCTGACGCACTGTTCACCGCGCTGATCGCCATGGTCTCCGAGATCAGGGGCCGTCAGGTCATCCTCCTCAAGGAAGAGTTCCCGCACCGCACCGCCACGGGCCTGTGGCTCGACATGCCGGAGCACGACCTCATCCTCGTCGACAAGCGGGCAGCTCCTGTCCACCAGTTGGCGATCCTGTGTCACGAGATCTGGCACATGATCACGGGCGACTGCGGTCACCACGCCGCGGGTGTCTCCGTTGCCGCACGGGTGCTGAGCGACCGGGCCGATCTGCAGCAGGCGGTGAGGGCCGTGGCCGCACGTACCGAGTTCCATGAGCGCTCGGAGCGGGACGCCGAGACCTTCGCCCTGCGGGCGGTGACGCACCTGCGGATCTGGCTGGAAGGGGAACCCGGAAGCCTCTCCACGGACCGGACCCAGATCGCCGGCCGGATCGGCGCCTCACTGGGACACCGCCGGTCCCAGGTCTGAGCCCGTGAACTCCGCGCCCTACTACATACCCGCGCTGGCCCTGTGGGCCGGCCTGGCGGCAAAACTGCCCGATTTGGTACGAACCTGGCGTGATCCGCTGGTCCGGTCGGTCTGCTGGGTGATCTTTCTGGGGGGCGCCGGATTCATCTTCGCCGCCCCGCCCACCGTTGCCGCCGTGAACAGAGCAAGCGGCATCCCCAACCTCGCCGCTCCACTGGACTACGTCATCGTCAGCGCGTACAGCGCCTCCTGCCTGCTGCTGATCCTTCACTGGCGCGGCGGGCCGGCCGACTCCGTGCGCCGTCTCGCGCGGCGCTGGCAGATCGGCTACACCGTCCTGATCAACCTGTTGATCATCCTGTTCATGGTGGGGGATGCCCCCATCGAGCGGCGTACGGATCTCGACACGTACTACGCCACCACGCCCTGGACCGGGCAGATGATCGCCCTGTACCTGCTCGGCCACATGACGGCCGCGGTGGCCACCACGACGCTGTGCTGGCGCTGGGCGCTACGGGTCCGCGGATGGCTGCGGGCCGGGTTGTGGCTCCTGGTGGCCGGCTGGCTGCTCAACTTGTCGTTCAGCACCCTGAAACTGACCGCGGTGGCGGCGCGGTGGACCGGCCGGGACTGGGACGTACTGAGCACCATCCTGGCGCCCCGCCTCGTGGGCCTGGCCGCCACCGTGGCCACCGTCGGCTTCATGGTGCCGCTGGTCGGGCCGCGGCTGGTCGCGCTCTGGCACGCCGTGGTGACCTGGAGGCGGCTCGGCCCGCTGTGGCGTGAACTCAGCAGTGCTTCCCCCGGCAGTCCGCTCGCCGCCTCGATCCCCTGGTATTCGTCGTACTCCGTGCGGCTCACCCAGCGTGAGGCCGGCATCCAGGACGGGCTGAACCTCGTTCGCCCGTATCTCGATGACCAGGTCCGCTCCCACGCGCAGACAGCGGCTCGGGCCGCGGGCCACGGCACCGAGGACGCGTTCCGCATCGGCCTCGCGGCGATGATCGCTGCTGCTGTCCGCGCCCACTCCAACGGCGCGTCCGCCGAAACCGACGTACCTGACCACTCTGCGGGCCTCGCGGCGCGCGCCACCTTGGTGGGTGTGGCACGTGCGTTGCGTACGTCCCCCATCGTCGGGGCAGCCCGTGCCGCTGCAGCGACCGCAGCAGCGCCAGATCACGAAAGAACCCCGCTATGAGCCCCTCCGCCCCCCACGGCGTGCCCCGGCGCAGGCCCGTCCCTCGCGGCCGGCCTCGATTAGGGCTGCCCCGGCGAGCGGGCGGCAGCCGCGTCTGCTCTGCCGCCGTGCCCGCACCGGCCCCCATGCCACCGCGTCCACCAGGCCCGCGCCCGCCCAGGCGACAGAACCCGGGCAACTCCCCGGAAGGCGGGCCGATCTAGTGGCCAGCGGTATCGTCTTCTACATCCCCGGCGTTCTTCTCCTGCTGGTCGCCGGACTGAAGCTGTCAGGGGGCACGGGAGTCTGGCGGGATTCCCTCATCGCCTCGAGCAGCGCGATCCTGCTGGTCGGCTCCGCCGTGTGCGTCCTGTCCGCCCCGCCCACGATCCGGTACGTCAATGACGCGACCGGCGTCGCGAACTTCAGTGCCCCGCTGGTGTACACGGGCATGACGGCGCTCAGTGCGGGCTACCTCATCCTGATGATCAGCTGGAAGGGCGGGCCGCCGGAGACCCAACAGCACTCCGCCCGGCTCGTCCTGGGCGTCTACGGGCTGGTGATCGCCGGCATCTGGGTCCTGTTCGCCCTGGCCGACGTACCCGTGGAACGGGCCCAGGACCTGGACACGTACTACGCCAACACGCCCTACATGCGCGAAATGATCCTGCTGTACATGGTCGCGCACACGGCCGCCACCGTCGCCCTCGCCGTCATGAGCGTGAGCTGGCTGCGGGAGGTGCACGGCGTGACCCGTACCGGCCTGGTCCTGCTCGTCGTCGGCCTGACGTTCGACGCGGGCTACCAGATCGCCAAGTACACGGCCATGGCGGCCCGCTGGGAGGGCGCCGACTGGGACTTCCTCTCCACCGACGTTTCCCCTCCGCTGGTCATGCTCGCCGGCATCACCTGCGCCTGCGGCTTCGCCATCCCCCGCATCGGGCCGCCGACGGTCGACAACCTGCGCGCCTGGAGGCGCTACCGGCTCCTGAAACCCCTGTGGGCGGAACTGCAGGCGCTGCGCGCGCCGACGGAGGGGATCATCCGCTGGTGGGATCCGCCCGTCGTACGCCTGGCACGACAGGAGATCGCCATCTGGGACGGTGTTCTGGCCTGCTCGCCCTATCTCGACGACCAGGTGCGCATGACGGCGTACGCCGAGGCTGTGGCATCACTCGCCGCCGATGACACCTCGGGTGTGCGATCGCTCCTGCGGCTGACAGCCGGTGCGGCCACGCAGCGGTTCCGTCCGGAGCCGCGAGCGCCGTCGGCGTCCGCGGGTGACAGCGCGCCCCAGCACGTCGTACACCAGGCCGCGGTGGTGGCAGAAGCGGCGATGCTGGCCGCGGCCCGGGTGCGGGTGTCCTACACCGGCAGCGCCGAAGTACCGGCGAGAGCGGGGACGTTGCAGTCCATCTCGAAACCGCACCTGATGGTGCGTCTGTCGCGGGCGCTGTCCTCGTCGCCGATCGTGGACAAGGCACGGCGGCAGGCCGCCACGCAGGTGGCCACCAGCCATGACTGACGTAAGGGGAGGAGCTCGCCGTATGCGCCGCGCAGGAATGATCGGGGGAGGCCTGTCCGGCATGCTCGCTGCCGCCGCCGCGGTCCCCTTCGCTGACGGGATGACGATGGTGGAGTGCGATGCCCTGCCGTCCCGGGCCCAGCCGCGCGAAGGAGTTCCTCAGGGCCACCACGGCCATGTCACCGGGGTGCGGGTCGCCTCCCGTGACGGGCGGGAATGGCGCATCGACGCGGGCCTCGTTGTCGACGCCGGCGGCCGCCACTGCCGCATGGTGGACTGGTTTGCCGCTCTCGGCAGGATGCTCGAAGGGCTTGTTGTGGTCGGCGACGCGGCGGCCACCTACCACCCCGCCCACGGGCAGGGCATGTCTGCCGCCGCCCTGCCCGCGCGGGCACTGCTCCGAACGCCGGCCGGGACAGGACAGGCTGCCCCCGGGCTCGCGCGGCGCGCACAACAGGTGATCGCCCGCCCGCCGGAGTCGTCCTGGGTACTGACCACCGCTCAGCACAGCACCAGGGGAGTCGCGTTCAGCATGGTGGCCCAGATCAGGGTCCGCTCCCTGCGCCGTCCGTCGAGGGCCGCCTCCTCCCGCAGCCACCGGGCACGGCCACTGCGGCCACGGGCCTGCCCGCCGCTGACTGACGCGCACAGCGCGGTCGCCAACTCCGCATCTCGCACTGAACAATAGGACGCCGTGTCGGCTTCCGGGCAGGTACGACCAGGCAGGCGAAGGAAGGGGGCGGCGGCACGGTGCGCCCGGGGGAGAGGTCAACAACGTGGGCGACATGAGCACCAGCCAGACTCGGCCATCGCCTCCCGTGCGATCGGACCACGCGCGGTCTCCCTGCCCGTGTTCCCTGGCCACGCCCCGCAGAAGGCGTGCTGGACGAACACGCCCTGGCCGCGCCACCCCGGCATCCCCCTACATCCAGTGACCCGGCTGCGCGCCGACCAGTCGGCCACCCCAAGTGCCCCCGCCGCGCATCTTGCGCTGCGGCATACGCCTGAGCAACGCCCGCCGTCTGCTCTCTCCCCGCAACGAAAAGAGTGCACCCTATGTCGTCGTCTGCCAGAACTGCCTCCCGCCGCACCGCGGTGGTCATCGGAGGGGGTATGACGGGCATGCTCGCCGCAGCCGTGCTCGCCGACTTCGCAGACGTTCGGATCATTGAACGCGACGTGCTGCCCGACGGCCCACAGCCCCGCAAGGGACTGCCGCAGGGCCGCCACGCCCATGTGCTGTGGTCCGGCGGCGTAAAAGCCCTCGAGGACCTCCTGCCCGGCATCATCGGCCGGCTCGTCGACCGCGGCGCCCACACACCGCGCATCATGACCGACCTGGTGTCCAAGGCCCCGTCGGGCCAGTGGTTCCGCAGATTCACCCACGCCCGCCACACGAACCTCCTGTGCAGCCGCGACCTCCTCGACTCCGTGATCCGCACCAGAGTCCTGCAGGACCAACGCATCACCCTCCTGCAACAGACCGAAACGCTCGCCCTGCAGGGCAACGCAGACCGCGTGACCGGCGTCCACATACGCAAGGAACAATCCGAAACATCCATCCCAGCCGACCTCGTGATCGACGCCAGCGGCCGGGCCAGCCGCGCCCCCGCCTGGCTGAAGGACCTCGGGCTCCCACCGATCCACGAACGCACGGTCGACGCCGGTATCGGCTACGCCAGCCGGACATACCGCGCTCCTGGCAGCACCGCAGACGGCTTCCCCATCGTCAACGTCCAGGCCGACCCCCGCCAAGTCCCCGGCCGCGGCGGCATCATCACCCCCATAGAAGGCGGCCGATGGCTCGTGACGCTCGCCGGAACCCGCGGCGGGCAGCCCAGCAGCAACAACGACGACTTCCTCCCCTTCGCCCTCACACTGCCGCACCCCATCATCGGCGAACTGCTTGCGGAAGCCGAACCCGAAACCGACGTCATCACCACCCACAGCACGGCCAACAAGCGGCGTTACTACGAGAAAGCCACCCGCTGGCCCGACGGCTTCATCGTCCTCGGCGACGCCGTCGCCGGCTACAACCCCGTCTACGGCCACGGGCTGAGCGCCGCCGCACAGAGCGTCATCGCCCTGCGCCGCATCCTGCAACAGCAGGACCTGTACACCCCCGGCACGGCCCGACGCATCCAGAAAGCCGCGGCACGCCCAGTCGAGAACGCCTGGAGCCTGGCCGTGGGCCAGGACGTGTTCTACCCGGGCGCCAGCGACCAGCCCCCCACCCGGCTCGAAAAGACCCTCGCCGCATTCGTCGACAAAGCCGTCGACGCCGGCTCACGCAACCCCCACGCCCTACGCATCCTCCTGGACGTGATGAGCATGGAAAGCCCGCCTGCCCGGCTGCTCATGCCCGACATGCTCGCCCTCGTCTACCTCGGCCGGAAACGACCTCTTCTGGAAGGCCCGCCACTGACGGAGCACGAGCGCAAAGCTGCCACGACCTGAACCCGTTTCCGTCGGAGGACAGCGTGGGTTGGCTCCAGTTGGCGCTCTCCTGCCATGAACTGAGAGCGGGAATCGGCCCCACTTCTCGCCGAAGGGCCAGGGCTGGGCCGGGCGGGCTATAGGAGTTGGCGTCTGTGCAGCGGTTGGCGATGCCGACGGCCTGGGGGTGCTGTTCCAGCGGGTGGTGCCGCCTGGCACTGGCCCATACAGGGGATGCGAGGCCGGGGGCCGGACAGAGAGGAGCGGTAGTCCGCTTCTCTCACGCTCCGGTAATTGTTCGCCACCTGATGGGCCTGGGCTTGGATCGTCGCTCTCATGGCTTTATCGAGCAGTAGTGACGTCGCCTGACGATGAATTTGGGAGGCACCCCCCGTTCCACGGACGGGTGGTGTTGATGAGTTTGGGAGTCACCGGGCCTCTTGCCAGGGCAGCATCGGGATGCTTTTGGTGAAAGGCGCTGGTCATGCCGCCGATGTCGAAGGTCAAGCTGTACGCGGCGATCCGGCGTGACCATCGCGGCGGCATGTCGATGCGAAAGCTTGAGCGCAAGCACGGAGTGATGTGGCGGACGGTGCGGAAGGCACTGGATTCGGCATGGCCGGAGCCACACAAGAAGCTGCCGCTCCGGGCGACCGTTCTGGATCTATACAAGCCGGTGATCGACGGTTTCAGAGGCGGGGGAGGGCCGGGTTCCCTGCCGTGGCTACCGTTGCCCCAGCAACCCACCGAACCGACCCCTGGAGAACCCCGGTGCCCGTACCCCTCGGCGAGGACGTGGTGGCGCTGCTGCGCCGCCCCAGCACCTGCTACATCGCTACAACGATGCCCGACGGCTCGCCCCAGCTCACCCAGACATGGGTCGATACCGACGGCGAGCACGTCCTGATCAACAGCGTTGAGTCGCATCAAAAGACCCGAAACATCGCGCGCGACCCGCGGGTGGCCGTGGCAGTCGCCGATCCCTCGGAACCGGCCTCCTACGTCCAGATCCGCGGCCGTGTGGTGCGTGTGACCACCGAGGGGGCGGTCGACCACATCGAGGCGCTCGCGCAGAAGTATCTCGGTGGACCCTACCCGTGGTTCGGCGGCCGCGACCAAGTCCGGGTGATCTATGTGATCGAACCCGAACGGATCAGCAGCCCCCGCGGCTAATGATCGCGATGTCCAGGGGCGGCGGCCGTGCCGCCTCGCCCCGCCACTGGAGATCTGAGATGCGCAACGGGGGCTGTGATGATGGCATCGCTGCCACTACATTTGGTGGCATGAGTGCCATCACCGTGCGGATACCCGACAGCATGGACAAGCCGCTGCGCGCCGCCGCAGCCGGCGCCCCTTCGCTGAACGAGTACATCGTGAAGGCGGTGCGGCGCCAGATGACGATCGACGCCGCCCGACAGCTCGCCGCCATCGAGTCCCTCGATGCCGCCACCGAGCCTCTCGACCTGCACGGCGAGGGCGACGCTCTGTGACGCTACGCAAGGGCGACGTGTGGGACGTCGACACCGGCAAGGGCACCCGCACGGTGCTCGTCGTCAGCCTCGACGGGCTCGCCGATGCGTACGGTGCCGTGGTCGCCCTGGTCCTGCATGCCCCAGCCGTGCACCCCGACACCGCGATGAGCGTGCGCCTGACCTCCCCCATCGACGCCTCGGTCGTCGCAGTCAACCTGGTCCAGCTCGCGGCGTCCCGCTTCGACGCCGCCACCCCACACGGCAACATCGGCCCCGAACAGCAGGCCCTCGTCGACAACGCACTCCGTGCGGTCCTCGACCTGTAGAGCCGGAAAGGATCACATCCACGGCACTGACACACCCCAGGATCTGGGGCCCTGTCTGATGGCCGCCGTCCCGGCGCGGCCGCTCCCGGAAGTCCAGGCTCCGATGACTCGCTAGCCTGGAGACCAGGGGGCCGCTCGGGCGACAGCCCAAAGGAGGCCGGCATGGCTGACGTGACTCCTGAGGCCAGAGCGAACGACGGGGCGTGGAACAGTCCCGGCGAGCCTGGCGGCGCGGACACACCCCGCTACCTGCCGATCGCCGAGCACGGCCTGATCGGCGACCTGCGCAGCGCGGCCCTGGTCGGTACGAACGGCACCATCGACTGGTACTGCTGCCCACGCTTCGACGCACCCAGCGTCTTCGCCTCGATCCTCGACGCCGACCGAGGCGGATCCTTCGAGCTCGCCGCCGACGTCCCGGCACGCACAAAACAGTTCTACTTCCCCGACACCAATGTGCTGATCACCCGCTTCTTCGCGGACGACGGGGTCGGCGAGATCCAGGACTTCATGCCGGTCGTCGACGACTCTCGGGAGGCCGACCGGCACCGTCTGATCCGCCGCGTGGTGTGCGTCCGCGGAACGCTGCCCTTCCGCGCACGCGTCGCCCCCCGCTTCGAGTACGGGACCGCGCCCCACACCGTGCACACGCAGCCCGGCCAGGCCGTCTTCGCCTCGTCCACGATCAGGCTCGCGCTGACGTCCACCGTGCCCTTCGAGGTCGCCGGCCAGGACGTATGGTCGCTGTTCAAACTGCACGAGGGCGAATCCGCCGTCTTCACCATCGACCGCGTCGGCGGCGACGTCGCACCACGCTTCTGCGCCGTGTCCGAGGCGGAAAAGCAATTCAACGCCACCGTCTGCTACTGGCGGCGCTGGCTGTCCCAGTCGCGCTACCGCGGCCGCTGGCGGGAGATGGTTCACCGCTCCGCCCTCACCCTGAAACTGCTCACCTACGCCCCCACCGGCGCCATCATCGCCGCCCCGACCACCAGCCTGCCCGAACAGATCGGCGGCGAACGCAATTGGGACTACCGCTACGTGTGGATCCGCGACGCCGCCTTTTGCGTGTACGCGATGCTCAGGCTCGGATTCACCGACGAGGCCGAAGCCTTCATGGGTTTCCTCTCCGAGCACGTCCGGCTCAACGCAACCCAGGCGCCCCACTCCACCGGCCCCCTGCAGATCATGTACGGCATCGACGGGCGCCGTGACCTGCCCGAACGTGAACTGACCCACCTCGAGGGCTACCGCGGCTCAGCACCCGTACGCATCGGCAACGCCGCCGTCGACCAGCTCCAGCTCGACATCTACGGGGCACTCGTCGACTCCCTCTACCTCTACGACAAATGGGGCAAACCCATCTCCAGCGCGCACTGGGACAACATCAGCGAACTCGTCGACTGGGTGTGCGACCACTGGAACCAGCCCGACGAGGGAGTCTGGGAGACTCGCGGAGGCCGCAAGACGTTCCTCTACTCCCGGCTGATGTGCTGGGTGGCGATCGAACGCGCCATGCGGCTGGCCCAGCACCGCGGCCTGCCCGCCGACATGGTCCGCTGGGGCACCGCCCGGGACGCCATCTACCGGCGGATCATGCGCCACGGCTGGTCCGCCGAACGTCACGCCTTCACCCAGTACGAGGACAGCAGCATCCTGGACGCCTCCCTGCTGATGATGCCGCTCGCGAAATTCATCTCCCCGACCGACCCGAAATGGCTCGCCACCCTGGACGCACTGGGCGAGGACCTGGTCTCCGACTCCCTGGTCTACCGCTACGACCCCCAGGCCAGCCCCGACGGCCTGAAGGGCGAGGAAGGCACCTTCTCGATCTGCTCGTTCTGGTACGTCGAAGCACTGACCCGCGCAGGCCGGCTGGACGAAGCCCGCCTCGCCTTCGAGAAGATGCTCACCTACGCCAACCATCTCGGCCTGTACGCGGAGGAGATCGGCCACACCGGCGAACAGCGCGGAAACTTCCCTCAGGCCTTCACCCACCTCGCCCTGATCAGCGCGGCCTTCAATCTCGACCGCATGCTCGGCTGACACCGCGCAGAACCCACCGGCGCAGGGCTCACTTCCGCCCCGTCGCAGCAGGTCCACCTGGCCAGGGCGGACGGCCACCGCCCGGCCGCACCCCTTCCACGTCCACGCTGGACGCCCCCGCCGACCCGCCCCCGGCTCCCGCCGCCGTGCACCACGCATGACATCGGCACCGGCCGCGCCAAAGCCCCGCTCTCGCCCGTCATCGCCGCCTCCACGCGCTGGCTGCTGTCGGCCTTCCCACCGCCGCCGGCCCGCTGAACGACGCCCTGGCCGAAGTCCAGGCGCGGCACGCGGCCAACTTCTCCGCAAACGCGTCCTGTTGCCGTGTTGGAGAGTGGCCGCACCGCAGAAGTTGGCCTCCCGCGTCAGGGTGGCTCCGTCCCGCCGCGTTCCTGGGGCAAGGCTGCCCTGTGCGATGGTGGTCGCATGGCCAGCGAGGTTGGGTTCGAGCCTGATCTGTACCGGGGCACCGCCGGATACTACGACCGGTTCCGGCTTCCCTATCCCGACGCGATGATCGCCGACCTCGCATGCCGGGTAGCCCGGTCAGGGTGCGGGCGCCTGCTCGACCTGGCATGCGGCACCGGCCAGCTCGCCTTCCCGCTGCGCGGCTGGTTCGCGGAGGTATGGTCCGTGGACGCCGAACCCGGCATGACCGAGGTGGTCCGCGCCAAGGCCATCGCCGTCGGCGCAGCCCACATCCGGACGGTCACCGCCAACGCCGAGGATCTGCACGCCGGGCCAGGCAGCTTCGAGCTGATCGTCATCGGCAATGCCTTCCACCGGCTCCGCCGCGCCCTGGTCGCCGAGCGTGCCTACGCTTGGCTCAAGCCCGGCGGCTGCCTAGCGCTGTGCTGGTCGACCTCTCCGTGGGCAGGCCCCCAGGACTGGCAGCGGGCGCTCGACAGCGTGCTGCGCACATGGCAGAACGCCCTTGGCGCGTCCGGCCGCGTTCCGCCCGGCTGGGACCAGCCAAGGAGGCGGGACCCTGACCACGAAGTGTTGTCCCGTGCCGGGTTCGAGCCCACCGGACGCCACGAGTTCTCCGTCGAGCACCACTGGACGATCCGTGAACTCGCCGGGCACATCCGGTCGACATCCTTCCTGCCGCCTTCGTTACTGGCGGACCGCGCCGCCGAGTTCGACGCCGACCTCACCGCCGAACTCAGCCGCCACACGGCCAACGACCGCCTCACCGAAACGGTCAGCTTCGCCTACGAACTGGCCCGCAAGCCAGCCCTCGCGTGACCGCCCGGAAACCGCAATGGCTACCGGATGAGCAGGCGGACCGGACCAGTTCCGCTCGGAGTGTTCCGCCTGTCCGGGAATGTACGCAGGGTGGCAGCGCGTGCCAGCCGGTGAGAGCGCGGGGACCACCCACCGACACCTCAGCTCACTGTGTCAGCCACGGTAGTCACTGAGCTGACACTTGGGTCGGGGGAGGGCTGAGGTCATCCGGACGGCGAGGACATTGCGGCCCGCTCCGACTCGGCGAGCAACATGCAGAACTCGTTGCCCTCCGGGTCGGCGAGAACGACCCAGCCCCAGCCGTCGGGCTTGCGACGATCGGCGACCAGGGAGGCTCCCAGACTCAGCAGGCGCTCGACCTCCGCGTCCCGCGAGGTGTCGGGGCGCAGGCACAGATGGAGCCTGTTCTTGACCGACTTGGGCTCCGGAACCTCGTTGAAGTGCAGGGCCGGGCCGCCGGGCAACATGATCTCGGTTTCGTCATCACCCGGCTCGTCATCGGGGTCCAGGGGACTTCCGGTCACCTCACTCCAGAACCGGGCCAGTTGGTAGGCATTCGCACAGTCGATCGCTATGTTCGTCACCATTGAGGCCATGCGCGCGATCATGTCTGAGCGGCGCCCCACCCCGCCACCGGAATGGCGCCCGCGCATCCTGTACGGCCACGATGTCTATCGCGGGCAGGCCTGCGCGCGGCATCGCGCCGACCGCCGACCGCCGACCGCCGACAACGGTGCGGACTGTGCCGATGATGGCGGTGAGGGGTGCGCTGACGGGAGTGCGGGTGGAGATGTTCCACCGCTGCACCATGCCTCCCGTGCCGATAGCGAGGGGGCGTCGGTCCGGTGAGAACGCCAAGGCGTCGAGCGCTTCTTCGTCGGGTGCGAGAAGTCTTCGGGATTCGGATGAGCCGGAGATTCCGCAGCCGTCGGGGGTGCGGCCGCGGTGGCGTTCGAGGTCGAGCTGGCCCTTGAAGGTCTCGTTGACCGACTCGATGACCTGCCGCAGCGGCCTGAACAGCTGCGCTCCGGGCCCTTCGGCCTCGCCCTTGCGGGCCGGCCGCAGCAGCCGGATGTTCAGTTCGACCAGCTGCTGTTCGAACTCGCGGCCGAAGTAGTTCTTGTCGGCGATCTTTGGAGATCGGTGGCCCCTACGGGGGTAGCGACTCAGGCGCCTACGGTCCCGTCGACACCCTCACGCAGGAAGTCAGCGTGCCCGTTGTGGCGGCCGTATTCCAGGAGCATGTGCACCATCACCATCCGCAGCGACACGTCCTCGCCCCATCTTGGCTGATACCCGGACAAGTCCAGGGACTCGGCCTCCTGCTCGATGCGGCGCGAGTTCTCGACCTCCGCCTGCCAAGCCGCGAACGCCTCGGCCCTTGTCGACGCGCTCGCGTCGTACGCCGCCTGGAAGTCGATCTTGTCGGACCAGACCATAGGCGCATCGTTGTCCTCGAACACCCGGCGGAACCAGGCACGTTCCACCTCCGCCATGTGCCGCACCAGGCCGAGCAGCGAAAGCGTCGACGGCGGCATCGACTGCTGCCGCAGCTCCTCATCGGTGAGCCCGTCGCACTTCATGGCGAGGGTCGCTCGGTGGTAGTCGAGAAAGGTCCGCAGCATGTCGCGTTCGCTGCCGAAGTTGGGCGGACCTATGCGATTGTCGATGGTCATTGCTCGTGCTCCTCGCCCGTGCCTGTGTTCAGGGACAGTATCTACTCTCACCGGTTGCCCCAGGTACGGCCGCCAACCGGAACGGACCTTCATGGTCACCCGCCGCCGTGGCTCCCCCTTGGAATCAATATCTTGACGAGTAGTTCCGAAGTACTGAATGGCCGAAGGGAGTTGTCGGACCTGCCCGCTACGTTGAGCGCATGACATATGTAGAGGGCAAGATCGAGCGCATCAGGCCGCAGCAGTTCCACGAGACCGTGGGCCTGGAGGACTGGCGTGTGCTGGGCGAGGGGGCGTGCGCGTACTTCCGCACCGGGTCGTTCACGGTCGGCGCCCGGCTCGTGCAGGCGATCAGCGAGTTGCCGGGCGTTGGGGACGGTCACCCGGACGTCGACCTGCGGCACGAGGGCGTGACCATTCGGCTGATCACGATCATGGACGACTACTACGGGCTGACCGAGCGGCATATCGAGCTGGCCCGGCAGATTTCGGCAGTGGCGCGCACGCTGGACATCCCAGCCGACCCGTCCACCGTGCAGACCGTCCAGGTCACTGTCGACGCCCTCGCCGGTCCCGACGTGGTGCCCTTCTGGCGTGCCCTGCTCGGCTACCAGGACCGCGCGAACAGCTGCGAAGACCTGATCGACCCGCACCGCCGCGGGGCACCGTTCTACTTCCAGCAGATGGACGCACCGCGCCCGCAGCGCAACCGGGTCCATGTCGACGTCTGGGTGCCATACGACCAGGCCGAGGCGCGGATAGCCGCGGCGCTCGCTGCCGGCGGCCGTCTGGTGAATGATGCCGACGCGCCGTCGAACTGGGTGCTGGCCGACCCCGAGGGGAACGAGGCGTGTGTCGGCGTGGCCGGCTGGACTGGGCCAGCCGCCGGCCGCCCGTGAAACGAGCAGCCGTCGCCTGCCGCAAGCCCGACTCGGGCGACGACGCGGTCACCGTGCTCAACAGGGCAGTCGACCTGGTCCGCAACGGGGCTGTCGTGGGAGCCACCACCCCGCTGAGGGCGCGACCTCCCCTGCCGTTCGTCGACTGAGCCGGTGTCTCCCCATGTGGATGCTGTTCCTAGTATGGAACGGTTGTTGAGGTGTACCAGGGCGTCGTACGGGAGTAAGAGGGTCACGTGAGAGAACTGATCGCCGGTCAGTCGGGGCTCGGTCCGGCGTTGTTGCTCCTCGCGGCAGGGGTCGCTTCCGGGCTCGCCGGTTCGGTCGCAGGTCTGGCCTCGCTGTTCAGTTACCCCGCGCTGCTCGCCGTCGGCCTTCCGCCCGTGGCGGCCAACGTCACCAATACCGTGGCCCTCTTCTCCAACACCGTGGGAAGCGCCGCCGGATCCCGGGCGGAACTGCGCGGGCAGCGCGGGCGTCTCGTCCGTCTCGCGGTCACGGCGGCGCTGGGCGGGGCGATCGGCGCGGCCCTGCTGCTCGGCACACCGTCCTCGACCTTCGAACTGGTCGTACCGTGGCTCATTGCCCTCGGCTCGGTACTGATCCTGGCGCGCGAACCCTTGCGGCGCCTGACCACGAAGCGCAACGCGGACTCGACCTTCGTGCGCCGACTCCCCGTTGCCTGCGCGGTCCTGCTGGTCGGCCTGTACGGCGGTTACTTCGGCGCGGCGGCGGGCGTACTGATGCTGGCCGTGCTCTCACTGTCCGCGACGGAGCCGCTGCCGGTGACCAACGCCGTCAAGAACATCGCCACCGGCGCCGCCAATGTCACCGCGGCCCTTGCCTACGCCTTCCTCGCCCCGGTCGACTGGAGCGCGGCCGCCGTGCTCGGCGTCGGCTGCTTCGCGGGTGCCTGGATGGGGCCGGCGGTCGTTCGGCGGCTGCCCGAGACGCCGCTGCGGGTCGCGATCGCCCTCGCCGGACTCGGGCTGGCCTGGAGTCTGTGGCGGGATGCCACCGGCTGAGTGGCCCGGCTCACATGGCGCTGCGGGGGCGACACCGACACCATGGGTCGCGTCACCGGCAGGCTGAAGGGATCAAGAATGTTCCGCAAGGTGCTGGTCGCCAACCGTGGTGAGATCGCGATTCGCGCGTTCCGTGCCGGCTATGAGCTGGGCGCGCGAACCGTCGCCGTCTTCCCGCACGAGGACCGCAACTCACTGCACCGGCTGAAGGCCGACGAGGCGTACGAGATCGGCCAGCCCGGGCATCCGGTGCGGGCCTACCTCTCCGTCGAGGAGATCGTCCGCGCGGCGCTGCGGGCCGGTGCGGACGCGGTCTACCCGGGATACGGGTTCCTGTCCGAGAACCCCGACCTGGCCCGCGCCTGCGAAGAGGCAGGCATCACGTTCGTAGGACCGAGTGCGGAAACGCTCGAGCTGACCGGGAACAAGGCGCGCGCGGTGGCCGCTGCGCGCGCGGCCGGCGTACCGGTGCTCGGCTCCTCTGCGCCCTCCGACGACGTGGACGAACTGGTCCGTGCCGCTGAGGACATCGGCTTTCCCGTGTTCGTCAAGGCGGTCGCCGGTGGCGGAGGACGCGGCATGCGCCGCGTCGAGGACCCCGCCCTGCTGCGCGAGTCCATTGAGGCGGCGGCGCGCGAGGCCGCGTCCGCGTTCGGCGATTCAACCGTCTTCCTGGAGAAGGCCGTCATCGACCCCCGCCACATCGAGGTGCAGATCCTCGCCGACGGGCACGGCCATGTCATCCACCTCTTCGAGCGTGACTGCTCGGTGCAGCGCCGCCACCAGAAGGTGATCGAGCTGGCGCCCGCCCCGAACCTGGACCCGGCGCTGCGTGAGCGGATCTGTGCCGACGCCGTGCGGTTCGCCCGGGAGATCGGCTACCGCAACGCGGGCACCGTGGAGTTCCTGCTCGACCGCGACGGGAACCACGTCTTCATCGAGATGAACCCGCGCATCCAGGTCGAGCACACGGTGACCGAGGAAGTCACCGACGTCGACCTCGTGCAGGCGCAGCTGCGGATCGCCGCCGGCGAGACGCTGGCCGACCTCGGCCTCGCGCAGGAGACCGTCACCTTGCGCGGCGCCGCACTGCAGTGCCGGATCACCACCGAGGACCCGGCCAACGGCTTCCGGCCGGACACCGGCAGGATCAGCGCCTACCGCTCGCCGGGCGGGTCGGGCATCCGGCTGGACGGCGGCACCACCCACGCAGGTACCGAGATCAGCGCGCACTTCGACTCGATGCTGGTCAAACTCACCTGCCGGGGGCGGGACTTCAAGACCGCGATCGGCCGCGCCCGGCGTGCCGTGGCCGAGTTCCGCATCCGCGGCGTGGCCACGAACATCCCCTTCCTGCAAGCCGTCCTCGACGACCCGGACTTCCAGGCCGGACAGGTCACGACGTCGTTCATCGAGGAGCGGCCGCACCTGCTCACTGCACGGCACTCCGCCGACCGCGGCACGAAGCTGCTCACCTACCTCGCCGACGTGACGGTGAACAAGCCCCACGGCGAGCGTCCCGACCTCATCGACCCGTCCACCAAACTGCCGCCCGTGCCCGCCACCGAACCGCCCGCCGGCTCCCGGCAGCGGCTCGAACAACTCGGCCCGGAGGGCTTCGCCCGATGGCTGCGCGAGGCGCCGACCATCGGCGTCACCGACACCACGTTCCGGGACGCCCACCAGTCGCTGCTTGCCACCCGGGTCCGCACCAAGGACATGCTCGCCGTCGCCCCCGTGGTGGCGCGGACGCTGCCGCAACTGCTGTCCCTGGAGTGCTGGGGCGGTGCCACGTACGACGTCGCACTGCGCTTTCTCGCGGAGGACCCCTGGGAGCGGCTGGCCGCACTCCGCGAATCCGTGCCCAACATCTGCCTGCAGATGCTGCTGCGCGGCCGCAACACCGTGGGCTACACGCCGTACCCGACCGAGGTGACCGACGCCTTCGTGCAGGAGGCGGCGGCCACCGGCATCGACATCTTCCGCATCTTCGACGCTCTCAACGACGTCGAGCAGATGCGGCCCGCCATCGACGCCGTACGGCAGACCGGAACGGCGATCGCCGAGGTCGCGCTCTGCTACACCTCCGACCTGTCCGACCCGTCCGAGCGGCTGTACACCCTGGACTACTACCTCCGGCTGGCCGAACAGATCGTGGCCGCCGGCGCCCACGTCCTGGCCGTCAAGGACATGGCGGGGCTGCTCCGTGCCCCGGCCGCCGCGACCCTCGTATCGGCCCTGCGCCGCGAGTTCGACCTGCCGGTGCACGTCCACACCCATGACACCGCGGGAGGCCAGCTCGCCACCTACCTCGCCGCGATCCAGGCCGGCGCGGACGCGGTGGACGGCGCGGTGGCGTCCATGGCGGGCACCACGTCGCAACCGTCGCTGTCGGCGATCGTGGCCGCGACCGACTACTCCGATCGGCCGACCGGCCTTGACCTGAAGGCGGTCGGGGACCTGGAGCCGTACTGGGAGAGCGTCCGCAAGATCTACGCGCCGTTCGAGGCGGGCCTGGCCTCGCCGACCGGGCGTGTCTACCACCACGAAATCCCCGGCGGGCAGCTGTCCAACCTGCGCACCCAGGCGATCGCGCTCGGCCTCGGCGACCGCTTCGAGGAGATCGAGGCGACGTACGCCGCCGCCGACCGGATCCTCGGCCGCCTGGTGAAGGTCACCCCGTCGTCCAAGGTGGTCGGCGACCTGGCCCTGCACCTGGTCGGCGCCGGGGTGACGCCGGAGGACTTCGAGGCGACGCCGGACAAGTTCGACATCCCCGACTCCGTCATCGGCTTCCTGCGCGGTGAGTTGGGCAATCCGCCCGGCGGGTGGCCGGAGCCGTTCCGCACCAAGGCGCTGGCGGGCCGCGCCGATCCCAAGCCCATGCAGGAGCTGACCTCGGAGGACCGTGCGGGACTGGCGAAGGACCGTCGCGCGACGCTCAACGGCCTGCTGTTCCCCGGACCGACGCGCGACTACGAAGCACACCGTCAGACCTACGGCGACACCAGCGTGCTGGACAGCAAGGACTTCTTCTACGGGCTGCGCCCCGCGAAGGAGTACGCCGTCGACCTCGAGCCCGGCGTACGGCTCCTGATCGAACTGCAGGCCGTCGGCGAGGCCGACGAACGCGGCATGCGCACGGTGATGTCCACCCTGAACGGCCAACTGCGGCCGATTCAGGTACGCGACACCGCGGCGGCCTCCGACATTCCGTCGACCGAGAAGGCCGACCGGGCCAACCCCGGCCATGTGGCCGCGCCGTTCGCCGGAGTGGTGACGCTCGCGGTGGCCGAGGGCGACGAGGTGGCGGCAGGTGCCGTGGTGGCCACCATCGAGGCGATGAAGATGGAGGCCGCGATCACTGCCCCGAAGGCCGGAAAGGTGTCCCGGCTGGCCATCAACAAGATCCAGCAGGTGGAGGGCGGCGACCTTCTGGTCGAGATCGCGTAGGCCGTCGCTCGCGGCGGTCATGGATCGGGTGGAAATCCGTGGAGTCCGGCTGGAGTTGGCCTTGGCCGCCCAATGTCAAACACCCAGCGACCCGCCTTCACCTCTTCCACACATTGCTGTCACCTGACCATCACGTGCTGGGTATGCTCCTGGAGCTCCATTCGCACCACTGAGGGGGGATTCCTCATGCGCATACGCCATGTCCTGACTGTCGCCGCCGCTGCCGGGATGCTCGCGGCCGTCGCTGCCGTCCCGGCCCAGGCCACCGAGTATTCGTCCGCGCTGAAAATAAAGGGCGTCCAGTACAACGCGCCGGGCACGGACTCCAACAACTGCTCCACGGGCAATACCAAGGACGAGTACCTGACGATCAAGAACTACTCGCGTAGCACGACCGTGAACCTGAAGGGCTACGTGGTCAAGGACGCCATCGGCAACAAGTTCACCTTCCCCGCGAACCACTACCTTCAGCCCGGCGACTACATCAAGCTCCGGGGCGGCCACGGCACCGACTCCGACGCCAACAACGTCGTCTACCGCCAGAACTGCAACTTCATCTGGAACAACGACAAGGACACCATCTACCTCTACAAGTCCTCCGGTGCCCACGCCGACACTCACTCCTACACCGCGGCCGGCAACGACCCCGACGGCAACGGTTACATCACCTATCACGGCTGATCCACATCGGCGTGACCGTCGCACTGATCGGCGCCGCCGCACCGCTCGTGGGGTGAGCGGGACAGGCCTGGGGGCGCGCTCGGGCCCCTGACCGACACCGCAGGAAAGGTCGTCGCGGGCGGTGGCTCCCTGCGCGCCGAGCCGATCGACGTCATGGGTGAGGGCTGGCTGGCCCAGTTCCTGAGCTGTCGGATGCCGCGTGGGCGGTGACCGCGCCGTTGCCACCTGCCGTGGGCCGGGCCCGCGGCAGGTGGCGGGATCACCGATCAGGCGGGCAGTGAGACGAGCCAGTCGGTCAGGTGCTGGTTGACCTCCTCGGGGCGCTCCTGCTGGATCCAGTGGCCGCAGCCGTCGAGGATGTGTGAGGAGCGCAGGCCGGGCAGGGTGGTCGGGAAGGCGTCGATCGCGTCGGCCAGCCAGGTGGTGGAGGCGTCCAGTGCTCCGCCGAGGAACAGGGACGGCTGGGTGATGGGGGCGCCGTCGAAGTCGGCGAGGTCTGCCCAGTCCCGGTCCATGTTGCGGTATCGGTTCAGTGCACCGCTCAGCCCCGTTCGCTCGAACTCCCCGGCGTACACGTCGAGATCGTCCTCGCTGAGCCACGCGGGCAGTCGGCCTGCGGGGAACCGGTCACGCAGCGTCCCGCCGGGGCTGACGAAGTGCGGGTCGGGGGCGCCGGGTGCGGGCATGGTGCCCGCGGAGAGAGCGGCATAGAAACCGGCGAGCCAGCCGCGTACGTCTGGTTCGATCTCGGACTCGGCCCGGCCGGGTTGCTGGAAGTAGGGGACGTAGAACTCCTCCTCCCCGCCCATTCCCGCGAAGACCTCGCTGGGCCGCGATCCCCCGCGCGGTGCGTAGGGGATGCTCAACAGGCCGACCGCGCGGAAGACATCGGGCCTGACCAGGGCGGAGTTCGCAGCGATGGTCGCGCCCCAGTCGTGCCCGACGACCACCGCGGTCCGCTCGCCCAGGGCGTGCACTACGGCAGCGTTGTCCCCGACCAGATCGAGCATCCGGTACGCGGCCACATCCTCGGGTTTCGAGGAGCGTCCGTATCCGCGCACGTCGATGGCGACCGCGCGGTATCCGGCCGCGGCCAGCACCGGCAGCTGGTGACGCCACGAGTACCAGGACTCAGGAAAGCCGTGCACCAGCAGGACCAGCGGCCCGGCCCCCTGCTCCACCAGGTGGATCCGGCCCGCGGGAGTGGGGACCAGACGATGCGTCACGTCTGTGACCTGGGCGGGCTGCGACATGAATCCTCCGGTCTGCCTGACTGCCGGTGAGTAGTGCGAGGAGTGCACCGGCGCCCGGGTACGGCCGCCGATGCCGGTGCGGGTCGGCTCCTACGGAGATCCTGCGGCCGCTGCCGAACCACCGCGACTCATGTTGCCAGTTCGGCAAACCGCTCTTTGGGGGTCGCACGGTGATCGAGGTACTCACCGCCGCCGCCCAGGAGACGGGAGCAGGCCCCGCCGCCCTGGCTCTGGCCTGGTTGCCGGCCGTCCCGGCATCGGCTGCACCATCGTCGGCCCACGCAAGCCGGCGCTACCGTCGACGACGCGACGAGCCATGTGTATCCGCCCGAGGAAGAATTTCCCACGTCTGTTTGGGATGCTGGCGCGGTGTCGACCACACCACGGCTACCCGAGCCCGTCACCCCGGACGCGCGCACGGTCCTGAAGCGGCCATTGCTCACCCAGCAGTGGCTCGATCTCGCCTTCGTCCACTGGGCGGTCGACCCGGGCGACATCGCCGGGCTGTTGCCGGAGGGCACGGTCCCCGACGTGCTCGGCGGGGTGAGCTATGTGGGCCTGGTCGCCTTCCGGATGCACCGGGTGGGCTGGCTTCGGTCGCCGGGAGTGCCTTATCTGGGCACGTTCCCGGAGACGAACGTGCGCCTGTACTCCGTGGACGCGCACGGTCGGCGCGGCGTGGTCTTCCGGTCGATGGATGCCTCCCGGCTCGTGCCCGTGCTGATGGGACGGGCCGGCTTCCGGCTGCCGTACGTGTGGTCCCGTATGACCGTCCGTACCGTCGACGACGTCATCACCTACACCAGCTCACGGCGCTGGCCCGGGCCACGCGGCGCATACAGTCGCATCGTCCTGCGCAAGGGCGAACGCGTTGTGGAACCAACCGAGTTGGAGCACTTCCTGACGGCGCGGTGGGGTATGCACAACGCCTTCCTCGGCGACGTCGGGTACCTCCCGAACCAGCATCCGCGCTGGCCGCTGCACCGCGCGAAGCTGATCGAGTGCGAGGAGAACCTCGTCGCGGCCGCCGGTGTGCCCGCACCGCTGGGCCAACCGGTCAGCGTGCTGTACTCGCCGGGTGTGCCGGTCCGGCTCGGGCGGCCGGTCCGGCCGGGCGGCATCCCGACCCCCTGAGAGTCGGCAAACCGTTGACCGACGACCACGTCGACGGGGGCGAGCGGCGCGCGTCGGCGCGCTGGGGGAAACCCCCACGGCAAGATGGAGGGAATCCGCGGGCAGACAATCACGTTGCGGCGGCCTCGGGGATCGGGGCCGGTCAGGGTGGTTGGGCGTCGACGGTGGCCTCCGCGCCAGCCGCCGGCGCGCGGCCGGCCGACCGCGGTTGCGACGAGATCAGCCCGCAGCCTTGTGTCGTCGGCCAGTCGAGGCGGTACGGCATTGGAGTCCCCTCGGGCGCCACCACCGTCCGTACGCCCCGCTCCCGCGCCGCCCGCTCCAACAGCCCCGTAGGCGCCCAAGTCGGCCCCCTTACTCTCAGGGAATCCGGCTCCGGCGGATTCTCAATCGCCTGGATACGGGTCGCCTGTCAGCCTCTCGGTGGTACAAGCGTCACGACCGGCGGTGGAAGCGCTGGATGAATGATTGAGGTCGAGTAGGGCCCCGAGATGAATCACCGTCACGAGCCGTTCTGTGCGGCGCGAGCAAGCTTGCGGTGTGTGCGGATCATCATGGCGCGGGCCATGAAGGGGTGGACCCTCTTTACGGCGCCCCAGTAGAACCTGGAGCGCAGGGCGTTCGTCTTCACGGAGCTGCAGAGGGTGACGTGCTTCTCGTCGATGACGATCGAGGCCCAGGCGTCGAGGCCGGCGGTGCTCACGTTCATGAGCGCCTCGCCGTCCTGCTGCGCCGTGATCGGGAAGGCGTCGCGCAGGATGCCGGTCCAGGCCGCCGGATCGCGCGGCATCCCGGGGTGCAGTTCCATCGCGTACGCATCGTGGTAGTCGGGCCGGTCGACGGCCTCCCTGATCAGCCGCGCGCCTTCGGGAAACGCCACTGCTACGGGCTTGTCCTTGGCCATCGCATACCTCCATACGCTACCGTATGGAAAACCATACGGTAGCGTATGGTCATGGTGCAACGGCAGCAGATCAAGAAAGCCAGGCTCTCCGCCCGTGACTGGGCGGAAGCGGCCCTCGCCGCCATCGGTGAGGGTGGCGGTCTGGCGGCGGTCGCGGTCGAGCCGCTGGCCGCCCGCCTCGGCGCCACGAAAGGCAGCTTCTACTGGCATTTCGCCAACCGCGAGGCGCTGATCGAGGCTGCGCTCGCCCGCTGGGCCGAAGCCGACACCGAGGAGATCATCGCGGCGGTGGAGACCGAGCCGGACCCGGAGAAGCGGCTGCGCAGACTGTTCACCGAGGTCACCAAACCGGCCACTGCCGATCCGATCGAACTCTCGCTGCTCGCCAGCACCGACCACCCTCGGGTCGCCGCCGCTCTGCGGCAGGTGACCGAGCGGCGGATCGACTACCTGACCGGTCTCTTCACCGAGCTCGGCTTCGCCGAGAACGAGGCGCGGCGGCGCGGGTTGATGGCGTACAGCCTCTATCTGGGGCACACCCAGCTCGCCCACTCCGCCCCGACCGTGCTGCCCGGGCGTGCGGAGTTCCCCGCGTACCTGGAGGCGACGATGGACGCGCTTCTCCAGTGTGAGGAGCGCGTGCCTGAGGGCTGAGGGGATCGCGCGCCCGCCTTCCGGGCCGGCGGTCAGCGGGCGAACGCCTCGGTCAGGCGCACGCTGTAGCCGTCCTCTTCCATCAGGACGACCGTGACGCCGAAGGGGGAGGGGTGGTCCAGCTCGAGGGGAATGAAGGAGTAGTCGACCGCGGCCTGGATCGGCGGGACCAGTTCGCCGTCCACCTGTGGCTCAAGCGTGGCAAGCCACTGGGGTTGGACCGGGACCCGGCCCTCGGGGGAGCGGGTCAGGATCTGCTCCGTGTAGGGGAACTGGTGGAGTACGTGGCCGTCCTTCGTGGCATGCACCATGTTCAGACAGGGCGCCGGGCCGACGACCGGCAGCTCGCAGGCGGTGGTGACGTCGTGGGTTTCCCAGGCGAGGACGACTTCGTCGGCGCCGGCCGCCGCGGCGATGTTCGAGAGCTCGACGATACCGGTGAGTGCGTCCTGGCCGGCCTTGATGGGGCGTACCCAGATCAGGCCCACCAGCTCGCCGCGGACCAGCGGCATGATGACCGGGCGGGGCACCGCTCCCTCGCCCAAGCCTGTGGTGTACGCGTTCTTCATCGATTCGACCAGCGCGTTCCAGATTCGCGTATCCACGAACTCTCCCTCAGCAACAGCACGTTCACGAGCACGCCGACCCTGCCACGGCAGCCGCGCCGCCGCCAGCCGAGGTGAACAGCCCAGGTGGAGCGGGGCGTCAGGTGACCGGCTCATAGCAACCGTGGCCGTCGAGCGCAGCGTCAACAAGGTGCAACCACGTACCGCTTCGTGACGTGCGTGCTCAACTCGCCGAGGGCTCATCGACCAGACGTCGAGACTGGGTGACGCTACTGGCCGGTCAGCGGCAGTACGGCACGGTGTGGTGCTGTCAGATCAGACAGGAGGCCTCTTCCGGGTAGGCCGTGACGGCCGGTCGGGTGTCGAAGAGCTGTACGAGGCGTTGCGAGGGGCCGTAAGCGTATTCGTCGCCGTCGAAGGCGGTCAGCACCAGCGCCCGCGGGGGACCCCGTTCGCCCGGCCCGCGCGAGGTGCCCCGGACTGGCTGTCGGGCCGGGTGATGCGGCGTAGGGACTGATTGCGGTCGACGTCCGGCCGGCCCATGTCCATGAGGGTGACGTCGGGTTGGAGAGTGTCGGCGGCGCGGACCGGGCGCGCGCCCGGAGTCGTGGGCGTACGAGAGTGGTCGATGCGGGCGGCCTGCTGATGGTCCCGCGGTTCCCCCGTTGTGGTGTCCTCAGTTCCTGAGGGCGCCCAGGACGGCGGTGGCCATGCCACGTTCACCGTGTTCGTTGGGGTGGACCCCGGCCGCCGGGCTGCTGGGGTTCCGCACGCTATGGACACGCATGATCGCACGGGTCCGTGAACCGAAGCGGGTGGTCGACCACCACCGGCGTGGACGTCTCCTCGAGCCGCGCGCGCCACAGGGTAGTGCATCGCGCCGGACTGTGCGATACGTCCGTGCAGGTCGGCGCGGGATTGTCGTTCAGCCGGCCTTGCGAGCCACGCCCCCGTAGAAGCCGATCTCGCCGGATCTTGCCGACGGCGGGGTGTCCGGGCGCCAGAATGGGACTTGGGCCAGGCCGGGCTCGATCAGTTCGAAGCCGTCGAAGAACCGCTCGACGTCGGCGCGGGACCGCAGGTTCAGCGTGGCGGTGGCCCTGTTATAGATGGCCTGGGCCGCGCTGCGATCAGCGAAGTCACCCGTGGCGTGCGAGAGCACCAGGATGCTGCCGGCCGGGAGCGCGTCGCGCAGGGTGGCGACGACCTGATCGGGCTTCTCCGCGTCGGTGAGAAAGTGGAGGACGGCGACGAGGAGCAGGGCAACCGGCTCGTCGAAGTCGATGACTCGGCGGACGTCGGGATGGTCCACGATGGCCCGCGAGTTGCGCACATCACCGAGCACGATGCTGGTCGCGCCGAAGCGGCTGAGCAGCGCGTCGCCGTGCGCCTTCACGATCGGATCGTTGTCGACGTACGCGACGCGCACGTCTGGGGCCACCTCCTGTGCGGTCTCGTGCACGTTCGGCGAGGTGGGCAACCCGGTGCCGACGTCGAGGATCTGACGGACGCCGCTGCGGACGACGTAACGGACGGCGCGCTGCAGGAAGGCGCGGTTGGCCTGCACGCCGATCCGCACCTCGGGTGCCGCAGCGGCGAGTTGGTCGCCGGCCTGTCGGTCCACCTCGTAGTTGTCCTTGCCGCCCAGCAGGTAGTCGTAGATCCGCGCAGGATGTGGCCTGCTGGTGTCTATCCCCTCGGTGCCGACGCCGTCCTGTCTCACGCTGCTCTCCTTTCGACCACCGCACGGCCCCCTTGCCCGCGAGCGGCTGACGACAGCTTCCCATATCAACTACCGTGCGCACGCCAGCAGTTACTCGCTCCAGTGGCGCTGCCATGGGCGGTGCGACTAGCCAGTTGGTGCGGTGGGCTGCGGTCGCGTCAGCATGGCGCGATGGACGATGAGCCGCTGGAGGACTGGGCGCGACGGCGTGAATAGGGCCGGGACCAGTCGAAGGGCCGCGGGTGTTCCAGGAGTGGGACGGCACCGACTGGGTGGCTGAGGGCAGCGCGCCTGACCTCATAGTGGCGAAGGCGATCCTGCATCCGGCGAAGCCCGCCGAGGAGAAGCCTGCCGAGTGGGGCGGTCCGGCGCTGGGCGAGGGGCGGCTCGTCCTTCGCATGCTCACCGGGGAGAAGCGTGAGCGCATCCCTTCGCATCGCACGGCGCCCGGAGTGGTTTCAGTCGGTGTGCCAGGTGACGGCGTTCTCGGGTTCTTCGCGGCTGGTGCGGAAGGAATTGACCGGGTGGTCGAGGTCCGGGTAGCCGAAGGAGATGCCTGCCACGACCCGTCGGTGGTCCGGGATCTCGAAGTGGTCGCGGAGGAAGTCGGCGTAAGAGGCGAGAGCGGCTTGGGGTGCCGCTGCCAGGCCGAGGCTGTGGGCGGCGAGCAGGAAGGTGTGCATGTAGAGGCCGCAGTCGACGGCGCCGTAGACGCCGAGGCCGGCCTCTGTGGTGATGATCGCGACGTGTGGGGCGTCGAACAGCTCGAAGTTGCGCAGCAGTTGCCGCAGCGTCCGTTCCTGGTCGCCCTTGGTGATGCCGAGGCTGCCGTACAGCTGGAGGCCGCACTCGCGGCGGCGCCGGCGGTAGACGCCGGTGTACTGGGCGGGGAAGGGGAAGTCGGGTGCCGGCGGGTTGCTCTGGACGTGGGCCAGGAGGTCTGCGCGCAGCCGCTCGGTCGCGGCGCCTTCGGTGAGGTGCACGTGCCAGGGCTGGGTGTTGCACCACGAGGGGGTGCGCTGAGCCAGGAGCAGCAGGCGCTCGATGGTGTCCCGGGGGACGGGGTCGGGCAGGAACTGGCGGCAGGTCCAGCGGTCGGTGAGGATCCTGTCCAACGCCTCGTGCAGGTCGGTGCTGGTGTCGGTGCCGAGGTGGGGGCTGGTCGGGTTCACGGGGGCGGCCTCCGCTGGTGCGGTCTCTTTTCGAGACCGCACACTATCCGGGGTGGTCTCTTTTTGGAACCGCGGCGGTAGGGTTGTGGCGTGCGTTACGAAGACCTCGCCGACCTGCCGTGCTCGATCACGCGCCCGCTGGTGATCCTCGGTGACCGCTGGACGCTGCTGCTCCTGAAGGCGTCGTTCTCCGGCGTGCGCCGGTTCAACGAGTTCCAGAGCGCGCTCGGCATCTCCCGCAGTCGGCTGCAGGACCGCCTCGGCCGGCTGGTCGAGCACGGCATCCTGGACCGGCGGCAGGCGGACGGCGGCGACCACGTCGAATACCGGCTGACCCGCAAGGGCCACGACATCTACCCGATCCTCATGGCGATCAGGGACTGGGGCGACGCCTACATGGCGCCCGACGGACCACCCGCCCGCTACCGCCACCGCGACTGCAGCGGCGAAGCCCACGTCACGCTCACCTGCGACACCTGCGGAACTGACGTCACCGCCCACGACATCACACCCGAACCCGGTCCCGGCCTGATCGCCCACTTCACTCGGCCCGCCGAGCGGCCTTGAAACCGGCTCCTCCGCGTCGCTACGGCCGGAGCAGGTGGCGTCTCCTGTACGCGCCGCCGATTGGGTGCTGGGTGGGCCCGCAGGCGGCAACAATGGCGCGATCACCGCCCGCGCGGCGTCCGACAGCCCAGGAGCATCCCTCACGACCGGTTCAACGATCCGGTGATCGGACACTCCCTAGCCCTGGCGCGGGTTCGGCTTCAGTACGGCGAACTGCGCGCCGTGGGGGTCGGCCAGCCACGCCATCCGGCCGACGTCGGGCACGTCGGAGGCCGGCATGAGCACCGATCCGCCGTTCTTTTCCACCTTGCTGACGATGTCATCGGCATCGGCGGTGGCGAAGTAGGGCACCCAGCGGGCGTCCTGGTGCCCCTCCTGGAGGGGTGCCACGCCGCCGAAGGAACCGTCCTGCTGGTCGCCGTCCTTGATGCTGAGCACCCGGTAGGTCATTCCGGGTGCCTGCATTTCCGCGGTCCGCCAGCCGAACAGGCTGTTGTAGAAGGCGATGGCGCGGACCGGGTCCTGGACGTGCAGCTCGACCCACACCAGCGTGTTGTCTTCGGACGCCGTCTCCAGGCCCTTGGTCTTCCCGGGCTGCCATACGGCGAATTTCGCGCCCTGGGGGTCGGTGAACTGGGCCAGCCAGCCCTCGCCCATGACGTCCATGGGCTCGGCGCGCACGGAGCCACCGCCCGCGACGACCTTGCCGGCGGTGTCCTGGATGTCGTCGGTCTTGAAGTACGTCGTCCAGGCCGGGCGGGCGCCCTCCTCGGTCAGGGGCCCGAGCGCGCCGATGGTCTTGCCGTCCTTCTGGAAGAACCCGTACCCGCCGGCTTCGGGCCCGGCGGAGACGAACTCCCAACCGAAGACGTTGCCGTAGAAGGTGGCGGTTTGGGTCGTGTCGGGACTGCCGAGGTCGATCCAGTTGGGCGATCCGGTACGGAACTCGGTGCCGAGCATGCGTTTCCTCCTGAGGGTCCGGTACGGACAACGCCCGCCACGATGCCGATCCGGAGCCGCCGCCAGGTGCATCGGGCCCGGCGGGGCGGGGGTTTCACCCGGACGAGTCAGTGAGAGCGTCGGCCCCACCTACGGATGGGACTTGGCCCCACCGCTCCTCCTGCCGGGAGAGGAGGGCCCGCCGTCCTCTCGTAGGGTCGCCGGGTCGGAGCAGGGACGAAGTAGAGCGGGGCGTATTCAGTGAACCTGGGCATTGTGGGGCAGGCGGTTGGGTTGTTCGCGGTCACCAACATCGACGACATCCTGATCCTCTCGCTGTTCTTCGCCCAAGGAGCTGGGCACCGTGGCGCCACTACCAGAATCGTGCTCGGCCAGTACCTCGGCTTCGCCGCGATCCTCGTGGTGGCGGGCGCCGCGGCGTTCGGCGCAACGTTCCTGCCGGAATCCGCCATCCCCTACCTCGGCCTGCTGCCGCTGGCTCTGGGACTCAAGGCCGCCTGGCAGGCATGGCGCAACCACAGCAACGGCGACGAGGACGAAGGCAGCGGCACCCACCAGGGCGGTCCCAGCCCGTGGGAAGTCGCCGCCGTCACCTTCGCCAACGGCGGCGACAACATCGGCGTCTACGTTCCCGTCTTCGCCACGGCCGGCGTGGGCGGGATGAGCGTCTACGCGATCGTCTTCCTCATCCTGGTGGCCGTGTGGTGCGTCGCGGGCAAGTTCTTCGCCACCCGCCCCGTCATCGCCAAGGCCCTCAGCCGCTGGGGCCACATCCTGCTGCCCGTCGTCCTCATCGCCATCGGTCTGCTGATTCTCATCGAAGGCGGAGCCTTCGGGCTCTGACCTCGGATGGGGCGGATTCGAGGGATCATCGCAACACTGGTGGTCAGCTAGCGCCTGGTGACGAGCCCGGCTGTGCCGGCCGATGTCGTGATACCGCTGAGTGAGCTACCGCCGCAGGCATCAGTTCACGACGGACGAGCGCAGCCTGGCGATCGCACGCAAATTCTCATCCCGGTTGTGGGCCCGCTTGAGCCACGCCGGAAGTTTGGCGAACATCGTCATCCTGAGCCCGGTATCAGCCCAGGTATCCTCGCGCAGGCTGGCCGCGACGTACTGCTCAATGGCCGTCAGATGCCTCAGGTTGTAGGCCCACAGCAATCCGTGCGCGGTCGACGTCTGCAACCACAAGGGCTGCCCGAAGAATGGATCGTCGACCTGGTCTGCGGCATTCCCCGGTAGCCGAAACGAGTGTCCCGTCATGTCCCGCGCGTAAGCGCAGGCCCGGCAGGCCAGGCGCCGGGGTCTGATGACGGGACGCTGCGGCCACGGCGGCTCGAAATGCGGGTGGTGCACAACCCGGGCGAGGCTCCTGCATCGGGGACACCTGATCAGAATCTCGTCCATATAGGCGTAGACACTGGATCTCGCGTCGCGGAATCGGCGTGCCGCATCGGCCTGTTGCATGCGCACCAGCATGCACTGTATCCATCGGCGCCGCACCGGACTTCCCTAGGCCATGGACCTGGCGAACCCGACGAGCACCATCACCCTGGCGAAATCCGATGACCGGTAAGGACATTAAGATCACGAGACGTCAGCTGGCGAGACGCCTATCGAGGCATTGGGCTGGGGTGTCCCAGCCGAGGGTCTTGCGAGGCCTGCTGTTGAGTTCGGCCGCGACTGCAGCGAGCTGATCGGTATCGACGGCGTCCGGCACCCGTTCCGGGTGAGCCCCCAATTCGGCGCGAGCGCAGGGTCGTACGACAGGCTGAGCGCGCACAGCGTGATCTGGTCGGCGGTGGTTCGGTGGCCGGGCATGAGCAAAGACCGGCGCAGGGTGACCAGCTCGCTGCCACCTGCCCGCCCTCGAACGAATGGCTCAGTGGCACCGTTGCCCGACGCATCGGGCAACGTGGACGCAACCCCACGGTGATCGGGACAGCAGCGACTCCGCCTAACATGCCGAACCAAGTCACCGTCCTGGCAGTGCAGGTAGTTGCCCCGGACGAGCGGCCATTGCCACTCGCTGAGCCCGCCTTCCCCTATGGTCGCACCAGCAACTACTCCGCCCTACGCCATTGGAGCCGGCTCTCACCATGATCCGATCTCAGAGGTGCCTGCCCGATTACGTGGATTTCCGTCCGTTGGGGCGCTGCAATCTTTCCTGTCCCTTCTGTTACGGCCCTCGCCACGGTGTTTCTTCGATGGGGGAGGACGACGCCTTTCGCGTGGTCGAGATTCTGCGGGCCGAGCGCGTCAAGGGCGTAGTGATCTCCGGCGGAGAGCCAACGCTGCTTCCCTACCTGGGGAAACTGGCGGCCAGCCTGGGCGCACCGTACCCGACGGGTGAGCCTGGAGCGCAGGTCGTGCTGTCGACCAACGGGCTGGCTCCGATCCCCGCCATGGAGAAGATCCTCCCGCATCTCTCGTGGATCGCCCTGCCCCTGGAGTCAGCCGACTCCAGCGAACACGCCGCGATGCGCATCGGGAACGCACGTCACCGGGAGCGGGTCATCGCTCTGCTCCGAGAGGTCCGGCGATCCTTTCCAGCAGTGCGGATCAAGCTGGGCACGGTGGTGACGAGACTGAACGCGAAGGGCGCCGACCGGGTGCTCGACCTGATCGAGGACGACCCTGTTCTGCCGGACATCTGGAAGGTCTACGAGATGTCCGAGACCAACTACGGAGCCGACAACCGAGATGTCCTGACGGTGGTGCCGGGAGAATTCGAGGAGGTTGTGCGGCGGTGCTCGAAGGCGGCGGCTGACCGTGGCGTGGAACTCCGCGTCTACCGCAACTCGACGAGGAACGGGAACTACTTCTTCATCGACCCGGACGGCGGCGCGGTTGTCATCGACGAGGGCGAGGAGCGTCGCCTCGGCTCGTTCTTCGAACTCTATGAGAGTGGGGCAGCATGGCTGCGGGATTCCGTCGCGAGCGGCGGCAACAAGGCCAACTTCACTTCGACCTACCCGACATGATCGCCCACTGAATCTCCAGATCCCGTCGCCGCCGGGACTTGAACTCCTCCTCCCAGCTCTCGTACTCCTCGACCGTGTACGAGACGGCCCAGTACTGCTCGAATCCTTCGGAGTCGACTCCGTAGAAGTGGCTGATCTCGCCGAACTCGATCTCGAACGTCGTGAGAGGTCGGCGCGTGCGATGGCGGGGATCAGCGGTCATGTAGGGCTCGAAGAAACCGACTTCGGATGTGAGAAGGCTCGTACCCGTGATGTCCTGAGGAGCGATGCGCAACTGGATGCGATCCCCGTAGGTGTCGCGGAGCCGCCGGTAACTGGCGATCACAGGCTTGAACGTCTGCATGTAGTCGCCGTTCTCGATGTGGCGCATGGCGACATCAGGGGTGTTCAACGGCGTTGTTTCGCCGGGCTCCGCCGGAGCCTCGCCGACCAGGAAGTAAGACGCCGTGCTGTTCCAGGGACTGCTGATGATCACTTTGACCTTAGCCCCCTGTTCCAGCTTCTTCTCGATGGCGGATTTGTAGCGTTCCAGCGGTCCCATGAAGTAGGAAGCGCCACCGAACGCGATGATGCGGATCAGCTCCTTCTCCCGCCTGATGGCCTCCGACTTGGCGACATTGCGGCGCTCGTTGTCGCGAGGACGATAGAAGTGGCTGAAGTTCTCCCGCAGTCCCACCACGGCCACCGCGTCGTCTCGTGCCGTGGCCAGGTTGTCCGCGGCGGCGACGCTCTGAGGGTGATCCTCGCCCAGCGCCGCAACGGTCAACTGGGCTGCTGAGTCGAGGGATTCGACGGCGCCTTTAATGAGGGCGTCCGCGTCTTCCGAGCGCGACGACCGGGCGAGCTCGAACTGGGTGACGGCCAGGTTGGTGCGGGTGGAGAGGGCGAGCGGGCTCTGCGCACCGAACCTCACCATGCTCTTCTGGGCCACTCGTTCCAGGACGCTGCGTGCCCGGCGAATGTCGTCCTCGGAGCCGGCGGCCCGCGCCAGTGTCAGTTTCGCGTCGGCAAGGGTTGCGACAGCGCTCAGCACTTCGGACTGCCCCTCGCCATGCTTGGCGAGCAGCTGCCCCGTGCAAGCGCCCAGTTCCGTCACCGCTTCCTCGAGCCGTTCCATGTCACCGCGCTCCTTCGCGATGCTCACCAGTACGGAGGCCAAGGTGACGCGGAGCCTCCCGGCCCTGGGGTGATCGGGGGCGCCGAGCAGGGCTTCGCGTGCGTGCCCCGCCCAGCTCTCCGCGAATTCGGTGTTGTGGGAGCGCAGGCAGATCACACTCAGATTGGTGAGGATGACGACGACTTCGGAGGCGTCCTCCGGTGCGGAGGAGGCTTCGCGTGCCCTGTTGAGAGCGTAGTTCAAGACCAGTCTGGCTTCGTCCATCTCGCCGTGCAGCGCCAGTTGTACGGCCATCCAGTTCCAGGCGGAGGGCGGAAAGACGGTCTGGCCCGCCTCGACCAGCTCCATGTATCGCAGCGTCCGCTGAATGATCGCCCGGGCGTTGTCACGCATGCCGAGGCGGCTGAGCAGGCGGGACAGATGGGTGATCCTGTCGATAAGTTCCCCATCGGGTTCGTCGGCGAGCTCAGCGGGCCTGAACAGCCGGACGAACTCGTCCATCTCCTCCTCGGGGACCGTACCCCAGTCCTCGTCGGAGAGGATCTTCTCCGCGATCGCGATGGCGTCAGAGATACCCCTAATCACTGTCGTCTCCTGGATCCACACCGTCGTCAGGTGAATGTGCGGTTTGGTTCTGGTCCAGCCAGTCGCGAATGCGCTGGATCTGGTGTGAGCCCAGGAGGTCGGCCCTCCCCAGATCGTCGAGGAGGTCCTCGACGATCTGACGCTTTTCCGGGGAGGCAGTGGGGTTGTTGTGGCGTGCCGACTGCTCGGGTTCTCCCGTCGGCGTCGTCGATTCCGGGAGCAGGCTCTCCAGCAGCTGGCGATCACTCAGACTCCGGAACCTGCCGAGGGCTTCCTTCACAGAGACCGCGTACAGAGTGTTCGAACTCTTCTTGGGGTTCATTTTGTTCGGCTGCTGCTGCAGAAGGATTCCCAAGGTGGCGCGAGGTGACATGCCGCTCGCCTCCCGTTCGACGGGACTGCCCGAATACCCCTTGTGGTTTTCGAGGTTCTGAGGGCACAGCAACTGAATGACATTGATGATTTCGCCGTCGCCCACTCGCTTTCGGATGGACGCGGAGGAGACCGTTCCCGCGAGTTCTCCGTCGTCGACCGCAGGTCGGTAGGTGGTGTGCCAAGGGTCGTCCCGCTTCGCTTCCTCGGGGAGCGGGATCCTCCGGTTCGGTATCCGAGGGAGATCAATCTCTATCAGTGCGATGTCTCCGCCGGGGAGCTCCGCCACCCTTCCGTCGAAGATCTCCTCGGCGGTTCCGTCGAACAGCGCCTTCGCGGTGTACACCTGTAAGAGGTCGCCGGGTTCCGGTCCGCGATCCGGTCCGCGACCCAGACAGTGGGCCGCCGTGATGACGAGGTCGTTCGTGAACCACAGGCCGCCGCCAAGCCAGCGCCCGTTTCGGTTCATGGCCACCCAGCATGTGTCGCACATCAGGGATCACCCCGCCCGCTCTATCGAGAGGGTGACCTCGAACGAGGCCTCACCGGAGGCTTTGGAGATGATGACTCCGGCCTCCACGGCCAGGGTCAGCCCGAACGTGATCTCCAAGCCGGATACTTTCCAGCCCGGGCGTTCCGGAAGGTTCTGCAGGGAGTCCTGCGCGATGCTGGACGCCTCTCTGATGGCTTCCTGCACTTCGGCGCTTCGTTCCGTCAGCTGAGCCGTTATCCGTGATCCCTCACGGATTTCTCGATATCCGAGATCGTCCAGCTCGACCACTTCGACTCGAACGCGTGCGTCATTCATGGTGTCCCCCCGCTGCGAATCGATCTCCCTCGCATCGCACAAGTAGGGCAGATTATAAGGAGGTTGACTTCTCGACGGCAGATGATCCGCCTTTCCCTCGCGGGCTTTTTCTCCCCTGGTGTCGCAGCGTCAACTCACATGCCCTCCAGTGCCGTTGGGGGCCTCCAAGCCGGCGGGGCCGGGCACCCGCGCCTATCAGGTTGCCTGTCAGTAAGGCGCTGACCAGAGGCTCGCGTCGCCGTTGCTTGGCGGCACCTGCGCCGTTCCGGCTCAATATTCGTTATCCGGCGACCGTGTAGGAGCGCGCTCCCGTCCCGGCGAGTCCACCACTGTCGACGATCAGGTACTCCGGGCGGATGGGGCGCCCGTCGAACCAGCACTCCAGGATCTCCCGGGTACCGGCCGCGTAGCGGGCCTGCGCCGAGAGGGTCGAACCGGACACGTGCGGCGTCATCGCCTCGTACGGCATGGTGCGCCAGGGATGGTCGGGCGGTGGCGGCTGCGGATACCAGACGTCACCGGCGTAACCGGCCAGTTGGCCGCTGTTGAGGGCCCGCACCACGGCATCCCGGCTGACGATGAGCGCGCGTGCGGTGTTGACGATGTACGAACCGCGCTTCATGGCCCCGATCAGGTCGTCGTCGAAGAGGTTCTGCGTCTTCGGATGAAGCGGAGTGTGGATCGACAGCACGTCGACCGAGGAAGCCAGCGAACGCGCGTCGGGATGCCAGGTCAGCTCCAGCTCCTCTTCGACCTCCTTGGACAGCCGGTGCACGTCGCAGTAGTGCAGCGTGACGTCGAACGGCTTGAGGCGGCGCAGTACCGCCTGGCCGATACGGCCGGAGCCGAGGACGCCGACGTCCATGCCTTCGAGGTCGTAGGCGCGCGAGACGCTGTCGGCGATGTTCCAGCCCTTCTTGGCGGTCACCCAGTCGTGGGCCGGCATGTAGTTGTGCACCAGAGTGAGGATCTGCATGACGGCGTGCTCGGACACGCTGATGCTGTTGCTGTAGGTCACCTCCGCCACCGTCATGCCGTGGGCGATGGCGCTCGGCAGGTCGACGTGGTCCGACCCGATCCCCGCGGTGATCGCGAGTCTGAGCCGGGGAGCGGAGGCGATCCGATCGGGGGTCAGATAGGCGGGCCAGAAGGGCTGCGAGATCACCACGTCGGCGTCGGGCAGCTCGCGGTCCAGGGTGGAGTCCGGCGCTTCCTTGTCGCTGGTGACGACATAGGTGTCGCCTCGGTCCTCCAGGAACCGGCGCAGTCCCAGTTCTCCCGAGACGCAGCCGAGGAGCTGCCCCGGGGTGAAATCTATGGTTTGTGGGGTCGGCGTTGTCTGACCGCCCGGATAGCCGGTGATGGCCGGAATCTCGTCGCGGGCGTAGTCGGGAGGATAACCGCCCACGGGGTCGGGATAGAGCACCGCAAGGATCTTTGCCATGGCCGTCCTCCATCGGTGGGGCCGCTGCTCCGGCTGAACCGGTCGGCTACCGATGATTTTAAATTTTAGTTGAGCATGCGTCGGCGCTGCAATCCCCAGGGGTAATAGGGAGGTGGGTCAGTGGATAAGAATGCGACTATTTCGATGAGGCCTGCGGCAGGAGTTCGGGCGACAGTGTGTACCGATCCGTGTGTACCGATCCGTGTGTACCGAACTGTGTTGTGTACGGACGCTTCTGATACGGGCGGATGAATCCGGGCCCGAGAGGGAATCCCGAGAGCCCGCATACATCTCCGGTGCGGAGCCCGAGCCGCGGGGCGATCCCGGGCCGGGAGGCGATTCCGCGCCGTCCACGCGAGCCGTTCCGCTCACGTCTGCGCAGGGGCGCCCTGGCGGCGATCGCGTTCGGCGGCGTTCCGGGCGGGTCGGCCCGCTACGTACTGGGACTGGCGTTTCCCACGCCTCGGGGGACGTTTCCGTTGACGACGATCGCCGTCAACGTGTCCGCTTCGTTCCTGTTGGCGCTGCTGCTCGTGTATGTGCTCGAGATCTGGCCGCCGACCCGACTCAGAGTTCTGAGTGTGTGGGTGCGGTGAGGGACTGTCCGGTCCAGATGGTTTTGCCGCTTGGGCCTTAGCGGCTGTCGAAGGATGGTGGCCTGCCACCGCGGCTGCTGCGCCGGATGCGGTTGCGGACCTGTCGGCCCGCACGATCGTGGAGTCGACCGACACCAGCCAGCGGACGTCGCCTGCCGCGTCGGCCTCCTCCTCTGGTGCCGGAAGATGCGGGTGAAGGTGCCGTCCCTTGATCCGCGGCGATGCCCGTCATTCCGGGCCGGCTGCCCCCTCGTCAGGGGGGGCCGTGTCCGCATCGGCCGGCGCCAGGCCGGGCTCCTCGATGACTTCCGGCAGTGCCTGTTCGGCCCAGATGACCTTGCCCTGGGGCGTGTACCGGGTGCCCCAGCGCTCGGTTATCTGCGACACCAGAAACAGGCCCCGGCCTCCTTCGTCCGTCGTCGCGGCGTACCGCAGATGCGGCGAGGTGCTGCTGCCGTCGGCCACCTCGCAGATCAGCGTACGGTCGCGGATCAGCCGGACGTGGATGGGCTCGGAGCCGTAGCGGATGGCGTTGGTGATGAGCTCGCTCAGGACGAGCTCCATGCTGAAGCCGAGTTCGGACAGGCCCCACTCGTCGAGCTTTTGGGACACGGCGTTGCGAATCCCCGCGACGGCGGCCGGGGCGAGCGGCACATCCCAGTCGGCGATCCGGTCGGGCGGCAGCCCCCGGGTGCGGGCGATGAGCAGGGCGACGTCGTCCTTTGGACGCCCAGGCAGCAGCTCGCGCAGCACGTCCTGACAGCTCTCCTCGGGCGACCGGTCGGGGTGGCCGGCCAGCGCATCGCGCAGCATTTCCATTCCCACGTCCAGGTCGCGCCTGCGGTCCTCGATGAGGCCGTCGGTGTAGAGCACGAGCTGGGCGCCCTCCGCGAGGTCCAGCTCGGCGGTCTGGAACGGCAGGCCGCCGACGCCGAGGGGAGGCCCGGCAGGCAGGTCCGGGAAGGTGACGGTTCCGTCGGGGTGGACGAGCGCGGGCGCCGGGTGCCCCGCGCGCGCCATGACGCAGCGGCGCGTAACGGGGTCGTAGATCGCGTACAGGCAGGTGGCGCCCACGACGCCCGCGGCACTCTCCGCACCCGTCTCGTCCTGGTCGATGCGGCCCACCAGGTCGTCCAAATGGCTCAGCAGCTCGTCGGGCGGCAGATCGAGTGTCGAGAAGTTGTGCACCGCGGTCCGCAGCCGCCCCATCGTGGCGGCGGCGTGGAGGCCGTGGCCGACCACATCGCCGACGGCCAGCGCCACCCGGCTCCCCGGCAGGGGAATCACATCGAACCAGTCTCCGCTCACGCCCGACTGGGCGGGGAGGTAGCGGTAGCCGACGTCGAGGGCGCTCTGCTCGGGCAGGGCCCGTGGCAGCAGGCTGCGCTGGAGGGTGACCGCCAGGGCGTGCTCGCGGGTGTAGCGGCGGGCGTTGTCGATGCTGACCGCGGCACGGGCCACCAGTTCCTCCGCGAGCGACAGCTCCTCCTCGTCGAAGGGCTCGTGTTGCTTGGAGCGCCAGAAGTTGGCCATGCCGAGCACGACGCCGCGGGCCTGGATCGGGGCGGCGATGAGGGAATGGATGCCGTAGTCAATGATCTCCTTGGTGCGCTCCGGGTCCTGTGCCTGCCAGCCCGTGTCGGTCGACAGGTCGGTCACCAACTCGGAGCGGCCGCTGCCGTAGCCGCGCGCCTGGGGCGTGGAAGGCAGAAAGTCGATCAGCCGGCCCTTCTCGTAGAGCGGATGATCGTCCCGGATGCCGTACACGGCCGTGCGTCGGATCTCCGTTGCCGTGGGGGCCGGCTCCTCGCCGCGCAGCACGGCGTCGGCCAGGTCCACGGTGACGAAGTCGGCGAAGCGAGGGACGGCGATCTGCGCCAGCTCGTCGGCGGTGCACTGCACGTCCAGGGTGGTGCCGATGCCGAGTCCGGCGTCGTACAGCAGCTTGAGCCGCTCCCGTGCGATCTCCGCACTGCCGGTCACCGCCTGCAGCTCGGTGGAGTCGCGCAGTGTCACCACCGTTCCCGTGGGACCCCCGTCGTGGTCCATGGGCCGCTGGTTGATCGCCAGCAGCCGCTCTCCGGCGAAGTACACCTCGTCAGTGGCCTCCCGCCCGGAGACGAGCAGCGCCACCGTCTCATCGTCGAGGCTCGACAGCTCCGACACGAGCCGTCCCTCGACGTCCGGGGGCAGCTCCAAAAGCCGTCTGGCCTCGTCGTTCGCCAGCAGCAGCCGCCCGTCGCCGTCGACGAGGAGCACCCCCTCGCGCACGGAGTGCAGCACCGCGTCGTGGTGGTCGTACATGCGGGTCATCTCGTCCGGGGCCAGGCTGTGGGTCTGCCGTCGCAGCCGCCTGCCCACCAGCGCTGTCCCGCCGGTGGCCAGCGCGAGCGCCCCGGCCCCGGCGCCCAGGATGATCGGTAGTTGGTGAGCCACCTGATTGCTCACGTTCTTGACCTTCAGCCCGGCGGAGACGAGACCCACCACCTTGCCGTTGGCGTTCTCGATGGGGACGGTGGCCTGTACCTCGCGGCCGAGCGGACCGTAGACGCTTTCCGTGTAGACCTTCCCCGCCAGCGACGGCCCGATGTTGCCCACGAACCGCTTTCCGATCCGGTCCGGCAGGGGATGGGTGTAGCGGATGCCCTTGGTGTCCATGACCACGATGAAGTCGACGCCGGCGGCCTTGCGCCCCGCCTCGGTGAGCGGCTGGAGAATCTTGCTCGGGTCGGGGCTCTGCAGTGCCGCCAGGACACCAGGAGAGTGCGCGAAGGTCTCTGCTACGGCTACGGAGCGGCGCTTGGCCTCGGCGTTGGTGTCCCGCTTCGACTGCAGGGCGAGGGCGAACACGGCGCAGGCCACGAGCAGCACTACCAGGGCCACCTGAAGGACAAACACCTGCCCGGCTACGCTTCGCGGGCTCTTGCTGACCAGTGGCCTGAGCGTTAGACGTCGAAAAACGGCGAAACGATTCGCCATGTGACCTTTCTAGCACTCATGATCCCGAGTAGCCATGGCCCGCCCGAGGAGTGATCTTCACTTGGCTCGGCCTCGGGTGACTGCTCCGGCACGCGTTGCACGGCCTCTGCCATGCCCGCCACCGCAGTGTCCTGGTCGGCGAGACCCTGTGTGCTCCTTCGCCGCACGTCCAGCGCGCTGCCCCGATGGGACAGGTGTCTGGCGCGTTCGGTGGTTTGCCGCAGCGGCGTCCACCGCTTCTCGAAGCAGATCGATTGCCGTGTCCAGATCCGGTGGGCACGCCCTCGACTTTGCGTGCCGTGCCTGCGTGTCTTGCTGCCACTGCTGGCATCGTCGTGGGGGGGGGGGGGGGGGGGGGGGGGGGGGGAGGGGGTAGGGGGGGGGGGGGGGAGGGAGGGGGGGAGGGGGGGAGGGGGTGGCACTGGTACAAGGGTGGTCCAGGACGTGAAGGGGGTATTGCGG
>NZ_JBVHXR010000013.1:259171-294545 GCF_055569295.1 Streptomyces sp. NPDC029292
CTTCTCTTTTGTTGTCTTTCCTCCTCCCCCCCCCCCCCCCCCCCCTCCCCCCCCTCCCCCCCCCCCCCCCCCCCCCCCCCCCCCCCCCCCCCCCCCACGACTCTGCGGTTCAATCGGCTGATCGCTGCTCATGCGTGCACATTCCGGCAGAGATGGATGTCCGCTTAGACCGATATGATGCACTTTGTGATCATGTTCGGGCGGCTGCGGCGTCATCGTCCCCCCTACGGAGGCCGGTGGGATGCGGCCCAGCTGTCACCGCTGGTCCTTACCGTCCTCATCGCCGGCCTGGCGTTCTCCACACCGAGGGACTTCGCCTTCAGCCGCCTTCTGCCCGCGGCCCCCGCCCTTGCCGCCGCGATGTGGCCCGTGCTTCCCACGATCCTGTTGGGGACGTTCTGCCTGCTGGTCATGATCGTCCTCAGCAATTTCTACGCCGATCTGGGGACGGAGTACACGGCGGCTGCGATCATCGCGGTCACCTTGGCGGCCGCATACGCAAGCCATGCCCGACTCCAGCGGGAGGAGATACTCCTCCAGGTCCGACTCATCGCCGACGCGGCGCAAAAGGTGCTGCTGCGCCCCCTGCCGCGCCGCATCGAGGACGTCGAGATCGAGTCGCTGTATCTGTCGGCGCAAGAGCAGGCCCGCATCGGCGGCGACTTCTATGAGGCAGCCGGCACACCGTACGGGGTCCGGCTGCTCATCGGCGACGTTCGGGGCAAGGGTCTGTCCGCGGTGGGGGCGGCCTCGGCGGTGATCAGCTGCTTCAGGGAGGCCGCCTACGACGAGCCCGACCTGAGGGGCATCATCCATCGACTGGAGACCAGTATCGCCCGCCACAGCGCTGCGTTTCCCGGCCAGGATCTGCCGGAGCGCTTTGCCACCGCTCTCATTGCCGAGATCCCGCGTGGCGGCGGCCACATCAAAATTCTCAACTGCGGGCACCCTCCGCCGCTGCTTGCGCATCGCGGGGGGATCCGCGTCCTGGAGCCCACCACCCCCTCGCCGCCTCTCAACCTCGCAGCGCTCATTGGTGACCACTACTGCGTCGACACCGTCGCCTTCGCCCCGGGCGATCAGCTGCTGCTCTACACCGACGGCGTATCGGAGACCCGGGACCGTAGCGGCGAGTTCTTCCCGCTGCCGGACTGGATGCGACGGCAGGGCCCGGAGCCGCCCCGCGACCTGCTCGACCGGCTTCACCGTGACCTGCTGCACTACAGCGGCGGAAGGCTCGGCGACGACATCGCGGCCCTCGCGGTGAGGTGCCCGAACACCCAGGGCCAGGAGCACCCGGCGTAGGTGGCTGGATGCCGTGGTGGGGATTCACCGCCGGTTCACCCTGGCCAACTGCCGTCACTCAACCCGACCTGCGGTGATTCGCCGCATACCTCGGCGAGACAGACCACAACAGTCAGTCGTTCGCACTGGTGATCAGGAGGTTGGCAGGTCACGACAGGGCATCCGGGGTTGCGCATGGGCCCCCGGCGATACTCTCCACGCCTCCACTCCGGCGTGAGGGATTCAGGCGGACGGCGGCCGATGGCTGGCGACATGTGTAGGTGGGAAGGGTTGCGTTGCGCTGTTTGGGCTGGTTCTCCCTGCTCACGGCCCGACGGGCCCAGGAAGTCACCTGCCGTCGGACAGCTCCCGTTCTTACTGGCCTTACGCGTTCCCATGGCGCGGCGTCCGCCTACCGCAGGTGGCGGTCGCGGTGTGTCTCGCAGAGCCGGCAGGCTGCTGCCGGTCGAGACGGTCCGCAAGACCGGCTCGGACGGAGCGGTATCGGCGGCGCTCGCGCCGTGGCGGCGTCCTCGGGCGGTGCACGATCAGGGCAAGATCCTTCTGGATGCGGAACCCGAGGGCGGCCCGGACGGATGGTCGCGCGCTCGGTGGACGGCATGACGATCGGCAGCCCGGTCGAGGATGTCATGGGCAGAGGCCTGTGCCGCCGGGCCGGGACGCACCGATGTCCCCGCCGGGCCGGGACGCACCGATGTCGGGTCACGCCACCTGTGTCGCTATCATCCGGTAAAGGCGAAATGTTGTCTTTTGTCTTCATGGTGCAGCTTTCCTCCCGGGGTGGTTGATGTCCCGCAAGCGCCCACCGGACGACGGCGACGAGCTGCTGGCCAGACTCAGGTCGCTGACCGCTCAGGCGCGTGAACGCGCGGAGTTCCAGCGTTCACAGGTCGAGCTGGCCATCGAGCTGCAGCGCGGCATGCTCCCCGGAGACATGCCGACCGCCCCCGGGTTCGACGTGGCCGTCAAGTACGCGCCGGCCTGCCACGGCCTCAATGTGGGCGGAGACTGGTACGACGCCTTCAAGCTGCCCGACGAACGTATCGGGCTCTCCATCGGCGATGTCCAGGGTCACAACATCGAGGCGGCCGCGTTCATGGGTCAGGTCCGGGTCGGCCTGCGTGCGCTCGCCTCCGTCACGAGCGAGCCGGGCGAAGTCCTCGCCCGGACGAACGACCTCCTCCTGTCCATTGGCACCGATCTCTTCGCCACCTGCACATTCATGCGGCTCGACCCGTCCAGCGGAGTGCTGGAGAGCGCACGGGCCGGACACATCCCCTGCGTCTGGGCGACGGCGGACGGGAAATCCGGCATCTCCGAGGACGAAGGGGGGCCACCGCTCGGCATCCAGGTGGGCATGGAGTACCCGGTGACCCGGTACCGGCTCACCACGGGCGGGGTGTTCGTCCTGCTCACCGACGGAGTGGTGGAGGGACCCTCGATGAGTGTCGACGAGGGGCTCGACCAGGTGGTACGGCTCGCGGGCATCGCCGCCGTGGCGGGTATGCCGGCGGGCTCGCTCGCCGCCGCGGTGATCAAGGGTGCCGGGCGCGTGGGACACGAGGACGACGCGGCCGTACTGGTGGTCGGCCACGAGGCGCGCAACCTTCAGCCGTAGGGCGGCACGCCACGTCTCCCGCCTCGCCGACAGGGCGGCGGAGGTGTCTGATGGCTGCTGTGGCGGGTACACATGAGCTGCGCCAACCGCTGGTCGTCGCTCTCCAGACGCTGGCAGTCGCCGCCTGCTACTACGCGGCAGGGCGCCTGGGACTCCTGCGGCAGCTCGTTGTCGAGGGCGCGGTGTTCACGCCCATTTGGCCTCCCACCGGCGTGGCGGTGGCCAGCCTGTTGATCTTCGGGATCCGCTCCTGGCTCGGAATCGCATTCGGTGCGCTCCTCGTCGTCCTGTCCCTCTCCTCGTTCGATCTCTCTGCGATCGGCATCGCTGCGGGCAATACCGCCGCCCCGATCTGCGCGTACCTCATGCTGCGCAAGGTGGGCTTCCGGATCGACCTCAGCCGTCTGCGCGATGGTCTCGCACTGGTGTTCCTGGGAGCCCTGGCCAGCATGCTGATCAGCGCGAATGTGGGCGTCGCCCTCCTGATCCTCACGGACAAGCTCGCCCCGGACGGCTTCTGGCCCGTCTGGCTGGGATGGTGGGTGGGGGACGCGATGGGTGTCCTGATCGTCACCCCGGTCCTTCTCATGCTGTACAGGGCACGGTGGCCGCTGCGTCTGACGCGATGGAAGGAGGCCGTGGCGCTGGCTCTCGCGGCCTGTGTCCTTGTGCCGCTGGCCACGCACAGTTCGATCAGCCTGCTGTTCCTCGTCTATCCGCTGCTGATCTGGGCAGCTTTGCGTTTCCCGCGTACGGGCAGCGTGCTGTGCGCCCTCTTCGCCTCAGTCATGGCCACCGTCGCGGCCACGGACGGAGTCGGTCCGTTCGCACGGCTGAGTGACACTGAGGTGATGATCAAGCTCCAGGCCTTCAACGGAACCATGGCCCTGACCGCTCTGCTCCTGTCCGCTGTGATCACGGAGCAGCGCAACACAAGGCGCTCCGTGGAATTGGCCTGCCAAGAACTGGTGGAAGTCCTGGAACACCTCGGGAATCCGTCGGCCACGCCGCCGCCCTTGGCCGACGGCGGCCGACGACGACAGCGCAGAGCGCCGTGAGCCACTCCCGTCGTCCCAGAACAATCGCCGCTGCCGTCCCGCAGGCGGCGGCCAGGTGGTGCCGAGGGCGCCGCATCCAGTTGCGCCTCAAGTCATCGCCTCAGTACACGTCCGCGGCGTTCGCTGAGGAAAGATGAGAGCACAAACGAAGAAGAACCGATGTGGAGGTGCGGGCACATGCAGCACGAGCGAGCGGGCAGTCCAGCCGGTCCCGAGGACCTCGTCGACGTCGCCCGGTTGGTCACCGCGTACTACGCGCTGCACCCCGACCCGGCAGAGCCCGGCCAGCGTGTCGCCTTCGGCACGTCCGGACACCGCGGGTCGTCACTGGCGACCGCGTTCAATGAGGATCACATCGCCGCGACGAGTCAGGCCATCTGCGAGTACCGCGAGGGCCAGGGCATCGACGGTCCCCTCTTCCTGGGCGCCGACACCCATGCGCTGTCGGAGCCCGCGAAGGTCACTGCCCTGGAGGTATTCGCGGCCAACGAGGTGTCGGTGCTCCTCGACAGCGCGGACGGCTACACACCCACTCCGGCGGTCTCGCACGCCATCCTCACCCACAACCGCGGACGGTCCTCGGGCCTCGCGGACGGGGTCGTGATCACCCCCTCCCACAACCCGCCTGCCGACGGTGGCTTCAAGTACAACCCGCCGAACGGCGGCCCGGCGGGCTCAGAGGCGACATCCTGGATCCAGGACCGGGCCAACGACCTCATCGAGGGCGGCCTCAAGGGCGTACGGCGCATTCCCTACACCAGGGCACTGGCTGCCCCCGGGACCGGCCGCTACGACTTCCTCGGCACCTACGTGGCCGACCTGCCGCACGTGCTGGACCTCGACGCGATCCGCGCGGCCGACGTGCACATCGGCGCGGACCCCCTGGGCGGGGCCTCGGTCGCCTACTGGGGACGCATCGCCGAACAGCACGCGCTCGACCTGACCGTGGTCAACCCGCTCACCGACCCCACCTGGCGATTCATGACGCTGGACTGGGACGGCAAGATCCGAATGGACTGCTCGTCGCCCTACGCCATGGCCTCGCTCATCGAGCAGCGCGACCGCTTCCGGATCGCCACGGGCAACGACGCCGACGCCGACCGCCACGGGATCGTCACACCGGACGCCGGGCTCATGAACCCCAACCACTACCTCAGCGCCGCCATCTCCTACCTGTACTCCCACCGCGAGCAGTGGCCCGCGGGCACAGGGATCGGCAAGACGCTGGTGTCGTCCGGGATGATCGACCGGGTTGCCGCAGACTTGGGCCGTCAACTGGTCGAAGTGCCCGTGGGATTCAAATGGTTCGTGGACGGGCTGGTCAACGGCTCACTCGGTTTCGGCGGGGAGGAGTCGGCCGGCGCGTCCTTCCTACGCCGCGACGGCTCGGTGTGGACCACCGACAAGGACGGCATCATCCTGGCCCTGCTCGCCTCCGAGATCACGGCGGTGACCGGGATGACGCCGTCGGAGCACTACACCGCGCTGACCGCGCGTTTCGGCGCCCCCGCGTACGAGCGCATCGACGCCCCTGCTTCCCGCGAGGAGAAAGCCCTCCTCGCGAAGCTCTCGCCCGCACAGGTCAGCACGGACACCCTTGCCGGAGAAGCGGTCACTGCGGTGCTCACCCATGCGCCGGGCAACGGCGCGCCCATCGGCGGCATCAAGGTGACCACCTCCAACGCCTGGTTCGCGGCCCGTCCGTCGGGTACCGAGGACGTCTACAAGATCTACGCCGAGTCGTTCCTCGGAACCGAACACCTCCGCCAGGTACAGGAGGAGGCGAAAGTCGTGGTCTCGGCGGCATTGGGTGGCTGACACCGCCTGCGTGATCGGCGACGAGGCGCGTAGCGGTCGGTGTGCGGCGGCAGAGCTTTCCCGAGACGTGACTTCGGGTGTTGGAGGCCACCATCTGGACGGCACGGGCCGCCGGGCCCCGTTGGCAGGAGCAGTGGGACAAGCTCCGCCCGATCGCGATGCATAACCCCGAAACGTAGACGTGGCGCGCGCTCATCGGTGGCCTTGGCCTGGAGGGCCTGGAGGTGTTGCAGGCCCTTTTCGATGCCGCCCACACCTATGGCACCGAAGTACGCCTCGTGCCGGTGCACGTCCCGGCGTACTTCGGACGGCCTGTCCTTACGAGCAATCCTGAGGCGGCCGCCCTCTTTGAGGTCCAAGCCGACCATGGGCGAGCGCTCGGCCGACCGCCCCGGGCCTGACTCGTATCGCCGAGCCCGGGTACGGCCCGTCGATCGTCCGAGGGCCGCGGCAGCCAGGGTGATTGCCGCAGGTCCATGGGTCCGATTCTGGCGTTCCTCTCCCCGCTGCCCCATGTGGCCGAACGGCACGCGGTGCTGCGCCGACCGCCTCACTTTCCCAGGGGCTGTCGTCAAACGTGAGTCGGTAGGCTCCCGTGAAGCAGACCTTGAGCCAGATTGCGAGCCGCACAGTGATACGAGACCTTTACAACGTCCGATTGCGGCCCGCGGAGGGCACTGCCACACCGCTGACCGACGAGGAAGAGCAGCGCTTCCGGGCTGTGTTGTTCAGTGAACTGGGCAACAAAATCGCCGACCAAGGCTGGGTACGTTTCCCGGCGTACACGCCTGAAGAACGCCGTCGGCTGGTCGATGTCGCGCACCGCCTGACCGCCTACTGGGGGCAGCGGGTGTTCGTCGAAGCCGAAGACCAGTGCCGCCTCAGGCTCTGCCTCGCCGGATGCGAAGCGCCACCGAAGCCGTTGCCGACGCGTTCCTGAGTCTGCCCGTCCACTGATCTCAAATTCGTGGATCATGGTCCGGTGATACGTCGCCATGAACTGTCCGATGCCCAGTGGGAGTTCATCCGGCCGCTGCTGCTGCCGACGGCCCGGTCGACGGCAAACTCGTGCTGGTGCACGGCGTCCTCGGCGGGGTCGGTGCGCTCGCCGCACAGCTCGCCCGCTGGGCCGGGGCCACCGTGCTCGCCACCGTCCGCGGAGTTCGCTCTGTGCGCCCTGTTCACCGTGCTCACCCTCGACTCGTTCCGCTCCCGCAGCGAGATCCCCTCGGTCCTGCTCGCCGGCGCCAGTGTCACGATCGCGCTCGTGCTGACCGCGGGCCTCGCCATGTTCACCGCGCTGCTGCTGTTCGGCGGCCTACATCTCGCCCGGCACACGCTCACCGCGCGCCGCCCCGCCAAGGGGACCGCCGATGCCTAGCACCTCGTACCTCATAGCCGTCCTGGCGATCGTCTTCAGCATCACCCTCGCCCTGCGCGCCCTGCCGTTCGCGGCACTGCGCACACTGCGTGGCTCGGCGACGGTGCGGCAACTGTCGTTGTGGATGCCGGTCGGCATCCTCGCGATCCTCGCCGTGACGGCCTTGCACGGCACGATCACCGGCGACCCGCACGGGACGTGGTACGCGCTGCTCGCGGTCGCCGTCACCATCGGCGTCCACCTGGGCTGGGGCCGCCGCACGATCCTGAGCGTGGGCATCGGCACCGCCGTCTACGTCGTCCTGCTCAACACCCTGTGATCAGCCCGAGGAGAAGCGTCCGTTGAACACCGGCACCCCGGTCCCCGAAAGCTACTACGAGCGCATCGATGAGCACCGCTACAAGCCGACGCCCCACGCGGGTGGAGCCTGGGACCCCGACGAACAGCACTTCAGCCCGCTCGGCGGCCTCGTCGTCCACGCCATCGACCGCCATCTGGCCGCGCGGCCAAACACCGGCCTGCTCCTGGCCCGGATCAGCTACGACATCCTCGGGCGCCTCGACCTCGACGAGTGCGAGATCCAGGTGGACACCATCCGCCCGGGCCGCACCATCGAGCTGATCGAAGCCGTGGTGCTCATCGCCGACCGCACCGTGGTGCGGGCCCGTGCCTGGCTCCTCGCCACCCTCGACACCTCCGCCGCCGCCGGCGGCCCCGACGACCGGCTCACCCCGCCCGAGGCTCTCACCCCGTGGCCGATGGCCTCGGTGTGGCCCGGCGGGTATATCGCCTCGCTGGACGTCCGCCCACTTGCACCACCCCAGCCGGGCCGAACGACCGCCTGGGTCTCCACCCGCGTCGACCTGGTCGCCGACGAGCCCAGCAGCCCGCTCGCGTCCTACCTCGCCCTCGTCGACACCGCCAACGGCATCGCCGTCCAACAGCCGCCCACCGCCTGGATGTTCCCCAACGTCGACTTGACCGTCCACCTCCACCGCCGGCCCGAGGGCCGCTGGACCGGACTGGACACCACGGTCACGTTCGGCCCCACCGGCCAAGGTCTCACCAGCACCGTCCTGCACGACATCAACGGCCCGGTCGGACACGCACAGCAGATCCTCACCATCCGCCCCATGTCGAACCAGTGATCACAAGCGAAGTCTGCTCGCGCATGCGGGAGCCCCTGGCCAAGCCGGAACAAACGGGTGGGCCACGGGCTCTCCCTGATCTGTGCAGCGTGCAGCGGTTCGTGATCGCGTCCACATGCAGCGTCCCGGACCCGGACGATCCGCCGGATGCCGAGTTCAAGGCCCTGGTCCGGTTCGTAGAGACCGTTGCGCCCCGCGCTTACGCCGAAGTGTGAGGCGCGGCCCAGGCCGTGCGCGCCGGCGATCTGGACTGGACGCTGGTCCGCGTGGCTCCGACGGCACCTACGTGCGCAGCGCCCCGGCGATCAGCAACTGAAGGGCCTATCCACTGGCCAACCCTTCCAGGGGGTCACCACGACAGCCGGTCCACACAGTGGGTCCACCTGCCCGAGAAGTACGGCAACTGGCCGTGCGCGCTCACCAGCATGCGGCCGGGGCTCACAGGAGGGGATCCCGGCCGGCCACGCGATCGGCCGGTCCCGCGGCAGACTGACCACATGGATCCACGTCGCCGCTGACGGCAATTGCGGTCGCCGTGAGCGGTGCGTGGTGCATCACGCCCCCGGTGATGCTCCCTCGCCTACGCCCGTACGAAGTCCTGCGTTTGTTGGACCGGATAGACATGTGGCTCAGGTCACATCAAGGATGTGGAACTCGTGCGAGGTCATCGGCGAACCACTGTTGTCCACGCGAACGATTTCAAGGGAAGTACATGAACCGAAGAGGCAACCGGTGACGCTCTCGCCGGGCGTCGATGCCTGGCACGGCGCCCGGGATGACAACGAGTCTGCTTCCGACGCCTTGGTCGTAAAGGAGTCCTGGGAGACGCCGGATGTCTTCGCCGTACTGTTCGACCGCCACGCCGGCGACATCCACCGCTACGTGGCCAGACGGCTGGGTGTCGATGCGGCCGATGATCTGATGGCCGAGACGTTTGTGATCGCGTTCCAGCAGCGTCGTCGCTACGACCTCTCTCAGGCCCAAGCACGTCCATGGCTGTACGGCATCGCGACCAACCTCGTCGGACGCCACCGGCGAGCCGAGGCCCGTCGCTTGCGCGCGATGTCACGTGCGGCCTCCCTGGCATCCAGCGGGGAGAGCGAAGAGGACGAGCCCATGGAGGACCGAGTCGCCGAGAGAGTCAGCGCCGAACGCTCTTCGGGAATGCTGGCGGGCGCGCTCGCCAAGTTGCCCGCCCGTCACCGTGACGTGTTACTCCTCGTCGCCTGGGGTGACCTCGACTATGCGGAGACCGCAGAGTCCTTGGGCATTCCCATCGGCACCGTGCGCTCACGCCTGCACCGGGCGCGTGCCCAACTACGTAAAACAGTGGGCGCCCAGGATGCCCCCTCCGCGGCTGCACTCCATAAGGAGCACGATCATGGATGACCTCACTGAGCTGCGGGAATGGGAAGCCGACAACCTCCAGCTCACTCCACAGGCACGCGCTGCGGCTCGGGCCCGCCTTATCGGCGCCATCGACCATGAAACGCGCCAGGGCACGCGAGGCGGACTGCCCCGGCGCCTCGTTCTGCGCGGCGCCTTCGTCGGCGCTGCCGCCGCAGCCGTGGCAGGTATCGCCGTCGCGGTCACGAGAGACAGCAACGATGCGGGCACGCCGAACCTCACCATGCTCAGCGCAGCCCAGATCCTCCAGAAGGCTGCGGACGCTTCAAGAGCCGACCACAGCCGGCTGCCCATCCCGCGCGACGACCAGTACTTCTACACCAAGACCTACATCGCACGGACACCCCGGAATGGCGGCAGGACACGCACCTGGACGAACGAGAGTTGGATGTCGGTCGACGGTTCCAAGCCCTCTCGCCGGCAGGAGTACGGGAAAGTCCACCATGATCCGCCGCTCGGTAAGCATGAAGTGCAGTGGCCGCCCACCGTCTACGCCAAGCTCAAGAAGCTGCCCACAGACCCTGACGAGCTCCTCGAAGCGCTCCGCCTCGGGCAGAAGAGCACGCCGCAGACGGACCGAAACGCGTTCTTCGAAGCATGTCTGCTCATCCAGGGACCGCGGGTGATGCCGCCAGGGCTTCAGGCTGCTGCGTTCGAGGCGCTCGCCGATATCCCGCGGGTGCACGTCGACCAAGATGAGGTGGACGTCCTCGGCCGACACGGAATTGGTGTGTCCTACCCAGGCATCGACTTCACCTTCCTTTTCGACCGCAACACCTACGCATATCTGGGTATGCGGCTCAAAGGCAGCACCACCAAGCTGGTGAACGGTCAGTGGCAGGAGACCAACCCGTATTACGAAACGAGGAGCCTCCAGCAGATCGCCGTGGTCGACCGCATTGGCCAACGCCCCCGTACACAGTGAGGTCTTCTCGGCAACGTGATAGTTGCGGTGTGTGATGGGGTGCGGGTGCCCACTCGCGGCCTAGTTCTGCGGTGCCAGGGTGCGTAGGACGTCGAACTCGTTGCCCTCGGGGTCTGCCATGACCACCCAGTTTCGGTCTGAGCCCTGGCCCACATCCGTCTTGGTGGCGCCGAGGCCGAGCAATCTGGTCACCTCGTCCTCGGTGCTGCCGTCGATCGGGCTGACGTCGAGGTGAAGCCGGTTCTTCACGGTCTTGCCCTCGGGCACCTGGATGAACAGCAGGGTGGGCGGCATCTGGCGGGCCCGAACATCCTCGACGGTCGGCACCCAGGAGCCGATCTCGACCTTGCCCTCGCTCCGGTCGATCACCTTGAAGTCCAGGACCTCGCACCAGAAGGCCGCGAGCATCTCCGGATCGTGGCAGTCAACGGCCAACTCGGTGAACCTACTTGTCATGACTCTCCCAGATAGTGCGGACGGGGCTCAGAGTATTGGCCCGTGCCGCCCGTCCGACAGATCCGGGATCTTCCTCACTAGGGACATCAGGCGGGCTTGAGCCGGCATCAGATACGCGAGAAGCCCCTGGTAGGAACAGGTCTGCGAAGAACAGGTTCTGGGTACCGAGAGGCTTGACGCGTTGACCAGTATCAGCTGCACCGGCGTGCTCGATGTCAGCCGGGCCACTGCTGAGGCCCTCGCGAAGCTGCTGCTCGAACACCGCGAGCGTCTCGGGACCCGCAAGGGCACCCGCGCCCTGGGGCCGTTCACACAGAGCGTGTTGATCCTGCGCCGGTTCCTGGACGGTACCCGGCTGACTCAACTCGCCCGCGACAACCGGATCTCCGTCCCGACGGCCTACCGCTACCTCCACGAAGTGCTGACCGTGCTCGCCGACAACGCCCCGGACCTGTCCACCGCACGGGAGCGCGCGGCCGCGGCCGGCTTTACACACCTCAACCTCGACGGCACCGTCATCCGTACCGATCGCGTCGCCGCCCCCGGCCCGAACAAGGCCGACCTGTGGTGGTCGGGCAAGCGCAAGCACCACGGCGGCAACGTCCAGGTCATTTCCGCACCCGACGGCCGGCCGCTCTGGGTCTCGCCGGTCCGGCCCGGCCGCGAGCACGACACCACCTGCGCCCGTACCCACGGCCTGATCGCCGCCCTGAACCGGCTCGCCGACACCCTCGACATCCCCACCCTGACCGACCTCGGCTCCCAGAACGCCGGGGCCGGCCTCCGCCACCCGGTCAAAAAACCCAAGGGCGGCGAACTCACCGACGACGCCAAGGCGTTCAACTCCGTCATCCGAGGCGTCCACGGCGTGGCCGAACGCGTCAACGCCCTCCTCAAGGTGACCTTCAAGGCTCTGCGCAGGGTCAGCCTCGACCCCAAGGCGATCACCCGGATCACCCGCGCCGTCCTCGTCCTGCTCCAGATGGAACAGGGCCGCACCAGCTGAACGAAGATCACGAACCGTCACGAGACGTTACCGAGAAGGGCTCAGTGCGGGAGCGCGAGAAGACATGCCTGAGGGGCCAGCAACCGTGCTGGCCCCTCAGGTGTTTCAGTAGCGGGGACAGGATTTGAACCTGCGACCTCTGGGTTATGAGCCCAGCGAGCTACCGAGCTGCTCCACCCCGCGTCGTAGTACTCCACACTACGCCACGTTTCCCGCCCCCAAGACCAAGATCGCCCCGCGAGGCGAACGCGGGAGCAATTCGGTATCCGGCAAGAGTTCCATTGCCGCGCTATCCGATACATCTGCGGGCCGGGCAGCCCTGCTGCCCGGCCCGCAGTCAGAGAATCACGATGACGTAGACGACGAGAGTCACGATCAGACTGGGCAACGTCGCGACCGCCCCGTCCAGACGAAAGCGGGAATCTACCCAGGCGCCCGCCCCGAACGGCGTGCCGGGTCTGGCTCAGCTCCTGTGGTGCGGTCACCTCGTTCGATCGGGCCTCATGGCGTCGGCAAGTTGTCTGAAGGGATCGTCTGACATCTGATGCTGGGACCGCTGCGTCGGCCAGGTTGAGAATCCGTCATCCGACCACCGGGGAACCACGTGGAAGTGCAGATGGGGTACGGACTGCTCCGAGCCGGGGCCGTTGGCGCTGAGGATGTCGACACCTCCCGCCTGCAACTCGGTCCGCATCTTCCCGGCAAGGCTCTGGACCAGCGCCATCGTGGCGGCCAGGACCTCCGCCGGAGTGTCGAAGATGTCCGCGTAGTGGGAGGTCGGAATCACCAGCGTGTGCCCTGGCGCAGGCCTTCGGCTATGCGATCACGTCGGATGCTGCGGTGATCGGCAGCTGCGGCCTCATGCGCCGCATCGGTGCGGGCGGCCTCGACATCGGCTACTGGCTTCACCCTCATTGGACCGGACGGGGTCTGGCCACGATGGCCGCTGCGGCTCTTGTCCGCCAGGGCTTCCAGCTCGCGGGCATCGACCGCATCGAGATCCATCACGATGCCGCCAACCCCGCCAGCGGAGCCGTCGCCCGCCGCTTGGGGTTCTCTGAGGTTGAGCGCATACACGTACCTCAAGGGCCCGTCGCTCCTGGCGAAGTGGGGATTGATGTCGTCTGGCGGATGACGGCAGACCAATGGAAGGCAAGGACAGCTGAGCACGCTCAGCAAACCGGCTGAGCAGGGGTTGTTCGGGGTGTGTTCTGTTGGCGGCCGCCGAGCCGGGACCGTCAGGTGTCAGCCGGCCTTTGCTGTATGGCGCGCTGACGTGCAAGGGCCATGACGCGCGCTTCACCTCGAGCGGTCTATGGAGCAGCTGGTCGGCGCGACCCTAGCGCCCACCCGCTCCTGCCGAGCCCGGGGAGAGCCCCTGTTCCTGGCCACTGCCTACGGAGCAGTGCGTTCGATCTCGATGGCGAGGGCACTGAGGGCTTCCTTCTCGGGGCCGTAAATCGTGCGGATGTTGGCGAGCTGTTCGTCGCGGGTGGCGTTGGGGTTGACCTTGGCTGGTCCTTCGCCGTGCAGGAGTGCCTCGAAGGTCTTGTACTCGGTGACGCGCAGGACATGGACGTCGCAGGTCTCTTCGGTGCCCTTGATGCGGAAGCGGATGATGTCGCCGGTGGTGAGGTCTTCGAGGTGCGGGTACTTCACCCGCACCTCGATGGTCTTGGTGCCCGCGGCCACGAGGTCGAAGTACTTGCGGTAGAGGTTGAGTTCGTGGACGCGGGCGGTGGTGTCGGTCATGGGGCGGGAACGCTCCTGGGTACTGGTGTGGTCATCATGCGGCCGATCTCGGCGGCCTGCCGGTAGCAGGTCTGCAGGTGGAGGAGGGTCTGTTCGGCTGCGGTGGCCTGTTGCTGGTAGTCGCGTTCGGGCGACTTCGGCCCGCGTATGGCGGCCGCGGCCGCGGCAGCGCTTGTCGGCGAAGTGGTCCACCGTCATCAGAAGGCTCGCATCGAAGCAGCGATGGCCTTCCTTCGCGCGGCGATCGACGCTTTGCCGTCAGCCGCACCGCCCACGGAGTGGCGTCCTGCAAGGGCGCAGGGCAGCCCGCGGGCTGCTGACTGGCAGGAAGCGATAGCCGGGGCAACTGGAGTCAGCTTGTGGTTCAGCGTCCGGCATCGAACACGGTTCGTACTTGATCGGCGATTTCGCAGTTCAGTGGACATCAAGGCGGCCTTCGTCTGGCCGTGTGCTCCGCGACAGAGACATGAGATCAGCGCGAAGGCCGTGGTCGTGAGTTTGGTACGTCAGGGCGTCCTGCGGGATGCGTTCGCGGGAGTGTCACGCTCCCGGACGGAGTCGTACGCGTGTCTGACCGCACGGGGCGACGTGACCATTTCATGACGTTTTGTGGAATTGGCGGCGCAGGCATCCAGTGCTGCAGGAGGAGCCCACGGCCGGGCTGCGAGCACCTTCGTCGGGAATGGTTGCAGAGGCTCGCAGTGACATCCATCACGCCGACCTCTCGCATCAACGCGGTTCGGTAGTACATGGCGCCCGGGCGATATAGGCAGACTTGCCGTCTGGAAAGAGACATAAAGCGCACATGGGTCGATGGCGTGCACTCCGCTCGGATCCTTCACGCCGCCCGGCGGGCATATGGGGCCTCCTGACGGAGTGCCAGATTTTGCCGCGCTCCGGTGAGCCGGGTCAGCACACCCGCGCGCTCGATTCAAGGGCGTTGGAGGACTACGAGGCCGGGTAGTAGCGGAGCTCGTTGCCGCTCGCTTACTCAGGTTTAACAATGACGGCCCCAGAAGGCGTCACCGCAGCTCAGGCACAGTGTCCGTGCAGAGCCGACCCCACCGGTGGCGCACCCGCGACGACCGAGCGAGGTCCGTATGAGCAAGCATCGCAGGAAGACGCATCACCGGCGGATAACCATCGCTGCCGTCGTGCTGACCGCGCTGGCGGTACCGTCCGCCGCCATGGCCTGTATGAACGATCAGGACGCCCAGAGCACCCAGAGCGCCGCGTCCGACGGTCAGTGGAACAACTGGAACAACTGGAAGAACTGGAAGAACGCGTCCCTGGAGGAGCGGTGGAAGGGCGGCGACTGGACCTCGCAGTCCCCGGCGCCGGCTTCGCAGGCACCCACCGCGTCCGCTTCGACGGCACCTGCCTCGAAGACGGCCGCTGCACCGACCGCACCTGCCTCGAAGACGGCCGCTAAGCCCAAGGCGCCTGCCTCGACGACAGCTGCTGCGCCCACCGCGCACGCCGCTGCATCCCCGAGCGCCTCCGCCACGGCGGCCCCGGCATCTGGCGCCGTGGCTCGCATCGTGGCCCTGGTCAACAGCGAGCGCAGCAAGGCCGGCTGCTCCCCGGTGACCCTGAACGCGAAGCTCTCGAAGGCTGCCCAGGATCACAGCGCGGACATGGCGAGCCACCAGAACATGTCGCACACGGGCTCCGACGGTTCGGATCCGGGCACGCGGATCACGCGGGCCGGCTACAACTGGAGTGCCTACGGCGAGAACGTCGCGTACGGATACTCCACCCCCGAGCAGGTCATGGCGGGCTGGATGTCCAGCCCCGGCCACAAGCAAAATATCCTGACCTGCAGCTTCAAGGAGATCGGCGTCGGCCTGGCGCAGCCGGGCAGCTACTGGACGCAGGACTTCGGCACGGCCCGCTGACCGCTCGCGTCGGCCGCCGTTCCCATCGCGACGTTCCTGGCCCTGCCGCGAGCAGCGGTCCATTGTGCCGCTGCTAGTCGCCGGGTTCGGCGGTCCATGTGATGTTCGGGGGCTCGACCCGTGCGCACCGGGGGTTGCCACAAGCGTCAGTGAGACCGAGGCGTCCGACCAGCAGGCCCTCACGAGCGGCGGCGGTGAGCACCTCTGCGGGGATGGCGTCGAGCATGAGCTTGGCGCGGCGGAACATCGTGAAGACGCCCGACTCATCGACCGTGCCCCACGACAGGTAGATGAACCGGCGGCCCAGACGGTCCTGCACGTATGGGCCTTTCACATCGATGCCCGTCGGCGAGGCGACCGCGGTGCAATCCAGGGTCCACGTTGCGAACGCGGCGTCGCCGGGCTGTGGGTCGAGGAGTTCGCCCGGACGGTCGCGGCGTTGCACGGCGACGTGGATGTTGCCGTACGCGGGAACATTGCCATCGGCGGGGGCCGGGCAAGTGAGACCGGGCAGGTCGACGGCGTCGATACGGATGCGCATGCTCTCCATCATCCCGTCGTCGTCCATGACTGGTGCATCCAGGTGCTCATGGCCGACTCTCCCGATGCTCTCAGGCCTGCTCGGACTCCTTCGGAAGGGAGCCGACGACGGACCGTCCCAGGGCCTCGGCACGCGCCTGGTCGACGGTCTTGCCGGTGCAGCAGGTGTCGTTCGGCCTCATTTCAGGCAGTGTGGCGGCTGGTGAAGAAGTTAAGGGAGCGGGCGACCTCGGAAAGATCGACAAGTACCGGCAGGACCGGCACCACCTCAGCTGCTCTGGCAAGACGCCCACTGCCCAGGCCGGGCCGACATCGAAGGCCGCAACGGCAGAGCCAAGAGGCAAGAGCCACGGCATCGACATCGCCGCCCCCCGGAAACGGCTCGTACACGGCCGCGCAGCTCGGCCCATCCTCCTCGCCTTGATGATCTTCAGCATCAACCTCGGCATCCTGCTCACCTGGGAGCAGACCACAGCGCAGGCATCTGCCGTAATCGAGTCCGAAGAGACCACCGAGTTGAACGGCCTCGCACCCCTGCCAGCCGCTGCGACCGGGTTACCTCCACCCACCCGCGCACCGATCAGCCCCAACACCTGACACCCCAACACGACACCGCGAGCACCCGCATGCCCGACGGCGGCGCCTGCGTGTCTTCGCACCCGAAATACCCTCGACCTCAAGGCAAAAGCCACAGGGGAGCCACGCGCTGACCAGTTCCCAGGGGCGGAGCCGGACTGTGCGAGGACTGAGCCTGAGCGAAAGCAATGAGGTCCCTCAACTCATCTACGCTCGTCGCGTTGCCGCTGCTCGTCTCCCCGGCCCACGAGCCGGGCCATCCGCTGGCGCAGCGTCGTCCACGCGTCTGTCCCCGCAGGCTGGACCACCGCGGTTCCCCCGGCTGCCGACGCAATGGTAGTGATACAGCCGTCGTGTCTTGGCCGGAGCATGAGGATGCCGGCCCGGGCGTCCTTTTCCTCAACTGTTCTGGCGATCAAGGGAATTGGGGCGCTACCGTAAAGTCGGAATGGCGAGGCGACGGCAACGGGGGCCGTCGAGCAAGCTGCCAACCCAACCGACTGCCCGAGGAGTTGCCTCGGGGGCTGTAGGCGCGGTTTCGAGCGTCCCTTGGGGGAAGTGCGCCCGGCGAAAATGAGTCCTGACGCTAGGTCTCAGCAGGCCATCGCAAGGTGGTCGAGCTGAGGCTGCCTGCCCCGCCGATGGTCGACCACCCTTACCGAAGGGTTCGACCAGTGCGTTTCTCCCTCTCCGCCACTCGGGCGCTGCTAGTGGTCCTGGCGTTCGTCTCATCAGTGCTCGCCGGTGTTGTGGCGGGCGTTCTCTCCTACGCGAACGGCGCCCTTGTGCCGGGTGCCGTGCTGTACGGCGGTGGAGCGCTCGTGGCGTGGATGACGCTGAGCCTCATGGTCATGGGTGCTCTTGGCTGGCTCGACGGCGCAGACTCTGGAACCTCGTCGATCTCACGCCAGAACGTAGGTAACTGAGGCGCGCAGGTTGCTGCCGTTGCGCCTGTCTGGAGTGCGCGGAGGCGAGACCAGACCACCTGGTGCGGATCAAGCGGCGCGGCACGGGGGCCGCGGCGCTACCCGTTCTCGAACTGGTCTCTTAGGGGCGCAGTACAGCGGCGCCGGCGCGCAGGAGCGCGGATACAGGTGGTCCCACCCATCGGGTGAGGTCGCGTGCCAAGGCGGGGTCGAGCTCGATGGTCACTCGGATGTATCGGGTGTGCAGTTGAGTGACTTTGGCGTGACGGGGTGCGGTGACGTCCGGTCCGCGCTGCAATGCGGCTCGGTAGGTGTCCTTGCGCTGATTCACACTTTGTCCTGACGCTTGATGAGCTCTTCTGCGAGGTCCATGTACGCCGAGCCTTTGACCTTGATCGGGCTGCCGAATGACTGGGCGTACAAGTCGAGCCGTGGAATATGGGTGGACAACACGTCGAAGCCCCGCTCGGTGAGAGCTTCGCGGGCGTCGGCATCGGGACCGGTGCGCGTGGCGTCGGGACGATTTGTGCGGTTCAGCAGGACAGTGGCGCGGGCCGGCTGGGCGCGCAAGGACTGTACGTCGCCCATCTCGCCGCCGATGGGTGCCATGCGATCCAGCTCGATGGGGGCTGGGGTCACCGGCACGATCCACTCGCTGGCATACCGCATGATGCTCCGGGCGATGTGGGCGTGGTCCTCCATCTGCGGGGCGTCGAACACGACGGCCTGCCGGTTGCCGAGGAAGTCGTTCACGCGCCGGTGCACGTCGCCGACCGGTAGGGCGACCACAGGAAACGGGAAGCCACCTGCCAATTCGCTCCAACGCAGCGCGGAGGAGGCGGGGTCACTGTCCACCAGCAGCGGTGAGATGCCCGACTCGTGGAGTGCGTGAGCCAACCAGACTGCGCTGGTCGTCTTTCCCACTCCGGGTTTCAGGTTCACAAAGGCACAGCTCATCGACACAAGAGTCGACGCTAATGGTCGCGAGCGGCTGGCTGCCGTCGGCGCGAGGCACAAAGTCTCATCGTTCACCCTGCGGCGCCGGTGAATCATTCGTATGGACTAATACGGAAGTCGCCAGGCCACGAGCGGGCGTTGCGTGGCGGCGGGCACAGCTCGAGTACCCAGTCCATTGTGTCGTACAGCCGCAGTACGTTGCCGTCGCCGGCGGCTGGGTTGACCAGAGTACCGACTCGTTCTTCGGGCCGGCGTGCGAGGTCTTCGGCGACGACACCGTCGCCGCCGCGCTGACCGACCGCCTCGTTCACCGTGCCGAAGTCATCTCGCGCAAGGGCGACAGCTACCGGAGAGGCTCGTGAACCGCCTTCAGGACCCATTAGATGATCTCCACGCCCGGACGCGAGGTCAGCCGTGCTGCCAGCGGCCCCGCCTCACGTGTCGGCAGCACGTCGACCACGCGATGGGTTTCCCCGCAGGTCAAGACGGTGGAGTAGCTCTGGCCCTGGCGGATCGCGAAGTCGTCAACGCCCAGCACACGCGGCGTACTTGGGTGCGGGTCCGGCAGAGCCATGACCCTGCGCAGCAAGGTCATCCTCCCCGCATGGAGGCCCAGCTGAGTGGCCAGCCGGGCGCTGGCCCGGCCGGCGAGAGCGAGCCCAACGCGCTCCAGGATGCGGTCGAGCCGCGTGGTGAAGCGCGCGTACGGGGAAGTCAGCTCAGGAAACGGCTCGGCGAAGGTGCGGCGCGGGCAGTTGTCCGCGCCGCAGATGAAACGCCGGACCATCAGATGGATCACGACGCTCTGCCCGCCCAGCGGCAGATCCTTAAGCCTGCGCTGGTAGGAGTCGTGCACCCGGCCGGAGAAGCGGCCGCAGTCCGGACATGCTGCGTCAGCCGCCCGGCCTCTCGCCATAACATCGACCGTGCCGAAGGCGGCGGTCACCGCCTCGACATCCACGTCGTCGATCCCGGCGAACACGATGGAGTCCCAGAACGGTAGGTCGGCCTGCATGACCAGCACCGTCACCGGCCGCTATGGCCCCTGGCGGAGCCAGACGCAGACCTGATGGAGCGTCATTCTCGTTTGCGCGGCGGTGGAGCGTGCGCGGTCTCACGCAAGCCGAATCCTCGCAATCGAACACCATGGTGACGCTCTGCGACCGCTCCCCAAGTTCTGTGCCAGAACCCAAAACTCATCGACTTCGATCTCTCACCCAACCGCTCAGTGCCTCCCGAGGACCGCCCGGTCTCACTCAACCGAGTCGTTTTCTCAACGAACCGAGTCGTTTCGGCTTCTGTACCGGCGAACCTAGGCGCGCGGCTGAGTGCGCGGTGCGGCGGAGGCTGGGCGCATAGCGGTGACGAGTACGGGCAGCGCGAGGGTGAGGGCTATGCCGCGAAGTGCGCCCGCGATCGGGTACGGCGCGCGCAGCCCGAACTGGTGAGCGAGGAAACCGCCGGTCAGTGCGCCCAGTGGGATGAGGCCCCAGCCCAGCATTCGATAGACGCTGTTGACCCGGCCCAGTAGCTCTGCCGGCACGATCTGCTGCCGCAGGCTCACGGTCACGATGTTCCAGATCGCGGTGACGAACCCGTTCAGTGCAAGCAGTCCGCCGAGCACGATCGCGTCCGGGCTGATCCCAATTCCGGCAAAGATGATGACGTTTGCGGCGAGCGCCGCCAACAGCGCGGGCACCGCGCCGACTCGTGTGACGACCCGGGTATTGAGGAGGCCGCCGAGCACGCTGCCGACGGCGGCTCCGGCGAGTAGCAAGCCGTAGCCGCGTGCACTCAGGTGCAGGGTTTGCGTCGCAAGCAGCACGAGAGTCACGTTCCCCAGCTGGAAGCAGAAGGTGTTGACGCCCAGCAACAGTGCGAGGGTGCGCAGTAGGCGGTGGGCGGTGAGCCGGCGCAAGCCCTCCGCGATGGCCGTGCGGATCGGTGGATGCTCGACATGCCTAGGTGGGCGTCGCGGCAGGGTCGCGAGCAGCGCTGCGGACAGGGCGAAAGAGCCGACGTCCAGGCCGAACGGCAGTGCGGCACTGACCGCAAACAGCAGGCTTCCCAGGGGCGGTCCGAGGAATAGCTGGCCGATTGTGGTGACGGTGTACTGGTTGCCGTTCGCCTTGTGCAGGAGTGGTGTCGGAACGATGTCTGGAATGATCGCCTGCGATGCGTTGGCGAAGACCACTTCGCAGGCGCCGAGCCCGAACGCCATGACGGCGAGGACCGGGATGCTGACCTGGCCGAGCCCCGCCAGAACTGCGATAACGCCGACGACGATGGCCTGGATCGCCTGCGAGCGCCACATCAGCGAGACTCGGTCGTGACGGTCGACCACGGCGCCGGCCGGCAAAGACAGCAGCAGCCACGGCAGGTAAGTGGCGGCCGAGACGATCGAAATCAGCCGCGAATCACGGGTGATTGTCACCGCCAGCAGTGGGACGGCGGCGGCGAACGCGCCGTCGCCGATGTTGTCGACAGCCGCCGCCCACCACAGCCGCCGATAGGCGGCGGACAGGCGGGGTCGAGCGATCCTCTCGGTCACGGTGGAGATCGTCCGGTACCAAGGGCGGTCCGGACACCAGTTAGCCTGCCGCTACATGATCAATGAATGCCGGTGACCGTGATTCTCAGCCTCTCCGAGCTGGCCAGCACCCGGTTCGCGATCTCGCCACTGTCGGAAACCATCTCCGGCCTGCAGCAGCTCGGCGACCGTGGGCGACGGGACAGCAACCTGCGCTGGATGCGGTGGGCGTCGGACGAACTGACCGTCCGGCCCCGCCAGCTGCCGCGCGTGTGGCCGCTGATCGTCAACGACCGGCCGAGCTGGCCCCAGTTTCTCCTCCCGGCCCCGACGGGCATGTGGACCACGATCGACGACGGCCTCGCCGCGATGCGGCGCACCACCGCACGCCAGGTCCGCACCAGCCTGAAGCGGGTGTTCGGCGACGATCTCCCGGACAGCGCGGCCGAACTCGCGGCCCGCCCCGCCGCTGGGCTACGCGCGATCGCTGCCGAGCTGCGCGAGGCACACGATCGCCTCATCAAGCCGCACTGGGCACGTATTCGAGCCGTCCTCGACGCAGATATCGCCTACCGAGCAAAGCAATTGGCCGCCGGCGGCGCCGAGCGGCTGTTCGCCGACCTGCATCCGAACCTGCACTGGCACGACGGACGGCTGACCCTCGAACATGACCACCGCGATCGCATGATCAGTATGGGCCCTGGCGGACTGGTGCTGCTGCCCCTCGTGTTGGGCCCGGCGAACGTCACGATCAAGGGCCACACGACGACGCAGACGACTGTGCGTTACCCGGCACGCGGCGTCGGCACGCTCTGGACCGCCGGGACCCGCCCGGCACGTGGCAGCACGATCCGCCTACTCGGCCGGCATCGCGCTGAACTGCTCGAGGCGCTGCGATCACCCGCGACCACTACCGACCTCGCACGCGCGCTGGACGTCACGCCGAGTGCGGTCTCACAACACCTCGGCATCCTGCGCGAGAGCGGCCTCGTCACCGGCGAGCGGATCGGGCGCACCGTGCTCTACGTAACCACCGAACGCGGCCTGGACTTGCTGGATTCGAGTTCCTGACCTCACTGGCGGCCGTCGGCCACGCTACTGACGCGGCGCAGCGAATTCGGGGAAGCGGGGAACGTTTCGGCTCGTTCTCGCCTCCTGGCACGCCGAAGCGGGTCCGCAGGAGATCCGCCGAAGGCGAGAGGGTGTTTCCCATGGCATCGAGCACGACCTCGGACAGGACCGTTGCCCGCAGACCGCTCCCGTACGCCGAAGGGGCGGAGCACCGATGGCTGGAGGTGCGCGGCACCCGGTTGCATGTCGCCGAGTACGGAACCGGCGCGCCGATCCTGCTGCTGCACGGCTTTCCGCAGCACTGGTTCGCCTGGCACCGGGTCGCTGTCCTGTCGGCCGCCGGACACCGGCTGATCTGCCCGGACCTGCGGGGCTTCGGCTGGTCGGGGCAGACCCGGCGCGGCTACGACATCGATGGCTTGTCCGACGACATGCTCGCGCTGCTCGACGCCCTTGGACTCGAGCGGGTGGGCCTGGTCGGACACGACTGGGGTGCCCACGTGGGCTTCCGGCTGTGCCTGCGGGCACCGGAGCGGTTCAGCGGCTACCTGGCGCTCAACATGGCGCACCCGTGGGCCCGGCAGCGGGCGATCCTGCCGAACCTGTGGCGACAGTGGTACACCGCCTTCATCGAGTATCCGGTGATCGGCCGGGCCGTGCTGCGCCGCTGTCCGGCGTTCACCCGCTTCCTGCTCCGTCATCAGGTGGCCGACCCGTCCGTCTGGCAGGCCGACGAACTCGCCGAGTACACCGCCGCGGCCCGCGTCGGCGCGCACGCCGGGCAGGCCATGTTCTGGCAGTACGTCGTCCGGGAGATACCGGCGCTGCTGCGCGGCACGTGGCGCGGGCACCGGCTGACGGTCCCGACCGTGCTGCTGGGTGGCGAGCGGGACAACGTGTTTCCCCCGTCCACGCTGGCCGGAGGCGAGGGCCACGCGGACGACCTCACAGTGCACATCGTGCCCGGCACCGGCCACTTCCTGCCCCGGGAAGCCCCACAAGTGGTGGCCGAGGCGATGAGAGAGCTGTTCGGGACGGGCCGGAACCGCTAACGCGCGGCCGCCCGCAGCGCGATCTTTCGGACGAATGCGTGCCCTCGGCGGGCCCCGAGCAGCTGGCCGTATACCAACTGGACCGGTCGCAGGACGGCGGGACGCGCCGCGCCGAGCACCGCGAAGCGTGTGCCGTCGCCCTCCGGGGCGGCGGCCATGCCACCCACCACGAGTCGCGACTGCATCAGGCACCAGCCGGGAGCCAGCCGCACCTCGAAAGCGCCGCGGACACCCAGCGGTCCCACCGCCAGGGCACGCTTGCGATCGGCGTCACCCGACAGGACGCGGAACTCACGCAGGAAGGGCACGAGGTGCGGCAGCTCACCCGCCAAATCCTCGGCGACCGCCCACACCTTGTCGTACGGCAGGTCCAGTCGCTCCTCCGCGTACATCGCGGTGCGCAGTCCCGCGGCCATCACTCGCAATCGAGCCACAGAGTCAACGCTCATCGCTGCCACGCCTTCCGGAACGACGAACGGGCGCGATGCAGCCGGGACTTGACCGTACCTGGCGCGATACCCAGCACTTTGGCGGCACTTCGTTCATCAAGCCCTTCCATCTCGCGCAGTACGAGCACCGCGCGGTGATGCACCGGCATCCGCGCAAGCACGTCCCGTACCTGTGCTGACAGCTCGCCGTCGCCATGACGGCCGAGACCGCGCAGGCGGGCGACGTCGTCAGGGTCGACGGCTCGCTCGACGGCGGTGCGCCGCGCCACCCGCACGGCCTCGCGCACGGTGACCGTACGCGCCCAGCCGTAGAACGCCTGCGGATCGCGCAGCCCCCGCACCCCCAGGAAGATCGCCACCAGCGCCTCTTGAACCGCGTCCTCGCAGTCCGACACCGCGATCGGCCGGCACAGCCGGGTCACGTACGGCGTCACCAAGGTCAGCAATTCGTCCATCGCCAGCGCATCCCCGGTCCGTGCGGCCCGTACCAGCGCGGCCGCGGCATGCCATGGCCGCTGTTCTTCTCCCCCTGAACCGTCCATCGCCGCGGACACTACCGCCCCGGCCCCACCCGGTGATCGTCCGCAGGTGTCTGGACCGCGTTCGTCTGCGGTCGCGCTGCTATCCCTTCCGGCCGTATGTCGGCTGACCCCAGGTTCGAAACAGTCGAACCGGACCAGATCAACTGAGACGACAACCAGCATCCACGCATGCGAGACCAGAGCAATTGAGATGTTCGTCGGCCTGGCATCTCAGATGTTGCGGTCGCCGCAGGTCACAGCCCCAGCCGCGAACCAGATCATTTGCGACGGGACACCAACCGAGGTACTGGTCACCACGGCGGCGCACGGTGCGTGCGGGATGGTGGTGAGGCTCAGTGCCCGCCGTGGCGCGGGCTCGTGCCCGGCCTCCGGCGCCGCCGAGCGTCCGGCAGGTCACCGGCTGGCTCACCCGCCGCCCCTCCACGCTCACCGAGGACGAACACCAGCAGCTCAAGGCGGTGCTGAACGGCTGCCCCGAACTGGCCACCGCGCACCAACTGGTCCGCGACTTCGGCGACATGCTCACCCAGCAGACTGGCGTCCTGCTGCCGCCTGGATCGAGGACGCCGTCGAGGCGAACCTGCTAGCCAACCGGGGTCCTACAACCGTTCTGGCAGCACGTCAGACGGTATCTCCGCATCCTTGGCCTTGTCCCCCGCCAGGAGCTGGTCGGCGTAGCCGGCCTCGGTCCACACCAGCTTCTTGAACTGTTCTGGGGTGAGGACTCCCTGCCATGGGGTGCCGCCCGGGCAGAACACCGAGGCGCAGCCGGAGCAGTAGCGCGCCGGCCGCCACAGGCGCTCCGCACGCGGGGCCCCGGCCTCGGCGGCCCTCTTCTCGCGCCCGTCGCCGCGCACGACCGCGAAGATCCCGGCGAAGCAGACCAGAGCGAGCAGCACACCGCCGATCGTGTACAGCGGCTTGTCCTGGTGGACGCCCGTGTACGCGAGGGCGATGCCGATACCGGTCAGCACCATGCCCTCCGCGAAGTGCATGCATCCGTCGCCGGTCTTGTCCGGTCCGGGCGCCAGCCGGCCGTACAGGTCGTCGCGCATCGCGCCCTTACCGCTGCGCGCCTGTTCAACCGTCCGCACCTCGGCACCGCCGCACCCCGGACACACCACCCCAACCGGCCCTCCGGCCGCCTCAGTTTCCATGCTGATCAGCCTATCGATGCCCTGAATGCAGAGTCGCAGCCAGCCGCCCCCCGCTGTGACCGGTAGGGAGATTTCGTGTCTCGCTCGGTAGGACCCCCAGTGACGGCTCCCCGTGATTGCTGCCAGAGCCGTTCGGCGGCCCCGGCGCGACGAGCTCGAGCGGCCCCAATGGGCGGGTCGCGCGGATGCATTGAGGAGTGGTGACGGGGCGAACTGGCCCCGCCCCGGGGCCGAGCAGGTGCTGCAGGCCGTCCGGGATTGTCTCCCCAGTCCACTCGGCGATGGTCCAGCAGCTCTTACGCGGCAGGCCTGAGAGCAGCCCGAGCACCAACGGTTTTTGACCATGTTGCGTACGGTCAGGTCCTCGATCACGAGCGTTTGGTTTTCACGCACGAGACGAGTGGTCAGCTTGTGGAGACCGTCACGCCTGCGTCGGTGATCCGGGCATGGATGCGGGCGACCTTGCGCCGGGCCTTGGCCCGGTTGGTACCGTCGCCCTTGGCCTTGCGGGACAGTTCCCGCTGAGCCTTCGCAAGACGGGCACGGTCGGCACGTTCGTGCTTCGGGTTGGTGATCTTCTCCCCGGTGGAGAGGGTCACCAGGTGATTCAGGCCCGCGTCGATCCCAACCGCCGCATTCGTGGTGGTCAGCGGTTGCACGCTCGGGTCGTCGCACAGCATCGAGACAAACCAGCGTCCCGCCGCGTCCTGAGACACGGTCACCGTCGACGGGCTCGCGCCTTCGGGCAGGGGCCGGGACCACACGATCGCCAAGGGCTCGGCCATCCTCGCGAGCCGCAGCTCACCGTCCCGGAAGCGGAACGCGCTGGTCGTGTACTCCGCACTCTTGCGGGACTTCTTCCGGCTCTTGAAGCGCGGGTACTTGGCCCGCTTGCCGAAGAAATGGGTGAACGCCACCTGCAAATGCCGAAGCGCCTGCTGCAGCGGGACCGAGGAAACCTCGTTGAGGTAGGCCAGTTCCTCGGTCTTCTTCCACGCCGTCAGCATCGAAGAGGTGGCGTTGTAGTTGACCCGCTCCTGCCGCGCCCATGCCTCGGTACGGGCCGTGAGCGCCAAGTTGTAAACCTTCCGCACACACCCGAACGTGCGCGACAGCTCAGCCGCCTGCGCATGGGTTGGATAGAAGCGGTACTTGAACGCCCGCTTCACCTGCGTGGTCACAACTCACAACCTAACGCATCAACGAGTAGCCCTCTGCGGACAGTTGGCGCTAAACGGGGATCCGCCCGGGTGGCGAATCCCCGTTCCTTGCCCTGCCCCGCAGGAGCCCGTTTCCTCTCCGCCTAAAGGGCGGTGTATCCACGGAGGAATTCCGATGAACGACAGGCGCCGCCTGCGGGATACACATTCCGGGCTGAACCCTCATTGCGTCGGTATGACGATTACAGTGGTCGGGTGCCTCAACTTCGCCTCGCCATGAATCAGATCGACTCGACCGTAGGTGACCTCTCCGGGAACGCCGAGTCGATCGTGCGCTGGACCCGGCATGCAGCCGAACAGGGAGCCCACCTGGTGGCGTTCCCCGAGATGGCGTTGACCGGGTTTCCCCTGGAGGACCTCGCGCTGCGGGCCTCCTTCGTGGATGCCAGCCGCGCCGCGCTGGACGCGCTCGCGGGGCGGCTGGCCGATGAGGGGTTCGGGGAGCTGCCGGTGGTCGTCGGCTACGTCGACCGTAGCGAGGCGCGGCCCCGCTACGGGCAGCCCGCCGGCGCGCCGCAGAACGCCGCCGCTGTTCTGCACCGGGGCGAGGTCGTGCTGCGGCTCGCGAAGCAGTATCTGCAGAACTATGGCGTCTTCGACGAGGTCCGGTACTTCGTACCGGGCGACACGCTGCCCGTGGTTCGGGTGCGCGGCGTCGATGTCGCACTCGCGATCTGCGAGGACCTGTGGCAGGACGGCGGCCGGGCGCCGGCCGCCCGGGCCGCCGGAGCAGGTCTGCTGCTCTCCATCAACGGCTCGCCGTACGAGCTCAACAAGCACGACGAGCGCCTGGAAGTGGTCCGCAAGCGGGCCCAGGAGGCTGGTTGCACGCTGGCCTACCTGACGATGACGGGAGGCCAGGACGAACTGGTCTTCGACGGCGACTCCATCGTGGTGTCGGCGCAGGGGGAAGTCATCGCCCGGGCACGGCAGTTCGAGGAGGGCTGCGTGCTGGTCGACCTGGAACTCCCGGCCGCCGCCGAGGAACCGCCGACCGGTGCGCTTGCCGACGGGCTGGTGGTCGACCACCGCACGATCTCGGCCGAGCCGCTGCCGCCGTACGAGGTCCAGGTGCCCAACGGGCACGCGGCACGCCTCGGGGACGACGAGGAGATGTACACGGCGCTGGTCGTGGGCCTGCGAGGGTACGTCGCCAAGAACGGCTTCCGCAGCGTGCTGATCGGGCTCTCCGGCGGCATCGACTCGGCCCTGGTCGCCGCCATCGCCTGCGACGCGGTGGGGGCGGCCAACGTTCACGGGGTGGCCATGCCGTCCGCGTACTCCTCGGAGCACTCGGTCGCCGACGCGGCGGAACTGGCCCGGCGCACCGGGCTGAACTTCCGGACCGTACCGATCGCGCCGATGTTCGACGCGTACATGGGGGCGCTGGGGCTGACCGGTCTGGCCGAGGAGAACCTGCAGTCACGGCTGCGCGGGACGGTGCTCATGTCGCTGTCCAACGAGGAGGGGCACATCGTGCTGGCGCCCGGCAACAAGAGCGAGCTGGCGGTGGGTTACTCCACGCTGTACGGCGACTCGGTGGGCGCCTACGCGCCGATCAAGGACGTCTATAAGACGTCGGTCTTCGCCCTGGCCCGTTGGCGCAACCGCGCCGCACTGGAGCGCGGTCACACCCCGCCGATCCCGGAGAACTCCATCAGCAAGCCGCCCAGCGCCGAGCTGCGGCCGGGGCAGGTCGACACCGACTCCCTGCCGGACTACACCGTGCTGGACCAGATCCTGTCGCTCTACGTCGACAGCGACCAGGGGCGCGACGTGATCGTGGCGGCGGGCTTCGACGCGGAACTGGTGACGCGGGTACTGCGGATGGTCGACGCGGCGGAGTACAAGCGGCGGCAGTACCCGCCGGGCACGAAGATCTCGCCAAAGGTCTTCGGCAAGGACCGCCGCCTCCCGATCACCAACCGCTGGCGCGAGTCCGCCTGACACAGGGCCGATTGGGTAGCGGCCTCGGCCCCGGTGATCCGGTACAAGCCGATCACCGGGGCCCTTTCGTCAGCTTCGACCATGGGGATCCATGCCGCCCTTCCTACCGAGCCCCAGTCTCTATGCCGCAAGGCATCAAAGAGGGGGCTGCGGGCCATGCGTCAGTGGGACAGACGAAGAGCGCCGACGTCCACCAGCCGATCGGCCAGCGCAGCGAGGTCCTTGCTCAGCGGGCTGGGCTCCAAGGCTTCGGCCACCGTTTGGAACTGCGCGCCGACAGCCATGACATCGAGCCCCGGGATCTCTTCTGCTTTGTCCCAGTTCGGCTGGGGCGTTGGCGGTGTGGGCAGTATCGGGACGACGATCACCTGTCCGCCTGGCAAGACGACCACCAGACGGTCCGGCTGAATCGGCACCAACTCGCCCACCCGGAGCGCACCCCGAGGCTGCCTCGGTAGCGCTTTCCCTGCCCAGCATGAGTAAGGATCACCTGGCCGATCATTGCTGCCGCTGCGACGTCTGCTCCGGCGCCTTCTGGGGTGCGGTCATGTCGAGCAGGAGCATGGCGTCGTGGTGGGGGGTGCCGGGTTCGGCCACGTAGACGCCGAGGCGCTGTCCTGGGGTGCCTTCGAGCGGCATGCTCTGGCCGCTGAGAGCGAGCGTGCCGACGTGGGGGTGGTGGAAGGTCTTGGAGATGTTCTTGCGGCCGGTGACGTCGTAGCGTTCCCACAGCTTGGCGAAGTCGGGGCTCTTGAGGAGGAGTTCGCCGACGAGGCCGGTGAGGTCGGGGGCGTCGGGGTCGGTGCCGGCCTGGGCGCGCAGCCGGGCAACGCAGCCGCGGACCTGGTTCTCCCAGTCGGGGAACAGCTCGGGCGCGGTGGGGTGAAGGAAGAGGTAGCGGGCGAGGTTGCGCTGCTTGGCCGGCCAGTCGGCCAGGCCCGCGTACAGGGCGAGGCCGCCGGGGTTCCAGGCCAGGAGGTCCATGCTGCGGCTGACGATGTAGGCCGGGTTCGGTCGCATCGTCTCCAGCAGCAGCTTCAGGTGCGGGCGGACGGTGCGGCTGGGCGGGGGCGGCGGCTCAGGGGCATAGTGCGCCGCGCGGGCGGCCAGCTCGCGCAGATGCTGGTGCTCGGCGTCGTCGAGGTGAAGGGCGCGGGCGAGGGCGTCGAGGACGGAGGGGCTGGGCCGGGTCTCCTTGCCACGTTCCATGCGGACGTAGTAGTCGATGCTGATGCCGGCGAGCGTGGCCAGTTCTTCGCGGCGCAGGCCCGGGGTGCGGCGCAGGCCGGCGCCGACGGTGAGGCCGACCTGGGCGGGGCTGGTCTGGGTGCGGCGCGCGCGCAGGAACCGGCCCAGCTCCATACCGCGGCCGCTGCTCGTGCTCTGCTCGGATGCCATGCCTCCAGCATCACACCGCGTTGACCTGCGCGGCAGTCGTGAGGGGGGCCCTGTCGTTACCCCCGAACGCTGTTCCCCGGCACAGCTCGGCCTGCCACCTTTCTCCGCAGCGCGCGAGGGTGGATGCCGTAAGACGCCGCCCCCTTCCTGCTGGAGATCGTTCTTCCTTGGCTACCCTGCCCGCACCCACCCAGGCCGTCGCAGACGATCCGTCCGCACGGCGCCAGTCCGGTTCGCGTCCGGCGCTGCTTGCCGTGCTGCTCGGGTTCTTCGTCCTCATGCTGGACGCGATGGTGGTGAACGTCGCGCTGCCCTCGATCGGCGAGGGGTTCGGCGGCGGGATGACCGGGCTGCAGTGGGTGGTCGACGGCTACACCCTTGCTTTCGCCGCGTTCCTGTTGTCTGCGGGCGCGGTGAGCGACCGGGTCGGCGCCCGTCAGGCGTTCGGCGCGGGTCTTGCGCTGTTCGTCGCGGCCTCCGTGGCCTGCGGCCTGGCGCCGAACCTGGGCGTGCTGGTCGCGGCACGGCTGGTGCAGGGGGCGGGCGCCGCGCTGATGGTGCCCTCCTCCCTGGCTTTGCTGCGCGAGGCGTTCCCGGATCCGGGCCGGCGGGCGCGGGCGATCGCCCTGTGGGGTGTGAGCGGCTCGGTGGGATCTGCCGCCGGGCCGGTGGCCGGCGGGCTGCTGACTCTCATCGACTGGCGGATGATGTTCTTTGTCAATCTGCCCGTGGGCGCGGTGGCCCTGCTCCTGCTCGCTCGCGCCCCCCGCTCGATGAAGCGGGAGGTCCCCTTCGACGTGATCGGTCAGGTGACGGCGGTTGCTGCGATGGGCGCCCTCACCTATGCGGCCATCGAGGCCGGGGCCGACGGATTCGGCACCCGCCGGGTTCTGATCGCGCCGGCCGTGGCCGTCGTCGCTGTCGCCGTCTATGTGACGTCGCAGGCCCGCGGGCAGCATCCGATGACGCCTCTGCCGCTGCTGCGCGCTCGCACCATGTCGCTCTCGGCCATCATCGGCTTCGCACTGAACGTCGGCTTCTACGGAATGATCTTCCTGTTCAGCCTGTACTTGCAGCAGATACGCGGACTGAGCGCCCTCGCGACCGGTCTGGCGTTTTTGCCGATGGCTCTGCTCACGGCTGTGACCGGCCCCGTCTCGGCCCGGCTGATGAACCGCTTAGGCGCCAAAGTTCCCGTGATCGCCGGGCAGATCCTCATGATCGCCGGCCTGCTGCTGATGTCGGCCACCCCCGCCTCGGCCCCCACGTGGCTGCTGACGGTCCTGATGGTGCCCATCGGCGCGGGCGGCGCACTGGCCGTGATGGCTCTGACAGCACTCCTGCTGGAGAGCGTGCCTGCAGAGCGCGCCGGCACCGCCGGCGGCGTGCTCAACACCTCGCGCCAGCTCGGCGGAGCCCTGGCCGTGGCCGTCTTCGGCGCCCTGGTCGCCGGCCGGACCAGTTTCGTCTCCGGGCTGCACACCAGCCTGCTGCTCGCCGCAGCGTCGGTCGCGGCGAGCGTCGCCGCCGGCCTGCTGCTACGGCCCGCCCGACAGGCGTGACCGGTCACGCCGTGTGTCACGGGTAAGCGATGGGCCCCCGGACGCACAGTGAACACGGCAAATGAATAAAGAACGGAGAAAGCTCGTGAAACACATCAAGCTGGGCAATCTGGAGGTCTCCCGGATCGGTCTGGGTGCGATGGGCATGTCCCACGCCTACGGCGGCGCGGGGACGGACGACGCGGAATCGGTCCGCACCATTCACCGGGCCCTGGAGCTGGGCGTCACCTTCATCGACACCGCCGAGGTCTACGGTCCCTACACCAACGAGGAACTCGTCGGCCGCGCCCTGAAGGGCCGTCGCGACCAGGTTGTGGTGGCCACGAAATTCGGGTTCATCTCCCACACCGGCCGCGATACCGGGCAGCTCGACAGCAGCCCGGCCAGCATCCGCACTGCCGTCGACGGATCCCTGAAGCGCCTCGGCACCGACTACATCGACCTGTTCTACCAGCACCGCGTCGACCCGTACACGCCGATCGAGGAGACCGTCGGCGCGCTGGCCGAGCTGGTCGACCAGGGCAAGGTCCGCGCGATCGGTCTCTCGGAGGCCGGACCCGAGACGATCCGCCGCGCCCACACCGTCCACCCCGTCGCCGCCGTGCAGTCGGAGTACTCGCTGTGGACCCGCGACCCCGAGGCGCGAGTGCTGCCAGTGCTGCGGGAGCTGAACATCGGCTTCGTCCCGTACTCGCCGCTGGGCCACGGCTTCCTCACCGGCAAGATCCGCTCCACCGACGACTTCGAGGACAGCGACTGGCGCAAGAACAACCCGCGCTTCACCGGCGAGAACTTCCAGCGCAACCTGCGCCTCGCCGACGAGGTCCAGGCCGTCGCCGCCGAAGCCGGCGCCACCCCGGCGCAGGTCGCCCTGGCGTGGCTGCTGACCCGGGGCGACAACATCGCCCCCATCCCCGGCACCCGGCGGGTCTCCCGCCTGGAGGAGAACACCGCCGCCGACGCCGTTCAGCTGACCGCCGAGCAGATCGACACGCTGAACAACCTCACCCCGGCCGCCGGCGACACCCACGACGAAGCCGGCATGCGCCTGCTCGAACGCTGACCCCCACACGCCCACCCCGGCACACACCCTCACCCCGCACGAAAAGGAAGCACCATGCAGAACGTCACCCTCAACAACGGCGTCGAGATGCCCATCCTCGGCTTCGGCGTCTACCAGATCCCCCCGGAGCAGACCGAGCAGGCCGTCACCGATGCCCTCGCCGCAGGCTACCGATCGCTGGATACCGCATCCGCCTACCAGAACGAGGAAGCCGTCGGCCGCGCCATCAAGAACAGCGGCATCCCGCGCGAGGAACTCTTCATCACGACCAAGCTCTGGGTGCAGCACGCGGGCGACGAGGAGAACACCAAGCGCGCCTTCGAGACGTCCCTGCGCAAGCTCGGCCTGGACCACCTCGACCTGTACCTGATGCACCAGCCCTTCGGCGACGTGTACAGCCAGTGGCGCGCCATGCAGGACCTGCACCGCGAGGGCCGCATCAAGGCGATCGGCGTCTCGAACTTCTACCCCGACCGGCTCGTCGATCTCATCGACAACAACGACATCACGCCCGCGGTGAACCAGGTCGAGACCCATCCGTTCTTCCAGCGCACGGCCGAGCAGGACCTCATGCGCGAGCGCGGTGTCCAGATCGAGTCGTGGGGACCCTTCGCCGAGGGCAAGAACAACCTCTTCACCCACCCGGTCCTGAGCGCGATCGCAGAGGCGCACGGCAAGTCCGTGGCACAGGTCGTGCTCCGCTGGCTCATCCAGCGCGACGTCGTCGTGATCCCCAAGTCGGTCCGCGCCGACCGGATGGCGGAGAACTTCGACGTCTTCGACTTCCAGCTCAGCGACGACCAGATGGCGTCCATCGCCGCCCTGGACACCGGTGCCTCACTGTTCTTCGACCACCGCGACCCTGCCATGGTCAGCCGGCTCGGCCAGTTCCGCCTCAACGACTGACCGCACGACTCGGGTGTCCCCACCCTTCCGGGGCCGGGACACCCGTGTCGGCCACGAGGCCGCCGAAGTCGACCGCAGGCCCGTCAGCCACCTCACCGACGAAGGCTTCCGCATGACCAAGACGACAACGAGCGACAGTGGCGCCCCCGCCACGCTGGGGCGACGCTCGCTCCTGCGCGGCACCCTCATGGGAGGAGCGGCCGTGATGGCCAGTGCCCCGATAACTGGCTGCTCGGCATCCGCGCCGCAACAGACCGCGCCCGAATCCGCGGGCCGACCCGCTGCGTCCGCCGCCGCGCGGGGGAAAGCCATCCTGCTGGCATACTTCTCCCGGGCCGGCGAGAACTACTACAACGGCGGGCGCCGCAACCTAACGGTCGGGAACACCGAGGTGCTGGCGCGGCTGATCAGCGAGCGCATCGAATGCGACGTGCACCGTATCCAGCCCGTCGACCCCTACCCTGACGACTACGACGAGACAGTCGCACGCAACGTTCGTGAACAAGACGCCGACGCTCGGCCGGCCATCGCCAACCCCCTGCGCTCGATCGACCGCTACGACACAGTCCTGCTGGGCAGCCCGATCTGGAACGTCAGAGCACCCATGATCATGTCGACGTTCACCGAGGACCTTGACTTCGACGGGAAGACCGTCCACCCCCTCACGACGTATGCCATGAGCGGACTGGGTACCGCTGAACGCGACTACGCCGCCTCCTGCACTGGCGCGACCATCGGCGACGGCCTCGCGGTGCGCGGCGAGGAAGTCAGCGACGCCGATGCCGAGATCGAGGCGTGGCTGCGGCGCACCGGCCTTCTCGCTGCCTGAGCACCGACTCTGGAACGAACGCCTACGTAACACGTCACGCTCGTGATGCGCCGCGCCGCTGCTGCTTATCGAAGGCGGGCACCCCAGAACCCGTACGCCCAGCTGCGATGGTGGCGACGTAGGCGTACGGGTTCTCCTTTGCCGTGCCTATTCCGCCAGGGCTGAGGCGCAGCCCTCGCCGGCGTGGCGCTCGCCTTCAGTCCCGGCGTCGTCGAAGTACACGTCGACGGCTGAAAGCGATCAAGCGGCAGGTCTACGGCTGTGGATCCTTTCGCTTCTTCCACACCCGCGGCCTGCTGTGAGCGTGAGCGTCACGAAATTCGGCCCAGACCGCTGAATCAGAAGGTCGGCCGACAGCCGGCGGGGGAGGGCCGCTACGGTCTGGAGAGTTCACGAGAAGGACAGGTTGGACGACCAGTCATCCGGCTCTCCACTCGGCAGCGAAGGCATGAAACGCGGCCTCTGCCGCTGTCACCCGCCGTCATCGCCCCGAGAAGGGGGCACGACCGGCCGCGCCGGGCCACGTGTACTTCCCGGGCGCGCAGGGTGAAGGCTTTTCGAGCCGCGGGTCGGCATGGCGTCGACTTGCGAATTCAGCGGATTCTTGCGAGGAGCCCCGGGGCTTCAGCCCCGGGAGGAATCGCATCTTGAGGTGAGCGACGCGGAGTGTCGCGGTGTCGTGACCGGCGGAGCCAGCGAGAAGGTTCGGCGCGGAGCGGCGGGAGTGCTGGGTCCGGCGGAGCCGCACTGGTGACTCAGCCGGGGCGCTTCTGGTTCTCGATGTACTCCTTGATGGCCTTGAGTGGGGCTCCTCCGGCGGAGGCGGCGAAGTAGGACGGGGACCAGAAGTGGTCGCCCCAGAGGTAGCGGCGGATGT